>CAZMZJ010000007.1:0-111623 GCA_964570825.1 uncultured Lachnospiraceae bacterium | reverse complement strand
AGTTTCTTTTCTCCTCATCCCTTTACTCCTTTATCCGGTTGTCAATGAACACATAAAACAGCACGTATTTAATACGTGCTGCTTTTTTATATCTATGATAAACATTACAGGTAATTTTATGCCGCAATTGATAAAAGGAAAAAAAGTCTTAAAAGAACAAAGTGAAAGCATAATTGTTTAATTTATTTATCAGAGATACTGAAAGCATATTATTTTGTTCAATTTTGACATTGTAATATGGAAAAACATATGATATAATTGCTTAATAATCTAATAAACTGATAACATATAAAAAGAAAGCGGACGGTAAAAAAATGTCTGAATATAAAATTGAAACAAAATGCGTACAATCGGGATACAGCCCAAAAAACAGCGAGCCCAGAGTTCTGCCTATATACCAGAGCACGACGTACAAATATGACAGCGCCGAACATCTCGGAAAACTGTTTGACCTTGAAGCGCCTGGCCATATGTATACAAGAATTTCAAATCCGACAGTTGAACAGGTGGAAAAGAAAATCTGCGAGCTTGAAGGCGGCAGCGGCGCGGTCCTTCTGTCCTCGGGGCAGAGCGCAAATATGCTTGCAGTGCTCAACATCACATCGGCGGGTCAGAATATTATCGCTCTTTCATCTATTTACGGGGGCACCTTCAATCTTTACGGAGTGACTCTAAAACGCCTCGGAATTGATGTGCGCTTCATATCTCCCGATCTGACAGATGAAGAAATAGAAAAGAGCATTGATGAAAATACGCGCCTTATTTTCGGTGAAACAATATCTAACCCGTCGCTCAGGATATTTGACATCGAACGTTATGCAAAGCTTGCGCATCGCCATAACATTCCACTTGTTATTGACAATACTTTTGCAACCCCAATCCTATGCCGGCCTTTTGAGTTCGGAGCTGATATTGTGACACACTCGACCACAAAATATATGGACGGACACGCGACCGTCGTGGGCGGCTGTGTCGTCGATGGCGGAAAATTCAACTGGGAAAACGGTAAATACCCGGAACTTACTGAGCCTGACGAGTCATATCACGGGATTTCATATACCAAAAAGTTCGGATGCGCGAACGCATATTTCACAAAGCTGCGCGTCCAGCTTGTGCGCGACATAGGGAACGCTATGACTCCGTTTTCGGCTTTCATTCTGAATCTTGGACTTGAAACGCTCCACCTGCGCATGGAAAGACACTCCAAGAACGCTCTTGACGTTGCAAGGTGGCTGCGTAATGACAGCCGTATTTCATGGGTCAATTACCCGCTGCTCGAGGACAGCAGCCAATATGAACTGGCGATGAAATATGTTCCGAAAGGTGCCTGCGGCGTTGTTTCATTCGGTGTAAAGGGCGGGCGCCGGAGCGCGATGAAATTTATGGATTCGTTAAAACTCGCATCGATTGTGGTGCACGTCGCCGACGCGCGCACATCTGTGCTGCATCCCGCAAGCACGACGCACCGTCAGCTCACCGACAAGCAGCTTGAGGAGTGCGGAATTACACCGGATTTTATAAGATTAAGCGTAGGAATTGAAAATGTTAACGATATAATCGCCGACATTTCGCAGGCGCTTGACAAGGCGTCGGTCTGAGAAAAATTATAATCATAATTTTCAAAGGAGCCTCATTATGCCGATAAAAATTCCGAATCTGCTTCCAGCGACAAACACCCTGCTGGAAGAAAACATATTCGTAATGACCGAAACGCGGGCCATCACGCAGGATATCCGCCCGCTTCATATCCTCATGCTGAATCTTATGCCCACAAAGATTACCACTGAAACTCAGATTGCGCGTCTAATCGGCAACACGCCTCTGCAGGTCGAGCTTGAACTGCTTCAGACTGCGACACATAAGGCAAAGCATACCTCCCCGGAGCATATGCTGGCTTTCTATAAAACCTTTGATGAGGTGAAGAACCGCAAGTTTGACGGGCTGATAATCACTGGAGCGCCTGTCGAGCAGATGGAATTCGAGGAGGTCGAGTACTGGGAAGAGCTTTGCGATATAATGGAGTGGAGCAAAACTCATGTCACAAGCACATTCCACATATGCTGGGGAGCGCAGGCGGGGCTTTATTATCATTATGGAATCAAAAAATATCCGCTTGAAAAAAAGCTTTTCGGTATTTTCAGCCACAAGCTGGATTACAACCGTTCTATGCTGGTCCGGGGTTTTGACGACGAGTTCTGGGTGCCTCATTCAAGGCATACCACGGTGAAGCGCGAGGACATACAGGCGGTGCCGGAACTTAAGATAATCGCATCTTCGGATGTCGCGGGAGTTTTTCTCTGCATGACCGAGAAGGGGCGGCAGGTATTTGTAACAGGTCATACCGAATACGACGCGGATACGCTTGAAAAGGAGTATCTGCGCGATAAACGCGCAGGACTTCCGATAGATATTCCGGTTAACTACTACCCGGATAACGATGTCACAAAGCGCCCGATCGTCCGCTGGAGAAGCTACGCAAACCTGCTTTATTCGAACTGGCTCAACTATTATGTTTATCAGACCACTCCTTATGATATAAATGAAATTACCTGAGAATTCATATTTGGGGAGAAAGCAATGAAACCGTCAGACATAAGAAGAATGGTTGCCTCGGCTCTGTTCGCGGCGATTATCTGTGTAGCCACCTTATCTCCGGTTACTACGCCGATGGGAGGCTATATACACCTCGGCGATTGCTTCGTACTGCTTGCAGGCTGGATTCTGGGGCCTGTCTGGGGAGCCGCCGCTGGTGCTGTCGGCTCGGCGCTGACTGATCTTATCATGGGATATGCCGTTTATGTGCCTGCTACATTTGTGATCAAAGGGCTTATGGCGTCGGCGGCCTTCTGGGTCATTGCCCTGATTCGGGGCAAAAGCAAAGTTATGAAAGTACTCAGATATGTGATTGCCGCCGCGGCAGGAGAAGCGATAATGGTTGCGGGATATTTTGCTTATGAGACTGCGCTTTACGGAATCGGCGGCGCTGCGGCAAACATACCGTACAATCTGGTGCAGGGCGCGTCCGGCATAGTGCTTTCATCTTTTATCATACAAGCAATTATGAAAATCAGATATCTGAACGAGCTTAACAATAAAAAGAATTAGGTTATAAAACGGCGCCGCGGCGCCGTTTTTTCTTGCGGCCAAAGGTAAATTTCGGTTTATATATTGTAAAACCGGCGGGAAACTGCTATAATAATACAATAGATGTTTATTTTCGGAGGCTTCATATGAGGCTATTGATTGAAAACGCCTTAATATATGACAATAACGCCGCCGCTTTCAGGCGTGGCAGCTTTTCCTCTGCCGACGGTAAAATTATTGCAGCCGGGAAAGACGGAATCGAATATGACAGGGTAATCGACGCCGGCGGGGCGTATCTTATTCCGGGGCTTGTCGATATGCATACGCACGGGCGCGCGGGATACGATTTCTGCGACGCCGATTCCGCCGGACTTCGCAAAATGGCGGAGGAATATCTTAAAACCGGAGTGACCACCGTTGTCCCGACCTTGGCGTCTGCGCCATACGGCGAACTGATTGAGGCTGCGGAACGCATAAACACGGTGCGCGGACTATCTGGCGCGCGGTATATCGGCATACATCTTGAGGGAAGGTATCTTAATCCCTTGAAGCGGGGCGTTCAGTCGGCTGATCTTCTGGCAAGGCCAGACAAAAAGGAGCTTGACGAGCTGGTCGCCCGAATGCGGCTGCCTTTTCATATAACGTACGCACCCGAGCTTGATTCTGACGGGACTTTTCTTGCACGCATATTAAAACTCGGGGCGACAGCCGCTGCGGGGCATACGGCGATGACATATGCCGAGGCATATGAAGCTGAAAAACGGGGGATTACCGCATATTCACATCTGTTCAACGCCATGCCGCCGCTGCATCACCGTGCCGGCGGAGCGGTCTGCGCGGCTCTTATGGGCGGCGCTTATTGCGAACTCATATGCGACGGAATGCACGTTTCCCCGGAGATGATACGTCTTGCATACCGCTGCCTGACAAGCGCGAGAACAATACTTGTCAGCGATTCGATGGAGGGTACGGGCTGCCCTGACGGGGTGTACCGTATCGCGGGTGTTCCGGTTACGGTAAAGGACGGAAAGGCCTTGTCGGCCGACGGCACGCTCGGCGGCAGCACATTGAACCTCTTCGACGGTATGATGAATTTAATTAAGTTCTGCGGCATAGGTCTTGAAGAAGCAGTGCCTTGCGCGACGCTCAATCCTGCAAAGGCGGTGGGCATTGACAATCTTGTAGGCTCGCTCGAGCCGGGTAAATTTGCAGACGCCCTGCTTTTGCGGGCAGACGGGAACGGAAAAGGAAGCTATAAAATCGACCGGATAATATCCGGGGGATCGCCGTTGGAAAAATAACGGCAGCCTCATGGATATGTTATATGAACGTTTCGCGAAAGGATGTTTTTATATGGAACAATACAATGTCCAATACGGCGGAAACCGAAGCGCTTCGGCGCGGGAATCGGTAAAGCGGAACGCACGGGAAATTCTTGAGAAGAACGGAAACCGGCTCAAGCTGATTGAAGCGTCAATTCTTTTTGCGCTCATAATGGTGGCCGTCGGGGGTATCAGTGCTGCAATCCTGATGCCGTTGAAGCCGCTGCTTGAAAAGTATCCGTTTATTTATGGCAACCTGCAGTATATGTCTGCTATGATCGATTATGCCATAATATTCTTTTTCGGATTTCCGATAGGATACGGAATGCTCGCTCTCGCTCACCGAATGTATTCCGGGGAAAAAGCAATCACGGCGGATGTGTTTTGCGCATACCGGAAACTGCCGCGCACATGGGGCGTCATGCTGCTGTCGAATATGCCGCTTTTTATAATCGCGGGCGCATTGTCCGGGGCAGGCTGGCTCAAGAAATATTTGATTAAAGAACTGGCGATAGCTGCCGTGTCTGAAGACATTTCGTATTTGATGGATTTAATTGTCGACATGACGGCGGGCGTGATTATTGTCGGCGCGTTGTATCTCGCCGTCAGGCTGTTCTTTTTCAGCGGATTTGCAATGCGCGGGGATATGAAAACCGGACAGGCTCTTGCGGCTTCTTTTAAGGCGTCGCACCTGCGGATGTGGGAGATAATCACGTTTGTCTTGAGTTTCACAGGCTGGGCGGCGCTCTCGCTCGCAACCATCGGCGTGATATTTTTTATTCAGCTTGTCCCGTTTTATACGGTCTCATATATGATTTTCTGCAGCCGCAGCTTCAATATCGCAACTTTCAGCACGAAGGAGAAATCTGATTTATGAAAAAAGAAAAATTTTATATAACCACGGCTATCCCGTACGCTTCGCAGAAGCCGCATTTCGGCAACACCTATGAAGTCATCATGACCGACGCGGTGGCTCGTTATAAGCGGTCGATGGGATATGATGTATATTTCTGCACCGGCACCGACGAGCACGGGCAGAAGATCGAGAACTGCGCCGCCGCGGCGGGCGTCAGCCCTAAAGAGTACGCGGACAGGATTTCGGGCGAACTTCGCGGAGTCTGGGATATGATGAACACGACATACGACAAGTTCATCCGCACCACCGACGATTACCATATGAAATCGGTTCAGAATATCTTCAAAAAGCTATACGACCAGGGCGATATATACAAGGGCGAATATGAAGGCTGGTACTGCACCCCGGATGAGAGCTTTTATACCGATACGCAGGTGGTCGACGGCAAGTGTCCCGACTGCGGACGTCCGGTGCAGCGCGCAAAGGAGGAAGCATATTTTCTGCGCCTTTCAAAGTACGCCGACAGACTGATACAGTATATAAACGACAACCCGGGTCTTATTGAGCCGGAGTCGCGGAAAAAGGAGATGATGAACAATTTCCTTCTTCCCGGTCTTCAGGATCTTTGCGTATCGCGCACCTCGTTCAAATGGGGCGTTCCGGTCAGCTTTGACGACAAGCATGTGATTTATGTCTGGATAGACGCTCTCTCCAACTATATAACGGCGCTCGGCTATGATCCGGCTAAAGAAAAGCAGCCCGAGCTTTTCGAAAAGTTCTGGCCGGCAGACGTCCACATGATCGGCAAGGATATTGTGCGCTTCCACTCGATATACTGGACAATCATTATCATGGCGCTGGGACTGCCGCTGCCAAAGAAGGTTTTCGGCCATCCGTGGTTCAATTTCGGAGCCGACAAGATGTCGAAGTCTCGCGGGAATGTGATTTATGCCGACAAGCTGGCAGAAAAATTTACCGTAGACGGAGTGCGCTATTACGCACTTGCCGAGATGCCGTACAACTCGGACGGAAGCATCACATACGAAAACGTGATAGCGCGCTATAATATGGATCTTGTCAATACTCTCGGCAATCTCTGCAAGAGAACGCTCGATATGCAGAAGAAATATTTCAATCAGGTGATTCAGCCGCCTGTCTGCCCGGAGCCAATCGACAACGAGCTGAAAAAAGCCGCGGAAGACGCATATTCCTCTTTCGTCAGAAACATGGATGCCTACCATATTGCCGACGCCACCGAGGGCGTCTTCGCAATGCTGCGCCGCGCAAATAAATATATAGACGAAACTCTGCCGTGGGGACTTTATAAGGACGAAAGCAGGCACGCGCGGCTCGGGACGGTGCTTTACAATCTGCTTGAGACAATCCGCGTGGGCGCCGTGCTGCTTTCTCCGATCATACCGGCAACGTCCGAGGAGATACTGCGCGAGCTGAACGCGGTCAGGGAGCTTGACGCGCTGAAGAAAACGGCTGATGAAATAGGACGTGCGAATGCGGGATATCTGCTGTTCTCAGAGTTCGCCGGCTTCGGCGGGCTTGAACCCGGAAGAGCCGTGGGAGACTCAAAGGTTATTTTTGTCAGAATTGACGAAGCCAAGATGCTTGAACAGATAGAAGAAGAGCGCAAAGCCGCAATTTCAGCAGCGCAGGCCGAGAATGATAATAAGGCAAAAGCCATACCGGAGAAGCCCGAAGGATGCGCCCTTATCGGAATAGAGGATTTCATGGGCGTCGAGCTTCGCACCGCTAAGGTGACCGCGGCGGAGCCGGTCCCGAAGGCTAAGAAGCTTCTTAAGCTTCAGCTCGACCTCGGATACGAACAGCGTCAGGTCGTGTCGGGTATAGCTAAGTTTTATAAGCCTGAGGAGCTGATAGGGAAAAAGGTTATTGTCGTGGCAAACCTCAAGCCTGCGACGCTCTGCGGCATCGAGTCCAACGGAATGATACTTGCATCGGGCGAGGAAACCATACGGGTTGTGTTTCTCGCGGACGATACGCCGCTCGGTGAAAGAGTAAGGTGATATTTGGCCGGGCTGCACTGCAGCCCGGTTTTTGCAAGGGGAAATAATATGGAAATGCTGTTTGACATACACGCGCACTACACCGACAAGAGGTTTGACGCAGAATATCCCGGCGGCGCCGCGGCGCTGCTAGATGAGATTATGCCGGAGCAGGCTGGATATATAATAAATGTCTCAACAAATGTCGACAATGCCGCGGAAGTCATCGCTCAGGCGAAGCAACGCAAAGGGATGTATGCGGCGGTCGGAATTCACCCGGAGGACATTCGCCCGGAAGCAGCGCTTGAGGATGAGATGAAGCGTCTGTCTAAGCTTCTCGACGGCAGGGAAGAAAACAAAATTGTAGCGATCGGCGAGATCGGCTTTGATTATTACTGGCAGCCCGCCTTAAAGGACCTGCAGCGCGCGTATTTTGAGGCGCAGATGGAGCTTGCACGAAAATACGGCCTGCCGGTTCAGGTACATGACCGCGAGGCGCACGGCGACTGCCTTGACGTGGTGAGGAGATTTCCTCAAGTCAAAGGCGTTTTTCACAGCTTCAGCGGAAGCCCGGAGATGGCGGCAGAGCTGGTTCGGCTTGGCTGGTATATTTCGTTTTCCGGCGTTTTGACATTCAGAAACGCAAGGAAAACCGTCGAAACGGCGGCACTGATTCCGCATGACAGAATGCTGATTGAAACCGACTGTCCGTATCTCGCGCCGCACCCTCACCGCGGAGAACTGAACCACTCGGGGCTGCTGCGCCTCACCGCTGAGCGGCTCGGCGAGATAACAGGGCTTGGAAAAGACGGAGCGGCAAGGCTGACAAAAGAAAACGCGTTTCGGCTTTTTAATATAAAAATTGTATAATGTTACAAAAAATCTGATGCCGATTTGAGCAAAATCGAAAAAATTGCATAAAGCTATTGAAAATGAATTCTATATATTGTATAATCAAAAATGTATGATTTTATTGACATTACCAGTTTAATGAGATCATAACATAAAAGGTACAACGCGTATGTCGAAGCGCAGCGCGAGCAAGAAGGAGGAACATCAATGGCTAAAATCGAAACCGGCAATATCAGAAATGTAGCACTACTCGGACACGGCGGGAGCGGAAAAACCTCGATAGCTGAGGCAATGCTTTACATTACGGGCGTAACCGATCGCCTCGGCAGGACGCCCGAAGGAAACACCGTTTGCGATTATGACGCGGAAGAGATTAAGAGAGGATTTTCACTTTCGACATCTATCGCTCCCGTCATGTGGAAGGATATAAAAATCAATATTCTTGACACACCAGGATACCTCGATTTTGTCGGAGAGGTTCTTCAGGCGCTCCGAGTCGCGGGCTGTGCAGTTATAGCTGTCGACGCAAAAGCGGGTGTCGAGGTCGGAACCGAGCTTGCATGGAATTATGCATCGGAAGCAAAAATCCCCCGCGCTTTTTTTGTTAACAAATGCGATGATACGGAAGCCAACTTCGGCAGGGTTTTCAAGGAGCTGCACGAGAAATTCGGAACGGCGGTATGTCCCGTCACAATTCCGGTGAAGAACGGAAAGGACATCACAATAATAGATCTTGCGGCCAGAAAGGCATATAAATACGACCCGAAGGGAAAACGATATGAGGTGCCGGTGGACGCCGAACTTGAGTCTGTCGCCTCAGGGTACAAGGAATCCTTTAACGACGCCATTTCGATGGTCAGTGAAGAAATCATGGAAAAGGTGCTTATGGAGGCTGAGATAAGCCGCGAGGAGGCTGCAAAGGCTCTCAACGAGGGCATCGTAAAAGGGGATATAGTACCAGTATTCTGCGGCTCCGCCACAATGCTCTGGGGCATCGCGACAATGATGGACTCGATTACCGACACATTCCCGCGTTTTACGTCAAGAAAGCGCGAGCTGCTTGATGACGGCAGCAGGATAGACATAACAACAGACGGCGCAACAAATATATTTGTCTTCAAAACTGTCGCCGATCCGTTCGTCGGCAAAATGTCTTTCTTCAAAGTGATGAACGGCACGCTCAAGCGCGATATGCTTCTGAAGAACAGCAAAACGGAAGCCGTTGAGAAAATGGCGCATATATATACCGTCAGGGGCAAGGTGCAGACCGAAGTAGACGAGCTTGCCTGCGGCGACATAGGAATGATAGCAAAGCTCACAAACACGAATACAAACGACACGCTTTGCAGCGGCGCCCCAGTTTCATATTCAATGATAAAATATCCGAACCCGTATATGGTTCAGGCTATCACGCCCGTGTCAAAGGGCGACGAGGGCAAAATATCGCAGGCGATCGCCAAGATGCTCGAGGAAGACCTGACGCTTAAGTTCGAGAACAACTCTGAAACAAAGCAGATGACAATAGCAGGCCTCGGAGAGATGCATCTTGCCGTTCTTGCGTCGAAAATGAAAAACCGCTTCGGAGTATCCGTCAAGCTTGAAACCCCGAAAATTCCTTACCGTGAGAAAATCACAAAGAATGTAGACGTAGAAGGAAAACACAAGAAGCAGAACGGCGGTTCAGGACAGTACGGGCACGTCAAGATGCGCTTTGGTCCGGGCGAGGCCGAGGGCCTTACCTTCACAGTATCGGTCGTCGGCGGCACGGTACCCAAAAATTTCTACCCGGCTGTCGAGAAGGGAATACTTGAGGCCATGCAGAAGGGAGTCGCCGGATTCCCGATGGTGCATCTGGCAGCCGACCTTTATGACGGTTCATATCATGCGGTTGACTCGGATGAAATTTCGTTCAAGACCGCAGCGCAGCTTGCGTATAAGAAATGCCTCGAGCTTGCGGCTCCGGTGCTCCTCGAGCCTGTCGGCGATATGTGGATAACAGTACCCGACTCGCTTGTCGGAGATATTATGGGAGATATCAACAAAAGGCGCGGCAGCGTTGTCGGAATGAACCCGACAGAAGGGAAGAGCAAATATACGACAATACAGGTGACGGTGCCCAAATCCGAAATCATGGATTATCCTATCGCCCTGCGTGCCATGTCAAAGGGGCTCGGCTCGATGGAGTTCAAGGTAACCGGATATGATGTTGTTCCGTCGAACATATCGACGAAAATTGTCGAGGATTACAAGAAATCTCAGGAGGCATGAACTGTATAATTTTATAATATATCAGCGTGCGGGCAGAAATGCCCGCACGCTTTTTCATGCGCATGAGATATGCGTTTTACCTGCGGTTTTGAGTTTTATAATGTGATATATTTGACTTTAACTTTTTAAGGACAATCTGATGTCATAGAAAACTGTAATAAAATTTTGCCGGTTTCTTTTTTTATTTCAGCAACATAATACGACAATGTTTGCACCGGGCGGTATGGTAGAATCATACAGGAAGAAGCTTTAACGGAAGGGATGTAAAATGATAAGGAGCAACAGCGGATTCGAACATGAATTTAATGAAGGCGTGCTTCATGTGCGCCTGCGCGGGGAAATCGATCATCACAGCGCGGCGGCGCTGAGGGCTGATATTGACGCGCTGATATACGAAACCCATCCGAAAAGACTGCTGCTTGATTTGTCGGCGGTCGGTTTTATGGACAGCTCTGGGCTCGGGCTGATAATGGGCAGATACTCTTTGACGCGCGAGCTGGGGGGCGAAATGGTAATACTCAATCCGACGGAGCCGATATCAAAGATTCTGAGTCTTGCCGGAATACGGCGTATCATAGCGGTTGAGAAAACAAAGGGGGAAGTTAAAAATGAGAAATAAGGGCTTTTCGGCAGTTGTCAGAAATGAGATGAAGCTCATGCTGCCGTCGCTTTCCGTCAACGAAGGCATGGCGAGAGCAGCGGCGGCGGCTTTCTGCGCGCAGCTCGACCCGGCCGCATCGGAGCTTGCCGACATAAAATGCGCGGTGTCAGAGGCAGTCACGAACTGCATAGTTCACGCTTACCGCGACTGCGTCGGAACGATATACATGACGGTAAAAATCCTCGAGGGCAACAGTGTGCGAATAGAAATACGCGACAAAGGATGCGGCATACCCGACGTCAAAGCCGCCCGCCAGCCTCTTTTTACAACCGACACATCCGGCGAGAGAAGCGGAATGGGGTTCACCGTCATGGAGAGCTTCATGGACAAGCTGCGCGTCAGCTCGAAAGTCGGAAAAGGAACTAATGTGGTGATGTTCAAGCATTTCACAGGCAGAGGCGAACCCCTTACATAAAATTACTCTTGTCGGAGGCCAAAATGGGCAACGCCGCTGAAGAACAGGAAGTTTATTCGCAGAACCGGGAACTGATAGAAAAAGCGCAGAAGGGTGACGAGACTGCGGCGGAAAAGCTTATCGAGATTAACGGCGGGCTTGTGCGCAGTATAGCAGTACGTTTCCGCGACCGGGGTACCGAAACCGAGGATTTGATCCAGATCGGCATGATAGGCATGATAAAGGCGATCCACTCGTTTGACATTTCGAGAGGGACCGCGTTTTCGACATACGCGGTTCCCCTGATTGTCGGGGAAATAAGAAGACATCTGAGAGACGCTGGGATAATCAAAGTCAGCCGCAACTATAAAAAGCTCGGCATGGTTCTGATGCGTGAGAGAAGCAGGATCGTCTCAGACGAGGGCAGGGAGCCGCATATAGGCGAGCTGGCAGAGCTGTGCGGGGTAAGCGCCGAGGACGCGGCAGTGGCCCTTGACGCCATGACTCCTGTATCCTCGCTTTCCGAAACCGTGTTCGGCGACGAAGGTGTTACGCTGGAGAACACCATCGCGGATGACGGCAACGATATTGAAAAGCTCTCTGACAGCATAGCGCTCTCGCAGTCAATTTCAAAGATGCAGCCGCTCTGGCGGCGCATCGTGCTGCTCAGATACTATCGCAACCTTACTCAGCAGGAAACCGCGGACAGCTTAGGGCTCAGTCAGGTAAAGGTATCGCGCGAGGAAAAAAAGATACTTGATTTTCTGCGTTCAGAGATGATAAACTGACATAAAATCCGTATCTGCGCAGCTCATGTTCTGCCGTAACACAGTATGCGGCAAAACGATTAAAAGATAAACGGTGCGCTTGGCAGGCGGTTGCAAAATCAAAATACGGCGGCCCGCAATTCTGCGGGCCGCCGTTTATTCAAGCTCGAAATATTTTATTGCCTTTACTGCGCTGCCATTCGGATATTTTCCGATCTCGCCGAGGGCGAAAAACGCGCCGTCCGCGTTAGAAAGGCGAACGCGAAGCCCGACAGGGAAGTCGGTGCCGATTTTACTCTGGTATATTTCGCAGCCCGAGCGGCAGAGCCTCTCAAAAAAAGCAGGAAGCCGTATTTCGGGAAGATCACGAAAAAGGCTTTCGGCGGGCAGCAGCATAGCCTCAAGTTTTTCCGGCGGCAGTTCTTTTAACTGTTCGACAGTCACGGCGTCCTCAAGATCAAAGCCTCCCGCTTCAAGACGGCACAGAGAGGCCATAACGCCGCCGCAGCCGAGGTATGCGCCGATGTCGGCACAGAGGGTGCGAATATATGTGCCTGAGGAGCAGGAGACGTCAATGATAAAATCGCCGGGTATGTCCGAAGGTTTGCAGTCAAGACTGAAAATTTCAACCTGCCGCGGCTCGCGCTCTACATATCCGCCGGCGCGGGCAATTTCATAAAGCTTTCTGCCGCCGACCTTCAGCGCGCTGTACATCGGCGGCGTCTGCATTATTTTGCCTGTGAAATGTTTGCAGGCGTCTATAACGGTTTTGACAGGCGGTATATCGGCGCTCCGGGAGAGAACAGTTCCGGTTATGTCCTCGGTGTCTGTGACAAGGCCGAGGCGCAGGGTGGCGAGGTATCTTTTACTGCCGCATAAGAGGTACTCGGCGGCCTTTGCGGCGCGCCCGACAAGCACGACAAGAACGCCGGTCGCCATCGGGTCGAGCGTCCCGGTGTGGCCCACTCTTTTTGTATTGTAAACCTTGCGGACTATGTTGACTATATCGTGCGAGGTGACGCCCTCATGCTTGTTGACAATAAGCACGCCCTCGGGTTCACGGGTATTATCCTGATTCATTATTTAATGATTATATCGTCAAGCGGACGTTTGGGAACATAGTGAACGCCGCCTTCGCGGTAGTAGTTTACTTTACCGTCCTTAGCTTCGATCAGCCTTATTGTTTCGTCTGGCTTGCCGAGCGCGATTACGAGCATCGGGCGGAATTTATCGGGAATATTCAGCGCTGAGCTAATCTTTTCGGGTGAAAAGCTGCCTATCATGCAGCCTCCGAGCCCTTTTTCGGCAGCGGCGAGCGTGATGGTCTGCGCTGCGATACCGACGTCGCGCCAGAATTTTTCAAAATTCGGCGTTGCGCATGTCGTGTCACAGCAGATTATAATATATGCTGTCGGCGCATGACCTTCGGGCGGGAGTTTAACGTTGAGCAGTGACGCCCAGCCGGTCAGCGGCAGCACTTTGCTGCATTCTTCGCCGGTGCATACAAGCCGGTAGGATAGAGGCTGCTGATTTCGCGTCGAGGGAGTGAGGCGCGCGAGATTTACAAAATAAAGCAGCTCCTCACGCGATATTTTGCGGGATTCATCATACGAACGGTAGCTGCGGTTCTTCAGAACAAGCTCTTCAAGCATTGTCTTGACTCCTTTCTATTTCAGTTATCGGAAAGCGACGACAGCCGAGCAGATTGGGATGCCCTTTTCAATAAAATTCGCCTCGTATTCGGTCAGAATATTAGTTGCGGCGCGTTCTGAATGATGCAGGTCGCGTGTCTGCCAGACTACCTGCATCCCCTCGGCGGCAAATTGCTCAAGGCTGAAGTCAAAAAGGATTTGATTGTCGGTCTTCATGATAATCCGTCCGCTGGGCGCGAGAAGTTTTTTGTAAATTTTAAGAAAATCTGCATGGGTAAGACGGCGTTTTGCGTAGCCTTTTTTCGGCCACGGGTCGCTGAAGTTCAGGTATATGCACTCAAGACAGCTTTCCGGAAACCATTCGCCAAGCAGCTGGGCGTTGCCGATGATGAAACGAAGGTTGTCGTTCGGGCGAAGGCTTTTTTCTGCTTCCGCCTTTTCAAGGGCAAGACAGGCAACGTCGGCGACGCGTTCCATGGCGATTAGATTTATATCCGGGTTAGCCGCCGCCGTTCCGCAGGCGAATGCGCCCTTGCCGCAGCCTATCTCAAGGTGAAGAGGGCGAACCGCGCCAAACGGGGCGTACGGATTGCTGATGAGTTTTTCAGGGGATTCTATCAAAAGATGCGCACAGGCGGAGATTCGTTCTGCGCCGTGCTTTTTGCGTCTCATTCTCATGCGGGGAGAGGCCTTTCATCTATCATTTATCACTTTATTTATCGGAATTTATCGGATATCAGACATTGAACCTGAACAGCACGACGTCGCCGTCGTTTATTACATAATCCTTGCCTTCGCTCCGTATAAGCCCCGCTTCCTTAGCGGCGTTCATGCTGCCGACGCGGACAAGGTCGTCATACGATACAACCTCGGCGCGGATAAAGCCCCGCTCGAAGTCGCTGTGGATTTTTCCGGCGGCCTGCGGCGCTTTTGTGCCTTTTTTTATTGTCCATGCGCGCACTTCCTTTGGTCCCGCGGTGAGATAGCTTATAAGACCGAGCAGGGAATAGCTTGATTTTATAAGCCGGTCAAGACCCGACTCGGTTATTCCGAGGTCGGTCAGAAATGCGGCCTTTTCCACGGCGTCAAGCTCTGCAATTTCAGCCTCTATCTGGGCGCAGACGGCTATGAGCTCCGAATTTTCGGCCTTTGCGCGGTCTTTAAGCTTCATATAGTGCGGATTGTTTACAGGTTCGCCTTCACCTATATCGTTCTCCCCTACGTTTGCGACATATATAACCGGTTTGAGAGTGAGAAGCGGCGTGTCGGACAGGGCTTCAAGCCCTTCCTCAGAAAGACCTGCCGCGCGTGCGGGGACGCCTTCCTCCAGCTTTTTCATGAGGCCTTCAAGAGCTTCAAGCTCACCTGAAAGCGATTTGTCGCTCTTAATGGCTTTTTTCGTGCGGTCAATCCGGCGCTCGAGCATCTCCATGTCCGCGAAAATAAGCTCCATATTTATTATTTCAAGGTCGCGTATCGGGTCGACGCTCCCCTCGACATGTATTATGTCATTGTCTTCAAAACAGCGGACGACATGAACAATGGCGTCGACCTCCCGTATGTGCGAGAGAAATTTATTGCCGAGTCCTTCTCCCTTTGACGCGCCTTTGACAAGTCCGGCAATATCGACGAACTCAATTACCGCGGGAGTGTATTTTTCAGGATTGTACATCTTTGCCAGCACATCGAGCCGTCTGTCTGGAACAGGCACAATGCCGACATTCGGGTCGATTGTGCAGAACGGATAGTTTGCCGATTCTGCTTTTGCGTTTGTAAGCGCATTGAAAAGCGTGCTCTTGCCAACGTTCGGAAGTCCGACTATACCAAGTTTCATTTATTCATAATCCTTTCGGGATGACGGCGGCAGAAAGCCGCGCAAGTATTATAAAGAATATAATAATTATATCTCAAAAACGTTCTTTTGGCAAGAGCGGGACTGCAAACGGTTAAAAATATGAACAAAAAACAAAAAAGGTATTTGCAAAAAAATAATTAAGTGGTATAATGATAAAAAATATGCCCGTCATCTGACATTGTACTGATGCGGTGTGGAGCCGCTTTCCGCATCGGCGGTTGGCAATAAGAACAAACATAAACAGAGATAAATATTATTAGGAGGGTACATAATGCTTGATACCAAAATTCTGGTTGTCGACGACGACCCAAATATCAGCGAGCTTCTGCGCCTTTATTTTGAAAACGAAGGATATCAGGTTAAAACGGCGAACGACGGTGCCGAGGGCGTAAACGCCTTCAAAATATTTGAGCCCGATCTCGTTCTGCTCGATGTTATGATGCCCAAAAAAGACGGCTGGCAGGTTTTGCGCGAGATACGCGAGATATCGTCGAAGCCGGTCATTATGATCACCGCAAAGGGAGAGGTATTCGACAAAGTGCTCGGCCTCGAGCTCGGAGCCGACGATTTCGTCGTCAAGCCATTTGATATGAAAGAGCTTTCGGCGCGGGCAAAGGCCGTGCTGCGCCGCTATTCTGCGCATAACAATGCGGACGACAGCGAAATAATAAAATACGACAACATTGAGATAAGCAAACAGAAATACGAGCTGAAGCTCTGCGGCAAGCCGGTTGATATTCCCCCAAAGGAGCTGGAGCTGCTTTATTTTCTTGCCTCAAACTATAACCGCGTATTCACGCGCGATCAGTTGCTTGACAAGGTATGGGGGTTCGATTACCTTGGCGACTCAAGAACGGTCGACGTGCATGTCAAGCGGCTGCGTGAAAAGCTTGAAGGTGTCTCTGAAAAATGGGAGCTTAAAACCGTCTGGGGCGTCGGGTACAAGTTTGAGCTTAAAAACTGAGCCGCGGCGGCATATTTTCTGCTGACTCAAAAAATTTACAAGTTTAGTAATATTTCAAAGATTCAAGGAAGCTTTTCAAAAAAATTTCTTTGACGGGAGTTTGGGGCGGATGCTCCGTTCGCAACCCCATACGCCAGTGCCGCCGGCATTGGCGTATTCTGTAACTGAGAGGCGACGGACAACAATGTTCAAAAGTATATTTTCAAAATATATAACCGTCTTCATGCTGATAATCGTTATCAGCTTTGTAGCGCTTGTCGCCGTAATCACATCGACTGTGAACAGCTATTCCGAGTCGGCGAAGCTTGAGCAGATAAAAGGCTCGGCAAAATCCGCGGCTGCTTATCTTGAGGATATGCTGAAGGATACAGACTTGCCCGATTTGTCCTCTTTCGTGCAGTTCAACGAAGACGATATCGGGTCCGTCATGAAGGTCGTCACCGCCAATTCCGGCGATATCAGCATTCTGATAACCGACACATCCGGAAATATTATTCATTACACAGACGGCGGGGCGTCGCAGGTAAATCCCGGGGTCAGCATACCGAAAACGCTTATGAACGAGCTGAGCAACGGAGTGGATGTTTACAGGCTCGACTATCTTGAAGGCGTTTTTGACGAAACTCATATGATTTACGGCGTTCCGGTTTTCAACGCCAACAACTATGTATGCGGGACGGTGTTTGTCTGCTCGGCGGCGGTGAACCAGAACGATCTGCTCGGGGCGATGATAAAGACGATAATTGTGGCAAGCCTGTGGATCATGCTCGCCGCGCTGATTGCCGTTTATTTCACGAGCGAAAAGGTTATAGGCCCGCTTAAGGATATGAGCCACGCAGCTAAGAATTTTGCCGCGGGCCATTTCGACGTGCGCGTTCCGGTTCGCGGAAGCGATGAGGTGGCCGAGCTTGCCGTGGCTTTCAATAATATGGCGGAGTCGCTCGACAACCTTGAAAATATGCGCAATACTTTCATGGCAAACGTATCGCACGATCTGCGTACGCCGATGACTACCATCGCCGGCTTTATCGACGGCATTCTTGCCGGCGCTATTCCGCCTGAAAAGCATGAATATTATCTCGGGATAATCGCAACCGAGGTGCGGCGCCTTTCGCGCCTTGTCGCGTCGCTGCTTGATATCTCAAGAATGCAGGCGGGAGACCGCAAATTCACAATGGCGCCGTTTGATATTTGCGAAATGGCAAGACAGATTATCATTTCATTCGAGCAGAAAATCGAGGCGAAAAAGCTTGAGGTCGAGTTCGAGTGCGAGGAAGATTATATGTCAGTGAAAGCCGACAGAGACGCAATATATCAGATATTGTATAATATCTGCGATAATGCGGTAAAATTCTCATCAGAGGGCGGCGTGCTGCGCATCACGATAATGCGTTACAAGGATAAGAAGCTGCTGGTATCGGTGTTCAACGAAGGTCAGGGAATTCCGCCCGAGGATGTTCCGTTTGTGTTCGAACGCTTTTACAAGAGCGACAAGAGCCGCGGACTCGACAAGACAGGCGTGGGACTCGGACTGTTTATCGCCAAGACGATAATACTTGCGCATCATCAGGACATCTGGGTAAAGAGCCAGTACGGAAAGAACTGCGAGTTCTGTTTCACCCTCGATGAGGTTCCCGCGCAGAGCGGG
Source organism: uncultured Lachnospiraceae bacterium (assembly GCA_964570825.1). GTDB lineage: Bacteria > Bacillota > Clostridia > Oscillospirales > CAG-272 > UMGS1002. The sequence continues at coordinate 93,282 of CAZMZJ010000007.1, read as the reverse complement.
CATATAAGAGATAACTGATCAGCTGAGGCTGAAACCGAAAGGAACCTGAAAAATGGAAGAAAACAAGAATATCAATCCTGACAACCGGAGTGCCGTGAGCAATTTAAATACCGACAGTGGGAACGCCGGGGAACCGAATGGGAAGGCTCCGGAAAGAAAGCCGGCGGTTCCGGACGAGCCGCCTGAACACAATCCCGAAAATATACCCGATGCGGTTCCCGAAACGCACCCCGGAGAAGTACCGACAGAAAATCCGGGCAGTACCGGGGATGTAAAGGGACCTGAGATTAACCTGCCGGGAAGCGGTGCTCCACGCCCTGACATCGGGCTTCCGCCAAGACCGCAGGGCCCGCATATAACCGACAGCACCGCTGCGGAGCAGCACACCGGAACCTATCGCTGGACATATGGTGACGAGCTGCGCCGGGACACAAAACGCCGGAGGCCTTCCGGCGTACTTATCTATGCGATAATAATGACATTCGCATTTGCCATAGCGTTAACGCTTTTGCTTGGCGTCGTGCTTTATGAGAACGGAAAGCTGAACCTTGGAAACATCAGAACGATTTTTGTACGTGATCTTGACGAGAACAGCGGGGTTCTGACAATACCGGAAATTGCCGTAAAGGTTAAACCGTCTGTCGTCGGAATAACGGTGAGCTACGAAGGCGGCATCGGAACTGGCGTCGGGACCGGGATTATCATGACAAAGGACGGATATATCGCGACAAATTATCATGTTATCGAGGGCGGAGTTTCATATCTCGTAACAACGGGCGAAGGGGTCGAATATCCGGCGGAGGTAGTGGGATATGATGAGCTGTCGGATCTTGCGGTGATAAAAATCAACGCGGACGGACTTACCGCTGCCGAATTTGGCGATTCAGACCAGCTTATTGTGGGTGAACTGGTCGTCGCAATTGGAACCCCGGCGGGGCTCGACTATGCCGAGACGGTGACAGACGGCATAGTTTCCGCCATCAACCGCGATGTGAAGATATATGATGAAAGCGGCATTCTGGTTAAGAGGATGGTTTTAATCCAGACCAACGCGTCGGTGAATCCCGGAAATTCGGGCGGTCCGCTCATCAACCAGTACGGGAAGGTCATCGGAATAATATCCATGAAGCTTGCCAACGATTACGTCGGCATCGGCTTTGCAATCCCGTCAAACGGAGCTCTGACGATACTTAATGAGATAATTGCGACAGGCTCGTCGGGCAGTTCCTCGCTGATAGCGCAGAAGCGTGCAATCATAGGCATTACCGCAGGCGGGATCGAAGAAGGGGGTACAGTCACTCTGGATGACGGAAGAACTGTGACCGCCGCAATATCGGGCGTGATTGTAACGGCTGTAAACCAGAATCTGGACGCGGCTGGCAAACTCAGCCCCGGCGACATTATAACGGAAGTCGATGGGAAAAGCGTTTTTTCCGTGACAGATGTAATGGACATTGTCAACAAGAAATATGTGGGCGACAGCGTGTCTATTAAATTTTACCGCGATGGAGCATATTATACGGTGAGTGTCAAACTTTCCGCAATGCAATAAAAAAGAACGGCTGAATTAGCCATATGTGATATAAAGTTTGTGCATCAAAGGCTTTTCATAATAAAAATCGGTTGTTTTGCCCGCTAAGGCAAGAAGCCGCATCTCCGGCTGATGAACCGGGATGCGGCTTCTTTACATATTCGGTACAATGTATAAAGAGATGAGACGGCACACAGCCGCCTTTTTTGCTGATTTATGATTTAGCCCGCAAAAGGATTGCGGCTGGCTATTTCGTTTATTTTTGCGATGACTGTCTTAGGCTTTGCAGCATGGAAAATTGTCGATCCTGATACTATCACGTTGGCGCCTGCCGAGGTGGCGAGCCCCACGTTTTCAAGCGTAATGCCTCCGTCAACCTCAATGTCGAGCTCTTTATTGTGCTGAATGGCGTAACGGCGCAGGGCGCGGACCTTATCAAGCATCTCGGGTATCATCTTCTGCCCGCCGAATCCGGGTTCGACGGTCATAACCAGAACCATATCAAGCCTGTCCATAAACGGAAGGACAGCCTCATACGGAGTTTTCGGAGAAATCGAGATAGAAGCGCGCACTTCGTTTGATTTGATCAGCGAGAGCACCTCGCCGGGATTCTTGCAGCTTTCATAGTGTATGGTGATAATGTCCGCTCCGGCGCGTATAAAGTCATGTATGTATCTTATCGGTTCGGTTATCATAAGATGAACGTCGAAAAACAGATCCGAACGGCGGCGCAGCGCCGATATTACGGGCGCCCCGAAGCTTATGTTCGGCACGAAGATGCCGTCCATGACGTCAAGGTGCAGCATTGACGCACCTGCTTTGGCAATCCGCTGCACATCGGCGTTAAGATTTGCAAAGTCAGCGGCAAGTATGGAAGGGGAAATATATATCATGGTTACAACCGTCTCCTTTCTTCAGGCAGCAGTCCTGAAAAATATGTCGTCATTTTCCGGCAACTGATAATTGACATAATATGCCTTTATCTGATATTTTCCGTTTTAACGTGTCATCATCCTTCATAATTCCATATCCTTATAACAGGTCTTGAAAATCTGAAAGTTCGTACCGGAACGGCGGTTCTGGAAGTGAACAAGTCCGGATGTGTGAATGGATAAGCCGACGTAACGGTACTGTGGCCGCCCCCGCCAGCGGGGGCGGCCGTTTGTTTTTGTTAACAGCTGATGCAATGTGATGCGAAGGGGAAATTCATATTAGCATAACTAAGAAAATCTATATTCTTGTCCTGCTGATTTTTATCACCAATTTGTTATCAGGCAGACTGCGTGAGCCGCGATACCGGAGCCGTCGCCTGTGAATCCGAGCTTTTCCTCGGTTGTGGCTTTAACGCTTATGCAGTCCGCATCGATGCCGAGTGCTCCGGCGATATTTCTGCGCATGGTATCGATATAAGGGGCAAGTTTCGGGGCTTCGGCGACAACTGTTGCGTCGACGTTGACGACCTTGTATCCGGCACGGTCGAGAATTTCGGCAACCCTCTGCGTCAGTTTTAGACTGTCGGCACCTGAATAGGCGGGGTCGTTGTCCGGAAAGTGCTTGCCGATGTCGCCCAGAGCGGCTGCGCCGAGGAGTGCGTCCATAACAGCGTGCAGCAGCACGTCGGCGTCGGAGTGGCCGAGCAGTCCCTTTTCATATGGGATATCAACCCCTCCGATTATCAGTCTGCGTCCGGGGACAAGCCGATGAACGTCGTATCCGTGTCCTATTCTCATTGCGCTATTCCTCCCGTCGGCTGCTTTTCGGCTGCTTTTTCTACTGCTCTTGCAGCAAGTATTTCTTCAGCGAGGATAAGATCGTCGGGCGTGGTAATCTTTATATTTTCGCGCCCGCATTCAACAAGCTTAACAGGGTTTCTGATGTATTCGATCAGCTGGGCATCGTCGGTTACTGTAAAATTATCCTTCCGGGCGGAATATGCTGCGGCGCGGTAAAGGGTAGAGTAGAATACCTGTGGCGTTCCGGCAAGCCAGACAAGGTTACGGTCGGCGGTGCTGTCAATGAATTTATTCTTATCGGCAATTTTGACTGTGTCCCGCACCGCGGTCGCGGCTATTGCCGCATGATAGCGGTAAGCGGCGCGGCAGACCTTCTCGATAATGTCAGCCGTTACAAGGCAGCGCGCGCCGTCGTGTATCGCGACAAATTTGCTTTTCGGATCCGTCGCGTCAAACCCGCTAAGAACCGACTCCTGTCGCGTTTCCCCGCCCGGTATGATGCGCCGGAGCTTTGTCAGACGGTATGTTTTGCGGTATTCCTCATAAAGCGGCATTTCGTCAGCCCGGGAAACTACTATGATTTCGTTTATAAGCGGACTTTCCTCGAAAGCAAGCAGGGTTCTGACCACTACAGGTATCCCGCCGAGCAGCATATGCTGTTTTGTTATGCCGTTTCCGTTCTGCATCCGTGTCGAGCTGCCGGCTGCGGCAATAACGGCGGATGTCGGCTGATTTATTTTATATGACCCCGAAATTATGCGAAGGGCGTTCGCCATCCGGTAAGACAGAGAAATCATGAAAAATCCGCCTTTCAACCTTTAACATTTCACATTCAAAATTTGAAATTTAAATTTAAAAATTCAACGGCAGTATCAGCTTTTGAAGCAGTTGTTCTCAAAATCACTGAACATGGCGATGCGCAGCGAATGCTTTCCTCCCATGAACGCGGTGTTAAGGAAAATATCCGCAAGCTTTTCTGCTTTTTCATACTCGACGACACGCGCCCCGAGGCAAAGCACATTTGCATCGTTGTGCTGGCGCGTGAGCTCCGCGCTGTATTCGTCCGAGAGAGCCGCCGCGCGGATCCCGCGGTGTTTGTTGGCTGCCATAGACATGCCTATGCCCGTGCCACAGATAAGTATGCCGCATTCGCAGATGTTGTTCTGAACAAGCTCGCAGAGCTTGTGGGCAAATACAGGGTAATGGCAGCTTTCCTCGCTGAAGCAGCCGACGTCATGAACTTCGTAGCCCTCGCCGCGCAGGTGTTCTGCAAGCTTTTGCTTGTAAGCAAATCCGGCGTGGTCAGAGCCGATTGCGATATTTCTTTTGTCGTTCATTTAATGATCCTTTCGTTGTGAATTTTATTCGTTTCCGAGCTTTTCGAGCCGCTCGCGCTCGGCCTGCGGCATTCTCAAATATGTCGGGACAAGCTCAGCGTCGCTTGTCCGCACGCCGCTCTCATACAATTCAAGAGCGCAACGTGCAACCGAGAAACCGTTCTGCCAGATGAGAAGCTCGGGAGTGTCGCAAACTGTGGCTTTTTCAAGCGCGGATTTAACCATTTCATATCCGTCGCCGCACAGATGGATTTTTTCTCTGAAATCAGCAAGCTCCGCGTCAAGCTCTTGTATTGAAACAGCCCGGTCGGGAGTAAGACGTTTGATTTTTCCGCCGCGGCATTCGAAAAGGGCGTTGTAAACCTGATTGCGCCGCGCGTTCATTACAGGGCAGATTATTCCGTCGCAGCATGAAAGATTATATGCCAGCGCTTGCAGGGCTGACACGCCGATAGTTGCCTTGCCGCGCCCGAATGCCAGCCCTTTGATGGTCGAGGCGCCGATTCTGACTCCGGTAAACGACCCCGGTCCTATTGAGCAGGCGAAAATGTCGATATCTGAAACCGCGAGCCCGGTCGAATTAAGAATTGCTTCAACCATCGGAAGCAGGGTTTCGCTGTGCGTCAGGCCGTTGTTGAGAGTTGAGAGAGCAAGCAGCCTGCCGGAGTCGGCTATGGCAACCGACGCCGTGACGGCAGTACTGTCAAGTGCTAATATTTTCATTTGATTTTTTCCTTGTCAATAAGGCTTATAGTAATCAGGCGTCTTTCCGTTTCATTTGCGTTGGCTTTTGCGATATTCACCTTGATATACCGCTCCGGCAGAGCATACGGAATATTTTCGCTCCATTCGGCGAGTATAATTCCGCCACGCGCGAAGTAGTCGTAAAAGCCTGTCGAATACAGCTCGTCCTCGCTGTTGATGCGGTACATATCAAAATGAAAGACGGGCGCGGGCGCGGCGTTATATTCGTGAACAAGCGCGAACGTAGGCGACTTGACTATTGCCGCGGGAGCGATTTGTGAAACGAAGCCGCGTACAAAAACTGTTTTGCCTGTTCCGAGGTCTCCGTAAAGGGCGATAAAACGGGGAAGTGTTATATCGTTAAGAAGGGCGGCTGCAAGCTTTCTGCCGAGAGACTCGGTCTGTTCCGCGGCATATGTGTTCACTGACAGCGGCAAGTGAATAATATCAGGATTATTTGTCATTTTTTCTGCGCTCCCTGACATACTCCCGCTTCCCGTCCGGACGGACTATTACCGAGCTGTCAAGAATTCCCGTCATAGAAGCCCGGAATTCCTGAATAAATTCGGTTCGTAGCTCGCACCGCTCGGCGATTTCCGCGTCGGTCAGCTCGCGCACCCGTGAGATGCGGGTAAGTTCGCTGATTCTGTCAAGCTTTTTCTTTTCCATTTCATATACCTGTCCGGTTTTAGATTATATGTTCAGCAAAACCACCAGACTGCCGCTGCGGCGGCAATCTGGAGAACGATTATTACCGGTATGCCGATAGTGAATTTTTTGTGCAGCGTCTTGTGCCGAATAAGCTGCATTGTCAGAAGCATGGCGACCGAGCCGCCGAGAAGAGCGATAAAAAGCAGGGTTGCCTCTGGAATACGGTGCTCCGGAAGCTTTTTTGACGCAAACTTGTCATATAAGGTGAAAATCACGGCAACGAGCGAAACTGCCGCAAGATAGCAGTATGGTAAAAATCGCATTGCTTCGTTGAAAGTGATGTCTGTCATAATTGCACCGCTGGCAGTTAGTTTTTCGCATAGCTGTCCCTGAGACCGACTATGCGGTTGAAAACGCCTGGATTTTTTGTATCGCGGCAGAAATATCCGGTTCTAACGAACTGGAATTTGTCGCCGGGCTTAGAATCCGCAAGCGACGGCTCAACCATTGCTCCGTCAAGACGCACAGCCGAATCGGGGTTGAGGTAGTCCATGTATGTCTTGCCCTCGGGCAGGTCGTTCATATTGTCCTCGGTGAAGAGCTGATCGTAAAGCACGACAGTCATCTTTTTTGCGTATTTCGCGGAGAGCCAGTGTATCGTTCCCTTTATTTTGCGTCCGTCGGCGGGATTATTGCAGCCTGTGGCAAGGTCTGCGGTGCAGTGGATTGCCGCTATGCTGCCGTCGGCGTTTTTGTCGATGCCGGTGCATTTGATAATATACGAACCCATAAGCCTCACCTCTCCGTCGGGTTTGAGCCGGAAGAATTTCGGAGGAGGAAGTTCGGCAAAATCGTCGGCGTCTATATAAAGTTCGCGGGTAAAGGGAATCTCGCGCGTGCCGGCGCTGTCGTCGTTCGGGTTATTGGGCAGGCTGAAATATTCGGTTTTGTCTTTCGGGTAGTTATCAACTATGACCTTGACCGGGCGCAGAACCGCGACGCGGCGTTCGGCCTTAATGTTGAGATCCTCGCGGACGCAGTGTTCGAGCAGTCCGATGTCGACCATGCTGTTCGATTTTGCCACGCCGATACGGTCGATAAAGTCAAGAATCGACTCGGGAGTATATCCGCGGCGGCGCAGGCCGCAGAGAGTGGGCATACGCGGGTCGTCCCAGCCGTCGACAATGTTATGCTCGACCAAATAGCGAAGATAGCGCTTTGAAAGCACTGTTTTTGTTATGTTGAGCCGGGAGAATTCAATCTGGCGCGGCGTCGCCGGCAGTTTGACGTGCTCGATTACCCAGTTGTACAGCGGGCGGTGGTCCTCATATTCAAGCGAGCAGAGGCTGTGAGTAATACCCTCGATAGCGTCCTGAATGGGGTGAGCAAAGTCGTACATCGGAAAGATGCACCACTTTTTGCCCTGGCGGTGATGGTCGATATAGCGGATGCGGTAAAGCACGGGGTCGCGCATATTGAAGTTGCCCGACGCAAGATCAATTTTTGCTCTGAGAGTATATTTTCCTTCGGGAAACTCGCCCGCTCTCATGCGCCGGAACAGGTCGAGGCTTTCGGCGGCAGGTCTGTCGCGGAACGGGGATACGGCGGGGTGCGTCAAATCTCCGCGGTAGTCGCGGAACTGCTCCGGGGACAGCTCGCAGACATATGCGTCGCCGTCTTTTATGAGCTTTTCCGCCAGCTCGTATGTTTTTTCAAAATAGTCCGAGCCGTAGTAAAAACGGTCGCCCCAGTCAAAGCCGAGCCATTTGATGTCCTCCTTGATTGCGTCTACATACTCGGAATCTTCTTTGGCGGGGTTTGTGTCGTCCATGCGCAGATTGCAAAGGCCGCCGTATTTTCTGGCGGTTCCGAAGTCTATGACAAGAGCCTTGCAATGTCCGATGTGAAGGTAACCGTTCGGCTCGGGAGGAAAGCGGGTGTGGATTTTCATGCCGGGATTGGCTGAGAGATCCGCGTCTATCATATCGTGTATAAAATTATTTTTAGTTTCGTCCATAAGATCCTCTGATTCACGCGGGAATTAACCTGCGCTTTATAAGTTTTGCATAAAGATTAAAGATGAAAATTTGCCGGAATTATCAGCCGAGAAACGCCTCTATACGAGCCCGGACCCGCTTCTCGCCGAGTATCTGCATCACTGTATACATATCGGGCGAGTTGAGCTTGCCTGTGACGGCTACACGGAGAAACATGCTGATGTCGGCGACGCTTCCGCGGTATGCTCCGGGATTTGCCTTGTAGTCCTTCATATCGGCTGCGTAACCGAGCGAGGTCGCGACTTTTTTGATTTTTTCAAACCATGTATTCTGGTCGTCTGCTGATGTATAGGTTTCAAGAAATTTTTTAAGCGCCGTTTTTACATCGCCCGCATCGGTTCCCTCTGGATATGCGTCTGTGACGGCGAAGGTGTCGTCATAAAAGAGCTGCATATAATTTTTCAGCTCAACCCATGTGCCGTAATCCTTGCGCGGCTTTTTTCCTCCGCGGCCTATTGAAATAACCGACTTTGCATAGTCCGGATCTGACGATAGCTGTGCGGCGAAAGGCTTGTCGAATTCTTTTGCCCAGTCGAGCGACTGACGGAACACCTCATCTGTGCTCATTCGCGATATGACGTTTTTTGATATATCGTTAAGTTTGACAAAGTCAAACAGGCATCCGGAAGCGCTCATTTTCTTGACAGAGAAAGGAAATTCAGTATATGATTTATCCGGGTTGGCAATACGCCATTCCTCAAAGTTTGAGTTAAGCAGGGTTAAAAGGTATTCCGAGGCCGCTTGAATAGGATATCCGGCGGAATAAAAATAGCTCATGCCGAATTCCGGGTCCTTGCGTTTTGACAGCTTGCGTTTTTTGCCGTTGTCGAGCTTCATTACCTGTGCGGTGTGGATATATTTGGGCATCGCGAAGCCGAGCGCCTTGAAAAGCTGGATGTGGAAGGGAAGACTCGGCAGCCAGCTCTCATCGCGGACGACGTGCGTCGTACGCATTAAGTGATCGTCGACGGCATGCGCGAAATGGTAATCGGGAATTCCGTCCGACTTGAGAATGACGTGATCTATGAAGTTTTCGGAAACATCAATGACGCCCTTCACAAGGTCTGTAAACTTGAAAGTGTTGCCCTCTTTACCTTCGGAACGGTAGCGAAGGACATAAGGCCGCTTTAAGTCAAGCGCAGATTTGATTTTTTCAATATCGGCGTCACGCCAGACCGCCCATTTGCCGTAATAGCCGGGTGTGACTTTCAGCGCCTTCTGCTCGTCGCGTATTGCCTTTAGTTCTTCGGCAGTGCAGAAGCAGGGATAGGCTTTCCCTTCGCGGACAAGCTGCTTTGCGTAAACGTGATATATATGCGCGCGCTGCGACTGGCGGTACGGGCCGTAAGCTCCATTATCTCCGCTGACCGTAGCTCCCTCGTCGAACTGCAGGCCGAACTGGGAGAGAAGGTTGATAATTATTGCGACTCCGTTTTTGACTTCGCGCTTTTTGTCCGTATCCTCAATCCTAAGATACATGATGCCGCCAGACTGGTGGGCGAGCCTCTCGTCGGTCATAACCCCGTAAAGATTTCCGAGATGAATAAAGCCTGTGGGGCTCGGCGCAAACCGTGTGACCTTTGCCCCCTCCGGCAGATTCCGCGGGGGGTATTTTTTCTCCATATCGTCAGGAGTTTCCGAAACATCCGGGAAAAGAAGCTCCGCAAGATAATTATTGTCCATATCCGTATGCCTTCCTTTTAAGGTGTATGTCGTTCGTTATTTGTTGCTTTGATATGTCTTTCGCCCGCGCCTGACCTGCGCGCTCTAAAGAGGCAGTGCGTTTTTCACGGCAATGCGGCAATGCCGGCGTCAGCGATTGAGAAATCTGATTTTTGAGAGCGCCTCGCCGAGCAAGGCTTTTTCACCGTGTCCCGGGTAAATCGAAAGACCGGGGTCAAGGCTTTTGAGACGAAGCAGGGAATGCTTCATGTCGGAAAGGCTTCCGCCGAAGAGGTCTATGCGTCCGAAGCTGTCGGCGAAAAGTGTGTCGCCGGTGAGAAGGATGTTTCCCGCCTTAAGACAAATGCAGCCCTTTGTATGGCCGGGAGTGTGTATTACTTCAATTTCCTCGCCGCCGAGAGTTAGTATTTCACCGTCGCGCAGCAGCCTGTCCGCTTGACGGAAAGAGCGGTCTTTCCCGAAAAAGGTTCTGAAAGCGTTTTTTTCGGGATCGGGCAGCATTTCGTTGTCGGCTTCATGTATCATGACGGGCGCGCCGGTTTTGCTGTGAAGCATCTCGGCTGATATGACATGGTCGAAATGCCCGTGAGTAAGCAATATTCCCATTAGCCGGGCGTTTTCTTCCGACAGACGTTTGATTACGGCGTCGGCCGAGGGGCTCGGATCGACGGTAAAAGCCTCGTTTCCGGATATTAAAAGGTAACAGTTAGCTCCCCATGATTCGGGACAGAGATGAATCAATTTCATTACAAAATATAAAGCCTCGTTTATTTGAAGGTATTGCCGTCACGGCGTTGAAATTATTATTCAATATGATATTTTACCACATTTTTTTTACATTGTCTACACTTTATTATAATAGCGCCGGAATAATGGCTGTTATTCACAATTTATTACTCCTTTGTTGTCGTTGTAATGTATGAAAAGAAAGCCGCCCGGAAAAATTCTGCCGGGCGGTTTGGTATATTATTGTTCAGTCTGTAAATGCCGGAGTAGGTGTTTCAAACTGCGTCTAATGTTATTCGGCTGTTGTTTCAATATAAAGCTCATAATTTTTGAGTTTCAGCTTTGCAAACAGCCTGTTCTGATAATACGAGGACGAGTAGCCGGAGAGGTCCTTGCTGATTACATATGCGTCCTGATTGAATATAATCGGGATTACAGGCATTTTTGAAAGGAGAAGCGCTTCAGCTTCATGAAGAACAACGGCCCTTGCGGCAATATCAGTTTCTGCAAATGCCTTTTCTATCAGGGCATTATACTCCTCGTCGTCAAATCCCGTGATGTGCGGTTTTAACGAATAGTTTTGCGTGGACATATCGATTGCCTGGCCGGAGAATTCCTTGGCAAATGGAGCGAGAATCGAGAAAGCGTCGGGAGATGCCGAAACAAGGTCAAGCGCTATTACCTCGAAATTGCCGGAATAAAGATGCTCGTTGTAGATATCGTCCATTATATCGGTTGCGGTTTCTTCTGTGAGTTTGTTGATATCATCATTGACAATAGCGGATATTTTATTGAGCGTTACATTGAATCCGAGCGACTGCCACGCGGTCTGTACCATCTCGGCGATAAGCACGTGTACCTCGTCTTCGGTTCTGACCGAGATTGAGAAGGAGTACTTTGACGGGTCTATTCCTGCGGACGCGAGCATCGATTTTGCCTCGGACTGATTTGCACCCGTTGCAAGAATCGCTCCGCCGATTTTGCGGAAGAGCTGTTTTGATGACGTTGAGTCATACACTCCGTACGGAACAAGTCCCGTGGCGGCCTTCGCGAACACGACGGCCTTTGCAATAGCATCGCGGTCGATGGCAAGAGAGAGCGCTTTTCTTACAGCCTCGTTCGCAAAGAGATACTCTCCTTCGGCGCCGTTTGCTATAAGAGCTTTTTCATTGAGATAATATACATGCGTGGACATTTCGTCGGCCACAACGGCGCTGTCCGCATAATACTCGCGCAGGGAAACCGGAATTTCGCCGACATAGAAAATTTCGCCGTTGTCGTATTTCTGCTTGATTTCCTCATCGGTGAGCGAGAAATCGATCAGCAACCTGTACGGAGTCACCGATTTGTCAATCGCATCTTTTGTTTTGTCGCGGAAGTAATATGGATTGCGCTCAAGTATCATGGATTCCTCGCCGGGTTTGTTGTTGACCCCGCGGAGGGTGAATGGCCCTGAGCAGACGATGGTCGCGGGCTTTTTAGCCCAGTCGTCGTTCCTTTCGACAATATCCTCGCGCAGCGGCACAAGCGCCGGACTTGTGAGATTAAGAATGAACTGGCTATAGTTTATTTTTCTTTCAAACGTGATTTCAAGCACGAGCGAGTCGGGGTCTGCGATTCCGAGGTCGTCGATGGAGCAGTCGCCTTCAAACACTGCGCGCGCGTTCTTGATATCAAAGAGAAGAGCAGCCGCTGAGTAGGAGTGTTCGACATCAAGAATGCGCTTCCATGCGTATATGATGTCGGCGGCGTCAACAGGAATGCCGTCGCTCCAGAAGGTTTCTTTAAGATTAAGCGTCATCTTGTATTCGCCGGCTTTTTCATCTTCGTAAATTTTATAGTTATCGACAAGGTCGTTTAAGACTTTGCCGTTTTTATCCAGCTTGAAAAGCCCGATGAATGTAAGGCTCACTATCTTTTGAGCCGAAACATTGTTGAGTGAATATAGCGGATCCAGATCGTATATCTGGTCTGCAAGGTACATTTTTATGTACGCGCCCTTGTTTTTATTTTCATCGGAATCCGATCCGCTGCAGGATGCAAGAACCGGTACCAAAAGGAAAATACAGAGCAGCAGAGAAATTGAACGTTTAATCATAATTGGGTATATCCTCCTCGTGCAAAAAGAAAAATCGAGATTACCGGATAAAACAACATTGCTCTGTTTATTATAGCATCAAAATAAATATTTATCAATCAATATCGGAACGCTGAAAAAAGTTTCGGATACTTGCACAATATTGAAAGAAAATAACTATGCAATTTATACATGGCAGATTTTCATGCAAACATGAAACGGAGTTTTGTCCGGTACCTGATACTTCATTATAAATGATAAATGCAAAAAAAGCAATACTGATGAAAATAATTGTGCAATATTATGCTTTTTGTGACAATACTAATAAAAAGAAGCCGGCATATGCGGGAGAAGCACGTCCTATGTCCGCAGCTCGGCGGAGTTTCTGGCATAAACGGAGGAAATGTATGAACGACCGGGAATACGCGCATTCGGATCTTGCCGTCGAGTGCGGCGGAGGATACAGCGGCAAGGGAGCGAAAGTTAAGGAGGAAGAACGCGGAGGATGCGGAGTAACAAGGCTTGATATTCTGAGCCGGGAGGGAGCCGAGGCGTATGGAAAGCCTGAAGGAAGCTATATAACCATATCCTGCGGGAAAATATGGGATATGGATGACGCGAGAACCGACGAGGTCGGCAGGGTTATTTCTGATGAGCTGAAGCGCATGGCGAAGGAAATGTGCGGCAAGCGGCTTGACGGGGACTTCGGGGTTCTTGTCGCAGGGCTCGGAAACTCTGAAATCACTCCCGACGCTATCGGTCCTGAAACGGTAAAGCGGATTGAAGTTACGCGGCATCTGCACACGCTGGTTCCCGACATTTACAATCAGCTTGGTACGTGCGAGATATCAGCTCTTTCTCCGGGAGTGCTGGGGCAGACCGGGATCGAGACAGTAGAGCTGGTAAGGGGAGCGGCCGAGAACGCGGAGCCGGATTTGATAATCGCGATTGACGCGCTTGCGGCTCGCTCGGTTTCACGGCTCGCCACAACGATACAGCTCTCGGACAACGGAATCAATCCCGGATCGGGAATCGGCAACAACCGCAAATCCATATGCCGGGATACGGTCGGAGCTCCCGTGCTGGCCATCGGCGTGCCGACCGTCGTTGATTCATCCACTCTTGTTTACGACGCACTTTCAAAGGCGGGAATTGATAAAATTAGCGACGATCTGCGCCGTGTTCTCGATGAGGGGCGTGAATTTTTCGTGTCGCCGAAGGAGAGCGACATAATAATGAAAAAAGTCGCGGTTCTTCTTGCGCGTTCAATCGGCATGGCTTTTACCGCGGAATGACATATAAACCTCTGGCGCGGCATATAATCGAACATCGGGCAGACAATACAGTGACGTTATGCCCGTAAAACTTCGCGCGGAGGCGTTTGATTGCTATGGAAAAGGAAAGGATTTATCTGTTTTGCGATGAGCCAAAGAGGCTGACTGACGGCAGCGGCGGCATAATCACGGGAGCGGCACGAGTCAAGCGCGGCGGAGTGGCGTTCTTCAGTACGATAGCACTCGGCGTCGCTCTTTTTGCGGTTGTTTTCATCATATGTTGTTTTTCGGGCGCATTCAAAAAGTCAGACGGGTCCTTGCAGCCAAGTGCAGGCGGTGAAGCCGACGGCAAATATACCTCTTCGTCATCGTCGGAAACAACAGGGGCGTCGGATGAAACAACCTCAATTGGCGCCGAGGCTCAGACGAGCGGCACTGCATCGGAAGGCGGATTTCTTGCGCTACTGAAAAAACTTTTTGAGGCGCTTGGAAAAAACACGGGCGTCGATGCTGCGGAGAACGGCAACGCTGCAATATCTTCCGAAACACAGGCGACGTCTCCCGAATACGGAAGCTCCGACGAGCTTTACAGCTTTGATTATTCGCTTGTTCCGCCGGGGCATACCGCAATTGTCCCGAAGGATATGAGCCTTGTTTCGTACGGAGAGACTTACATATACAACGATACAAAATACGCCCCGAAAATCAGCGCGCTTCTGAATTCGAAGGAGGCGATACCGGCGTTCAACTTTATCAATACTTCGGTTTATCCTGTCGGGGTTCCGGTAGTGCTGATCATACATACCCACGGCACCGAGGCGTACAGCGAGGAGGGGAGCATCTCGTATTCGGGAGACGGCGAATTTGCACGTTCAGACGACATAACAAAGAATGTAGTCGCTGTCGGCGCGGTTATGGCAGGCGTGCTTAATGACAACGGCATCAAAACGCTTCACTGTACGGTAATGCACGACCTCGAATCCTACAAAGACTCGTATTCCCGCTCCGCCGCCACCATCCGGGAGTATCTTGCAAAATATCCGTCGATACAGTACGTAATCGACATCCACCGGGATTCGATAACCACCTCGTCCGGCGCGATCATCCGTCCGGTCACTCTGATCGACGGACACGCGGTGGCGCAGGTGATGTGCGTCGTCGGCAGCGACTACGGCGGCGCAGACTATCCGGGATGGCAGAACAATCTCGCCTTCGCGCTGAAGCTGCGCAGCGTGCTTAACACAAGGTATGAAAACATATCACGTCCCGTTTATCTGCGAAGCTCGGCGTATAATCAGCAGTATGCGCCAATGTCAATGCTGCTTGAGGTTGGAGCCAGCGGTAATTCGCTGTCGGAAGCCAAGGAGGCGGCGCGCCTTGCCGCTCTCGCTCTTGCAGACATAATAAAAGGGAAAGCCGGATGACAAATCACAAAATAAAACAAATCCCGGCCGCGCGGCCGGGATTTGTTAATATATGAAGTCATTATTTGAATTTTCTGATGCAGACGGTTTCTGCGGCCGCGGCAATAAATGCTATAATAATTCCGGTTCCCCAGCTTATGGTGCCGCTTTCAATGCCGCCGATGACGCCTATGACGGCGAAAAGGCAGACGACGCTTACCGAGGCGCGCACAACAGCGATAGCTTTAGACGACGAGATAACGTCGATAATAACATCTAAAATACAGAGGAGTTTTTCAATAAACGCTTCGATTCCGGCGCGAATTGCCGACGCGCGGAGTATGGCCGTACCGCGGCTGACGTTTTTAAGCGCCGGAGAAATTGAACCTCCGGATGCGGACGGAACCCGGCCTCTGTAATTGTTCTTTTTATTTGAAATGCCACCGAAATAAGCGTCCATGCTCCTGCCTCCTTTATGAATCTTTTGTCAGTGTCTGACAGCCAATATTTTTATTTATTGCTGCTTCGGCGAATCAGGCGTTTTCCTCCATACATCATACCTTGCGGGAAAATACATCCCCGGTTCCATTTCCTGACCGAAGTCTTCCAAATGGGCCTGTCCTGTGACATAATAATAGCACGCGTGTTCGCGTTTGTCAATAGAAAAATTCAAAATACGGAAAAATATTTTTGCAAACCTCTTTACAAAAAGGAAAAAATGTGATATAATGTTTCCGTAATAAGAAAAATATCGAAGCGAGGCGAAATATGGATTATATTGATAGGATAAAGGCGCTGAAAAGCGAGAAAAAGATAACAAACGAGCAGCTTGCGGAAATGACCGGAATACCGCTCAGCACTTTGTCAAAAATACTTGCCGGGTTTTCAGATTCTCCGAAGCTTTCAAATATTGTATCGATATGCGACGCGCTTGATTGCACTATAGATTATATCGTCACCGGCGTGCCTGAAAATACAAACAACTATACGCTTGAACCTGATGAGATGAGATTTATTGAGGATTACCGGAAACTTGACCGGCATGGCAGGGAAATTCTTCATGCTGTGCTCGATAAGGAAACCGAACGGCTGACGGTTGAGGCATACCGCAGCGCCTCCGAATCGAAGGCAAAAATAATTCCGGAAGAGAAGGTCAGAGGAAAATTTGCGCCGGTGCGCAGCACACCGGGCTTTTCAAAGCGCCGGATACCGCTGTACAGCCTTCCTGTTTCCGCAGGTCCCGGCGAATATCTTGACGATAGCGCCGCGGAGGAGATAACAATTCCGGGAAACGAAAAAACGGCAGACGCCGATTACGCTCTTCGCATCAGCGGAAACAGCATGGAGCCGAAATACCGCGACGGAGACATACTGCTGGTGGAGAACTGCGACGCAGTTGAGGTCGGCGAGCCCGCGGTGTTTATTCTTGACGGAAGCGGATACTTCAAAATATTCGGCGGCGACCGCCTTGTGTCGCTCAATCCCGAGTATGGCGACATCCTGCTTAATAATTTTACTGAAGTTCGCTGCGGCGGCCGTGTGATCGGGAAACTGAAGAAAAAATAAAAGGTCTGAAGGATCCGAACCGCAATAAAAGAAATGCGCCGCCAAAATAGTATCTTATATAAATAAAAACCTTCAACCGGCGGACAGCTATTCTGGCTGTCCGCTTTTTTTTGCCCTGCAAGCTATGCTTGTTTATAAAACCGGGCATTTGAGTTAAATAATCAGATTGAAAATACGGCTTAAGGCTAAAAGGGCAAAACGATGATAAAGCTTTTTCATGTGCTCACTGACACAAACACCGGCGGAGCGGGGGTGCTTCTGCTCAACCAGCTGAAGCATTTCCGCCGCGATTTGTTCGACATTACGGTCGTACTTCCTGAGGGCAGCGAAATAAAACCGAAAATTAACTCTCTCGGCTATCCTGTCGTTGAAACAAGGCACTGCGCAGACAGGTCGTTCGAACTGGAGGCGACAGGAGAGTATATGAAAATAATAAAAGCGGGAAAGCCGGATATAATCCACTGTCACGGCGCGCTTTCAGCTCGGATAGCCGCGTATGTCTTAGGAGTGCCGGTGCGTATTTACACTCGGCACTGCGCGTACAAACCGCCTCTTGCTATGCGCGTTTTCCCGTTCAAGCAAATCTGCGGCGCGATAAACGGCGCGCTTTCAACCGCTGTTGTCGCCGTTGCGGACGCGGCTGCCGAGAACCTGACCGATACCGGAACACCAAAAGAAAAAATAAAGATTATAATAAACGGCGTCGAGCCGCTGGAAAAGCTCGGCGACGCAGAACGCCGCAGGATACGTCGGGAACTCGGCTTTTCTGAGGAGGATTTTGTGGCCGGAATTTTCGCTCGCCTTGAAAAATGCAAAGGTCATATTCACCTGCTTTTGGCGCTGGCCGAAGCCGCAGAAGCGGGCGACAGCAGGCTTAAAGTCCTTGTGCTTGGAAAGGGAAGCCTTGACCAGGAACTCAGACTTGCGGCAAAGCGGCTTGGAATTGCAGGAAGGGTGGCGTTTGCCGGGTTTGCTGAAGATGTCACGCCATATATGAACGCGGTCGACGTCAACGTCAACTGTTCCATAGGAACCGAGACATCGAGCCTTGCGCTGTCCGAGGGCATGAGCCTCGGAAAACCTGCGGTCGTCAGCGATTATGGCGGCAATCCGCATATGATAGAGGACGGTGTCAGCGGTATTGTATATCCTGCCGCCGATGCGCACAAGCTGATGGAAGCTCTTACGCGTTTGGAAAGCAGTCCCGGCTTGGTTGCTTCGATGGGGGCTGCGGCATATGCAAGGTTTAAGGAATATTTCACCGCCGCCGCAATGACGCAAAAGCTGGAGGAGCTTTATATCCGGCTTTATTCGGCACTAAACAATTCATAAAGGAAATAATCCGTCGCATTTTGGATTATAATACTTGACAATGCGATATTTGTATGTTATATTTAACATCGGCATATTACAAGTGCTAATATTGTCGGAAATGCACAAAACAGCTCATATAAAACTGGCAAAAAGACATTTGAAGCAAAATCGGGCACCAGATAATGCAATATCTGAAAATACATGGTTGGTGCTTGAATTATTATGCTGAAGAAACGGTATGGAACTGGAAATGAAAAGTCGTTTTTTTGTATTTCTTGTCATTCTTGTGGCGCTGGCTGCCGCCGGGTGCGTGAAGGGCAGCAATATCGGCGTAAAGGAGCCGAAGGATCTGTATGTCACGGTTATGCTGACCAGTGGGGAGGGCTACACGATAAAAAGTCCCAACCCTGTAAGGGTCAAGCCGGGCGGAACAGCATCCTTTGACATCGAGGTGAACCCGGAATATTTAATCGATTCGGTAGGCGGCGGGGCTGTCTACTCGGACGGAACCATCACGCTCGAAAACGTGAATTATCCGGCGACAGTAAATGTTTCTTCGCGCAAGCGCATGAAATATACATATCAGACTATATATGATCTGCGCTACGGAACGCTCCGGTCAAGCACTGATGAGAGAACTGTGTATGAGGGCACGGAGGTAACGCTTACCGCGGTACCAAACGCCGGTTCGATGTTTCTCGGTTTCTCGACCGGCGGATATATAAAGAACGGCGGCGAGATAGTATCGTATTCCACGCAATTCACATTTACTGTCAGCTCAAATGTGCGTTACTACGCGAATTACGCCCAGGCGGGCAGCAAGATAGTCATATACAATGCAAACGGCGGGTCAGTGGCAAACTCGTCGATGGATCTTATTTATGTTGAAATCGCCGACTCGCACTACCTTTGTCCGAACACTCTGATTGACAGCGGAAACTTTATACGCGACGGTTATGTGCTTTACGGATATAACACAAAACCCGACGGCAGCGGACGCTATTACGGGCTCGGCTGGAATATCGTCATGCCCGAGAGCGGCGTTGAAAAACTTTACGCCCAGTGGATAAAAGAGACCGATGCCTCGCAGTTTACATACAAGACTGTCAGCGGCAAAATCCAGATAACAGGATACACCGGAAGCGATGAGAACGTCGTGATACCCGAAAAGATAGACGGGAAGCCGGTTGCGATAATCGATGCCGGAGCTTTCGCAAACTGCGATTTCAAAACGCTGTATATTACAAAAAACATACAGACGGTCAAAGATAAGGCTGTAGTGAACTGCCGCAATTTCACAACGCTTTATTTAAGCGACTCGGTGCTGTCAATATCCGATTCGTTTTATCAGAACTGCTCAAATTTCAGCACTCTTTATATGAACGCCGTTCAGGCGCCGCGGTATATGACCTCAAGGAACGGCAACTACCAGATAAAGTTTGAACGTCTTATCACCGCGCCGGGCAAAAAACTCGTGATCACATCGGGCTCAAACGGCGCATATGGAATAATTTCGGAACAGTTAATGAAAGGGCTGAACAACGAATACGCGGTGGTCAACTATGGCTGCAACGCAAGCACTCCGGCGGTATTTTACATTGAGGTTGTTTCGCATTTTATAAACAGCGGCGACATACTGCTCCATGCTCCCGAGAACAGCCAGTATCAGTGGGGGTACAATGAGGTCAACACAACGCTCTGGCAGATATTCGAAGGAGCATATGACGCCTTCTCATATGTTGACATAAGATATTTCACAAAAATATTCTCCTCCTTCGCGTCGTTCAACTCCTCGCGCCAGTCGAGAGGCGTAAATACATATGAAGATTATTCGTCCGAAACGGTTAATATGTACGGGGATTATATAGCGAACAAGGTCGGTCAGGTTTACACTCCGTCGGTGAAATCAAAAGATTTTTCGGTTTCGCTGATAAACGCAAGCTACAATAAATACCTCAACCGAGTCCTTGACATGGTTGCGGCGGCAGGCGGGAAATGCTACCTGTCATTTGCGACGATGAACTACGAGTCGGCAAACGACAACTCTCGCACAGTCGCGTATCAGACGCAGTACATGAACGCCGCCAAGACATATATTCACGCCACAGTGATCTCCACTCCGGGTGATTACCTGATGGAAAGCAAATATTTCTACAACAGCGACTATCATCTCAACACTGCGGGAGCAATTATCAGGACTGATCTGCTTATAAGGGATATTAAGGCGCAGTTTGCAAAAGAGAAGTGAACATAAAATCAAAACTTCGAAAAATGAAAAGCGTTCCTGAACGTCTTAAACTTCTGAAAGGTACGGAAAACATTTAACATGAACTTCTTTGTTGAACACGCGTATGCAGTCGCGGGCCTGCTTCTCGCTATACTGGCCCTGCACATTGCCGAACATCTGCTGCGCGGGAAAGCCGTTTTTGCGGCGGCGGCCGCTTCGGCGAACCTTGTAATGCATATTCTGCTGACTGCATATTTTCTCCTTAACGGAGCGGGCATGGAGGAGCTGCTGCTCGTTCTGCTGCTCTCTCTTTCAGTCGGACTTGTGAGAAAAGAGGGAGAGGGGAAGGGAAAGGTATAAGCTATGGTATTTAATTCGATAGAATTTCTGATCTTTTTCCCGATAGTAATATCCCTGTATTTCTTGATTCCCTCAAAGTACCGCTGGATAATGCTGCTCGCCGCAAGCTATTATTTCTATCTTTCGTGGAATGTTGATCTTGTGTCGCTGATTCTTTTCACGACGGTCATATCCTACGCAAGCTCGCTGCTTATTGAAAAATACAGGGAGAGCAGGCTTGTCTGCCGGGTTTCGATCATAGTGACTCTCGTCGCGTCGCTCGGCGTGCTTTTCTTCTTCAAATATTTCAATTTTCTCTCGAACTCTTTAACCGGCATTATAAATCTTTTTGGTGGAAATGCAGACTCCTTTACGCTTGACCTGATTCTTCCGGTCGGCATATCGTTCTATACCTTCCAGACGCTGTCATACGCCATCGATGTTTATCGCGGGAGCGTCAAGGCCGAGAAGCATTTCGGATACTACGCGCTTTATGTTTCCTTCTTTCCGCAGCTTGTCGCCGGTCCTATCGAGCGTCCCGAGAACCTGCTTCCCCAGCTGCGTGCCGACAATAAGCCGACATGGAAAAACACTGTCGGCGGCACGCGCAAGATGCTTATCGGATTTTTCAAGAAGGTGGTCGTCGCGGACCTGCTCGCTCCCTATGTCAATTCGGTTTTCAACAATGCAAAGGACGCTACCGGTTTTGGCGTTGTGCTGGCGACCGTGATGTTCGCATTCCAGATTTACTGCGACTTTTCGGGGTACACCGACATAGCCATCGGCTGCTCGGAAATCATGGGCATCCGGCTGATGCAGAACTTCAACCGTCCCTATACTGCCGAGAGCATCAAGGATTTCTGGTCCAGATGGCACATAAGCCTTACCTCTTGGTTCCGCGATTATCTGTACATACCTCTCGGCGGCAACCGCTGCTCAAAGTTCCGGCACCAGCTGAACGTTATGACGGTATTTCTGGTGAGCGGTCTCTGGCACGGCGCTTCGTGGACCTACGTCATCTGGGGCGCGCTTCACGGCACATATCAGATAATCGGTTACTTTACAAAGAAGCCGCGCGATAAATTCTGGGGCAGGCTCGGAGTGGCAAAAGACGCAAAATGGCTCAAAGCGCTCAGGAGATTCAACACCTTCGTCCTCGTATGCTTCGCGTGGATTTTCTTCCGTGCAAACAGCTTTGCTGACCTTAAGCTTCTGATAGCCAAACTGTTTTCAGACTGGTCGATAAGTCCGGTGTATTTCAAAGACACCTTCTCGGCAATGGGCATGACAATGATAGGCGGGCTTGTCGCCCTGCTCTCGGTTATAGTCATGAGCCGGCTTGACAGCAGCACCATGACAAGCGCCGGAGAAGGCGGCGTAAGCCTCAGGCAGGGATATAGGAACGCGTACATTATCTGGGCGGTTGCAGTCGCGTGGCTGCTTCTCCTGACCGGCGACGGCGCGAGCGCCTTCATCTATTTCCAGTTTTAAGGAGGCGCGGAAATGAAGAATCTAATTAAAACGATTATAATTTCAGTTGCCGCCGCAATACCGGCGGTTATGATGGTTGTTATGTGCCTGTGTATCCCGCCGCAATATTCGCACACCTTCCTCGGAGAGCTTTCGGATAAATTCGACAGGCTCAACGGGATAAGCGAGCCGAAGATAATCGTGGTCGGGGGCAGCAGCGTGGCTTTCGGCCTCGACTCGGAGCTGCTTGAAGAATATATGGGCATGCCGGTCGTAAACTTCGGGCTTTACGCCTCGCTCGGCACAAAGGTGATGCTCGATCTTTCAAGGGCAAACATAAATACAGGAGACATCATCGTAATAGCGCCCGAGCTTGATCCGCAGACTCTTTCGCTTTACTTCAACGCCGAGTCGATGTGGCAGGCTCTCGACAGCGATTTCTCAATGCTGAGGTATGTAGAAAAAGACGAATATTCCGATCTCGCCGGCGGATTTATCAATTATGTCGGCGCCAAGGGCAGACTATGGACGACGAATGCCGGGCTAAACCCCGAGGGCGTCTACAATCACAGCTCCTTCAACGAGTACGGAGATATTTCATATCCGCGTCCGTACAACACGATGATGCTCGGCTATGATCCGAACAAGCAGATAGTGCTTGACAGCTCGATATACAGTCCGGACTTTATTGATTATCTTAATAAATATATTGCGTATGCGAAGGATTGCGGCGCGGTGGTATATTATTCTTTTCCTCCGATGAACTCGACCGCCCTTGCGCCGTCGACAGACGAGAGCGGCATCCTTGCTTTCTACCGGTTTATCTGTGAGAATCTCGACTGCGAGGTGATAAGCAATATCAACGACTATCTTATTAAAGAAAATTATTTCTTCGACAGCAACTTTCACTTAAACGATAGCGGCGTCAGGCTGCGCACCGCGCTGCTGATAGGAGATCTCTGGCGCGCCATGGGGAAGACCGAAGCGCTCGATATAGATATACCTGAGGCGCCCGCGCGTCCGGCATATATAATAGGCGACGGCAGCGAGGACGTCTGGGCGCAGTATTTCACATACAGGGAATTTCCGGGCGCCGACGGCAGTGCCGTAGGCTACACGGTGACCGGAGTAACCGACGAAGGGAAAGCGCTTGTCAAGCTTGAGATTCCTGCCGTCTACAACGGCCTGCCGGTTATCACAATCGCCTCCGGCACTTTTGCAGGCTGCTCGGAGCTGACAGATTTAACAATACGCAGCAACATCATCTCAATTGAGAACGGAGCCTTCGCCGGGGCAACCTCTCTAAAACGGCTGCATATATATAACGAAGACGAAATGTCGATGTCGGTCGCGCCCACAGGACTATTCGACGGAGCCGCCTCGGGAATTATAATATGCCTTTATACAAAAACCAGCTTCGACTCTTACACCGCCGGTTACTACTGGGGAAATTACAGCAGCATGATGAGGCTTATGGAGTAGCCGGTACAACCGAAGCTTTTTAAGAAAGTTACAGAAGCTGCAAAAATAAAGAGGCTGATATATATCAGCCTCTTTCGTTGCTTTTATATACTAATCGTCTTATCGCACAAGGCTCCTGCAGAATCTTCCGAGAAGCCGCGCGTTTGTCGAAACAGTCATGCTCATTCTCCGAAGGAATGCAACGTTCTTTTCGTAGCAGTCGTCGCGGCTGTCTGCATAGGCATCCGGGAACACGCCCTCGTACACTTTGTATTTTTCATATTTTTCAATCAGCGTCTGAATCGAGCAGAAACGGTTCGGATCAGGCGCGCCCTCGATGCCGCAGTGCGCGAGAAGCTCTACCGCAAACTCCAAGCAGGTGTACGCGCGGTCGATGAAAATCCTGAGGCGCATCGGAACAAAGACGGCGGAAATGATATTATATAAATATTCCTTCTCGTTTTCTGACACTTCTTTAATAAACCCGGACGCGGCTTCATACTGGCTCCGGCTGACAGGTATTGCGCATATCATTATCTTTGCCAGACCGTCGGCATTGCAGTACCTAAGACGGCTTTCACGGACGAACCCCCCGTAAAACGGGGTTTTTCTATAATGCCGGGCGAATGAATAAATCTCCGGCAGAGCGGGCGAGAGCGCAACCGATACGTGATTGTATGGATAGCGCGTCACCGTGCGTATTAGTTTTCCTATTTTTGTTGAGGTGATTGAAAATATCAGATAAATCTTTTCTGAATAATCCTGACCGCTCATATCTGCCCCGCACTCTTGCTTCCGCATATTTGACCGCCGCAAACAATTATACCATAACCGCGGCGGCGTTTCAAGATTTTTATACAGTGACAAATAGTGTAAACAAAAAAACAGATTGGAAGCGAGGCGGGGAGCCTTTTGCCTGATATTCATGCGTCGCAAATCAAAAAGGCCCCCCGGTCACGGCGGGAGAGCCTTCAGGTGTTATTTATTAAGGGAATTGAGCTTCTTGGTGAACTGGCTCTTCTTGCGTGCGGCGGCATTCTTGTGGATTGTTCCGCGCGCCGATGCCTGATCTACCTTTTTGACAGCATCAATATAAGCGGCGGCAGCGGCTGTCTTGTCGCCCGAAGCGGCGGCGGCATCAAACTTTTTGATAGTGGTCTTCAGCTCGGAACGGAACATCTTGTTTATAAGCGTTCTTTTCTTGGTTGTGATGACGCGCTTTTTCGCACTCTTGATATTAGGCATGTGCCCTCTCCTTTCTCAAAAATAATGTCGGTACGGCCCGCCTGAGAGGGTGCGGAGCCGGTTGATTCCATACAGTCATATATCATACCACACAATATAAAATATTGCAAGAGATTTTTTCAAAAATATAGAAAACATTTGAATATGGATAAAATTTTCTTCTGCTATTGCAAAGAATAACGATAAGGAATATAATATTCAAGTGGTGTAACGCAAAAATATCTGACTGGGGGCGTTAAATTGAGCATTTCAAACGAGAACAACAGTGTAATCCGCCGTATTTCAGCCGGGAAAGTCGCGGTCTGCGGCATCGGGATTTCCAATCTGCCGCTTATCGACTTTCTGCTCGGCCTTGGCGCGGACATCACTGCAAGAGATAAAAAAAACCGCGAACAGCTCGGCGGCGACGCGGAGGCGCTTGAGAAAAGAGGAGTTCGTCTCGTGCTGGGCGAAGGATACCTCGCCGGACTTGACGAGGATGTCATCTTCCGCACGCCGGGACTGCGTCCGGATAAACCGGAGCTTGCCGAGGCAGTCAAAAGAGGAGCTATCCTGACGTCCGAGATGGAGCTTTTCATGGAGCTGACGCCGGCAAGAGTCATCGGCGTGACCGGCAGCGACGGGAAAACGACCACTACAACCCTGACATATAAAATGCTTGAGGCGGAGCTTGCCCGAACCGGCAAGGGACGCGTGTTTGTAGGCGGAAATATCGGTTCACCTCTGCTTCCTCTTGTCGGGGAAATGACTCCCGACGATTTTGCCGTAGTCGAGCTTTCAAGCTTTCAGCTTTATACGATGAAACTTTCGCCTGAGCGTTCGGCAATCACAAACATTACGCCCAATCACCTCGACTGGCACACTGATATGGCCGAATATACCGCGGCGAAAATGAACATTTGCACACATCCCGGCGCAAAACGGCTGACAGTGAACGCGGAAAACCCTGTGACGTACAGAATCGGCTGCGAATCTCCGCTTGAAGTCACCTTCTTTTCGTCGGCTAAGGAAAGCTATAACGAGATTGTCCCGGAAGGCAAATACGGCGCGCGCGCCGTATTCCAACGCGGCGGCGCAATTTTCATCAGCGACGGCAAGACCGAGGAAGAGCTGCTGCGCACATCTGATATTCTCCTTCCGGGACGTCACAATATTGAAAACTACATGGCGGCGATGTCAAATGTTTATGGTCTTGTGAGCAAGGATATATTCACCGAAATTGCAAAAACATTTCCCGGCGTCGAGCACCGGCTAGAATTTGTTCGCGAGCTCGACGGAGTGAAATACTACAACAGCTCGATAGATTCAAGTCCCACGCGCACAGCGGCAGCGCTTTCTGCGCTGAGCGTAAAACCGGTGGTGATCTGCGGCGGCTATGACAAAAAGATCCCGTTCGCGCCTCTTGCCGAAGCGCTGTGCGCACGTGCAGAAGCGGTTGTACTGACCGGGGCGACAGCCGGAAAGATTATGACGGCTCTTGAAGAATGTCCCGCATATAACAAAGAAAGGCTGAAGGTGGTTACCGAGCCGGACTTTGCGCAGGCGGTCAGCCGTGCGAGAAGCATGGCAAAACCGGGGGGAATCGTATTGCTTTCCCCGGCGTGCGCAAGCTTCGACCGGTTTAAGAATTTTATGGAGCGCGGAAACCTCTTCAAGGAAATTGTGCGCGGTTATAAGTCGGAATCGGATTAAGAAATCAAAACAATCGGAGAATTAAATGGAAATAAAAGAATTGATAGTCGCCCTCTGCGGACTCATGTCGGTTTCGGGGTGGGAAACATATGAAAGAAGCAAGCTTTTGTCAATAGTCGGCGGCTGCTTCGACGAATGCCGCGCGGATAGCGTCGGAAATCAGATATTTGTCAAAAGATGCGGAAAACCCGGTGCTCCCCGGATTCTTATCGACACCCATATGGACGAGATAGGAATGTACGTCACTGAAATAAAAAAAGGCGGTTTTCTGTCTTTTATAAACGTCGGGGGACTTGATACGCGGATACTACAGGCCGGAGAGGTTGTAATATACGGCGATAAAAAAATTTACGGCGTGATAGCGTCGACGCCTCCGCACCTGCAGAAGCCGGACGAGAGCAAAACTCTCAAGGAAATCAGCGAGCTCGTCATAGACACGGGGTATTCGAAGGAAGAGCTTGAAAAATTCGTAAGGGTCGGAACCCCTGTGGGGTTCAAGCCAAAATATACCGAGCTTCTCGGCGGCAGCATAGCCGGGAAGAGCTTTGACGACAAGGCCTGCGCCGCCTGCGCGATACACGCCGTGGCGGGATGTTCAAGCGATATGCTCGCAGGGGACGTTTTTGTGACGCTCTCGGTTCACGAGGAAACGCTGCGTGTCAGCGGCGCAGCCGCCGGCACATTTGAGATAGGACCCGATTACGCAATGACGGTCGATGTTAATCACGCAAAAGCGCCTGACGCAACTCGCTCCGACACGATAGTATTCGGCGGCGGGCCTGGCGTTACTGTTTCGGCGATCACTGACCGCAGGCTTACTCGCATGACAATAGCGCTTGCCGAAGAACTCGGAATCAAGAGTCAGATATCGGTGTCCGCGTCAAGCACCGGAACGAACGCGCCGGCTGTAAACCTTACAGGGAGCGGCGTTCCTGTGGTCGACATCGGTCTGCCGCTGAAGAGTATGCACACATACAACGAAGTAATAAACATAGCCGACTGCATTGAAACCTCAAAGCTGATAGCAGGATTCATATGCTCGCGGAAAATAGCGGAGGCGTTTGCAGGATGACAAGATACGAAGGAATTGAATTGCTCCGTGAACTCTGCCTTGCTTTCGGGCCTTCCGGCTGCGAAGATAATGTGGCGGATCTTATAAAAATACAGATTGACGGCTTTTGCGACGGATACCGGATTGACCGGATGGGCAATCTAATCGCGTTCGTCCGCGGCGGCAAAGACGGATATGACTCCCTGAAGCCCCGGAAAATAATGATTTCTGCGCATATGGACGAAGTCGGATTTATGGTTAACGAAATCGGTGAGGACGGGTATATCAAGTTCGCCTGCCTCGGCGGCATCGACTCACGCGTTCTCTGCGGGCGCAATGTTATTCTCGGAAATGAAAACAACAGAACAAAGGGTGTAATCGCATCAAAGGCGATACACCTGCAAAGTCCGGAGGACCGCAAAAGCGCGACGCCGACAGACAAGATGTATATCGATATCGGCGCGTGCGACCGCGATGAAGCGCTGAAATACGTCAAACCCGGAGATTATGGGACCTTTGATTCTGATTTTGTTCTGTTCGGCAGCAATGACAGGTTCGCAAAGTGCAAGGCGATCGACGACAGACTCGGTTGCGCCGTCATGATAAACGTTATGAGGCGGCTGAGAGAGAGAGGGAAGACGCTGCCTTTTGACCTTTATTTCTGCTTTACTGTGCGCGAGGAGCTGGGCTACTCCGGAGCGGGAACCGCAGCCAACGCTATAGGCCCCGACTTTGCGATTATTCTCGAATCAACCGCCGTTGCGGATATTGCCGATGTTCCGGAGAACGCTCAGGCTGCAAGGCTCGGTGACGGCGGTGCGATTTCGCTGGCCGACCGCGCGACGATATACGACAGGGAATTTGTGGATTTTGCAATGAGAACCGCCGCGGAAAAAAAGATAAAAGCGCAGATAAAGAAATATGTTTCAGGCGGAAACGACGCGGGTACCATTCACCGTTCGGGGACTGGCGTGCGCACGCTGGCGCTTTCCGCTCCGACAAGATATTTGCACAGCGCCTCATGCGTCGCCGCCGTGTCGGATTATTACTCAATAGAGGAACTCGTTTATGAGATGCTCGCCGGATTTTCGCTCTGACAAGGCAGGCAAGGTATTAGCATAAATAAAGGAAGGATCAATCATGCTTGACATAATTAAAAAGATAGCCGGCTGTCCGGGGATTTCGGGCAGCGAGAAAGCGGTTTCCGAGGTTATCCGCGGACTTATCTCGCCGTATGTAGACGAGTGCCGCAGCGACGCTCTCGGAAATCTGATTGCGGTAAAGCGCGGCGCGGGCGATAACCGTAAAAAAATAATGCTGTGCGCGCATATGGACGAGATCGGTTATATTGCGACATACATTGAAGATAACGGAAATATCCGTTTTGCGGCAGTCGGAGGAATTGATTTTATAGCGTCCTCATATTCTCCGGTTGTTTCGGGACGCGGGGTGCAGGGTGTGCTTATTCCCGAGAACGGAGTGAAGACGACAGAGCTTGCAAGCGACAAGTGTTATATCGACATTGGCGCCTCGAGCCGGAAGGAGGCCGAGAAAAAGGTCGCTGTCGGCGACTTTTTCGTACAGGAGCCGGGGATCAGAAAACTGGCGGGGAAGCGTATTTCAGGCCGTCCTCTCGACGACAGAATCGGCTGCGCCGCGCTCGTGCAAATAGCCCGCAGGCTTGCCGGAGCCGGGGTGAAGGACGATATTTATTACGTGTTTTCCGTACAGGAAGAGGTGGGATGCAGGGGAGCGAAGCCGGCGGCGTTCGCAATTCAGCCTGACATAGCTCTTGTGTGTGACGTGACCTCAACCGGCGACACTCCGGGAGCAAAAACCATGGCGGTGAAACTCGGCGGCGGCGCGGCTATAAAAATCAAAGATTCGTCTGTAATCTGCCACACCGGCACAGTTGATGAACTTATAAAGACTGCCAAAGCGAAGAAAATAAAGTATCAGTGTGAAATCCTGCCCGCCGGCGGAACTGATACAAGTTCAATACAGATGAGCGGCGCAGGCTGCCGCGCCGCGGCAATATCGGTGCCGACAAGATACATACATTCGGGCGTTGAAATGGCGGACCTCGGAGACCTTGAGGCTGTGGTGGAGCTGACGGCGGCATATATTCTGGACAACACAGGTTCCGGCAGATGCGAATAATGTTCCGATTGAAAGGAAACAGGAATCAGGATGGAATTTTCGGAAAAGCTGATTGCGCTGGCAGACGAGGCAGACAAAGCTCTTGCCAACAATTTCGCGCGGATAAGCGTAATATCAAATAAAAACACTGCGCGCGTGCTCGACGCTTTCCGCTCCCGGAGGGTGTCCGACGCCATATTCGCCCCCTCGACGGGCTACGGCTACGGCGACCGCGGGCGGGAAACGCTTGACGCTGTCTGGGCTGATGTTTTCGGAGCTGAAGCGGCGATAGTGCGCCATAATATTGTAAACGGCACTCACGCGCTGACAATAGGACTTTTCGGCCTTTTGCGTCCGGGCGATATAATGCTTTCGGTCACCGGGAAGCCGTATGACACGCTCGACCGTGTAATAGGCATCGGCGGCAATACGGGGGACGGCTCTCTCGCCGATTTCGGCGTTGAATACAGACAGATTGACATGGTAAAAGACGGCGGCATCGACTATGCTTCACTTGCCGCCCTGCCGGACGGGCAGTGGAAACGTATAAAAGTCGTGTATGCACAGCGCTCGAAGGGATATATGAACCGGCGCACTCTCACCGCCGGTGAAATAACAAAGCTAACCAACTTCATTCATGAAAACCATCCCGGCGTTTATGTGGTCGTCGATAACTGCTACGGCGAGTTTACTGAAGAGAGGGAGCCTTATGCGGACCTTCTCATCGGTTCGCTGATAAAAAATCCCGGCGGAGGTATGGCGGATTCCGGAGGGTATCTTGCCGGTACGGCGCGGGCGGTTGAGCTTGCGTCCTACCGGCTGACGACAGTCGGGACGGGCGCCGAGGTCGGCGCCTCGCTCGGGCAGACAAGAAATATGTTCAAAGGGCTTTTTTATGCCCCTCACACCACGGCGGAAGCACTGAAAACCGCGCATTTCGCAGCGTATGTGTTTGAAAAACTTGGATTCCGGGTTGAGCCGGGCTGGGATTCTGTCCGTTCGGATATAATACAGACGGTGATATGCGGCAGCGAGAAAAGGCTCTGCGCCTTCTGCCGCGGAATTCAGGCGGGTTCTCCGGTCGACTCGTTCGCGACACCTGAGCCGTGGGATATGCCGGGATATTCTGACAAGGTGATTATGGCCGCCGGCACATTCGTCCAGGGAGCGTCGATCGAGCTGAGCGCGGACGGGCCGATCCGCCCGCCTTTCACCGCGTTTTTTCAGGGCGGACTGACGTACGAATCCGGCAGGATCGGCATTTTATCGGCCGCTGAGGCTGTGGAGAACTGTCCCCTCTGAATTTTGAAAGCGGAAATTTCCATCCGGTTATTGACAAGATTTGTTTTTCTGCTATAATAGACACAAGGCGCAGCTGATAAACGGATAAATAAATTTCACCGGCGGGCGGCAGTCTTTCCGTCCTTTGCCGATTTATTGCATTGAAAGGACAAGATTGTATAAATGAAGAAAATTATTTCCGCAGTATCGATACTGCTTGTTATTATATTATCTCTCGGCTTTGCGGCATGCTCTGATGAAGCCGAGGCGCCGGACGGTTATAAACTGATATCGGGAGACGATGTTGCATATCGCTTCTATGTGCCGACATCATGGAGCGAAAATACCGGCGCAAGCAGGAACAGCGCGTATTATTCAACAAGCGACCGCTCGCTGGTTGTGGTAACCTTCTACGCTCCGGACGCTGGGCAGACGAGCATCGGCGAGTTTTGGAGCTATGTTGAAAATCTTTATAAGACAACATATACCGAATATGCTTTCGTCGAATCGGCTGCTACGACGCTCGGAGGCGTGAACGCCATGAGCTACACATTTACGGCCAATATAGGCGGAACTTCTTATAAAGTCATGCAGGTTATCGCTCCGCACGGGAATTACTTTTATATGTTCACATACACGGCGGAGCCCGGCAATTTTGATTTGCATATCGCCGAAGTAAACGGAATGCTCGGCGTGTTTGAATTCAGATGATTTATTTTGACAATAGCGCGACGACGGCACTGTGCGGGAGCGCAATAAAAAAAATGACTGAGGCGATGGATTGCTACGGCAATCCGTCGTCGCTTCATTCTGTGGGGTATGATGCCTCAAGGATGCTTGAGGATGCAAGGAAAAATATCCTCGCGTCCCTGGGACTGAGGGCGGGAAGCGGATATTCACTTATTTTCACGGGTTCGGGCACCGAGGCGAACAATCTGGCTATATTTGGGAGCGTTTATGCAAAGGCCCGGCGTTTGTCAAACAGGATAATAACGACAAACTCAGAGCATCCATCGGTCGGCGAGCCGCTCGCCCAGCTTGAAAAAAGCGGGTTTGAAATTGTCAGACTTGCGACGCGGCGCGGGGTTATTGACATGGAGGAGCTGAGAAAAGCTCTGGCCGGAGGCGCCTTCATGGTCACAGTGATGATGGTAAACAATGAAACCGGCGCGGTTTATGATATTCCCGGAATTTTTTCGCTTGTAAAGCGTCTTTGCCCGGATGCAGTCACCCATTGCGACGCGACGCAGGGGTATATGAAGCTGCCCTTTTCGCCGCAGAAGCTTAACGCCGACATGGTCACCGTGAGCGCGCATAAAATCCATGGCCCCAAAGGAATCGGCGCGCTCTGCGTGGCGCCCGAAATAATGAAGGCGAAGAAGCTGGTGCCGATAATCCGCGGCGGAGGTCAGGAGTCGGGTTTCCGCTCGGGAACCGAAAACATGATAGGAATCGCCGGGTTTGCAGGAGCCGCCGCGGAGTATTATCCGCATCTTGCAGAAAATTCCGCAAAAATAACGGCGCTCAGGGTTTATGCCGAGAAACTGATAGGAAGTATTGAAGAACTTCGAATAAACAAACCAGAAGGAGAGCGGGCGCCTCATATAATCAATCTTACCTTACCCGGCATAAAAAGCGAAACCATGGTGCATTTTCTTTCGTCGAAAGGAATCGCGGTTTCCAGCGGCTCGGCCTGCTCGTCACACAACGAGCATATTTCACAGTCGCTGATAGGGTTCGGCCTTGACGCAAGGGAAGCTGCCTGCTCGATTCGCATAAGCTTCTGTGACACAAACACCGAGGCGGAGGCCGACGCGCTGTGCGGCGCGCTGCGCGAAGGACTTGCATCGCTTGTCAGAACCGAATAAACAACAATCCCCGGTCTGCCGTATTTTAACGGAAGCCGGGGATTATTTTATTTCTGATGTTTACATTCAGCTAAAAATCCTTCAAAACGCGCGGCAGGCGGCTTATAATATCCGAGGCCATCATCGAATACTCGCCGAGTTCGGCAGCCGCCGCGTCTCCCGCGAGGCCGTGGATATAAACGCCGAGCGCCGCAGCCTCGAGCAGAGTAAGCCTGCCGTTCTTCCTCTGCGCCAGAATTCCTGCGATTATTCCGGCGAGCACGTCACCAGAGCCTCCGGTGGCCATTCCGCTGTTGCCGGTCGTATTTATATATGTCAGATTGCCGTCGGTTGTAACCGTGTTGTGGTCTTTCAGAACGCAGACCACATCTTTCTGCCCGGCGAACGAAGCGGCGGTTCCGGCAGTATCAGATAGAATTGTTTCAAGCGGAAGCCCTGATAAGCGCGACATCTCAACCGGATGCGGGGTAATTATGGCAGGAACACGTATCAGCTCCCATAAATCCGGTTTTTTTGAGATAATGTTCAGCGCGTCGGCGTCAATCACAATCGGGGAGCCGGCAGCCGTCAGCACTGTTTCAAGTATCTCAGAGGAAATGGAGGTCTGACCCATGCCGCAGCCAACGGCGACGGCATCGGCGCGTGAAACCGCAGAGGCGATCACATTATTGTCAGGTGAGGCAGAATCATAGCAGGTAAGCACAGCCTCGGGCAGCATGGTCTGAAGAATTATCCGGTTTTCGCCGGGCGTCAGTATTTCCACAAGCCCGCATCCGGTGCGGTAGGCTGCAAGGGCGCAGAGATAAGCCGCTCCGCTCATGCCTGACGATCCGCAGACAGTCAGAACCCGTCCAAACGTTCCCTTATTTGAGCGGGCGGGGCGGGGAGGAAGCAGACGCGCGATATCCTTTTGAGTCAGATTCGCAATTTTCATAAATGGTAATTGTTTTGACCTTTCCTTTCCCTCGTATTGTTTCAAGTTTACCACATATTTTAATATATTGCAACCGCTGTGTTAAAAAATACTTGAAAAGGCAAAGCTCGTGTGATAGAATAATCGCAAACGCAAGACCGCGTTCTGCGAAAGGAATGATACACCATGAAAAAAGCAGGTTTTATTTATAATAAAAACGATATACGCGAAATATACGAGCATCCGTGGAAAAGGCCCGGCGGTATAATTTACAATTCAAAATCCATCGGCTTTGAGCCGGGCAACGGGCTTGTGATATTCAAACGGGATTTCAAATTGCCCAAAGACGCGGCGACGGTAAAAATAAGAGCCACGGCACTCGGTCTGTTCGAGCTTTATCTCAACGGTGAGCGTGTCGGCAGCGGCAGACCCGGAGCGAAGGTTTATGACGAGCTTAAGCCCACATGGACAGACTATACAAGCCGTGTTTTCGAGTACGAGTACGACGTTACAGATATGTGCGCGGAAAAGAACACCGTTGTGGCCGAGGTGGCTCCGGGCTGGTGGTCCGGGCGCATTTCCTTTGGCTTTTACGGCTTCAAGCCGCTCGCTTTTTGCGGTGAGATTGAAATTTTGGACAATGAAGGAAAAAGCAAGCTGATATATAACGGCTGGAAAACCGCAATCGGCGGAAGAGTCCGCCGCGCCGACATATGGGACGGCGAATATTACGACGCCCGCGTTGCGGACCCCGGCCTTGAGCCTCAGAAATACGAGTGGTCCGACGCCGAACCGTTTACAGATGCCGCCTGCAGGATAGTAAAGCCGGTCGGCGAACCGATAAGAGTGCGGCAGGATCTGGAACGCCGTCCGATAAGCGCGGTCGTCCATATGGGAACCGAGGATAACGGCAGCGATTACGGGAGAATCCATGTGGTGTCCAAAAGGGTCGGGGCGGGATGCGAAAGCGGAAAACTCTCCGCAGGAGAAAATATTATTCTTGATTTCGGACAGAACATGGTCGGGCGTCCGCGCCTTGCCATAAAAGCCGCCGCCGGAACGGTAGTGAAGGGATATTTTGCCGAGCTGCTCAACGACTCGGGCAAAGCGTCGCGCGGCAACGATGGACCTGAAGGAAGCATATACATAAAGAACTATCGTTCTGCGCGCGCGCGTCTTACCTATGTCGCGTCGGGCAAGGGAGAGGAGATATTCGTTCCGCTTCATACATTTTACGGTTTCCGTTATTTTGAACTGACAGCCGACGCCGATATCGAAATAATAAGTGTTGCGGGCGAGGTTATAACCTCCGCTATTGCCGAGACCGGATATATCGAGACTGATAACGCGGAGGTCAACAAGCTGATTTCAAATATCCGCTGGGGGCAGCGCGGCAACTATCTGTCGGTTCCGACAGACTGCCCGCAGCGCGACGAAAGACTCGGCTGGACGGGCGACACGCAGATTTTCTGCGGAGCTGCGAGCTACCTGTGCGATATCGACGCTTTTATGAAAAAGTGGCTCGGAGATGCGCGCGACTCGCAGAAAAACGAGGGCGGCGCATACTGCGACGTCATTCCGCGAGTATTCGCAAAAGGACACAACGGCAACGCGGCGTGGGCCGAAGCGGGGCTTATCGTGCCATACCGTCTCTGGCTGATGTATCGCGATTATGATACGGTTGCCGAGCATTATGATTCGATGGAAGAGTATATGCGGTATCTTGAACAGTTCGGGCTGAACGGGCCGAACACGGCATACGGCGACTGGCTGAACTACGAGGTTACCGACAAGAGATATATTGCGGTATGCTATTACGCCTGCGACGCAGACCTTATGATAAAGTTTTCAAGGATTCTCGGCAAAGCTGACAGAGCTGAATATTACACCTGCCTGCGGAAACGCATCGGGGAATACTTTGTTGAGAACTATATCTCTGACGGGGAACTGACACAGAAAACCCAGACCGCGTATCTGCTTGCGCTGAAATTCAACCTTATCCCTGACGAAATGCGCGGGAAGGCGATAAAAGCGCTCGAAAAGAAAATCATCGGCAACAACTACACCCTCTCGACCGGATTCGTAGGAACCGGAATTCTCAACCAGACTCTTTCTGACGTGGGACTTGACAAGCTTTGCTATTCGCTCCTTCTCCAGTCCGCCGACCCGTCGTGGCTCTACAGCGTGCGGCAGGGAGCGACGACCGTCTGGGAGCGCTGGAACTCCTACACGATAGCCAAGGGCTTCGGCGACGTCGCGATGAACTCGTTCAACCACTACGCGTACGGAGCTGTCGCCGAGTGGATGTTCTCGAAGATGGCGGGCATCTCTCCCGACGAAGACAATCCGGGATTTTCGCATTTTGTCCTCTGCCCGAGGCCGGATACGCGGGAGCCGGACGAAATTCCCGCGGGTCAGGAAAAAATTAGGCGTGTGTACGCAAGGTATGATTCCATCATGGGGCGGATAGAAAGCGGTTGGGAGTACGAGGACGGGACTTTCGTTTATAAATGCGCTATTCCCGCCGGCACCTCGGCGCGTGTCGAGCTGCCGCTTATGAACGGACGGAAGGCTGCGGAGATCAACGGAATTTTATTTTCACCCGATGAGCTATCCGGAAGAGTATGCGATGGGAAGCTGATATTTGAGCTGAAAGAGGGCAGGTATATTATCAAATAAGTGAAAATTTGAAAAAACACTTGACAAGTACGCCGCATGTGGATATAATATTTACTGTCGCGTTTTATGCCGACGGCTAATTTATACCGATAGGGAAAAGGAAGCATAATCATGATGATCGATATGGGACCGCTGCTCCGCGGAGAAACAAGTTGCATATCGATTGATTATACACTTGTCCCCGAGCCGATGGACGATATGGGTGTTAAATTCACATCTGACGCTCACGTCACAGGGTCTATTAAAGATAACGCCGGGTACATGAGACTGACGCTAAAAGCGGAGCTTCCTTATAGCACCGAATGCGCAAGATGTCTTGCAGAGGTCAGAGGCGTGTATAAAATCGGCTTCGAGCGTACGGTGGTCGCAGAGGGAATGCTCACCGAGCAGCAGCTTGCCGACAATGTAGACGAGTATGCCGTGATTAAAAACGGGATGCTCGATATTGACGAGGAGCTGAAGGAATCGCTCATACTTGAGTTTCCGCTTCGCATTCTCTGCTCTGAGGATTGTCCGGGACTATGTCCGGTCTGCGGAAAGCCGAAAAGAGAAGGCTGCGGATGTGTGGAGAAAAATACCGACCCGCGGCTTGCAGTGCTGTCAAAGCTCCTTGATGAGATGAATGCCGATAGTGACGGCAGCAACAATGACAACCGCAGCGAAAAAGAAAGAAAGAAAAAGAAAAAATAGAATGATATGCGTCATGACGCATTTTTCAAGGAGGTGTAACTATGGCAGTACCGAAGAAAAAGACATCCGGAGCACGCCGGGACAGCCGAAGATCAAGCAATTCGAAGCTGACAGCTCCCGGATTGGTTCAGTGCCCGAAGTGCAAGGAACTGGTTCTGGCGCATCACGTATGCAAAGCATGCGGCAGCTATGACGGCAAGGAAGTTATCAAAACCGGAAACGAAACCGCAAAAAAATAATTGACACCGACAAAGGGATCCGTACCGACATTATGTGTGTGGCCGGATCCTTTTTCACACCGTAATCTGCCGCTTAAAAACGGTATTATATTAAGGAGCAAAAATGAAAATTAACAAGCTGCTCGCCCTTGCCGTGGCGGTCATACTCTGCGCCGGCGCGCTTGCATCGTGCCAGCTTTCGAAGCTGTTCCGGAAAGATAAAGATAACGAAACGGCAGCTGAAACAAATGCGGCAAGCGACGCGATGGATTTCTACAATGCTGACCTTACACAATATATAAAGCTCGGACAATACAAGGGCATTGCGATAACCGTCGATGTTCCCGAACTTACCGACGATGACTTCAACCAGTCGCTTAACGAGCTTCTTTCGGAAAACGGATATTACGAGCAGGTCACCGATCGCGCGCCGGTTCCGGGTGATACTGTCAATATTGACTATGAAGGATATATTGACGGAAAAAAGTTTGACGGGGGTTCCGCCGAGGACCAGACGCTTGAGCTTTCTGAGAACAGCGGCTACATAGACGGTTTTGCCGAGGGTCTTGTTGGCGTTATGCCCGGTACGACGGTAACTCTGAACCTGACATTTCCGGCGGATTATTACGAAGACCTGGCAGGGAAAGCAGTGACATTCAATGTAACTGTTAACTATGTGCATGGAGAATACATGGTTCCCGAGCTGAATGATGAATTTGTGGTCAAATATACAAACGGCGAATATACCACCGTGGAGGCGTTCAAGGAGTATTACCGCGCAAAACTTGAAGCCGACCTTGCCGCCGAAGCCGAGAACGAAGCCTATACCGAGCTATGGCAGCGCATAGTGGAAAATGCAGAAGTTATACAGTATCCACAGCAGCAGGTGCTGTACTATTTTAACGCGCAGAAGAGCCAGTATGAAAGTTATGCCGCCAGCAATTCGATTGACTATAACACGATGCTAAGCTACATGGGAGTGACCGAGGAAAGCATGATGGAGTCGGCTCGCAGCTATACGAAAGAGGATCTTGTATTTTATTCAATAGTGAAGGCCGAGGGGTTTTCAATATCAGACTCCGAATACGCAAGCGGAGCGGCGGGATATGCCGAACAGGCCGGAGCGACAGTAGCGCAGCTTGAGGCGTATTACGGAAAGGATTATATAACCGAATGCCTGCTTTGGGACAAGGTTCTCAAGCAGCTGTTCATTTGGGCGGATGTCGCAAAATAAATCTGCGGAAAATCAGTGTAAAAGAAGCGCCGTTTATGACGGCGCTTCTTTTTTGAGCCGGTACCGGACACATTCTCCGCGGCAGCATTTTATGGCAAAAATTCCGGCGGGCGTTGACATTGACAGGCGGGTGTGATATGATATTGTGTGTAATTTTTATACAATTTATAAAA
The DNA here is from genome assembly GCA_964570825.1 of uncultured Lachnospiraceae bacterium. Classification (GTDB taxonomy): domain Bacteria; phylum Bacillota; class Clostridia; order Oscillospirales; family CAG-272; genus UMGS1002. Next base: position 54,506 of record CAZMZJ010000007.1, on the reverse strand, counting down.
AGCGAAGCGCTCGTGAGGCAATAATACAAGATAGCAAGAAAGCGCGATTGATATTTCAGTTATCAGAGTGATGAATATTCAGCTGATTTTATCAAAGAGGACGGCGCCGCGTTTTTGCCGGTTTTAAGATTTGTTGATTTGCCGCTGCGCCGGCTGTTGCCGGCACGGAAAATTCTGATTTTATTTGCGCCGCCGCAGGCGGCTTGAGGTGTTAAAATGATAAGACACGTTGTGATGTGGAAATTTGCGGATTTTGCCGAGGGCAGGACGAAAAGCGAGAATATGAAGTATGTCACCGAGCATCTATATGCTTTACGACCGATTATCCCGCAGATAAAGCGCATGGAGATCGGCGCCGACATAGCTCATACGGATATGTCGTATGACATGCTGCTTCTTACTGAGTTTGAATCCATGGCGGAGCTTGAGCTTTACAAAAATCACCCCGAACACAAGAAGGTCTCGGAGTATGTCGCAAAGGTAAAGACAGCGCGCGCGGTTGTCGACTGTGACATTGCCGACTGAAAAAGCCGTCCGGGGTGGACGACAGACAATAATTATACCAGCATGAATGCACCTGAAATAGTATATATCAGCAGCGGGGCTGTGGTATGTGTAAAACCTGCGGGAGTTGTTTCTGAAGACGCGGGAGAGAATTCAATGCCGCGCCTTGTTTCGGGCTATCTTGAAGCAGCCGGCATCAAGGGTCAGGTGATGGCGGTTCACCGGCTGGATAAAGAGGTCGGGGGCCTTATGGTTTTTGCGATCGGGACTAAGTCTGCGGCTGAGCTAACAGCGCAGATAAGCGGCAGAAAAATTGAAAAGGAATACCTTGCTGTCGTTCACGGAGTTCCGGACGCTGCGTCGGGGGAGCTCTGCGACCTGCTTTATCATGATCAGAGAAGCAATAAAACGTATATTGTGGACCGTGTTCGCCGGGGTGTCCGAGAGGCAAGGCTCGAATACCGTCTTTGCGGCACGGCAGGCGACGGTGAGGGAGAAGGCAGGCTGTCGCTGTTGCGCATCCGGCTCATAACCGGACGGACGCACCAGATACGCGCACAGTTTTCGTCAAGGAAAATGCCGCTGTGGGGAGACGCGAGATACGGAAGCCGGGTGAGAACGGGAACAGGAGAGAGAGCCGGAAAAGGCGTTATTGCGCTCTGGTCGGCTCGCCTTGCATTCACCGACCCTGCGACAGGCAAGCTCGTGGATATAAAAAAAGCCCCGCCTGACGGGTATCCGTGGCAGGCCTTCGGCACAGGTGATCAAATTATGACTAATCTGTAAAACAGGGCTTAACAATAAACAAGGGATGATGCAAATGAACAATCAAGAAAAAATCATAAAAAATAAATCCCATGTTCGGAAGTTGTTATCCGGGATAGCCGGAAGACTGTTTCTGAACGAATCAAAGAGCGAGACCGCGGTGTTTATCGCAGCGGTCCTTTTCTCGGCTGTATTTATGGTCCTTGACATTGTCAATTCGATCATTGAGGGCAAGGCCGGAGCGATAATTATGTCTTTGACGGTCGGGATAGTGTCGTTTTTGTTTGTGCTGCTGCTTACCGTGAGCGACCGTTTTTATGTAGTACGCGGGCGGTCGATGATACTTATCGCCTATTCGGTGTTCTGTATAATCCTCTCAGTAACAGGATTCATCGGCGTGTCGGGCGTCGGAGCTGCGCTCGCCATACTCGGACTCATATCGGCGCTTGCGCTTTACGGCACGCTAATATATGACCAGCTGATGACAGACGACCATCCGGTTAAGTACTGGCTTGTTTACTGCGGCGCGCTCTACCGTATTCTTTATGCGCTTGTCATGCTTATAATAAATAGTGTCAATGCGACAGGCGTGACCGGAACGCTTAAAGGAATTTTTGAAGGGCTGGATTCAATAGCTGTTCTTGTTATGCTACTGTATCTTTTTGACGGATTCAGCTTTGCAAAATATATGTATTTTGAAATAATCGACTCCGGCGGCGACAGCGGTGCTGATAACGATACGGACGAAGGCACGACGCCGGAGGCCGGTTCCGGCAGCACCGGTGAGGAAAATATTAAACCCGTGCAGGACAGCGCGCCGGAACCTGACGGAATACAGACTTCAGAAGGCTGCCGGGACGACAGTATTCCGGACGATGCTGCGGACAAGGCAGAGTACATGCCTTATACGGAGGATGACGCGCGTCAGGAGAAGACCTCCGCTGCTGAAGACAAATCTGCGGAGCCTGAAGAAATCAGCAAAGATAATAGCGGAACTGAAAAGCCGTCGGAAAAGACTGCCGTTAATGAGGTTGCCGCTTCCAGAGAAGAGACGGAAGAGGCCGTCAAGGATGAGCCCTCAGGGAAGGTTTCGGCTGCAAATGTAGGCGAAGCGGAATTGGATGCAAAAGCTATAACGTCAAAAGCGGACGCCGGCGAAATATCTTTGGTCGAGCTGAAATACGTCAGATTTGCTGCGGCTCACAATAGGCCTGACGAAACCCTTCAGGTCACAGGAATGTCAGGCGACCTGTTCGATGTCTGGGTTGACAACGATACGATATGTTTTCTTAACGATCTGGGGCAGGCCGAAGCGGGACGCGGCGTAAGGTCGGCGGCAATACCGTTCGGCGACGTCAGCGGATTCAGATTTGATAAGATTGAGGATGGCGCCGAGTGTGTAGTGCTCATGTATATGAAGGGCGACGAAACGCGCGAAATCAGATTCACAAAGGAATCGTTTGCCAATTTCAAACAGGTGATGGAAGAAGCCGGACAAGAAAAATAAATGAAGAGCCGCCTGCGGAAAGAAATATCCGCAGGCGGCGATTGTATTATCGTGTTACAGAAAGCGTGAAAGTAAGCCGAAGGTCGCCGGGACGGTCAGCAAGGCGAGGATATACGAAATGAAGCAAGACACTCCGGTGCTGACATAATCCGGCTGTTCGGGTTTGGCGAAAATCACCACGTTCATTCCTATAGGCAGAGCGTTGAAAATCACCATGAAAGCCAGAGGATAACCGCGGACGCCGATAAGATAAAGAATGACAAATACTGAAATAGGCATTAAAACAAGCTTTATCGCATTAACGATATATGATTGCGCCGAGCGGAACAGCTGCTTGAGCGGAAGCGCTGATAATATGAAACCGGCAAGCAGCATTGAAACCGGACTCATGCAGGCCCCGGTAAAACTGAAGAATCCAGACACAGCAGAGGGAAGCTTAATGCCCAGCAGGCCAACGGCTGTGCCGAGTATAACAGCGATAATGACCTCATAGGGAATTGTTTTCAGATTTTGAAATGAAAATTTGCTTTTTTCACCCTCTGTCCGGCTTCGCGAGGTTGTCAGCATATAGGCGCCGTGCGTGTTTACCGCAAAGGTGAAGGGAAGAACGAAAATAATATACTGAGAGAGCACTTCCTTGCCGAAAGCTGCTTCAATCACAGGGTAGCCGAAATATCCGAAGTTCGGGTAAAGCATTATGTAAAAGAACATCAGCCTTGCAAGCCGGTTTCCGGGATATATGCGTGAGGCAAGGAAAGTGAGAATACACAACGCGCAGAAGAAAATCGTCCCGTACAGGAGATATTGCATATTGACGCTGATTTTTTCCGGCACCACATTCTCGGCAAGCATAATGAACAGGTAAGCCGGAAGAAACAGCCTGACTTCAAGCACTCCGAGATCACGGCCGATTTTGTCGCTGACCAGCTTTTTGCGTCCCAGAAAATAGCCAATCGCCATAAGAGTCATCATTATGGCTGTTGTAGTGAGGACTGTGTAGAATATTTTCATTGGAAAACCTTTCGTGGAATGTGGTGACAGGGCGTGACCGGGGCTGAATTTATATTAAAATATCGGGAACACCTGAAGGAAGAGTACAGAAATTATCATCAGGATAAATAAAAATCCAAAGTTGAAAGCCGAAAACTGGGCTATGTATCTGCCGGTAAGTCCCTTGTTATGAGAGGTATACTCACGGAAAGTAATAAGACTTGCCAGCGAAGCTATAAGCGTTCCGGTTCCGCCGATATTGACTCCCACAAGCAGCTCGCGCCAGTTGTCGGTGAAACGCGAGAGCAGGATTGCGGAGGGGACGTTGCTTATGAACTGGCAGGAAAGAGCAGAAACGACGAGAGTGTTTTTTTCGAGCAGAGATGACAATAACGTGTTGACAGCCTCGATACGCGACATATTGCCGGCAAAGATGAAGAAGCAGAAGAAAGTAAGAAGGAGCGGGTAATCGACCATAGCCAAGGCGCGCTTGTCGGCGAAAAGCAGCACGGCAGGCACAATAATAAGACCTGTCCAGTAGGGAATGAAGCGGAAGACTATCAGAATTGAATAGACAAACAGCACAAGGTATAGAATGCTGCGCCACAACGGAAGCTTTACCTCAGCTTCGTTCTGAAGAGTAATGGGCTCTTTTTTGACCATCGTAAGGCAAAGCAGGGTTATTATAAATACAGACGTCCCAAACGGAATTGCCATGACGGCCATGAACTCACCGGTCGGGATGCTGAATTTTGAGTAAAGATAAAGGTTTTGGGGGTTGCCGAAGGGAGTCAGCATTCCGCCGAGGTTTGCGGCGATATTCTGCATTATGAAAGTGAAAGCCATCTTTTTCTGTTTTCCTGTTTCCTCAAGCAGGATATAGCCGAGCGGAAGGAATGTGAGAAGCGCCATGTCGTTCGCGAGGAACATTGAACCGATAAAGGTTATGTAAACCAGGGCGAGCACGGCTGTCTGCAGATTTCCCGCAAGACTGACGATGCGGCGCGCGAGCACCGTGAAAAAGCGTATGTTTTTCAGCGCGCAGATAACCGCAAGAGTCAGAAACAGGCACGAGAGGGTTTTCCAGTCGAAATAGCCGAGATAGGTTCTGTCTGGGGGAATGATAAAAGATGTTATTACAGCTAAGGAGACGGCAACGGCTGCCATAAAGTTTTTGCGAAGCGCCGCGCTGATTTTCTGCAATACGGGTTCCGGTTTCCGGATGCCGTCGGGTTTTATAAAGTCTGCCGTGGCAGACAGCCTGCTCATTGTTCTAAGCTCCCAAATAATTATAAAGTATGACAAACGCGATAATTGTAACATCGTTCGCGCGTTTTGTCAATAGAAAAACAGCATTCGAAAATAAATACCGCACGGCAGTCAATGCCGCGCGGCGACTTGTTATATATTGCTCAAATTTATAATTTCGGGGGCCAAAAACGTCCGGTCGGTGCAGCACACGGCCGCCGAGTATCCGCTGACGAGAAATTCGGCGAAATGGTATTTATCGTTGCCCTTTATGTGCGGCGGTTTTGACGGAATGATTTCAAATGAGGAAAGCGCTGTTTTAAGACCGGTGCCGAGCGCTTTTATATAGCTTTCCTTAAGCGTCCATAAACGCCTGAACTCGCCCTCGGGATCGGCGGATTCAGTTACATAGAGATATTCGCTGCGGCAGAAGAAGCGTTTTGCCGCGGCGAAGCCGTGATGTGACGGAGACTCTATGTCGCAGCCGACCTCTCCCGAACCTGTCAGTGCGCACATCGCCATCGAGCCGGAATGTGACAAAGAGAAAGAAATATCCGGATAATCGGCAAGGCGCGGTTTCCCGCAGCTGTTGTAAACATAACCGACGGATTTTTCGTCGATTCCGTGTTTTGCAAGCGCAAGAGAAAGAAGATAGGAGGCGCCGGCTGAAAGGTTGCGGTCGCGTTCAAGGTGGCAGGAAGACGCCTTTTTTTCTCTTTCAGCTGACAGACGCGAGACGACTCTCTCAAAAAGTGCGGCATCGTTAAGCGGCGTCACATCTGTAAAATATATTTCGGTCACACCAAATCGCCTCCATCCGCGCTTTTGACGCCATATCATTAAATTCATTATAATATCGCCGCCGCGATAAATCAAGCGGGATGACAGTGATTTAATGATAATTTTCATGCCTTTTCGCAGAATAGACAAAATACACGAAAAAACGCTTGTGCGCGCTGTCGTAATTTGGATGTGTGAATACCGGCAGACAGTTGACAGCAAAATATTGTTATGGTATAATTTCAATGTAAAAGGGAGCCGCCGCACGGCAGTTCTTAATAACGTTTTCCGTGACTGACGGGTAATGGTGGAGCACCACCGAGAAGCGGAAAACGACAAAAGCCGACCGTCTGGGCGCACTTACTTTTTTATGGAGCAAGTGCGCCCTTTTTGGTTTTTTATAAAGGATGACTGCGGGACGCCGCCCCGGAATTTTTAGAAATCAGTATAAAACTTTATTTGATGGAGAAACAGGATGAAGAAAGTTGCACTTATTATGGGAAGCGACAGCGACCTGCCGATTGTTAAGAAGGCGGCGGAAACGCTGGACGCTTTCGGCGTGCCGTTCGAGGCGCATGTATGGTCGGCGCACCGCACGCCCGAAAAGGTTAGAGATTTCTGCATATCGGCCCGTGAAAACGATTTCGGAGTCATTATAGCCGCGGCCGGCATGGCGGCTCATCTTGCCGGCGCCATAGCTGCGAACACCACGCTGCCAGTCATCGGTATACCTGTAAAGTCGGGCAACTTAGGCGGTGTTGACGCACTTCTTTCAACTGTGCAGATGCCCTCCGGTGTACCGGTGGCCACAGTTGCGGTTGATGGTGCGGTCAATGCCGCTCTTCTGTCGATTGAAATACTTTCGCTGTCTGACGAGAGCCTTGCAAAAAAGCTTGCGGACAAAAGAGCTGCGGACAGCGCGAAGGTGCTTGAAAAAAATCTTGCCGTTGAAGCAGAAATCAATAAGAAATAACACCTAAAAAGGAGCATTGATTATGGAAAAGAGAGAACAGATCTACGAGGGAAAAGCAAAAAAGGTATACGCGACTGACAATCCCAATTATGTCATAGTATCATACAAGGACGACGCGACGGCGCTGGACGGGCTCAAGAAAGGGACTATCGCCGGCAAGGGCGTCATCAACAACCGCATGACGAACTTCCTTATGGAAATGCTTGAGAAGGCGGGCGTTCCTACTCATCTTGTTAAGGAGCTGAACGACCGTGAAACAGTGGTCAGAAAAGTAAAGATAGTTCCTCTTGAGGTAATCGTCCGCAACATTTCCGCCGGCTCTTTCGCAAAGCGTTACGGCGTTGAGGAAGGCATAGTGTTTGCTCAGCCCACTATCGAGTTTTCATATAAGAATGACGATCTTCACGACCCGCTCATCAACGAATACCATGCTCTCGCGCTGGGTCTTGCCACAAAAGAAGAGATTGAGACAATAAAGGCGATGGCGTTTAAGGTCAACGATACTCTCAAAGCCTATTTTCTCGGCATAGGCATCAAGCTTGTGGATTTCAAGCTCGAATTCGGAAGGCTTCCGGACGGCAAAATCGTGCTGGCTGACGAAATATCCCCCGACACCTGCCGCTTCTGGGACGCGAAGACCAACGAAAAGCTCGACAAGGACAGATTCCGCCGCGACATGGGAGGCGTAGAGGATGCTTACCGCGAAATGATGAAAAGAGTACTGGGAAATTAACTAAGCATACAGGAGTTCAGATGGGAAACTTAAGAGAGGAATGCGGAGTTTTCGGCGTATTCTGCCAAAACAAATGCGACGTTGCCCGTACGGTTTACTACGGACTTTTTTCCCTTCAGCACAGAGGGCAGGAGTCCTGCGGAATCACGGTGAACGACCGCGGAGTATTCAATACCTATAAGGACACAGGGCTTGTAAACGACGTTTTCACTCCGGAGCTTCTGGATAAGCTGGGAGAAGGCAGCTGCGCCGTGGGACATGTGCGCTACGGGACTACGGGCGTCAACGACCGGAACAACGCGCAGCCGATAGTCGTGAACCACATCAAGGGCGCGATGGCGCTCGCGCATAACGGAAACCTTGTCAATTCATACGAGCTGCGCTCCGAGCTTGAGCTGAAGGGTGCGATCTTCCACACGACAAGCGACACCGAGGTGATTTCGTATATTATTACAAACGAGCGTCTTGTCACCGGTTCGATTGAGGAAGCTGTCAACCAGGCAATGTACAGGCTCGAGGGGGCGTATTCGCTTGTCATCATGTCGCCCCAGAAGCTTATCGCGGTGCGGGACGAAAGCGGTTTCCGTCCTCTCTGCTACGGAAGGACGCAGGACGGAAAATATATCATAGCGTCGGAGAGCTGCGCTCTTGACGCGGTCGGAGCAGAGTTTTTGCGTGACGTCGAGCCGGGGGAGATAGTTGTTTTTGAAAAGTCAGGCGTGCGCAGCATAAAAGAGCACTGCAACAAAAGGCCTCAGTCTTTATGCGTATTTGAGTATATTTATTTTGCGCGACCCGATTCCACTATCGACGGCAGTTCGGTTCACACTGCGAGAATGCGCGCCGGCGCGTTTCTGGCGCTTGAACATCCGGTACAGGCTGATGTTGTGATCGGCGTGCCGGATTCGGGTCTTGATGCCGCGCTCGGTTATTCGAAGCAGTCGGGGATACCGTACGAAATCGGATTTATAAAAAATAAATATATTGCGCGCACCTTCATCTCGCCGGGGCAGAAAAGCCGCGAGGACAGGGTGAAAATCAAGCTTAATCCGATAACCTCGGTGGTAAAGGGCAAGCGCGTTGTTTTGATAGACGACTCCATAGTCCGCGGAACGACCAGCGCGCGAATAGTCAAGCTCCTGCGCGACGCCGGAGCGTCCGAGATACACATGCGCATATCGTCGCCGCCCTTTCTCAACCCTTGCTATTACGGTACAGATATAGACTCGCGCGATAATCTTATAGCCTGCAGCCATACTGTTCCGGAGATAGCAAAGCTGATAGGAGCCGACACGCTCGGATACCTCAGCATAGCGAGCGTAAAACAGCTTGCCTGCGGGATGAACGGAAGAGGATACTGCACCGCCTGCTTCGACGGCTGTTATCCGACCGCAGTGCCCACGGAAACAAGGAAGTACAGATTCGAAGAAAAGCTGCCCGATGAGAACGAAAAAGAAAATGTAAAAAGAAATAACAATTAAAGGGAATGATTTGAAGGATAAAGCTTTCAAACAGTGAGAAATGTGCCGCATACGGCACAATTATCGCAGCCCGCAGAAAGGAAAATGGGAAAATGAAAAATATATCAAAATCCGACAGCTACGCGGCGGCCGGCGTCGACATTACCGCAGGATACCGTGCGGTTGAGCTGATGAAGAAGCATGTCGCCCGTACGCTTACTCCCGCATGCTCCGACATAGGAGATTTCGGCGGTCTTTTTGCGCTCGATCTATTCGGGATAAAGGAACCGGTGCTCGTGAGCGGGACCGACGGCGTCGGAACAAAGCTTAAGATTGCCTTCGTTATGGACAAGCACGACACAATAGGAATCGACTGTGTGGCAATGTGCGTCAACGATGTTATCTGTTGCGGCGCAAAGCCGTTGTTTTTCCTCGATTATATCGCCTGCGGAAAGAACACACCCGAGAAAATCGCTGCGATTGTCGGCGGCGTGGCCGAGGGCTGCGTGCTCTCGGGCTCGGCCCTTATCGGCGGTGAAACGGCCGAGCACCCCGGAATGATGCCCGACGACGAATATGATATAGCCGGCTTCTCGGTCGGTATCGCAGACAAGTCAAAAATTCCCGACAAGAATCTTATGAAGCCGGGGGACATAATAATCGCGCTTCCCTCGAGCGGGGTTCATTCAAACGGTTTCTCGCTCGTCCGCAAGGTTTTTAATATCGGCAGCTCGGATATAACCAAGCCTGTCTCCGAGCTTGGCGGAAAGTCTCTCGGAGAGGTACTGCTGACGCCCACAAGAATTTATGTTAAATCAATGCTTGCGCTCTTTGAGAAAGTCAACGTCCGCGGCGTATCGCACATAACCGGCGGCGGATTCTACGAAAACATACCACGCAGCATTCCGGACAACCTTACTGCAAAGATCGAGAAAAAGAGCGTCAAAATTCCGCCGATTTTCGACCTTATCTCAAAAGCCGGAAAAGTCAGCGAGCGAGATATGTTCAACACCTTCAACATGGGCGTCGGCATGAGCGTTACCGTGCCGAAGGACGAAGCGGATAAGGCGCTGGAAATACTCCGCGCAAACGGCGAGCAGCCGTACATCATCGGCGAGATTATCGAGTCGGATGAAAAGATTGTGATTTGCTGATTCTATGAACATTGCGAATGTTATGTATAAAGCAAGGATTGCCGTTCTTGTTTCGGGCGGCGGAACGAATCTTCAGGCGCTTCTCGACGCCGAAGCCCGCGGCGAGCTGAAGAGCGGCGAAATAACGCTTGTGATTTCAAACAAGGCCGGAGCATATGCGCTTAAAAGGGCCGAAGCCGCCGGAGTGAAAACGGCGACTGTAATAAAAGCCGAGTGCGGCTCTCAGGAAAAGTTTGAGGAGAAGCTTATTGAATTGATCGACGAAAATGAAACAGACCTGATAATTCTCGCCGGATTCATGAGTATTCTTAGCGCAGGCTTTACCTCGCGCTATCCCAACCGGATAATAAATGTCCATCCAGCGCTGATACCGTCCTTCTGCGGCAAGGGCTTTTACGGCCTTCATGTTCACGAGGCGGCGCTTGAGTACGGCGTCAAAGTAACCGGCGCGACGGTGCATTTCGTGAACGAGATACCCGACGGCGGGCGCATTATCATGCAGAAGGCGGTGGATGTAAAGGACGGCGACACGCCCGAAACGCTGCAGAGGCGCGTCATGGAGGAGGCTGAATGGAAGATCCTGCCGGCCGCGGCGGAACTGGTTTCCGCGCAGATAATAAACGATAAAACAAAAAATAAATAACGGGGGATATGAAAATGAACATATTCAAGACCTACGATGTCGGTTTGCTTTTGAGGCGCAACAGCTATCCGGGACGTGGAATAATTGTCGGCAAGTCAAAGAACGGCAAATATGCTGTCGCCGCCTATTTCATAATGGGGCGCAGCGAAAACAGCCGCAACAGGGTGTTTGACGATTTCGGCGACAGAGTCATGATATATCCGTTCGATGCGTCGAAGGTCAAAGATCCGTCTTTGATAATCTATTCTCCTGTAAAAAAGCTCGGCAAGCAGCTTATTGTGACAAACGGCGACCAGACCGACACGATATGCGAATACCTAAATGCGGGCAAAACCTTTGAGGAGGCGCTTGAAACCCGCGAGTTCGAGCCGGATGCGCCAAACTATACCCCTCGCGTCAGCGCGCTGCTTGATTTCAATGACGGCTACAAATATAAAATGAGCATTCTCAAAAGCGCCGACGCGGCCGGCAGCGGCTGCAACCGGTTTACATATTCCTATACCCCTGTTGACGGCGTAGGGCATTTCATTCACACCTATAAGTGCGACGGGAACCCGATTCCGTCGTTTTCAGGAGAGCCGGAGCGCGTAACAATACTCAACAGCATCGATGCTTTCACAAGAAAAATATGGGACAACCTGAACGCCGACAATAAAGTGTCGCTTTATGTAAGATATATTTCTCTTTCATCCGGACGCGTTACGACGCGTGTCGTCAACAAGAATGTGAGGAGCTGAAATGAAGGAATTCGAGCTTAAATACGGCTGCAATCCGAACCAGAAGCCGGCAAAAATTTATATGCGCGACGGGAGCGACCTGCCGATTGAAATTTTATGCGGGCGCCCGGGGTACATCAACTTTCTCGACGCATTCAACTCGTGGCAGCTTGTCAAAGAGCTTAAGGAAGCCACCGGAGAAGCGGCGGCCGCCTCCTTCAAGCACGTCAGCCCCGCCGGAGCCTCGCTGGGGCGCAGGCTAAGCGAGAAGGAAAAAAAGTCATGCTTTGTTGACGATGTAAAAGGGCTTGACGACTCTCCCCTCGCCTCGGCGTATGCGCGCGCGCGGGGCACTGACCGTATGTCGTCCTTTGGTGACTTCATAGCCCTTTCGGACGTCTGCGACGTGACGACGGCAAGCATCATTAAGCGCGAGGTGTCGGACGGCATAATCGCCCCCGGTTATACAGACGAGGCGCTTGAAATTCTAAAAACCAAGCGCAACGGCACATACAACATCGTTAAAATCGATCCCGACTATGTTCCCGCCGTGCAGGAGCATAAGGAGGTGTTCGGCATTACCTTTGAGCAGGGAAGGAACAATTTCAAAATCGACCGCGCCCTCCTCTCGAATATAGTGACGAAGAACAAGAACCTTCCCGAATCCGCCGCGCTTGATCTGATTGTTTCGCTAATCACACTTAAATATACCCAGTCAAACTCTGTTTGCTACGCGTATAACGGGCAGACGACAGGTGTCGGCGCCGGACAGCAGTCGCGGGTGCACTGCACGCGCCTTGCGGGAGCCAAGTCGGATAACTGGTTTCTGCGTCAGAGCGACAAAGTGCTGAGTCTGCCGTTCCGCACAGATGTAGGCAGGCCGGACCGCAATAACGCTATTGACGTCTATATTTCAGACGATTCCGAGGAGCTCCTTGCCGACGGAACATGGCAGATCTACTTCACAGAGCGCCCCGACCCTTTCACACGCGAGGAAAAGAAGACCTATCTTGCCGGCATCACCGGAGTATCCCTTGGATCCGACGCGTTCTTCCCGTTTGCGGATAATATCGACCGCGCCCGCCGCAGCGGCGTGTCATATGTAGCCCAGCCCGGCGGTTCTGTCCGCGACGACCTTGTCATCGAAGCCTGCGACAGGTACAATATGGTCATGGCTTTCACGGGCGTGAGGCTGTTCCATCATTAAAGCAATAAAAGGGGAACGTTTAAGCCTGCGTTTCATCTCTTGATGTGTTTAGCTGACCGGATTTTTGCATGGCAAAAAAGAAGGAAAAAAGAGAGAATCCGGCGGATCTTCGTTCCCCGCGCCTGCCAGGTAAAGGCGGGCACACAATAAGCATTAAAAAGGAAAATTCATAAATATGAAGGTAATGGTTATCGGCAGCGGCGGGCGCGAGCACGCCATAATCAAAAAGCTTAAGGAAAATCCGAAAATAAAAGAAATATATGCCCTTCCCGGCAACGGGGGCATAGCAAAAGACGCCGTCTGCGTCGATATCGGCGCAAAGGACATCACTAATATTGTTCTCTTTGCGATAGATCATAAAATCGATTATGCGGTAGTAGCTCCGGACGACCCGCTTGTGCTCGGCGCAGTTGACGCGCTGAACCGCGCCGGCATCCCCTGCTTCGGTCCAACCGCGAAAGCGGCGGAGATAGAGGGGAGCAAGGTTTTCTCAAAGAACCTTATGAAAAAATACGGCATTCCGACCGCCGCATTCGCCGTGTTCGACAGCTCCTCAAAGGCGCTCGGATACATTGAAACTGCACCGCTGCCGACAGTCATCAAGGCGGACGGTCTTGCGCTCGGAAAAGGAGTAATAATAGCGCAGACCAGAGATGAAGCGCGAGCCGCGGTACGCTCGATTATGGAGGACAGGATTTTTGGTTCAAGCGGGAACAAGATAGTAATCGAGGAATATTTAACAGGGCCGGAGGTTTCGGTTCTTGCTTTTACCGACGGCAAGACAATAATACCGATGATTTCGTCGATGGATCACAAGCGCGCGCATGACAATGACGAAGGGCCCAACACCGGAGGCATGGGAACTATCGCGCCGAATCCTTATTATACAGAAGAAATTGCCGACATCTGCATGAGGACTATCTTCCGGCCGACAATCGACGCGATGCGGGCGGAGGGAAGGGAATTCCGCGGATGCCTTTATTTCGGGCTCATGCTGACGCCAGACGGCCCGAAAGTGATAGAGTACAACTGCCGTTTTGGAGATCCCGAGACGCAGGTGGTGCTGCCGCTTCTTGAATCGGATCTGTTTACCATTATGCAGGCTGTGACAAACGGCAGGCTTGCCGACACTGAGGTGAAGTTCAGTAAAAAGCACGCCTGCTGCGTCGTGATGGCGTCGGGCGGTTATCCTCAGAAATACGCGACCGGATATCCGATAAAAATTGACGACAGCGTGGCTGACAGCGTGTATGTTGCGGGCGCCAAGCTTTCGTCGGACGGCAAAACGCTGCTGACATCTGGCGGGCGGGTTCTCGGCGTCGTTAATATTGCCGGTACGCTTGAAAAGGCGATAAGCGGAGCATATGAAAAAGTGTCAAAAATAAAATTTGAGAACGAATTCCACCGCGGCGACATCGGTAAAACCGCGCTTGCGGCAGGGAGCAAACATAATTGAGAACCTCTTTGGCGGATGGCTTCCCGGGTAATGTCCCGCGGGGCGGAAAGGGCAAATGAAAAATGGTTTACCGCGTTTATGTAGAGAAGAAAAAAGAGTTGGCTAACGAAGCCGCGGGACTGCTGTATGATTTTAAGAACCTGCTCGGCATCACGGCGCTGAAAGAGCTGCGCGTCGTCAACAGGTATGATGTTGAGAATATCGACAGAGAACTGTTTGACTATTCGGTTAAAACGGTTTTTTCCGAGCCTCAGCTTGATGTCGTGTCATACGAGCTTGACACAAAAGGAGCCGTGGTGTTTGCGGTTGAGTATCTTCCGGGGCAGTTTGACCAAAGGGCTGACTCGGCGGCTCAGTGCATACAGATCATCTCGCAGGGCGAGCGTCCCATCGTTCGGACCGCGCGGGTATTTTTAATGTACGGAGAGCTTGGCTCCGAAGATGTGGCGGCAATTAAAAAATATGTGATAAATCCGGTCGAGTCGCGCGAGGCATCGCTTGGCAAGCCGGAAACGCTGAAGTCGGACTATACGGTCCCCGAAAGCGTTAAGACGCTAAACGGCTTCAATTCGCTTGACGAAAAAGGGCTTTCCGAGTTTATTATAAAGTACGGCCTCGCCATGGATAAGGACGATATTGCGTTTCTTCAGCGGTATTTCATCAATGAGAAGCGGGATCCCACAATCACAGAGATCCGCATGATAGACACATACTGGTCGGATCACTGCAGGCACACGACCTTCCTCACCGCGATTGACAGCGTTTCCTTTGAGGATGAGGCGATTCAGCAAACATATAACGAATACATGAATATACGCCGGCTTGTCGGGCGGAGGAAACCGGTGACGCTGATGGACGTCGCTACAATCGCGGCCAAGTATCTGAAGAGCACGGGGAGGCTGTCAAGGCTTGACGAATCCGAAGAGGTCAACGCCTGCACGGTGAAAATCAACGTCGAGGTGGACGGCGTAAGCGAGCCGTGGCTGCTGCTTTTCAAGAATGAAACTCACAACCACCCGACTGAAATCGAGCCTTTCGGCGGCGCTGCGACCTGCATCGGAGGCGCGATACGTGACCCGCTTTCCGGGCGCGCGTATGTTTACGGCGCTATGAGAGTTACCGGAGCCGCGGATCCGACGCGGCCTGTCAGTGAAACCCTAAAAGGGAAGCTGCCGCAGCGCAAGATTGTAACGACAGCCGCGGCGGGATACTCCTCATACGGCAACCAGATAGGGCTTGCCACAGGCATAGTTGACGAAATATACCACGAAGGTTACGCGGCGAAGCGCATGGAGATAGGAGCCGTGATCGCCGCTGCGCCCGAGGCAAATGTGCGGCGCGAATGTCCGGCGCCCGGCGACGCGGTTATTCTGCTCGGCGGCAGAACAGGGCGCGACGGCTGCGGCGGTGCCACAGGCTCGTCGAAATCGCATACCACCTCGTCGCTTGAAACCTGCGGCGCCGAGGTTCAGAAGGGCAACGCACCCGAGGAGAGAAAACTTCAGCGTCTCTTCCGTAACCCCGAGGCATGCCATATGATAAAGAGATGCAATGATTTTGGCGCGGGGGGCGTTTCCGTCGCAATAGGCGAGCTGGCAGACGGACTTGACATTGATCTCAATAAAGTTCCGAAAAAATACGAAGGTCTTGACGGAACTGAGCTTGCGATAAGCGAATCGCAGGAGAGAATGGCCGTCGTTGTAGCCGAAGCTGATGTGCCGCGTTTCCTTGAGCTTGCCGGCGGCGAGAACCTTGAAGCCACTGTGGTGGCGCATGTCAAGGAAGAGCCGAGGCTCACGATGAAATGGAATGGCAGGACAATAGTCGACGTAAGCCGCGCGTTTCTCAATTCAAACGGAGCTGAGAAGCATATCACAGTCAGCGTCGCTAAAGCCGGGAAATTTGAAAAGACGCCTGCAGTAGGTTTTTCAGCCGGCATGCGAACGCTCGCGGTGGATCTCAACGTCTGCTCGAAGCAAGGACTTGCGGAGCGCTTTGACTCAACCATCGGCGCGGGTACCGTGCTCATGCCGTTCGGCGGCGCGAATCAGGCGACGCCGGTTCAGGCGATGGTACAGAAAATATCGGTTGAGGAAAAGCACACAGACGACTGTTCGCTCATGTCGTGGGGATTCAACCCGTACATAAGTGAAAAAAGTCCATACCACGGTGCGTATCTTGCGGTTGTTGAGTCGGTTTCAAAGCTTATTGCAACAGGTACGGAATTCCATAACATATATCTGACATTTCAGGAGTATTTCGAGCGGCTGGGCAAAGACCCCGCGCGCTGGGGAAAGCCTCTCGCCGCGCTGCTTGGGGCGTTCAGGGCACAGATTGACCTCGGAATTGCTGCCGTAGGCGGCAAAGACTCGATGAGCGGTTCTTTTGAAAATCTTGATGTTCCGCCCACGCTTGTATCGTTTGCCGTGGCGACCGACAAGACCGGAAATATAAAGTCCCCCGAACTGAAGAAGGCGGGCAACCGTCTTGTCTGGCTCAAGCCGGAATATCGTGCGGACAGTCTGCCTGACACAAAGTCGCTCATAGGCGTTTGGGCAAAGGTGCATGAGCTTTTCTCCTCGGGGAAGGCCGTATCTGCGTGGACGCTGACATACGGCGGCATGGCGGAGGGAATTCTTAAGATGAGCTTAGGAAACCGGCTCGGTGTCGAGCTTGAAGAATCGCTCAGCCTTGATAATATTTTCGGTTACTGCTACGGTTCGTTCCTGATTGAGGTGAGTGGCGACGTCGGCGCCGGAATTCCGGTGGGACGCATCACAAAGGAAGAAATAATAAAATACAGGGATGAAACATTATCAATCCGTGAACTCGAAAAAATCTACAACGACCGCCTTGAAGGCGTATTCCCGCGCAGGACGGCAGAAAATAAGGAGAATAAATCCCCAATAAAAACACTTACGTACCGCAGCGGGGGACGTGTGAGATATACCGGCAGCATAGAATCAGGAAAGCCGCAGGTGGTGATTCCGGTATTCCCGGGCACAAACTGCGAATATGACACTGCAAAAGCGATGCGCGACGCCGGAGCCGATGTGAAAATATTCGTTATCAACAACCTAACTCCGGACGGCGTGGCAAAGAGCACAGAAAAATTCGCGGCTGAAGTTAAAAAATCACAGATGATCATTCTTCCCGGCGGGTTTTCGGGCGGCGACGAGCCGGACGGCTCGGGCAAATTCATCACGGCGTTTTTCCGCAACTCGGCTGTAAAGGAAGCCGTAACAGACCTTATCGAAAGCCGCGAAGGGCTTGTATGCGGCATCTGCAACGGATTTCAGGCGCTTATCAAGCTCGGTCTTGTGCCGTTTGGCAAGATTATCGAAGCAGACGCCTCATGCCCGACGCTTACCTTCAACACAATCGGCCGCCATCAGTCGCGCCTTGTAAGGACCAGAATAGTGTCGAACAAGTCCCCGTGGCTTGCCGGAACCGAGCCGGGCGAGATTTATACCGTTCCGGTCTCACATGGCGAGGGAAGATTCATCGCGTCTGACGGGCTGATAGAAAAGCTTGCGGCAAACGGCCAGATTGCCACGCAGTATGTTGACGAAAAAGGCGAAGCGACTTATAATATTGAGTACAACCCCAACAATTCGATGTACGCGATCGAGGGCATAACCTCGCCGGACGGCCGTGTGTTCGGCAAGATGGGGCATTCCGAACGAAAAGGCTCAGGGCTTTACAAGAATGTTCCGGGCATATATGATATGAAGATGTTCGAGTCGGCGGTTAAATATTTCAAAAAGGAGATATAAAAAACAGCCATGGCATATCTCTCGGATATAGAAATAGCACAGGCGTGTAAAATGAAGCCTATCTCCGAAATTGCGGCGTCTGCCGGAATCGACGGAAAATACCTTGAACAGTACGGGCGATACAAGGCGAAGGTCGACCTTGCGCTGTTAAATGAAAACAAGCGCCCAGACGGGAAGCTTGTCCTTGTTACGGCAATCACTCCGACCCCCGCCGGCGAAGGCAAGACGACGACCACAATCGGCCTTTCGGACGGTCTTACGCATATAGGCAAAAAGGCGGTGGTCGCGCTGCGCGAGCCTTCGCTCGGGCCGGTATTCGGCATCAAGGGCGGAGCTGCGGGCGGCGGATACGCGCAGGTGGTTCCGATGGAGGATATCAACCTTCATTTCACTGGCGATTTCCATGCGATAGGAGCGGCGAACAATCTGCTTGCGGCGATGCTTGACAATCATATTCACCAGGGCAACAGCCTCGGAATCGACCCGCGGAAAATCACCTGGCGGCGCTGTGTCGACATGAACGACCGGCAGCTGCGCAATATTGTCGATGGTCTTGGAGGACGCGCAAACGGCGTGCCCCGCGAGGACGGGTATGATATCACGGTCGCGAGCGAGGTCATGGCGGTGCTGTGCCTTTCGGACTCGATAAGGGACCTTAAGGAGCGTCTTGGCCGAATTATAGTAGGATACACATATGATGATAGTCCGGTCACCTGCGCCGATCTTAAGGCGGCGGGAGCCATGGCGGCGCTGCTCAAGGATGCGCTCAAGCCTAACCTTGTGCAGACGCTCGAGGGTACTCCTGCGTTCGTCCACGGCGGCCCGTTTGCAAATATAGCCCACGGCTGCAACTCGGTAACAGCTACGCGCATGGCGCTCAAGCTGGGCGATTATGCCGTCACCGAGGCCGGGTTCGGAGCCGATCTCGGCGCAGAAAAGTTTCTTGACATTAAATGCCGCATGGCCGGGCTTACCCCTTCGGCGGTTGTCGTCGTCGCGACGGTTCGCGCGCTGAAGATGCACGGAGGACTTCAGAAAACCGCGCTGAACAGCGAAGATATGGACGCGCTTGAAAAGGGAATCCCGAACCTTCTCCGCCATGTTTCAAACATTAAAAACGTATTCGGACTGCCCTGCGTGGTAGCGGTCAACCGCTTCCCGACGGACACCGACGCTGAGATAAGCTTTATAATCGAAAAGTGCCGCGAGCTCGGTGTGAACGCCGTTCTTTCAACCGTCTGGGCTGAAGGAGGACGCGGAGGAGAGGCGCTGGCGCGCGAAGTTGTTCGCCTGTGCGAAGAGGGAAAAGCAGACTTCAGATATTCCTATGACGAAAATCTAACGATTGAAGAAAAAATAAAAGCCATAGTCACGAAAATTTATCATGGCTCGTCCGTCAATATACAGCCTGCAGCAAAGAAGCAGATAGAACAGCTCACATCTCTCGGTTTTGGCAGATATCCAGTATGCATGGCTAAAACGCAGTACAGCTTCAGCGACGACCCGGGAAAGCTGGGAGCTCCCGAAAATTTCGAGGTTACAGTTAAGAATGTTAAAATATCAGCGGGCGCAGGTTTTATAGTCGTTCTTACCGGCGACATAATGACAATGCCCGGCCTTCCGAAATCTCCCGCCGCAGAACGCATAGATATCGACGACAACGGAGTGATATCCGGATTGTTCTGATAATAAATAAAAGATGTCAGGTTTGTTGATATATGCCCTGAAATTTTATTACAAGGAAAGCAACAAAAAAAACAGCTTTTTTCGGATATTTCCGAAAAAAGCTGTTTTTATAATACCGATGTAACAATATTGATGACGCCGCTTGCCGCCATCATTCCGTAAACCAGTTTTTTGACAAGGGAGGCGTCAAGCTTGTCCATAACCTTGTTGCCGATAAGAATTCCCGCAACCATTCCGACAGTGCCGATACACCATAAGAACAAAACTCTTTCGGTTGCAAACCCGGCAGAAGCTTTAATTGCGGTATTGGCAATATTTGTCGTCAGAAAATAGGCCTGTATTGTGGCGATATAACGTTTGACATCTTTTTCGGTTTCCATGAAATAAACGACCACCGGAGGTCCGCCCATTGCAAAAAGGCCGCTTAAAATTCCCGAAAGGCACCCCGCAAAAAGTCCGCCGTACCAGCTTGGCTTTATATGTACTTTATTTGAAAAGAAAATAAAATAAACGCTTAGCAGTATCAGAAAAATGCCGAGCATTATGCGAAGCGTATCATCCTTCTGACCAGCCATGAACTGCACCGCAAAATATGAGGCGGCGATACAGGAAACAGCCGGAAGAATCAGGTTTTTCCAACTTACGAGCTTATACAGTGAAATGCAGACTATAAGTGTTGAAACAAGAGAAAGCAGGCCCGAAAGCATATTCGCCTCGCCGTAAGAACCGACGAAGTAAGGCAGGAACATCATTGCAAAGATGCCGAAGCCGAAACCCGTCACGCGCTGTATAAGGCTTCCGACAATAGTTATCAGAACAAGTAAGATATATACCATAACATATAGTCCCGCTTCGTATCAACTGTATTCAGAGCGAATAAACGATTATTCCGAATAGAGCGAGCGCAACGCCGGCGTAATTGTTCCAGCGGGGTTTCTCGTGCATAAAAATAATTGAAATCAGAGTGGAGCCTATTATAATCGCCGCGTTCATCACGGGAAACTGAACCGAGGAATCCATGATTTTCGCGCATTCAAGCGAAAAAACCGTGCCGCTCATATTTGAGGCTGCGTAAAGCGCGCCCATAAGGCATGCTCCCAACACAGACAGTGCGGCGGCATTTTCACCTACTCCCGAGAACAGTGCGGAACTGAAGCTACGGGAGGCGCTGCGGCTGTTAAGAGCTTTTATTGAAGCCGCAATAAGGATTACCGGAATTATTCCAATGGTGCGGAACAGGGCCGACAGAAAGATGAATGTTGCGTTGTCGGCGCCGGGTGAATATACAAACAGCATTTTTACGAGTATCGTACCGAAACCGTTTGTGAGAAAGCCGGCGAAGCACAGAACGAGGAAAAGGGGACGTTTCCCCGAAACGTTGTCCGGATTTTTCTTTTTTGCCATTGCCGACGCGGCGACATCCGGTAAAAGCGAAGCAAGCACGATAAGAATGCCGGCGATTTTCGGGGCAGTAATCGATTCGTCAAGCCAGAAAACACCGTATACAAAAGGTATGACAATACTGCCGGTAAGAAAAAAGACCGAGAAAGCCGCGAGGCTGCCGAGCTTCATGGCAGGAATCGAGATAAGCAGGCTGCCGGCGAAGAAGAAAGCGTTGCCGAGCGCTATGAGCAGCGCGGCTCTGTCGGGATTGAAGCTGAAGGCCGCGAAGGGAGCTGTGACGACTACCATCGTCAGCGAGGAAGAGAGCAGAAACCAGAATGCGGCGTTCATCGAACCGTCGGTGCGGAGCTGGTATTTCTTATTGAAATAAAATTGAACCGAATAAAAGAACGATGCGAGGGCAAGAAATAAAACCGCCATTTATAAGCACGACTTTCTGAAAAAATAGAAATAACGACGGTCGAATTATATCATTTATCTTTTCAGATGTCAAGGCGGGCATGATTATAAAAAACGTTTTTTTAAGATATCGGCGATATGAACTAAAACATCGCAAAAAACGCCTCTATGCAGTGCAATAGCACAAAAACACATTGTGATCTTATGCCCGGCAGATTAGTGCGCGAAAAAAATCAAAAAAGGCATAATAAGGAAGTGACAATAATGACTAAAGCGGTCGAAAGAGGCGCGTCGAAAATTCTGCCGCCGTGGCTTCAATGAATGTAAAACTGTAAAAATCAGCAAATTCCCCAATGAGTGATAACATTAAGAAAAAGCCTTATAGTTAAAGGATAATCATTATGTTGCCGTCTTGTTTTCCGAATGTATCCGGAAGCCTTCGGAACGTATGGCGCATAGCAATTAAGGTGCAGCGGTGAGTATTGTACAGGCGCAAAAAAATGTCATATAATAAATTATGAAAAACCCCTTGACAAACGGTATAAACAGAGTATAATTAGTCCGATAAAAAATATAAAAAATTAAATTTAAGAAAGCTGCGTGATATGTGATGGGAGAAAATCCTGAAGTCCCGCTCCCCAAACCCCAACGATTGAACGTTGGTATAATTTATAACCTCAAGTCCGATAAAAAGCATGATGACGTGCCCGACGCCGAAGCCGAATACGACAGCATCGACACGGTGCTTGCCATAAAAGCGGCTCTTGAAAAAGGCGGCTGCACAGTGAGCCTCATTGAGGACGACGGAAACCTTCCCGAGAAGCTCAAAGCAAATCGTCCCGATCTGGCCTTCAACATTGCCGAGGGCAGAGGCGGACGCGGCCGCGAAGGACAAGTGCCCTCATTGCTCGGATATTACGGCATACCGTACACCGGTTCGGACGAAACAACATTATGCATTGCTCTTGACAAGGCGCTTACCAAACGTCTTGTGGCTTCTTACGGTGTAAGGACGCCGAAGTCTGTGCTTGTCGAGGCGGGAAGAGCTCTGGAATACGATTTATCCGGGCTGCATTTCCCACTGATAGTCAAGCCGAACGCAGAAGGCTCCGGAAAGGGAATTTCCGACATCAGCATAGTCGAAACTCCCGCTGAGCTTGATAAGCTTCTCAAGAGAAATATAAAAATGTACGGCTCCGATATGCTTGTCGAGGAATATATAGACGGCGGCGAGTTTACAGTCGGTCTTATCGGAAACGGTAAAGACACACGTGTTTTCCGCCCGATGGAGCTGGTCTACCGCAAGCATACGCAAGGCGCCTTTAATGTATATAGCTATACAGTAAAACGCAATTATACCGAATATGTCGATTATGTCTGCCCGGCGAAAATACCGCCGAAGGTGGAAAAAGAAATGACCGACGCCGCGCTTACTGCATATCGTGCGCTTAACTGCCATGATCTGTCGCGCGTAGATTTCCGTACTGACAGAGAAGGGAATGTGTATTTCATCGAAATCAACCCTCTTCCCGGACTTGCTCCCGGATACAGCGACTACCCGATGCTCGCGGCTTTCTGCGGAACAGATTACGACACACTTGTAAATTCAGTTCTTGCCGCAGCACGTGCCCGGCTTGGACTGTGAGGACGGAGGCGGTTGAAAATGAGATGTGACGATTATTCGGTAAATAATCCCCGATGGAACGATTGGAAATGGCAGTTTGCCAACCGTATAACGAATGTCGAGCAGCTTTCGAAGGTGCTCGACCTGACCGATGAAGATAAAGAAGATATTTCAAAGTGCCTGTCCCGTTTCAGAATGGCGATTACACCTTATTATGCGTCGCTTATCCGCAGCTCGGACAAGAATGATCCGGTAAGAATGCAGTGCGTGCCGTCGATAAAAGAGACATACTACTGCCCGAACGATCTTGCCGACCCGCTTGACGAAGAGGGTGAAAGCCCGGTTCCCCATGTTGTGCACCGTTATCCCGACCGCGTGCTTTTCCTTGTGACATTCCAGTGCTCCATGTACTGCCGTCACTGCACGCGCCGCCGTGTCGTTGGCGAGGAAGACACTGTCATATCTGAGAAAGAGCTTCAGGTTGCGCTTGATTATATCAGACAGCACACTGAAATCCGCGACGTTCTCGTATCCGGCGGCGATCCGCTCAGCATGGGAACAGAGAAGCTTGAACATATCATCTCGTCGCTTCGCGCCATACCGCATGTGGATATAATCAGAATCGGAACCAGAGTTCCGGTCGTGATGCCGATGAGAATAACCGACGAGCTTGTTTCGATGTTAAAAAAGTATCACCCGATCTGGATAAACACACATTTCAACCATCCTAACGAAATCACCCCCGACAGCGAGCGTGCCTGCACAAAGATTGTCGACGCCGGTATTCCGCTTGGAAACCAGAGCGTTCTGCTCAAGGGCATAAACGACAACGCCGAGACGATGAAGACGCTGCTTCTCAAGCTCGTGCATATGCGCGTTCGCCCATATTACCTCTACCAGTGCGACCTTTCGCAGGGAATATCGCATTTCCGGACAAACGTTGATGTGGGAGTTGACATAATACACAAGCTGACAGGTAATATTTCGGGGTACGCTGTTCCGAAATATGTCATCGACGCGCCTGGAGGCGGAGGCAAAATACCGGTCAACTACGGATATGTCCTCAGCAAGGACGACAAGGAAGTTGTCATGGAAAATTATCTCGGAAAGATATATAAATATCCTCAGCCTGTCGAGAGCGTAAAAAAATAAAATTGAAAGTCAAATAAAACCAACCGCCGCATTATTTGTGCGGCGGTTGGTTTTATTATGTATTTATGTATAAGGACGTTTTTAAGGAACTATATGACGCGCTGCAAAAGGCTTATGCGGTTGCATTATCTTCGGGCGCGTATGATTTAAGCCACGATACGACGGTCTCAGCCTTTTTGAACACTTCTCGCGCCGTATCCTCCTCGATAAAACGGTCCATTATCTTCTGATATGAGAAGGGATAGTCGTTTATGTGATAATAAGTGATATCAATTATCAAATCAAGATATTTGCTGCGGTCAGCCTTGAAGCGCTGCCCGGCTTCGGTGGCAGCGAAGGTCTGATTGTCGGCAAGCCTGTTCATTAAGAAAATTAAATTGTCGGATTTCGGAGCTTCCTTGCGCGTCTGAAAGACTATCAGCCCCTTTATCAGGCGTTCAACTGAGCTGTAGCAGATCGAGGCGACATACATCCAGCGTTTCGCCTCCAGCATGGCTTTTGCGGTTTCCATATCATAATCGGATATCATTTCCCAGTATCTGTACTTCTCGGCGGGTGTCATTTGACGATGCTCCTTTCCTGATCTATCACATTCACATTTACCGGATTGCTGCATACGGTGCGTATGTCCCCGCTGTCAACCAGCTGTTTCAGCGCTTTAACCGCGCGGATGTCATACTTGTCCGTCATACCGAGAAGCTCCTCGACGGCCTCCTCAGGGGTTTTAGGAGTATTGTAAGGCCGTTTTGTGGTCATAGCGTCGAAAGAGTCGGCTACGGCGATAATGCGCGACTCAAGAGGAATCTGGTCTCCGGAAATCCCCTGCGGGTACCCCGAGCCGTCAAGCCGTTCATGGTGGCAGAGAACAATATTGCCGATTTCCGCGCCGAAATTGGATTCTACAAGTTCTTTTGAACTTATGGGGTGCTTGTAAATAAATTTGAACTCTTCGGACGTGAGGCGTCCGGGCTTTTGCAGCACTTCGTCCGGTATATAACATTTCCCGACATCATGGAACAGGGCGGAGATTATGAGCTTATCGATAATGGATGCACTGCACTTCATATTCCGGCTGATGGCGATTGAATAATTAGTGACATTTTCACAGTGTTTCTGCGTGTAGTGATCTTTTTCATCAACCTTCTTTATCAAATCATCAAGATTGCTGACATACATCTTGACCTGATGAAACATAGGCTTGGATGTAATATATAGTACAGTTACAGGTTCCGTGCATCTCATAAGAACCGTTTTGTCAAAATTAGAATATGAAAAGAAATCGTTTTTCCCGAGTTTAATGGTTTCATTTTCTGATTCAAGAGTCAATTCACCATCAATAATGAATACATATTCACATACGTTTTTGTCTTCGGCAGGAGTCAACATTACAACAGCGTTCGCATTAATGGTTTGCACCATAATTTCTACGCCATGGCTTTCTCCGAGTAATGTCAAAACGGTTTTGTTCAAGCCAGGAAAATAATCCTTTCCGGCATGTTTGAAAATAAAGCCTTTAATAATGACCACCCCTTCCAAAACGCGAGAATATTCAGATAAATGTTATATCCTGACCGTATTCGGCGATTTCCTCAACTATTCCCATTGGATTCATAAGTGAACCGGAATTGAATACAAGAATCTGAATATCATAAGGGTATCTGGCGGCGCGCCTTACAGCATTTCTATAAATGTCATATATTTTACCAGATTCCGCTTCACGCACAAAAACAGCGATATCAATATCGCTGTTTTTGCCGTATGTACCTTTGCTGTATGACCCGAAGAGAACAACAGAAGCAATGCCGTCGATTTCAAGCAGTTCGTCCTTCAGGCATCTGAGCATACAGACTATATCCGATGGTATGGCCGTGCTGCGTTCATCGAATTTTACAATTTCGGCCATTTGCGTTTTTATGTGTTGGTTCCGCCGCCGCCGATTGGAATAACTATCAACGGATCTATTGCAACAATCTGTCCGGCTATCTCATATTCGACATACTCGCAGACTGCGTCGAATCCGAGGGCATTGATAAGAAGGATTGCAAGAGCTGAAATAGCGTTTGTCTGAGCTATCAAAGCGTCTATGTCTGGGTTTGTCTGGCTCTGTGCGATTGTGACAAGCTGTACGATTGCAGCGTTTGCGTTCGCGGCGATAGCCTCGGCGAGCTTCAGCTTGATATTGTATGCGCTTACTGTGAGCTGCGCTGTCTTAACCGGAGAGCTTGCGGAAGCCGGAACTGAGAGCACGGAAACGAGCATGATTGCGGTGAGAACGATGATGATGATTTTCTTGAGTGCTTTCATGGTATTAACCTCCATAAAATAAAAAATAGATGATAATACCAATCACCTAAATACTAAACTATATGTTTAATACCGGTAACTGGCTGTCTTAGGCGGTATCCGCCCTTAGACCCTGTAGTTTCGCGCCCCTGCCTTTCGACAAGTTAGCCTTACGTGGGGATATGTTCATATCCATGCATAATATACCATTTTAATTCTGCTTTGTCAAGATGATTTGCCTATTTTTATACAAGTTTTTTTTAATTATTTGAAGACAGATGATAATTATGTATTATTATGTCAAATAAAGAAGGAAAGCGGACCGGAAAATTTTCCGGTCCGCTTTTAATCAAGCGAAAGTTGAATATGATTTCAGAAAAATCAGAAGCCCTTTTGTATGTATTTTATGCGATTCAAAAACAATTGGCATTTAACAAACATGCGAATAAAAATTTTACTTTATTTTACCAGCCCCACGCCGTTGTATAGGCCCCGCCGTATACCTTGTCGGTAAAGACAAGGCTCAGCGTGCCGCTGTCGGCTGAGATGCCGTACGTGCCTTTGCTGGCATAATACAGCATATTGTTTTTGACATACTGCATAGCCGTGTTGAAAGCGGTCTGCCGTGTTGTGTTGAGGGTCGAACCATTCGGAGACTGAGGAACAAACACCACCGGCGCCTGAATTACCTTGTAAAGCTCTGAAACATTGTTTATGACATGATGTGCAAGCTGAACCACATCCGCCTTGAGAGTATTGGATGTATAATTGTTCATTATGATAGTCATGGCAGGCCGGTTTATATCTCCGAGAAGCATGAACGTCTTACCGTCGAATGTGATTCTGAGAACTGTGCATGAGTTGTTGAAATCTCCGCTTATGCCTGTCGACGCCGTCACATTGTCGACAATATCCTCATGAGTGAACAGCACCTGGAAGCTGACGTCGGCAAGCTGTATCACCTCTCCGGTGTGGAGCTTAAGGAAAGTGATGTCGCTATTAAGATAGGTTTTTATATAGGACAGAAGCTTCTGGTAGTTTGATTTGTGCCCAGAGAGCGTTGCGTCGTTAGTGTATACGGAGGGGAAGTTGAAAAATATTCTCTCGACATTCAGCCGCGACGAGTATTTTTTAATGAAAAGGCATAATCCGGCGAAATGATCCGAGTGGCAGTGCGTGATGTACCAGCCTGCGATGCGTATTTTCCCGTTTTCGCCGGCACCTGTCACATTTTGGAGAAAGCTCATAAAGCCGTCAATTTCCGCTGTATCGAACTGCTGATATCCGCCTCCGTCGATAATCACAACGGAATTATCAGCCAGCTTTATCACATACATCATGCCGCAGTCAATTTTCTGCTCGGAATTGTTAGCGATATTTACACCGGCTTCGTTCATCGGCAGCCCGTATTGGTAGATGATAGTAGTGTCGCCTTTTTTCTTTGTATATGAATAACTGAAATCCGTGACCGAGCAATCGCTGCTCCTGTCGAGTATAACGCGTGCGGTTTTTGACGCGGCGGTATAATAGGTATAAACGCGGTTATAGCCGTTGTAGTACGAGGCGTAAATATTGTTTTCGCAAGTGTAGTAGTAATCCTGCGTATAGCCGGACGAGGAGAGCTTACTGAGATATGAGGCAAACTGAGTCTGGGTAGTGGAAGATATCAACTGCATTAGAGAATCATTGTCGGGGTTGAAGGAACTCAAAGTATAGCCCTGGCCGCATTTGTAAGCGACGCCGTATAAAATTCCGCCGGAATATACAGGTACGCCGTCGAGCAGCCATTTTGTGTTTTCAACATTTTCGCGTGTTTTGCCTGTATAGATGCAGGTTTCGACGCCGCTGATGCTTAAATAACTATGTCCGGAAGTTCTGCTTGAAAGAAGAGCCGAGGTTTTGTCTGCCGGTTCGCTGCCGGTGCCGCGCCAGATTATAATATTGTCAATATAACCGTTTTGAGTGGTGCCGGTTTTAAGGACAACGGCTCCGTTTCCGGCATTGGGCGTTAAGAACTCGGCCGCGCTGCTGGCTGCGCTGTATTCTGAGACGAGTATCCATTTTCCGGTGCTGTTGTAGCCGGGCGTGTTGACGCGCATATAAACGCGGATGCCGTTTTCCCAGTCCATCACATAACGGACTGAAACGCTTATGCCTTTGAAAAGCTGCGTACCGTCGTAGTATTTGCCGAGAAGCTTGTATGCTATGGAATACTTTGATGTTGAACTCTTGTTTGCTGCATAGTTGGTGCTTGTGCTGTCGTCATATGTGTACCAGCTGCCGTATGCGTGGCACTGGTTGTCCGCATAGCCGCCGTTTCTGAAATGGAAGCTGTCGTAGAATGATCCGGAATACTCCGAAACAAGGGTTATGTACCGGGAGTTGTCGCCGGCGTCTGCGTATTCTATGTCATACTGTATCGTATAGTTGAATTTATGGAAAAAGCCGAACTGACTTTTGCTCAACAGCATGATGTACGAGTCTGCCGCGCCCGATTTATTGTTGCTGACATAGAGCTGGTTGCTTCCGTTATGGCTGACTATCGAATAATCTGCGGTGCTGTCTTTGTAGGCTCCGTCCGATGTGTTCTGGATTGACCAGCCGAGCGCGCTCACGGTCGAAGAAGTCGAAGATATTGTGCCGTAGCTCTCGAAATTTTCATAATACAGCAGTGAGCTGATTCCGGGGAACGGATCCGGGGATTCCGGTACTGTGGGTTCTGTTGCCCCGGTGGTTTCTTGGGCGGCGGAAGTCTGAGCTTCTGTTGTCTGTACGGAGGTTGCAGCTTCCGAGGTAAGCGCATCTGTCTCCGTAATTTCAGCCGATGACATTATCTCGGTCGTTTCTGATGTGCCGGTTTCGGTTGAAGCTGAAGGCGTATCGGTTCCTGCCAGACATGAGGTAAGGAGTGTCGCAAGGATCAGCAGAAAGCAAAAAAAGGCTGAGGATTTTTTCTTCATTTCGTTATGGCTCCTTTGATTTGATGCTGAATTATTTTTTGGAGTTACGGCATACTGCAGGCATTATAACACATTTTTAGATATTTTGCAAGGATTCGTTAACCAAATGAATATAATTATTCGGATAAACTGACTAACACAAGTCCGAATGATTGAGGGAAGCAGCCGGAAGATCCGTAAAATTCGGCGTGATAAGTTAAGCTGACATGCCGATAGCCGGCAGGAGATGTCTTATAATACTTTTTCAAGGATATCGGCGATTTTTTCGGATGCGTGTCCGTCGCCGTACGGGCTGACGGCGCGGCGCATGGATTCATAGACAGCGCCGCCCTCGAGCAGCTCGGAAAACGTCCGATAAATATTTTCCTCGTCAGTACCGGCAAGGCGCGACGTTCCGGCCGCGATGCCCTCGGGCCGCTCGGTGGTGTCGCGCAGTACCAGCACCGGAATGCCAAAGTGCGGAGCCTCCTCCTGGATGCCGCCGCTGTCGGTCAGCACAAGAAAGCTTCTTGACATAAAATTATGAAAGTCAATGACGTCCATCGGTTCGGTGAGTACGATGCGCCTTAAACCGGAAAACTCAGCCAGAGCCGCCGCTCTCACCGCGGGGCTTTTATGTACTGGATAAACAAGCCAGACATCAGGATTCTCCTCGACCGCCCGGCGCACCGCGCGGAACATCGCGCGCATCGGTTCTCCCTGGCTTTCCCGCCGGTGAGCCGTCATAAGAACCAAGCGTCCGTTCCCCACGCAGTCAAGCAGGGGATGGTAATAATTTTTCCGTACTGTGGTTTTCAGGGCATCGATTACGGTATTGCCCGTGACGAAAACGCAGCCGGGATCTTTTCCTTCGCGTATAAGGTTTGCTCCGGCCGATACGGTCGGAGCAAAATGCCAGTTGGCGATAAGCCCAGCAGCCTGCCGGTTGAACTCCTCCGGGTATGGTGAGCCGAGGTTGTATGTGCGCAGTCCGGCCTCGACATGGCCGACCGGTATTTTTAGATAAAAAGAAGAAAGGGCGGCGGCAAAAGCCGTCGTTGTGTCGCCGTGGACCAGCACCAGTTCGGGACTGACGTCCGAAATGATTTTTGGGAGCTTAAACAGTATTCCGCAGGTAATGTCGGCAAGGCTCTGTTCCTCGCGCATGAGCGAAAGGTCATAGTCCGGGACGACGTCAAATATCCGAAGGACCTGATCGAGCATCTGGCGGTGCTGCCCTGTGACGACGACAAACACCTCGAACCGCTGCCTTCGCTTCAGTTCGTTTACAAGCGGGCACATTTTTATGGCGTCCGGGCGTGTGCCGAAGACCAGCATTATTTTTTTGCGTGAGAATTTGTCCACCGCGCTCACCGCCTCCGTTGATGGCTGATAAATGAAATAAATGATAAATAATCAATACAGTTTAAGTCTTGTGACAACATACTATATGCGACAAAAAAACCATTTATGATTATGATGCCGTCGCGGTTTTCTGAATGCAAAGTATAAAAATGTAAGTAAGGATTATGGAAAAATCATTTATAAATTAAAAATTCCGTCTGTTTAGACGGGCGGGTAAATTTATTATTATACAAATGTTAAAACGGAGCCGCAAATCAGGCTCCGTAATATAAAATTCATGTCTTTATGGCGGCTGAAATTTCACACCTCCCGCATAAGCTGAAACGATTGCAGAAGATTTAGCGAGCCGTAACCCCATTGTTCGTTCGGATATTTCATTGATCCGCTCCTGTTGCAGCCGCGTATCAGATACGCGCGGATCTGATGTGTGCTCATGGCAAGATCATTTCCTTCGACCAGGCCCCATTGAAGCATGAGTGCGGCGGCACCGGTTGTAATCGCTGCCGCGACGCTTGTGCCGTCCATTGTTCCGGGGCCGTATGGGTAAAAACCGCCTACTCCGACGCCGGGAGCTACGAAGTCGGGGACAAGGCCGCCCGTCCGGCTCGGTCCCCAAGACGATTTTGAATACAGGCTGTTTGTGAGCGTGTTGTATGCGCCGCAGGTAATAGCTCCTTCCATTGTGGAGGGCACGGTGACAGTATAATAAGGATTTGCAGCCAGATATTCGACGCTGGGGTCGACAAAACCGGTCAGCGGCAGCCACGAATGGAAGGTTCCGTTGAGAATAAGATCTCCGTGAACTGTAACGGTCCATATTCCGGGCGTAGCGTTGATAAGCTTTACGGCAGTAAGCTGACTGCCCGTGCCTTCAACGGGAAATATGTATGCAATTTGGACAGATGAATCCTCAAGGACAAGCTTGGTCAGCGATATCTGGCCGGGTTTGGCGGGAACTCTTCCGACAAGCTCTCCTGTCGGGGAACGCACCGATACCGATAGCCTATCAGCGACGCTGCTCCAAACCGACAGGAAAATGTCACCCGCGTTTTCGCCCGCCTTGATATCGATATTGTAAGTGCCGCCGGCCGAGGCTATATTGCCCTGGGTGTGATGCCGCGCCTGGCTTTCATTGCCGGCGGCGATGCAAAGGCAGACTCCGACAAGGTTGGCGACTCCGCTCAGATATTCTTCGAAAACCGAAAAAGCGTCGTGGCTTCCGAAGTTTGAGCCAAGACCGAGGCATATTGCCACCGGACGGTTAAGTTTGCGTGCTCTGCTTAGTATGTATTCGATACCAACAATAACTGCGCTCGACTCATACGCGTTCTCCTGATTTTCCGGGACTGAATAAAGCTTGAGGTAATAAGGCCTTGCCTTGCGGAGCTTTACGGCGATTATTTCAGCGTCGGGTGCGGCGCCGATAAAATTTCCGACCTCCCGTCCCGCAGCTACCGACGCAAGAAAAGTCCCGTGTCCCGACGTGTCGACCTCAGGGACGATTTCAAGCGGGTTTGGGCTTTTCAGCGCGGCGTTTATCTGTTCGTTGGTGTACTCCGTCCCGAGATAGAAGCCTTCCGGAGGAGGGCCTTGAACTGTTTGGTCGTAAATATATTGAATTTTGCTTGTTCCGTCCTCATATTTGAAAACATCAAGGGTATAATCGATTCCCGTGTCCACAAAGCCGATGATAACGCCGCGCCCGCGAAGCTCAAGATACGGCTGCTCGTGAACCTGAAGGATGCCTGACGACTGCAGATTCGGTCGGTCGAGCAGTCCGAGGACAATCGAGCCTATGCTGACGCGCCCCGAACCGAGCAGTGTGGTGATTTTTTCGTAAACCGACTGCCGTGCATAGCTTAGCGCATAGCGCCCCGACAATATCTGTGCTATTGCGATTCCGGGAGTATTCAAAATAAGGTCGTTAAAGAATTCGTTTCTTCTGACGATGAAATCAACCGTATCGGGGTCGTAAATCAGCTCCTGCAGAAGCTTCTGATTTTCCGGATCTTCAAGAATATTTCTGTCTATGGCACAGCACCTCCTCACTGTTTGAAAAACACCATATCATCCATGGCTTTGCATAGATTCAGCGCGCCGTAGCCCCAGATTGAGTTCGGGTATTTTATTGGGAAAAACCTTTCCGCGTTGCGGCAGAGAAAGGCTTTGACGCGCTGCCCGTAGAGAAAAAGGTCGTTATTCTGCACGATGCCCCACTCCATCATAAGTGCGGCGGAACCTGTAACAAACGGTGCGGCCAGACTTGTGCCGCTCAAGGTGTCATAGCCGCCGCCTGCTTTTGTCGTAAGTACGTTGACCGCCGGAGCTACGAGGTCTGGCTTCTGCCCGAACGAGCCGTAAGGAAGTCCGCGCCCGGAAAAATCCGCGCTTGTTCTGAGAAGACAGTTATATCCGCCGACGCCGATAACGCGGTATGATGTAGCCGGTATAGTAATGGTGTTTTCGACGCTTGGAAGCAGAAAAATTGTTGATTTCAGCGCCGATTGCGTGATTGGAAGCCAGATGTTGAATCTGCCGTCGACTATGCGCTCGCCGGTGATGGCGAGGCGCCAGATCTCCTGACGTATGGGTTCGGGCGTGCTGACCAGTGAGAAATACACCTCCTGGTCGAAATTGTAGTGGTTCGGCTGCCCGTTCAGAATAAGGATCTGGACGCCGTCGACAATAACGCGCGACAACTTCTGATATTCGTATATAATGCCGGATGATCTCCCGGACGGAGCTATGAGCTCAAAACGGAATGTGTCGGAGAAATTTTTCCACATGCTCATATAAAGTTCATTGTAATTTTCGCCGATGGCGATTTCAATATACCGGGTTTCGCCCTGTGCGAGAACACCGGTATAATGATGCGATGCGCTGCCTTCGTTTCCTGCGGCCACGCAGATGACATTTTTCCATCTTTCCGCGGCTGAGTCAAGATAAGTTTCGAAAAGCGAGCTTCCGTCGTGGGCGCCGTCGTTCGTTCCGTAGCTGATGTTGACTGCAATTGGTCTTTCAAGCGCGACCGCAATATCGATACAGAATTTGACCCCGCGCATTATCGCGGTGCTTTTTGAAAAGCCGGCGACGCCGGTTTCCGCCAGCTTGACTATGATAAGGTCGGCTTCGGGAGCGGCGCCGCGCTCAACTCCGTCGCTTGAGGCGCCGTTTCCCGCGGCAAGCCCGGCGACAGCCGTGCCGTGTCCGATGAAATCCTGTTCAGGAACGATGGAAAGCGGATTTCCGCTTGCGAGAGCGATGTCAAGGTCTTCTTTTGAATAAAGGTGTCCCTGCCGGAAGCCGGAAGGCGGGCTGCCCTCGGCGGTCTGATCCCAAAGATAGAGGATGCGGCTGCTGCCGTCGGCGTTGCGGAAATCGGGGTGGGTGTAATCGATTCCGGAGTCGATGACGGCAACGATCACGCCTTTTCCCGTCAATCCGTATGTGCTTTTTTCCTGAACCGGATAAATACAGGAATTTGTCATGCTGCGCCGCATCTGAAAATAAACGGTCTTCGGAAGCTCGTAATATTCAATGTTTGTTATGCTGAAAATGGATGGAATTTTGAAAATCGGCAGCGTCAGTATGGCGTAATTTTCGTTAAGCTCCTCCGCGAAGGCGTTGAGCTGCTGCGCTATTATCTCAAGGCTGCCGTGGTATTTGATAATTATCTCCACCAGTTCAAACGGGTCGTATTCCGGGTAATTTTTTATCAGGCGCTCTTGAATGTTCATTGTATGCACCTCTGTCTGCGTTTTGGCAGGCGCTGTAAAAAATTCAGCTAACCGGCTCGGCAAAATCGACGGCCGGATAGTATTAAGCTTATCTGTCGCACATAGGATTTTATAATGGAGGTGATGGTAATATGAATCAGAACAACGATGTTTTTCCCGACATAGGATACCTGAATGTTGAAGTCCGCGCGGTCAGAAATGCGCGGCCGATAGCCGACGCAAAGGTGCGGGTATCAAAGCTTGAAACTACGATAGAGGAGCTGGACACCGACGCTGCCGGGCAGACGGTGACAATCGAGCTTGGCACGCCCCCCCTTGAATATTCGCAGGAGCCGGGGGAAAACAAGCCGTATTCCGAGTATAACCTGCGCATCGACGCACAGGGCTACCGCAGTATAATTGTGCAGGGCGTCCAGCTGCTGCCGGAAAGCACGGCGATACAAAGGATACGCATGGAGCCGCTGACCGCCGCAAGTCCGGCCGAGCCGCAGATAATAGTAGTGGAAGCAAACTCGCTGTGGGGCGACTTCCCCCCGAAGATACCAGAGTCCGAGGTAAAGCCCCTGCCGACCGGTAACGGCTATATAGTGCTGGCCGAGCCTGTCATTCCGGAATATATGGTGGTTCATCTCGGGGCGCCGTCGGACGCTTCCGCCGAAAACGTCTGGGTTCCGTTCAGAGATTATATAACAAATGTTGCCTGTTCTGAAATATACTCGACATGGCCGGCGGAAACTATACGGGCAAATGTGCTTGCGATTATTTCGTTCGCGCTGAACCGGGTATACACCGAGTGGTACCGCAGCCGCGGCTATAATTTCACCATTACAAACAGCACCGCGTTCGACCAGATGTTTACGCCGGGCAGGAACATATTCGGCAATGTTCTGAATATAGTCAACGAGATATTCACTACCTACATAACGAAGCCGGGAATAAGGCAGCCTCTGTTCACGCAGTTCTGCGACGGTTCAAGGGTAACCTGCAACGGCCTGTCGCAATGGGGTTCGCAGAAGCTCGGCGCGCAGGGTAAAGACGCTCTTTCGATTTTAAGGAACTATTACGGCAGCAATATTTATCTTACGCAGGCGGAGAAGGTGCAGGGAGTTCCGATGTCATATCCCGGGCATCCGCTGCAGATAGGTTCGAGCGGTCTTGACGTCCGTATGATACAGACGCAGCTCAACAGCATATCGGACAGCTACCCCATGATCTCCAAGATACGGGTTGACGGTATTTATGGACCGCAGACCGCGCAGGCGGTGAGGACCTTCCAGCAGATATTCTTCCTGCCGGTGACGGGAGTCGTCGACTTTGCGACATGGTACGAAATATCGAAAATATATGTGGCGGTCAACCGGCTGTCTGAATTAGGCTGATATTTTGATATACTTTTACCTGATGCGTTTTTCCTCAAGCAGAATCTGCTGGCGTATATTTTTCTGGTTTGTTACGGTTACCCATTGATTTTTAGGCAGGTATTCGGGATGTCTTACGCAGATGCAGTACAACTGCGGCTGGATGTCGTATATGCTGTTCGGGTCATTGTAAAGAGGGAGTTCGACCGGTATTGCGCGCCCTGAATTATCTGTTCTGCCGCGGTAAACGAGCAGGCGTTTTCCGCCTTCACCATGAAAAACAGTCACGTCGGCGTCCGAGACCGGCCGCTGCTTTCTCTGGCCGGAGCTAACGCTGATAAAAAGGCGGCATGAGCCGGTGCGGGCTTCGGGATAAAGCTGAAAGAAAGCCGCCCTGGCGGATTCCTGCTGCATATTCTGGGGGCCGATTCCCTGAACATATGCCAGAATACCGTTCGCGATCCCATACGCAAACTGCTCCGGGTGTTCAAGCATTTTTATGGAGTCGACTTCGTTTGTGCCGTACCCTAATTCGACCATTACGGCGGGCATGTTTGTTCTTGACAGCACATAAATATCGGGACGCGACGTTACACTGCGGTTCTGAAGTCCCGTCGCAAGATTGAGCCGCTCAAGGATTGAATATGCGAGCGGTTTTGCGGGAGAGTCAGGTTTATATATGTACGCCTCAGAGCCGGTGTCGAACGGATCGTTTGACGAATTGATCTGCAAAGCTATGTAATAGTCCGCTCCCCAGTTGTTCGCCTCGTTGGCCCTGTCGGCAGCGGTTACAGACCTTGCGGTTCCGTTGTCGGTTTCAGGCACCGGGCTTGAAACGAGCGTGTCAATACCGTTTGAACGCAGGATTTCTCCAAGGGTTTCCGCTATACCTTTGACCAGTTGGTATTTGTCGTCAATCAGAATATCCGCGGCTGACCGTCGGTTGTTTATATTGTATCCCGGATCTATATAAATTTTCATAAGATATGTATGCCTCCTTTTTGCTCCTATAATAGAGTATATGGAAAAACCGGCCGGTATGTCAAATATACGGCCGGTTAATAATTCACGGTATATTTATATTATTTTTATCAGATTGTATATGACTATAATGACGCCGCAGGCGGCCGGTGCGTAAAAGCCGGCCTTATTGTTGTATTTTGAACATAACAGCCTTACGGCAGAAAAACAGGCAGCCGTTTTAATGAGGCTTAAGGCGTAGAATGTTATATAGACGAATCCGTCCATTCGCAGGAACACCTCGTCGGCGGAAAGAATGCCGACAGAGGACAGATACGGGTACGAGAGGGTCGCAAGGTAGTTCTCGTCGAACACAAGGAGCGTCTGCGCCGCGCAGATAAGGAGGAGAAGAAAGCCGAGAAATATACCCGGATAAACGCTTTTTCCGTCGGCTTTGCCGGGAAGGCAGGCAAGGAACGCGAGAATTACCGGCAGTGAGGCGATAATTGTCAGGGCAGGGTTATGAATCCAGCTTTTCAAGTCAAGAAAAGCGCCGGTGTCGATGCTTTTGAAAAGAGAAGCGGCGTCCGGCTTTAATTGTGTCAGCGATAAAACAAACAACGCGATCACAGACGTGAAAACGACCACTGATATTACCAGCGCAAACTTGAAGATTACCGCCGTATCCTTCATAGACAGCCATACCGCAGCTGCGATAAAAGCAAGCTCGACCCAGAACAGCGGCGCGTCCGGAATTATGACGGTTGCGCAAAATCCGGCAAAATTGTCGGCGCAGCTCCCGGCAAAATAAAGCGAAGCCGCGGCAGCGGCGGCATATATTGCGGTCAATATTGCTCTGCCCGCGGCAGAGCCTGAAGAACGGAAAGCCTCCGCACAAAAGAGCAAATTGAAGAGCCTGAGCAGCAGCGGCATAAAGAAAAGCAGAACAACAAAAATAATCACCGCTTCGAAAAATCCTGTTTTTCCGACTGAAAATCCGTTTATAATCTCCGGGAGTAGAAAAAGCGTCACAAGGCAGAGCTTATGCGCATTGAGAGCGGGGACGTGTTTGTTGTACATTTAACACCTCATTCATTAGGCGCCGAAATATCGAAGCTGATAAAAATTTCCGTATACGAATTCGGCGCGCCGACGTTTTCGCCGGAGCGTCCAAGGCGGCTTTCGATTTCAAAAATATCTGAGTGAGAAAGAGCCGAGGCTGCTATAAATAACTCCCGGGATTTTTTTTCAAGAGCCGCACCGAGTGCCTCGGTGTCGATTTTTTCGGTCTGCCCGCGCCGCAGCAGAAGATGCATTTTCACGGCGATGCACAGGCTGCTGCAATTTTCATTGTCTGTTTTGACAGAGGAGGAGGCGCGTTTCACTTCTGGCTGGTATATCACCCCGTCCGATTCGATATAAAAAGTTCCGCTTCCGTAGGTTCCGGTCAGGAGGCTGTAAAGCGCGCTTTCGGGCAGGTCGAAGAGAAGGGAAGGCAGGTCGTTTTCATAAATCCGGATTCCCGAAAAGGTGTAGACAGTGTCGCTGCCTTCTCCGCTGACAGAAAAATGAGGTATCGCGTAGTAGCTTTTATCCCGCAGACGGCGACCCTCGACATCATAAAGGCGGTTTGCAAGTCCTATTCCCCAGTTCTCGCTTTTTTGCTTGATGACTCCGGTGATGTCGTATCCGGTTACCGGAGTCGAAATGCTTTTGCATGACAGCAGAGCCGCGGCGTCGGGGGCGGACACGAGGGAGGCGGAGATGGGTATTTCTTTTCCAGAGCAGCAGAAATTGAATATTTCGTCCACCTGCCCGGCATTGAGTGACTCGCCAAGCACAATCAGCGCGCAGTGGCCGTAAAGCAGCTTTTTTGAAATTTCGCCGGAAAGATTTCCGAGAGCTTGCTTCACCGTTTTGCCGGCGCCGGTGAATACTTTTGACTCGATACTGCCTTCAGCCTTGCCCACGCTGAAAATTATCACCTCAAGCGACGCCTTGAGCTCTCCGTTTTCGCGGTCGAATCCGACGGCGGACACAAGATACTGCTGTTCCGGCTCGCGGTATTGCGTAATTTTCCTGCAGCCTGAAAATGATGAAATCAGAAGGAAGAGAAGGAATGAAGAAATAATTCTTGCCGGCTTATTCATTGTTTTCACCGTTTTTTGCGCGTACGGCATTATTGTTGAAATCGGGACGGGTTTTCATCGCAGTCCACGGAGCCCGCCAGAAAATATCCTTGAGCCCCTGCCGCGTGGGATTGAGCAGCTGCAGAGTGCAGTCGACGCCGAAAGAATCGAGGCTGAAAATTGCGATGAACAGCGCAGTCATTCCGATAAGATAACCGTAAATGCCGAAAAAGGCGCATATGACGATAAAGCCGAGCCGGCCAAAAAACACAATGCTTTTCAGGCGCGGTATCATAAGGCCGGCGATGCCGGATAGGGCTACGGCAATCAGCATCGGCGCGCTGATGATTCTCGCCTCGACGGCAGCCTGACCTATGACGAGACCCCCCACGATGCCGAGAGCGTGGCCGAGGCTTTGGGGCATTCGTGCGCCGGTTTCCTTGAGAATTTCAAAAATCATTATTATAATAACGCATTCAAGGAATGAAGAGAGTGGAACGCCGCCTCTTGCCTGGGCTATTGACAGCTCGAACATGGTAGGCAGCAGCTGTTCGTGAAAGGTAATGAGTGATAAAAACGCCGCCGGGACGCTGACCGCGATAAAGAAGCATAAAAATCTGATAATTCTTGCGACCGAGGCGACGAGCCAATTCAGGTAATAATCCTCGTCCGACTGGAAATTTTCTGAAAAGAGATATGGCAGCGTCATGGCGACGGGAGTGCCGTCGACGATTACAGCGATCCGTCCCTCGAGCATCCGGGCTGCCGCGATATCCGGGCGTTCTGTGCTTCCGGTGGTCTTGAACAGGGAGAATTTATGGTCTCGGATAAGCTCGGCGAGGTAGTTTGTGTCGAGTATGCCGTCGATATCGATCCCGCCGAGTCTTTTTTTCAACGTATCAAGGGCGGCGCGGTCGGCGAGAGATTCAAGGTAGCAGATGTAAACAGACGTGTCGGTCCGCCTTCCGATGCGGATATTTTCGATGCACAGGTCAGGAGTCTGAAGCTTTCGCCTCAGCATTGCGAGGTTGTGCATGGCAGTTTCTCCGAAGCCCTCGCGCGGTCCCTGCAGGATTCTCTCGTCGGCCGGCTCGCTGATGCCGCGGGTAACGAAGCCTTTTGTATTTATGACAATCGCCGAGCAGCAGCCGTCGATAAGCAGCGCAGTGTCGCCGTATTGTATTCCCCTCAGAATATCGGCGACGGACGATGTTTGCTTGACCTCGCAGGAAAATAAAATGTCCTTTTCAATATAGTCGGATAATGTTCCCGTGAAATTGACCGCCGGAACGGCCGAAAGAAGCAGGGGCTTTAACACCGATTCGTTCAAAAGCTCGGAGCTGACCATGCCGTCAAAATAGAAAAGGCAGCAGTCGACAGCCTTGTTGCTTGCGTTCGCGGTTCCGTTTTTGCTTTCGCTGTTATTCCCGCCGTTGCCCGGTTCCTGTCCGGAAGCGTAGTCGGGAATGATATTTGACGCGAAACCGGAGCCGGAGCTCAACTTCAGCTGCCGGATTTTTAGAATGATATCGTTTTTTATGATATTTTTAATCAAACAAATGTCGGCTGTCAGATTTCCGCTGATTCTGACGCCGGTATAATCGCAGTTCTGATAACCCACATCCGCCTCACAAATCAATCAATGAAGTATTTGTATGTTATTTTATCTTGATTTGTGATTTATTATTCAAATATACAAGAGTGCGTTTTTTGCAAAAACTCAGTCGCAAATACGGGGCGCCCGCACTTTACGGAAAAATCAATTAAACGGAAATTTGTATCAGAATGATTGCGGTGTTCTGTAAGAAAAACATCTGTTTATGTAGAAAAGGTCGAAAAAAGCCGCCCGCATATAATGACGGGCGGCTTCACATTTATTTTTATTTTTCGGTTTTTGCAAGCAGTTTTTTATAGCTGATATCCATCAGGAAAGCTCCGAGCGGGGCGGTGATGATTATCGAAACGACAGCTGTTGTGAGGACGATCTGACCGCATGAAAGTCCGAGGGCAAGCGGGACCGAACCTATGGCCGCCTGCACGGTAGCCTTGGGAATATACGAAATCATGCAGTATAATCTTTCCTTGAAATTAAGCCTTGTGCCGATAAGACACACATAAGTTCCTATCATGCGAATCAGCAGGGCAATAAGAATAATTACAATAACGCCGATTCCGGCCGTAGCTGCGTAACCGATGTCGACGGCGGCGCCGACCAGGACGAACAGCACTATTTCAGCCGCAACCCACAGCTTTGAAAACTTGAGCGACAGACGCTCCGCGACGATTCCGCGTTTCATCTGAACGGCAATCGCCATGCTCATAACCGCCAAAAGGCCTGACAGAGGGACAATGTTTTCAAGCATTTTTTCAGCCGCCACAAGCAGGAAGGACAGACCGAGAAGTATAACGACCTTGATACTGTCGCGCATATGGATTTTGCGGAACAGCAGCGCAAGCAAAACGCCTATGCCGAATCCGACCGCGATGCCGGTTATTATTGAAACCGGAATAGAAGCAAAGCTCCAGACGGATATTCCTTCGCCCTGGGCAAGTCCTGTGAAGGCTGTGAAAAGAACGATGACGAAGACATCGTCGAGCGACGAACCCGCAAGTACGAGCTGCGGTATGCACTTGTCCGTTCCGTATCCGTTTTCCATCAGGTCAACCATTTTGGGAACCACCACGGCGGGAGATACTGCTCCGAGCACCGCTCCTATTATAGCGGCGTCAAGTAACGAAACATGGAGAAGCGGCGGTGCGAATATGACAAATGCCGCAATTTCGAACAAAGCCGGCAAGAAGGACATGAGAACCGCAGGACGGCCGACTTTTTTCAAGTCGGAAATATTCAGAGACAATCCGGCCTTGATAAGGATAATGATGAGCGCGAGTTCTCTCAGGTCGGCAGAGATGCCGAGAATCGAAGAATCAAGCAGATTTAAGGCATACGGTCCGAGAATTATTCCTGTCAGAAGCATTCCGACCAGTCTCGGCAATTTCAATCTGTTGAAGATGCTGCCAAGCAGC
Source organism: uncultured Lachnospiraceae bacterium (assembly GCA_964570825.1). Lineage (GTDB taxonomy): Bacteria > Bacillota > Clostridia > Oscillospirales > CAG-272 > UMGS1002. The sequence continues at coordinate 12,531 of CAZMZJ010000007.1, read as the reverse complement.
AGCCCTACAAGAAAGATGAGCGCAAGAGATGTAAGCATATTTCCTCCGATATGAATTGCAGACGCAAAAAAGCTGACGCGTCTGCGCAGTATTCGCAGAAGTCATCAGCTTTAGGCGGTTCCGGTTAAACATCAGGCAAATGGATAATAAATAAAAGCAACAGAATAAATGTCACTGCCGTGGTAAGTATTAATCCGAGGGAGCACTTCATTCCCTGATATGATTTTTATCATAACGGGATAAATTATACCACAAACCTGTCGGTTGTCAAGATTTTTCGTGAAGTTTTGAAATATATTTCCGCTTTTTCGCATCGATTTCGCGCCATGATACGGAGACATTATGTTCAATCGGCTTCCATGTTACTTTGGCGAAAAGAGCGGCGAAGGAAATCGGAATATATGTGAACATGAAAAGAGGGAAAGTTAAGGTGTAAAACAATTTTTTATAGGCAGGCGACTGAATTTTGCGCCATTCGCTTATCGTAGTTACAAGTCCTACGAAATAAATCATTACATACGAGTTGAGCAGGCATTCCGCAAGGGATTCCACTGCTATCATAATATTGCCGCCTTCCAATACGCCGATTGCGGCAAGCGAAACGTTTGCGACAATGCCGATGAAGGTAAGGACGATTGCGGGCATGATTGACATTGTCATATCGAATGCGGAAAAGCTGCCGCGGAATATGCCGCAGATAAGCTTCAAGCCGTACTTCCGGAAAACCTGCAGATAGCCTTTCGCCCAGCGCATTCTCTGGCGCCACGACTGACCGAATTTAACCGGCTGTTCGTCGTAAAGAATGGCGCCGCGGCAGAAGCCGATTTTTTCGCCTTCAAGAATCTGGTGGACTGAGAACTCGATGTCCTCGGTTAAGAGGTGGAAGCACCAGCCTCCGGTCTTGTCGAGTATACGCTGCGAGAAGAGAAAACCCGTTCCGGAAACAGCGCAGCTCGAGCCTATCAGATGACGGGCATAGTTGAGGTATTTCGATTCGCGCAGGAACCAGAGCGCGTATCCGGAGGAAATCCAGTTGTCGCCGTAATTTTTTGAGTTGCGGTAGCTTGTGATGATCTCGTATCCGTCGGAGAAGGTTTTGTTCATTTCGGCTATATAGTTTTTGTCAAGTATATTGTCGGCGTCGAAGACAAAATAACCGTCGAAGGCGGGGCCGTAATCATTTTGTATATTCCGCAGAAGCTCCTCGAGCGCATAGCCCTTGCCCACAAACGTTTTGTTGAAGCGTTCGTAAACGTTCGCGCCGGCGGAGCGGGCGATTGCGGCGGTGCTGTCGGTACAGTTGTCGGCCATAACGAAAATTTTCACGAAGTCGCGCCCGTATGTCTGAGACTGGATGCTCTCGATAAGGTTGCCGATGACCTTTTCCTCGTTTCTTGCACATATCAGCACGGCATATTTGTGCTTGACGGTTTTTTTGTGCGGCTTGTCTTTTTTCAGGAGGGATATCGGGATATAGACGAATTGGTATGCATAGCATATGAAGAATATGAGAGCAATGAGAAAATTGATCGTCTTCAAAATTTCCATAATATTCAAACTGTGTCAAACGTAAGCGTTACCTTGAACAGATCCCCGTCCACCGTGATATTCATAGCTCCGTGCTGAAGTTCCATCAGGCTCTTTGCGATTGAAAGGCCGAGGCCGCTGCCTTCGGTATGACGCGATGCGTCGCCGCGGACAAAGCGTTCCATCAGCTCGTCGCTCGATATATTCAGGGCGTATTTGGAGGTGTTCCGGAAGGTGATTACCGCTTTGTTTCCTTTCCTTTCAAGATTCAGATATACTCTTGTTGACGGCTGTGCATATTTAATGATATTGCTCATCAGGTTGTCTATCACTCTGAACAGGTGCCGTCCGTCTGCCATAATGTTTACCGGTTCTTCCGGGCGGCTGCAGACAAGCTCAAGACCGCAAGCTTTGAGTTTGTCGTTGTATTCGCCGGCGGTCTGCGTAATCAGCTCGCCGAGCTCGCAGGAGGCAAGCTCGACCTGAAGGTTTCCGGTTGAAGCCTTCGACGCTTCGACAAGATCCTCGGTCAGTTTCCGCAGGCGCATGGCCTGACGGTCAAGAACCTCGATATAATTTCTGATATTCTCATTTTCGGGATTTTCTTTTTTTATAAGGTCGATATAATTGATGATGGAAGTCAGCGGCGTCTTAAGGTCGTGCGATACGTTAGTAATAAGCTCTGTGCGAAAGCGCTCGCTTCTGAGCCTTTCCTCGACGGCTCTCGACATACCCGCGCTTATGCTGTTGAGGGATTCGGCATGACGCTTAAAATCCCACAGCATATTCTGAGTATTGACGCAGTAATTGAGATTGCCGGATGCTATCGCCTCGCCGCCTTTTTTCAGCTTGTCAAGGTTAAGAGTGACTGTGAAGACTACGATCGCACCCGCGACCCATGAAGAGAACCAGAGGAAAATTCCATAATAATTAGAATTTGCGAAAAAAGCAACTGTTATTATATTCCAGACAAATAGTGCGCAGACCAAAAGGATTGCTTTCCATAGAAGCGGAAGGTTTCTGAAAAATGCGAGCGTGAATCTCCAGAGCGCCTTGACGCATCTCCAGATAAACGAAAGAACAAGCCAGACAAGCGTGTATTTGAACAGCACCCCGCGCTTTGCCCGGGAGGCTACGCTCATGAAATAGCTGACGAGCAGCAGATAGTCGAGGACGAACAGAAAGGCTACACAGATAATTGTTCTTTCGATACTGTACGCGATATCGCCCATGACCGAGACCGCAAGGCAGTTGATAAGAATGATGATAACAGTATGCAGGTCGAAAGGTATGCTGTCAAGCGGGCCGGGGTTAACAGTGTCGCTGCTTTTTTTATGCCCTGCGGCGCACATCAGGAAGATGAAAGCGATAACGCCAAAGACAAGGCTGACGAATCCCGTCGCGAAAGCCGCGAACTTCCATTTATAACCGATGCTTATCCAGTGCGCGAGTATGGAAGACTCGTCGGTCTTGCTCATGGTTTTCGGTATGGCACCCCAGACTGTGAAGGCGGTGCCGCTATTACCGTCGGTTTCGTGAGAAATACTGGAATCCGGATTATAGTTTACTGTTTCGGAATATAAGATCTCCTCACCGCCATAGTTGCTCTCGGCTGTCGTTCCGTCAGAAAGAGTAATTTTGAAATAAAAATTGTCATACTTGAATTTTTCGCTTATGTCCGTTTCTCCGTTAAGGTAGGAGAGCATCACCTTGCCGCACTTGTCGTCAAGGATTTGGTCGAGCATTTTTTCTCTGACCTCGTCTTCCGAGCTCACATAAAAACCGAGGTAGAACATGACGATTATTGCGGCGGCAGAAGCGATTGCGGTAACAAGAGCGATGAAAAGAACAAACCATGCGCCTGTTTTTGCCGCAAGACTGTAGCCGGCGCGAATTGGTTTTTTCACTTTTCGCTGCCTCCTTCCAGCTTATACCCATGTGCCCAGACCACCATAAGATATTGCGGCTGAGCGGGATTTATCTCAAGCTTCTCGCGCAGGTGGCGTATATGGACCGCTACGGTGTTTTCGGCTCCGTACGGCTCGTCGTGCCAGACTTTGCGGTATATTTCTTTTGACGAAAGCACCTCGCCGGCATGCTGCATGAAGAGTTTTAGAATATCATACTCAGTTGGCGTCAGCAAGATGAGTTCGCCGTCGATTCTGACCTCGTGAGCTTTCTCGTTCATTTCGATATTGCCGACCGATATGACAGACGGGTGTTCGGACTGCCGGTTTCCGCCGAGCTGCATATAGCGCCGCAGCTGCGAGCGGACTCTTGCAGAAAGTTCAACCGGATTGAAGGGCTTTGTGATATAATCGTCGGCGCCGACATTGAGGCCGAGAATTTTATCAACGTCCTCGCTCTTTGCGGTCAGCAGGATAACGGGTATGTTGTATTCTTTTCTCAGATTTGTCATGGCCGTTATCCCGTCCATTTCGGGCATCATGATATCCATCAGTATAAGATGAATTTCTTCGGTGGAAACGAGTCTCAGTGCCTCGCGCCCTGTGTGGGCCTCGAAAATATTATAGCCGTCGGCAGAAAGGTATATTTTCAGAGCGTTGACGATGTCCTGCTCGTCGTCGCAGACCAGGATGTTATACAAGCCTTTGTCACCTCGCATGAGTGGATGATGTTGCCGGCGGCCTTGCGCCGATGGAAGTATTATACCATATTAATTCTTAATGATAAATAACTGTAAGTTTTAAGATTGTTTTAAGATTGTGTATAAATTGTTCAGTTGTTTTGAGCATGAAGTTACGTTTGGTGAATTTTGTCGGTTTATCTGCACGATATGCACAGTCCGAGCAGAAGGGAATCCTTTTTGTCTATGCTGAACCCGCTTTTTTTCAGCGCGGCGCTTATTACGGTTTCGGATGTTTCGCTGTCGAGATGGATGATTCTGCCGCATTTTTTGCATTTGAGGTGCAGATGCGACGAGCATTCGGCGCCGCCAACATACTGGTAAAGGAATCTGCTGCCGTCTGCGTCTGTGAATCGCCGGATCACTCCTTCTGCGGCAAGCCTGTCGACATTCCGGTATATGGAGCTCTGGCTTATTCCGCAGCCGCAGCCGCAGCCGAGCGCCGCGGTCAGTTCCTCAACGGAAAACTGCTTGTCTCCGTGCTCTTCAAGATATGTTAAAAGAAGCCTGCGCTGAGCCGTTGCGTATTCTTTCATATCCTAACCCTCCGCAGATTGCGAACTGCTCCCATATTATAGCATTAAATAACGAACAAGTCAACGCCGGTTCTATGATATAGCTGCTGCTTAACAAAATTTCTTGCGTAAATCCGATCTTAAGCTGTAAAAGAGAGTATGAATATGTTTGACAATTGTGCCGGACGACAATACATAACAACGGAATGCGGCTGTAAATGCAGAGATGAAAATGCCTGACGGCGTTATTTTTACGGGGATTATGAATTGATAACGTCATTTTTATATGATATAATAGAAAAAAATGACGCACAGAACCGTGTGAAACGGGAGTGCCATTTTCTGACGGGCATAAAAAAAGAACAGAGGGTCTACATACGGCGCAAATCTCAAATGAATGCGGCGCTGTGCCGGAGGAATCAAAAACGTCAAAGATTCGGGGAATCGGATATGAAAACAATAAAAATACCGCCGGCTGCAAAAGGCGAGAGGCTGTCTTCCTGGCTGGCGAGGAACGGATACTCTGTCAGGGCGGAATGCGGAGGCAGAGGAGTATGCGGCAAATGTAAAATAAACGTGATAAGCGGTGAATTTTATCGCGTCTCGCAGTCCGGCGGCTATGAGGCGTACAAACCGGACGGGAGCGGACAGATTCTTGCCTGCCGTGCGGTCTGCCCGAAAGAAGGCGCTGAAATCGCCCTGCCTGATACTGACGGCGGGGGGCTTAAGACGCATTCCGTACCTAGGAAGAGTGAAGGCGTTGCAGCCGGGACGGGTCGTGGGGTTGCGCTTGACATAGGCACGACCACTCTCGCGGCGTCGCTTGTCGACCGCGCGACGGGGAAGGTAATAGATACCTTTTCCTGCCTCAATCCCCAGCGAAGCTACGGGGCGGATGTTGTCAGCAGGATTACGGCCTGCAATGAAGGACACCTCGGCGACCTCTGCCGCCTTATCCGTGAGGAAACCGGAAAAATCATAAGCATATTCATGGAGAGATATCCTGGCGCGCGTCCGGAGCTGCTGGCTGTCGCCGGAAACACCGCCATGCTGCATATTTTCTGCGGCGTTTCCCCGGAGGGCATAGGCGTATATCCGTTTACTCCGGCTTTTACAGGCAAAAGGGATTATTCCGGCGACGAGCTCGGGCTTTTTGCGGATCGTGTCACCGTTCTTCCGTCGGCGTCGGCATATATCGGGAGCGATGTCACCGGCGGCATTCTTGCGTGCGGCATGACAGGGCTTGACGGTCCGTCAATGCTGATTGATATCGGAACAAACGGAGAGATGGTGCTCTGCACGGGAAAGGCGTATTCATCGCGCCTTATTGCGGCTTCAACCGCCGCGGGTCCGGCGCTTGAAGGAGCCGAGATTTCCTGCGGCACAGGAGGAATCGAAGGCGCGGTCTGCCATGTTGCCTCAGTCGCCGCCGATGCAGACGCAAAATCAGAAAAACTTAAACTTGCCTATATGACAATAGGCGACAAGGCTCCGGTCGGAATATGCGGCAGCGGACTTGTCGACCTCGTGTCGGTTCTGCTCGATGCAGGTGTCATCGATGAAACCGGCTATATGGAAAGAGAAAATTATCCTTTATGCGGCGTTTCCGGGGTGTCATCGCTACAGCTTAACGGAGCAGGGGAAGTGATACCGGCGAGTGGTGCGGCGGCGCCGGTTGTGCTGACGCAGAAAGACGTTCGCGCTTTCCAGCTTGCCAAAGGCGCGCTGTCCGCAGGGATCGCCGCGCTTCTCGGCTGCGCGGGAATTACTCCGGACAAACTTGAGCGCATATTTATCGCCGGCGGACTCGGATATTATATGAGCATCGAAAACGCCGTCAGAACCGGAATTCTTCCGCCGGCAGAGCCCGGAAAATTCAGCGTTGTTGGCAACACCTCGCTCGCCGGAGCGGAGGCGTGCCTGACTGACTCCGGAGCGATAGACAGGATATCTGAAATTGCGGCAAGGTGCGAAGCGCTGGAGCTTGGCACGCTTCCGGAGTTTTCGGATCTATTTATGAAGAACATGATCTTTCCGAAGAAATAAAATATCCCTTCCCGTTGTGTTGTTGAATGGCTGGGAGGGATATTTGGTTGTTATGTTCCGTTGCGCTTATGGCTGTACATCAGAGAATCTATGTTGTTCTGAAAGTCGTCAAGGCTCATGCCGTGCTTATAGATGGCGTATCCCATGCTCACTCCGAGGTTGAAGCTGAAGTGGAAATTATTTTCAGCATTGAAGCTGTCCACACATTTTTTCAGCTTATCCACAATACAGTCCAGTTTGCGCGGGTCGGCGGTGTCGAGCACAATACAAAACTCATCTCCGCCGTATCTTGCGATAAGCCCATCGTCCCCGATGCATTTGCGCATCATTGCGGCGATATTTTTAAGTATCGTATCTCCGGTCTTATGGCCGTAAGTGTCGTTGACCTTCTTGAAATTGTCGACGTCGAGCATTATCGCAGAGAAGGTGTTTTCGCTGCTGCTTGAGAGAATTTTTTTCCGAAGACAGATCTCAAGGCTTTTCCGGTTAGCGACGCCGGTAAGATAATCGGTGTAGATATCCTGAACCTGCACATAAATGAACAGAATGAATACCGACAGGGAAACGCCGTTGAAAATCAGAGATATTCCGTATATGAAATACTGGATTATCGCGCATGCGACCGGAATGCTGCTGAAAACAATAAAGGTATAAAAGTGCTTGCGTTCAATAAGCCTTCTGTTCTTGAATATCATGGCGAAGGAGATACCGAGAAGCATAGACGGCAGCAGTATAGATATAAAATTCAGATTGCCGCGGTGGTAAATGTTCTGACTGTCGATATAGTAATAAAAGCCGAACCATTGTGTCAGGATTGTAAAAATCACATTCAGAAAATTTATTATTGCGACAAGCGCCCAGAGCTTTTTGTTCGGCTTATCTGTCTTAAAAATGAAATGGTATGCGAAAGCAACCCAGACCGAAGGCACCAGAGGATTGAAAAAGAAGAGAAGGAAATTCCCGATGCGATTGAGCGGTTCAAAAACCGTGCCCGGATAGCCGTCCATACGCGCGACCGTATCAATGGCAAGCATAATTATGTTTGAGACAACAATATATTTGAACAGTCTGGCCTGCAGCGTTTCGTCGTCTCTGTATTTATTTATGTAGAACAAAATAACTGACAGCATTATTATAGATAAAGAATTTATTGGGATGCTGAAATAGAAAAAATCCATCCTAAAACCTCCTTTACATATAATATCGCATACTGCCTTTTTAATATTATAATTATACAATTTAATTTTAATAATTACAATATCCATATAAAATAATTTTTAATATAATCAGCCCCTTCAGGAACATATTTACGTCCTGAAGGGGAATATGGATACATTATTTGTTTATTACAGTACTGCCTGCCGGTTCCGGTCTGGATTCTTTGCAAGAATTCGTCTGCCGCATGGCGAACACTATGAATACACAGAGAAGCAGATAAAGGAAAGACTTGATATACACAAGCAGCTGAGAGCCGTAAATTAAGTAATCATGCACATGCAGGAACAGGAAATCGAAGTTCAAAAGATACGGACCCGTCCGTTCGGTTAATGCTATGAACCATGTGCCGGCGAGGCTTCCGAAGAGAGCGAATATATTTGCTCCGAGGTTCCAGAAGACGATGCAGGTATCGGTTTTGCCCTCGGGCAGGTTGATATAGAAAAGATTTGATTTAATATATGAAGTTCCGACGAGATTTATTCCCTGCAGAACCGAGGTTATGATGTAAATCCAGACGGTATTGGGGCGGGTCAGAGCCATCGGAATTTCGAGCAGCATGGAAACCGCCATGGCGAAGAGATAGACCTTGAAGTAATTATGCCTTGCCACCGAGCGGCGCCACCATTTGAGCATGAAGATATAGGCAAGCGAATACACGATATTGATTGAGTACATTATAATCATTTTATAATGCAGTGTATTCATTACGTAATATGTCCAGGAGCCCGCGTTGACGTTAGACACAAAGTTATAAAAGAACAATACAAGCGAGGTGTATCTGAAGGCTTTTGCGGAAATCGGGTCGCGTATAACGTCAAGGAATCTGACTTTGCTTTTCGGCGCATGGTAAGGATATTCGGTTTTAGGGCGCAGCCAGAGATAAAAAGTCGAGATTAGCGCGAGCGCATACGCAACATAGCGCATTATTTCAATTATCAGCGCCTGCTTTGGAGATCCCGACAGAGCGTCCGCGGCAAGAGCGGCCGTGATCGAAACAATCGTAGACACCGCCGTATTGGTAATATTCGTATAGGCTATATATCCCGTGCGGCTGCGTTCCTCAGAAATAAAGTGGATATGCCACGCCGTGGAGCCGCTGCCGAAAAGAGCGTTTGAAATATTGCCGGCGAGAAGGAATCCCGCGAACCAGTAGGTGCGCGCGGTCGGACTGCTCACGAAATGCGGCATTATTGTTGTGGCGAGCACAATGCAGGAATAATAAAAAGTGGTATTGAAGAGGAGCAGGCCGCGGCGGCGTTTTACGTGCGAATAGATCAACGGTGTGAACAAAGAGAAGACCCATGCGACGAACGGGATGAAAGTGATGATTGAAACGTTGACGATATTGATGCCGTTGACAGTCAGAAAAGCCGTGTAAATAACGCCGGTGATTATCGCGTTGGTTATGGCAATCAGAATATTGTATATGTACAGGGCGCTGCGACCGACGGCAAGCTCGTCATGGAAATTAAACAGATAATGAAATTCTGATTCTTTTTTTATTTTGACCTTATTGGCCATTGCACACCTCTGACAGGGCGTAGTCATATCGGATTATTTCTGCGTTATCGTTATTGTTATCTATGGATGCCGAACGCGTGAAATTAAAGCCGCCGATATTTTTCGCCGTAAAAAAGCCCTTGCAACGGAGCAAGGACCCGAATATCTACCAACGCATATTAACATATGCTCGGCGCTTTGTCAAGAGGTATCGAATAAAAAATTTATTCCTGCGCATATCAAAAAAACCGTGCTCAACAGGTATCCCTGGAACACGGTTTGATTTTGCTTTCCGGGCGAGCGAACGACGTCTCAGCGGTCAGAGAGAATCACAATATCGGCATCAATCAGAAACTCGCTGTCATAAAGCGGAACCGGTGCGCTGCGGCCGCAATTGTCTTTTTCATACAGAGCCATTTCCTCGCAAAACAGTCCGCAGGCATAACCGTTGCCGTCGTTCTTGATTTCAACCGGGTTTGCGAGAAAGATGAATTTAATTCCCGAGTTGGCCGCGCGCGACATCAGATAGGGATCTTCCGTTAAGCCGTTTTTATCGCATCTGCAGACGACGGTCACTTTGCCGCCGAGCGATTCTGCAATAAGAGCGGCCTCGAGCGAACTTTTGCCGCAGCCCGTGACGGCGATTTTTTTCCCTGTGAAAATGTTGGCCCCGAAACCTGCCTGATACAGCTCGATAAGGCTGAAGCCGCCTGTTATATCGCTTGCAGGTATGACGCCGTGCAGATTGCATCCTTTTATATATGCGTCGTTCTGCCCGTTACCGTAACGGCTTTGAATATTAAAACTTAGATATCCTTGAGTTTGGGCAACGGCATCAGCGCTTTGGCGCCGTTTTGCAAAATAACTGTTTTTCATTTTACTTAGAAATCCACGTCTGTGTCATAATAGCAGCACTTGAGAAGCTTTTCCATTTCAATCTGGCTGGGCTGGCGGGGATTTGATCCGGTGCAGGCGTCGCCGATTGCGTTTTTCGCGATTTCCGGCAGCCTTTCAAGGAAAGCCTTTTCGGGTACAAAACCGTTTTCGCACGGGTAGCTGTCGGCGCCGTAATTTTTGATGCACTGCGGGATTCTCAGGTCGTCGTTCATTTTGCGCAGATAAGCGATAAGGGCCATGACCTTTTCGTCGCCGTTCGCATTTTTGCCGCATATGCCCATATAATCGACTATTGTGCCGTAACGCGCTTTTGCCACTGGGTTTCTGGCGTTGAATGCTATTACCTTGGGCAGATACATTGCGTTTGCCGCGCCGTGAATTATATGAGCGCCGAAATCGGCGAAAGCCGCTCCGGTCTTGTGCGCCATCGAGTGGACTATGCCGAGCAGGGCGTTTGAGAATGCCATTCCGGCAAGACACTGCGCATTGTGCATGGCGTCGCGGGCGGCCATGTTGCCGTTGTACGACGGCACAAGATTTTTCATAATCATTTCAATCGCATGGATAGCCAGAGGGTCGGTAAAATCCGAGTTTGCGGTTGACACATAAGCCTCGATCGAATGCGTCATCGCGTCCATGCCCGTGTGGGCGACCAGCTTCTGCGGCATGGTTTCGGCGAGATCGGGGTCGATGATGGCGACGTCGGGCGTAATTTCAAAATCAGCGAGAGGGTATTTTATGCCCTTCTGATAATCTGTTATGACCGAGAACGCGGTGACCTCGGTCGCGGTGCCGGACGTCGATGAAATTGCACAGAAGCGCGCCTTGCGGCGGAGAGGGGGGATGCCGAACACTTTGCACATCTCGGGGAAAGTGATATCCGGATACTCATACTTTATCCACATGGCCTTTGCCGCGTCGATAGGTGAGCCGCCGCCGATGGCTACAATCCAGTCGGGTTTGAACTTAAGCATTTCGTCGGCGCCCCTCATGACGGTCTCGACTGAAGGATCGGGTTCGATTCCCTCGAAGATTTCGACCTCCATGCCGGCGGATTTAAGATATCCGGCCGCTCTGTCGAGGAAGCCGAATTTTTTCATGCTTCCTCCGCCGACGCAGATCATTGCCTTTTTGCCTTTAAGCGTTTTAAGAGCTTCAAGAGAGCCTTTTCCGTGATAAAGATCTCTGGGTAGAGTGAATCTTGCCATATTATTTTCCTCCATTATAAATGTTAGGCATTGAACTTCTTAATACGCTATAATTGTAACTCCGACATAAAAAAAACGCAAATATAAACGAAGAATATCAGTAATTCAATATCTATATACATGTAAATGAAACGAGTCAACCCGTTTTGAAACTCAGAGCCGATAAGCGAATTAAACCTGTATTATAATAAATAAATGAAGATATTTTTAATAATCTTACAGACTATAAAATGCTCTTTTCATTTTGAGCAGTCATAAAAACATATATAAATCGGAATATCCGGCATATCGTCGGGTATCTGATAATTACATGGTAAATGAAAAAATTTTCTGCGGCACCTGCGCGCGAGCGGCTGTTATTGATTGAAAGCGGCGGCTGAAAATATTTCAGACCGGTCTCACATATAATTTCTGAGCGAAACCGCATTTTTTGACTCGTAAACCTTGTCGATGAACCTGCGGTCGAGCTCCGAGAAATTGTATTCTTTTTGATATATCAGGACGTCCTTATAGCTGTTGGCGGGAAAATCGCAGCGCCGCTGTACAAGGCTATAGCGGTCGAGAAAATCCTGCGGTATCGGAGACACCCACATGAAAGTCGAGGGAATATTTGAAAGCAGTTCGAACTGATTGGCGCGTTCATAAAGATATATCCGTTTGGTTTTTGCGGCGCTGTCTTTTTCGCTCGCGCGATCTTTTTACGAAGAAAAATACGGAACAATTGTGTCCCCGTGAACAATCTCGATTGACTGGCGCAGGTCTCCGGGGTGAATTTCGCTTTTTCCCGCAAGCTCGTGCTGACGTGAAAATAGCGCGAGATAGCTGAACTCCCAGATAAGGTCGCTCGCAAGGTTTTTTTCGGCGAGATAGTCCTCGAAATACTGCTCGTAAACCGTCTGGTAGCGAATTATGCCGAGATTGAACGCGCCGCTTACCACATTGTTCACTGTCTGCACGGAGCCGGTCTCGATTA
>CAZMZJ010000006.1:0-135925 GCA_964570825.1 uncultured Lachnospiraceae bacterium | reverse complement strand
GTTCCCTCGCTGTACTGGGTTCCGCATTTGGTGCAAAATGGCATACAATATCCTCCTTAAAAGCTTAAATAAATTTTTTCAGTATTTAGGCATTAGCCCCTGCAGCCCGCCTTGAGACATTTTGTATCCGGCGCAGCGTCCTGCAGCTTTATGCCTTTGTGCTTTATATGGCGCAGCAATATCGCACTTGAAATGTAATGCACGGCTCCGGTGACGGCCCATGACACAGGATAGGATATGTAAAGCACCGTCATAGCGGGATATGCAGCGAAAACAGTATATATCCAGACAATTCTGAGCAGGCACGAACCTATAAGTGACACCACCATCGGTATGAAAGAGCTTCCCATGCCGCGCATCGCGCCGCATCCGACCTCCATCAGCCCGCACAGAAAATAGCTGAGCCCGACAATAGAAAGCCTAAGCAGTCCGGCTTCGATTGCGCCTTCGTTATTCGGCGCGTACAGCCCGAGAAGCTGTCTGCCGAACAAAAGAGCCATGCCTCCGAGCGTCAAACCCACTATTACAACCATCACCGAGCAAAGTACTATGATTTTTTTGACGCGGTCATATTTCTTTGCGCCTATGTTCTGGCCGACAAAGGTCAGGGATGTGTGATAGAACGAATCGAGCGCCACATAAATGAATCCGTCGATGTTTGAACCGGCGGTGTTCCCAGCCACCGTCGTCTTGCCGAAGCCGTTGACGCTCGACTGAATCACTACGTTTGAAAGCGAGAAAACACAGCCCTGCAGTCCCGCGGGTATGCCGATGCGGACGATTTTCCAGAATTTGTCCCAGTCAATATGTATCCTTTTTATATCAAGATGTATCAGGCCTTCTTCACGCATCATGAAGCCGATAATAAGAAACATCGACAGCCATGTCGACACCGCCGTCGCTATCCCGACTCCGAGCGCGCCCAGTCCGAATCCGATTACCATAACAAGATTGAGGGCAACATTGACAATGCCCGATATCGAAAGAAACATGAGCGGGTGGGCTGTATCGCCGGAAGAACGCATCATCGTGGCGCAGTAGTTGTATATCATGCTTGCCGGCATCCCGAACATATACGCCTTCATGTAGGGAACCGCCTGAGCCAGCACGCTCTCCTCCACACCGGTCAGGCGAAGCAGCGGCTCAGCCATTACAATTCCAAACACCGACACAACAGCGCCAAGCAGAGCTGCGGCGGGTACCGCCGTATGAACCGTCATCCTTACGTCGTCTTCCTTCTTCGCGCCTATGTACTGCGCCACCAGAACACCGGCTCCGACGGATAACCCCATGAAAAGGTTGATTATCAGATTGATGAGGGCGCCGCATGAGCCGACCGCCGCAAGAGCCGTTTCACCGTCTTCGGCAAAACGTCCGGCGACGATTGTATCGGCAGCATTATAGAGCAGCTGTAGCATGCCTGTCAGAATGAGCGGGACAGTGTAAATCAAAATTTTACCGAGAAGCGGCCCCTCGGTCATATTGATTTTTCGGGTTGCTGTTTTAAACATAAATACCTGAATTCATTAAATTATCAACATTTTTATTTTAACACAACCGTCTTTGACTGTCAATCGTCCTGCAAAATTCCTCGGTTTTATACAAAAAGACTTACTTGGGTGGGGCCCAATATGTATCATTTAAGAATGTCCGAAGCAGGACAGCGCCGCGACGCTTTTTGCGTCGCGGCGCTCTTTAATGTATTTCGGAATCGCAGTAATAGCAGCGCAGACTTCCGTCCGAGCCGTTGAATATGCGCTGCGCAAGAGTCGGTTCGGTTACAGATATGCACCTTGGATTGCTGCATTTCTTCCCGTCGAACCTTCCGCACACGGGCGCCTTTTTCGGCGATCTGTCAGCAAGCAGCTTCAGAATCAGCGCCATGCGGATATACTTGCCGTTCTCGGCCTGCTCAAAGTACTTCGCCCTCGGGTCGGAATCGACAGACACCGAGATTTCGTCCACGCGCGGCAGCGGATGCAGCACACGCATGCCTTTTTTCGCCGCGCAGAGCTTTTCGGGAGTAAGTATATATTTATCGTAAGTGCCCGAATTTGCTCTTTCACTCTCGCTGAAGCGCTCCTTCTGGATGCGCGTCATATACAGTATGTCAAGCTCCCCCATGTGTTCGTCAAGGGATGTCGTTTCAATGAAAGATGCGCCTTTGCCGCCGAGCGTTTCGCGTTTCACATACTCCGGAAGGGCAAGTGAAGCCGGCGAGATAAGCACAAAGCGCACGTTGCTGTAACGCGACATGGCCGCGATCAGCGAGTGAACGGTGCGCCCGTACTTGAGGTCGCCGCATATTCCGATCGTCAGCCCGTCAAACCTTCCAAGCTCATGGCGGATTGTGCAAAGGTCGGCAAGAGTCTGCGTCGGGTGATAATGCCCTCCGTCGCCGGCGTTGATTACCGGCACTGTAGCCGCAAGTCCGGCAGCGCAGGGCGCGCCCTCGGTGTAGTGGCGCATTACAATAATATCCGAGTATATGCTGACAATTCTCGCCGTGTCGGAGATGCTCTCTCCCTTTGATACCGAGCTTGATCCCTCCTGCGAAAAGCCGAGGCAGTTGCCGCCGAGTCCGTACATCGCCGCCTCAAAAGAAAGGCGCGTGCGGGTCGACGGTTCAAAGAAAAGCGTGGCCAGCGTCTTGCCGCGGCAGGTCTCGGAGTATCTTCCCGGGTGCATGCGAATATCCTCGGCCGTGTTTATAAGCTCGTCTATCTCCTCTGTCGTGAGATCAAGAATGTTTATAATATCCTTCATACCGCGCCCCGATCTTCAGCTCTTTGACCCGATCCAGCTCTCGTCCGACGGGTTGTCGCGGAAAGCCAAAAGACGCGCGACATCCCCGGGCCTGATATATCCCTCGCTCACCGCCACCGACGCGACAGTGTCAAAGTCGGTCACGCTGTGATTCTCAAGAGATGCCGCCGACAGCTTTTCGGCGCTTTTCTTCATGTTATATGTGAATATGCTTACAACCCCGAGCACGACGGCGCCTTCCTCGCGCAGCGCGTCGGCTACCTCGATAACGCTGCCGCCCGTCGAAATGAGATCCTCGATTATAACCGTCTTCTGCCCCGGAACAAGCCTGCCCTCGATCCTGTTCTGTCGTCCGTGATCCTTCGCGCTGCCCCGTACATATCCCATCGGCATACCGAGCAGGTGTCCTACAATCGCCGCGTGCGCTATGCCCGCCGTGCTTGTCCCCATCAGCACCTCAGCCTCGGGATAATACTTTTTTACCTCTTGCGCAAGCGCTTCCTCGACAATGTTTCTCGCCTCCACCGAGGTCAGCGTCAGCCGGTTGTCGCAGTAAACCGGACTTTTGATGCCGCTCGCCCATATGAAGGGTTCGTCGGGACGGAAGAATACCGCTCCTATTTTCAGAAGCTGCTTCGCTGTTTCTGTTCTGTAATCCATTTTTACATTTCTCCTCTGCAAATGTTAAAAATATTTTTTCGGCTTTGTTTCCGCGCGCATATCAGCCGCCGCGGAATTTCTGCCTGCTTCAACCGACAAATTCCTTCATACATCTTTTATAAGCCCCTACCGCATCAGCCGCCGCAGTTATCGGACGCCCTACTACAATATAGTCCGCGCCCATCTCTTTGGCTTTTGCCGGAGTGGCTATTCTGCTCTGGTCGCCGGCTTCCCCGTCCGCGAACCTAACGCCGGGCGTCACGGTTATAAATCCGCAGCCGCACGCCGCATGGACCTTTCCCGCCTCAAGCGGCGAGCAGACGACGCCCGCAAGTCCCGATCTCCGGGCATTTTCCGCATAAGACGCAACCACCTCGTCAACCGGCAGCTTTATCAGCAGCTCGTCCTCAAGCATCTTCTGCGAGGTCGAAGTCAGCTGCGTCACGGCAATCAGCAGCGTCGGACAGCCGCTTTCGGCTATCCCCTCCCTTGCCGCCGCCATCATTGCCGAACCGCCTCCGGCATGCACGTTGAGCATATCGGCGCCCAGCTTCCCGAGCACCGCCGCCGAACGTTTTACCGTGTTCGGGATATCGTGCAGCTTCAGGTCGAGAAACACCTTATGCCCTCTTGACTTCAGCTCGCGAACCATGTCGGGGCCCGCGGCGTAAAACAGCTCCATGCCTATCTTTACATATGGCCTTGCCTCTCCGAACTTTCCGAGAAAGTCAAGGCACTCCCTGCCGGATGAAAAATCACACGCGATTATCACGTCTTTACCCATAATATTTCTCCTTAATTTTATCCGCCTCCGTTGCGTCTGCTCCGCGGAAGCGGTATTTTTTCCACTTGAATTTACCTGTGCGCCGCCCCGGTAAGCCCGGACAGCGATTCTATCCCGTATTTTTCCATGACGCGCGGCAGGTCGTTTATAATGTCCCGGCAGGCATACGGGTTGACAAGGTTAGCCGCGCCCACCTGCACCGCCGCAGCCCCCGCCGCCATCATCTTCAGCACGTCCGCGGCTGAGGCAACCCCTCCCATCCCGACAACCGGTATCTTTACGCCCTCATATACCTGATAAACCATTCTGAGCGCCACCGGAAAAACACCGGGACCCGAATATCCGCCGGTAATATTCCTCAAAACCGGTTTTTTTGTCTTCAAGTCAATCTGCATCCCGACAAGGGTGTTTATCAGGCTCACCGCGTCCGCCCCCTCCGCTTCGCACACCTTTGCCATCTCGACAATGTCCGCAACGTTCGGCGAAAGCTTTATTATAAGCGGCTTTTTCGTTACTTTCCGAACCCTGCGCACCACCTCGGCCGCCGCTTTCGGATCTGTTCCGAACGCAATGCCGCCGCCGTGCACATTAGGACAGCTTATATTGACCTCCAGCCAGCCGACCATGGGACATACGGAAAGCTGCTCGGCGACGCTTTCGTACTCCTCCGGCGAGAATCCGCTGATATTCGCCATCACCGGCTTTGAAAACACCTTCGCAAGCCGAGGCAGCTCTTCCTCCACAACCGCCCTTACGCCGGGGTTCTGAAGCCCGACGGCGTTGAGCATCCCGCCCGGCACTTCGGCAATGCGCGGCGTGGGATTGCCGAAGCGCGCCCCGGCAGTCGTCCCCTTGAAGGAAAATGTGCCGAGTATATTTATATCGTAAAGCTCGGCAAACTCATATCCGTAGCCGAACGTTCCCGATGCCGGGATAACAGGGTTGTCAAGCGTTATCCCGCAGAGGCTTACCTTTGTGTCTACCATATTATCTCCTCCTTGACAAGCACCGGACCGTCACGGCATATCCTCTTGCTGCCGTACTTTGTTTTGCATGAACAGCCCATGCAGGCTCCGAAGCCGCAGCCCATGCGTTCCTCAAAGCTGAACTGGCCGGAAACCTCCCCGCTTTTGTCGTACACCGCCCGAAGCATTGGACCCGGCCCGCAGGTATAAAAATAATCGTAGTCAATATCCGCCATCGCAGATGTGACAAAGCCTTTTATCCCGCATGAACCGTCTGCCGTCGTGATGCGCACATCCGCGCCGAGAGCTTTGAATTCATCGGCGAAAAACACCTCGCCTGCTCTGTTGAAGCCGAGTATGACCGACACGGGCTTCCCCGCCGTAATAAGTTTTTTGGCAAGCAGATAAAGCGGAGGAACCCCGCATCCGCCGCCGATAAGCAGCGGCTTGTTCCGGCATGCCGATATATCGTACCCGTTCCCGAGCCCTGTCAGAATGTCAAGCCCTGCGCCCGGCTTAATCTCCGAAAGCGCCGCGGTGCCCTCGCCGACTGTTTTGTATATCAGCGTAAGCGTGCCGCCGCAGCTGTCGCAGACAGATATCGGACGGCGCAGGAAAAAACCGTCGAGCTTTATGTTTACGAATGTACCCGGCCTGCCGGTTTCCGAGGTGTCGCCCAAAAGCCTTATCAGGTATGTGTTTTCGGCAATTTTCTTATTCTCTTTCACTATGAATATGCTTTGTTTCATAGACCGTCCTTCATGTAAACTATTCTTCCGCCGCAGACTGTCATAAGGCACTCGCCATATACCTCGCGCCCCGCAAACGGCGAGCTCTTTCCCATCGATAAAAAGTCATCGGGGTTTATTTTATATCTGCTTCCGACGTCAAACACGGTAAAGTCGGCCGCTTTCCCCGACCTGACAGTAACGCTTCCCGCCCCGAAACGCTTCGCCGGAGATATACTCATCAGCTCCACCAGCCGGTGCAGGCTGATTATCCCCGTCCTGACAAGCGCGGTATGGCAGACGGCGAACGCCGTCTCAAGCCCGACCACCCCCATCGCACTCCCGGCAAGCCCCTTCCCCTTTTCAGCAGCCGAGTGCGGCGCATGATCGGTTGCAATCATGTCTATCGTCCCGTCCGCTATCCCTTCGATTATCGCAGCACGGTCAGCCGGTGAGCGCAGGGGCGGGTTCATCTTGAACCGGCCGTCATCCTCCGTCACGCTGTTGTAGTCAAGCGCGATATAGTGCGGAGCCGTCTCGCAGGTGACGTCAAGTCCGCGGGCTTTTGCCTTTCTTATAAGCTCGACGCTCTCGCGGCAGCTTATGTGGCACATATGATACGGACAGCCTGTCTTCTGCGCGGCGCTCAGTTCTTTTTCAAGCTGCAGATATTCACTCTCACAGCTGATGCCGGAAATGCCGAGCTTTTTCGCATACGGTGAGCCTTGGGCGATATGGTCTCCTCCCTTGAGCGACGCATCCTCGCAGTGCGAACAGATTATCCTTCCCGTTTTTTTAACCCGGAGCATCGCTTCTTCCAGCACTTCAGGAGCCGTACCCTTTCCGTCGTCGGAAAACGCCACGGCATCCGGCATCGCTTCAAAATCCGCCATTTCTTTGCCCATGCTGCCCTTTGTTATCGCGCCATACGGCAGTACGCGGATCAACGCTCCGCCGGCTATCGCCGCAAGCTCGGCGTCAAGCCCCGCACGCCCGTCCGGCGAGGGATTGAGGTTCGGCATGGCAAAAACAGTGGTGAACCCTCCGCGGGACGCCGCAAGCGTCCCGGTCGCTATCCTCTCCTTATACGAAAAACCCGGCTCTCTCAGATGAACGTGCACATCTGTAAAGCCGGGGAAAACAAACCTGCCGGAGAAATCAATTTCCCTGACGCGGGTTCCGGACAATCCGGAAAAACTGGCGGCGGAATCGTCTGAAATGAACACGTCGCCCTTGTCAAAGCCGTTCTCATTAAACACATACGCGCCCTTCAGCAGCAAGTCCATATCTCCCGTTCCGCCCCGCTTTATTTATTTTTTATATTTTATCACTACGCGCGTATTTTGTCAACAACGGCGTTAATTTTTATATACATGGCACATATGTCTTCCATAAAAAACGCCTCCCGATTGACAATATACATATATAGTGATATAATGTATCGTTAAAGAATACGAAACATATCATCCTAATAATATATACTCTACCGGAAAGGAGGCGTGTTCCCACGGAAGATTCAAATAAAGAAAGGCAGAAGGAGCTTGACGGGTTCTGGAATATTGAGACTCTGCTGCCCATAAGAAAAAGCTGCCCTCAGCACCCGCAGCGTTCAACCGATACTGTTGAAATAACTGTCGAGCCGCGCGGACCGCAGAATAACAACGCCTCCGCGGCAAGCGCGTCCGACGACAGCCGCCTGCTCGTGAAAAAATTCATTCCTCCGCACACCGCGCAGGAGTTCGCCTCACCGCCGAAGCCCGACGACGAGTACGCGCCGGCCCACAGCTTGATTCACAAGGTAAGGATTTTTAACTGGAAAACAAGCTACAATTATTATGAACAGTTCCTTCGCCACGCGAGGAAAATTAACAATATCGCCAGCTCCGAGTGCCAGCCGGTACCATTCTTTTCATATGTCCCGCAGTTTTCGCAGCTTTCGCGGCAGCAGCTGCAATGGTACCTGTGGTGGCGCACCTGCGCGATCTCCGGACGCTACCTCAAAAGCGACTACAGCTATATACTTCTTTTCATATACGAGATAATCAACACAGGAGGGCACGGAAACCCCGCATGGGGACAGAGCCAGCTTTGCGGCGTCTGGAAGGCGTACCGCGAAGAATTTCCAAGATTCGACCGTATGCTCGGCGAATGGATATGCGATTTTTCGCTGATTTTCCACTTGCCGCCGCCTGATATCAAGTCATACGGAATACCTGCCGTGGCGGTGCAGTCCTGCACGCTGAAAGAATTCTTTATGTCGTCAAAGGACGGCGCCGAGGACGGATATTGCAATATGCTGCTCACATTCTGCACAAATTACGATTACAAAACCAGCAAATTCGCAAGAGGCGACGCGCTGCCCCTTTTCGACACCCACATTCGCAATTCACTTGCGGCGACGGTAAAACGCTTTTCAAACGACAGCGGACAGCTTCTTTCGGGCGCCGGCCTTGAGGACAGCCATATCATCCGCGATGCTTTCGCGGGCGCTCTGTGCTCGTACGAGGTCAAGAAAAAAATCGAGGCGGATTACTGCTCGTTCTCCCGCACCCACGAGCTTCGTTTTCTGGTGACCGACATTATAAAGTATTCCGAAAATAAAATCCGCGCTTATCTGGGCATCAAGTCAAGACTCAGCGTCTTCGCTCTTCCCGCCCCGATGCGCGCGTGCATAGACGAGTACTTTGCCGGCGCTCTGCCGAAAAAGCGAAAAGCCGCCGAGCCTGAAATCCACGATTACGACAAATATTACAACCTTCCGATTAAAGGCGCATCGCACGAACGCGCGGCCGAAATTGAGCAGGCCTCGTGGGAGACCACCGAACGCCTCGCCGCGGCATTTGAGGAAAAGGGGACTTCTGTCAATAATGACGGCGGCCTGAGGTCGCCTGTCGACGAGATGTTTGACGAGATGTCGGGCAGATCTTCAACCGCTCCGGAAAATCAGGGCGATAAAGACGTGCATAAGGCGGCTGGCGAACAATGCCTCACTCTCGCGGAGCGGCTCGGCGACTTCATTGAATTCGTGCGTCTTGCCGACAGGCGCGACTATTCGGGCCAGCTCAGCTTCGCCTCGGAGCGCGGCATGCTGCCCGACTATATAGCCGACCGGATAAACGAAATTTCAGCCGGAACAATAGGCGACGTTATACTCGCCGAGGATGGCGAGGGTTATTCATTTATTGAAGATTACAGAAAGGAAGTTTTTGATGACTGATATAAGCAGCACACCAAATGTTCCCAAAAGAATACTCGCCTCGCTGCTCGCGTCGGTTTCCGCCGGAGTTGTGCCGCGCGCCGGAGCACCGTATATCGCAATAGGACGCAAGGACGAAATCGCGGCGCTGCTCTCAGACCTTGAGGCTGTCAATGAGGGCGGCGGTTCGATGCGCTTCCTCATCGGCCGGTACGGCAGCGGCAAGAGCTTCCTTATGCAACTGATACGCGGGTATGCTCTCGAGCGGGACTTTATTACAGCAGACGCCGATCTGTCGCCAGAACGCCGGCTTTACGGCAGCGGCGGCAGCGGCGCCGCGACTTACCGCGAGCTGATGAAAAACCTCGCCTCAAAGTCCTCTCCCGACGGCGGCGCTCTGCCGAAAATCATCGCCCGCTGGATAAGCGCGCTGCAGGCTGATTTAGCGTCCGAAGGAATCGAAGCTGGAAGCGCGGAATTCACACGCAGGCTCGGCTCAAAAGTGATGGACGAGCTGCGCGAGGTCGAGTTCCTCGTCGGCGGCTTTGATTTTGCCAGGGTGGTCGCGGAATATTACCGGGCTTACACCGCCGGAGATGAGGATATCAAGAGCGCCTGCATCAGATGGCTGCGCGGAGAATATACCACAAAAACCGAGGCACGCATATCGCTCGGATTTTCAGTGTCGGTGATAATCGACGACGACAACTGGTACGATTTCATAAAGCTTTGGGCGGCTCTCGTACGGCGGATGGGATACCGCGGGCTTGTCGTATTCATCGACGAATGCGTGAACCTCTATAAAATCACGCACCGCGTAAGCCGTGAGAACAACTATGAGAAAATCCTTTCGATGTTCAACGACACTCTTCAGGGGCGCGCGCCCGGACTTGAAATAATACTCGGCGGAACTCCGCAGTTTCTCGAGGATACCCGGCGGGGACTGTTCAGCTACGAGGCCCTGAGGTCAAGGCTCTGCGACAGCCGGTTCGCGCTTGAAGGATATAAAAATCTTATCGGCCCGGTCATACGCCTGCGGCGGCTCTCAGACGACGAGCTGCTGGCGCTTATAGTGAGAATCACCCGGCTTTATTCGCAGAATTATAACTGGACGCCGAGAATTACCGACGAGGAAATGGTCCGGTTTCTCAACATCTGCCTTGAGCGCGCCGGGGCCAACGCGATGATAACTCCGCGCGAAATGCTGAGGGATTATATGACGGTCCTCAACATTCTCATGCAAAACCCGTCGGCGTCGTTCAACGACATTGTCGGGACGGCGGTGACGCTCAAAACCGCCGGCGAAGCTGATGAAGATGAAAATAACAACGAAAATGAAAACGAAAACAATGGTAAATATAAAACCGACAACAAAATCGGCAGTGACGGCGGCAAAGACGTTTCCACGCCTGAATCCGATGATTCCGACGGCAGAGGAAAGCCGGATTTTAATCCCGAAGATATAATATTCTAAAGGCATTCTGCGATTTTTTACAAATTTTCATCAATATTATCGATTATCGGAGGTTCGGGGCGGTGCCCCGCGCTTTGCGTATTCCGGAGGTGGGCATTTTATGACGGAAGCCGACATGATTTTCGAGAGATTTCCGGATTTCATACGGGAATTCATTTACTCGCATTCCTGGGACAGCCTTCGCGCTGTCCAGATTGCGGCGGCACATTCGATATTTGAAACCGACCACAACCTGCTTCTCACCTCGTCGACAGCAAGCGGCAAGACCGAGGCGGCCTTTTTCCCCGTGCTCACCGACATATGGGAAAATCCGCCCGCATCGGTCGGCGTTCTTTACATCGCGCCGCTGAAAAGCCTCATCAACGACCAGTTTGCAAGAATCGACGAGCTGCTCGAACAGACCGGCATCAGGGTCACTCACTGGCACGGTGATGTGGCAGCTTCACACAAGAGAAAACTACTCGAAAATCCGTCCGGAATTCTCCAGATAACGCCGGAGTCGCTCGAGTCTATGCTGCTCAACCGCTCGAACGACATAGTGCGGCTTTTCTGCGACCTGCGATATATAATTATAGACGAAATTCATACCCTGACAGGCGCCGACCGTGGCAACCAGATAATCTGCCAGCTGTGCCGGATCGCGCGCATTATAGGCCGGACGCCACGCCGCATAGGACTTTCAGCGACTGTCGGCGACCCGGAGCTGGCAGCGGCCTGGCTGTCGGCCGGAACCATGCGTAAGACCGATATCCCGCTGTTCAAAGAGGAAAAGCTCCGCTGGAGACTCGGCCTTGAGCATTTTTATATTCAAAACCTTAAGGAAGACCAGACAGACCGCGGCAGCTACGAAAACCGTCCCGCGATTGCTGACAGCGAAAAAAATTGCCTTCCGGCAACACGAGTGAACGGCGGAGAGACGTCAGAGGCGGCGGAAAGCACAAACGGGCAGAAACAGCCGGCTGCCGCGGAGCTTGACGCGGGATACGAATATATGTACGACTGCGTTAAGGACAAGAAATCTCTTGTCTTTTCAAATTCACGCGAGGAAACGGAATATATCTGCGCCACCTTCAGGCAGATTGCCAAGCGGCGCGGCGAGCCGGATATCTTCCTGATTCATCACGGATTCCTTTCCGCGTCAATACGCGAGGAAGCAGAGCTTAAAATGAAGGACGAAAACGTTCAGGCCGTCACCTGCGCAACCGTCACTCTTGAGCTTGGAGTCGACATCGGGCGGCTTGAGAGAGTTCTGCACAACGACGCGCCAAGCTCAGTTTCAAGCTTCCTGCAGCGGCTCGGTCGCTCGGGACGCCGCGGACAGCCACCGGAGATGATGATGGTTTTCCGCGAAGAAAATCCGCTGCCGAATACTCCCCTGCCGCAGCTGATTCCATGGGGGCTGCTCAGGGCCATAGCGATAATACAACTGTACATCGAGGAAAGGTTTATCGAGCCTCCGCTTGTGCGGAAGCTGCCGTTCTCGCTACTGTTCCAGCAGACGCTGAGCATTCTCGGCGCGTCGGGCGAGCTGACGCCGAAACGGCTTGCCGACCGGGTGCTTGCGCTGCCTCCGTTCGCCGCGGTGAGCAAGGAGGATTACAAAACCCTGATTCTTTCCATGCTGAAAGACGGCTTTTTGGAGATGACCGAGGAAAAAGGGCTTATTGTTGGCCTTGAAGGCGAGAAACTAATGAAAAGCTTCAGGTTTTACGCCGTTTTCAAAGATACCGAGGACTATACCGTGCGCTGCGGCTCGGACGAAATAGGAGTCATCACATCCCCGCCCCCTGTGGGAGACAGATTCGCTCTCGCCGGACGCGTCTGGGAGGTCGAGGAGCTTGACATCAAGCGCAAGCTGATTTACGTCAGGGGCGTCGAGGGCAAGATGGAGATCGCATGGCCCGGCGACTACGGCGAAATTCACACGCGGATCCTTGAGAGGATGAAAAAAGTGCTCGCCGAGGACACGGTTTATCCGTACCTCAAGCCGAATGCCGTTCAGAGGCTCGATGTGGCGCGGCATCTTGCGCGGAACACAGGGATGCTCGAGCATTCGATGGTTTGCCTCGGAGGATACTCGTGGTGCCTTTTCCCGTGGCTCGGCACGCGTTCGTTCAGAACGCTGCGCAAGTACCTTGCGCAGAATTCAAAGGAATTCAAAATTTCAAACCTTGATTTTGAAGGCTGCTGCTATATGACGTTCCGCATGGAGCGGGGCAATGATTACGAACTTATAAAAGCTCTTGCAGACAAAGCAAGAACCGAAGGAATCGACTGCGAGGCGCTCGTTTCAGCGGGTGAGCTCCCGGTGTTTGACAAGTATGACGACTTCATACCGGGAGAACTGCTGAGAAAGGCATACGCGGCCGACAGGCTCCGCGCCGACGAGGCGGAGAGAAGGCTAAATGAAATGCTTGCGGAGTACTGACATCGCGCATCATATATCCGCGGCGCATGAGGAACGAGGCCGGCGGAAGGCATGACGGACAATGCTGCCGGCTTCGGTTAAGGCGCGAGCGGTTTAATAAAAACTCTATAAGCTATAAGGAGAGCTTTTAACAAGGCTCTCCTTTTGGTTTTTATTTTTTGTCCTTTTTCTCCGCCGCGTCAAGCAGAAGCGCGCCGGAAATCGCGATGGCAAGGGCGGCGATTATGTACTCGAGCATCTTATGGTAGATAAGCGTCACCGTTTCGGGATGCTCCCGAACCGCTTCGTCAAGTTTGAAAATCATCGCTATGAGCACCAAAAGTATTATCGGAAGGCAGATGTTAAGCGCCAGCAGCGAACGGCGCGACATACGGCTCAGATGCCCGGCAAGACCAAGACAGCGAAAACCGCCTTTTCGATTTTTGTATGTATTTTTCAAATCTATTCTCCTTTTTTAGACATATTGTATAAATATGGTCATTTGATAATATGTTATCATGTACCATGTTAATAAATTAAAAAAATGAAATTTTAATTAAATGCGAACAAATTTTCTACTCGGGCCTTTTTTGTATTACAGATGAATTTTTTCATATTCAGTATAACAAATTTATGAACATTATTCTACATTAAATTTCTGGCGCGGCAGTTTTTTTAATAACACTATGTTAAATTATGGTAATTTTAATATTATACCTAATATCATCCTTAATCATGCGGATCATTTGTTCGCATGATATAATTGGCACAAATAATAATAAACATAAGGAGACGCCCATGAGCTACATTGTTTCAAGCGCTTCAGCAAAAGCCGAA
This sequence comes from uncultured Lachnospiraceae bacterium, assembly GCA_964570825.1. Taxonomy (GTDB): domain Bacteria; phylum Bacillota; class Clostridia; order Oscillospirales; family CAG-272; genus UMGS1002. Next base: position 122,108 of record CAZMZJ010000006.1, on the reverse strand, counting down.
ACCACAAAACAACAAAAGGGCCGGGTACTTATCATGCAAAGCACGTCTACGGTGCTCGGCAGCGAGGTCATCTATCGTTTATACCAAACCAGACGCGACGGCACGGCTGTTTATCAGGTCTATGCCGGCTACAAGCGTGAAAAAGTTTATTGTTATGCGGGAAGAGACAGAAACCAGGCCGAAAACATCTTCGCGATTGTTGCAAGAGGCTGCGTGACTCCCTGCACGCTTCCGTTTATTATGGAAGACTTGCTTCCCGACGCCGCTGAGGAGGAGGCCGACGCAGCGCAGATCTTTGCCTTTAACTGATAACAGGTTCGAAAGCCGTCATATTCCGCACCCGCGCACCCGAAGTGATGAAAAATCATTGTGTTATGCGCCGCGGGATGCCGTGGCGGCTTTTTTATTGCCGCTTTTCCGTTAAAGCTCGGCCTGACAACATAAAAGATTCCAACCGGCGAGATTTTACATGACGATCAAAATATTGTGGCAATATCAAAAATTTTACTTTACTTTCGGCAGATATTGTGGTAATATAAATCAGAAACAAGTATTCTGAGCAAATAAAATGAAAGGAATGATGCCGCTGACGCGGCTGCTGAAAGTATGAAATGTCCATCCTGCGGATATCCTGACAGTAAGGTTATTGATTCCAGACCGGTTTCCGACGGCAGCAGCATAAGGCGGCGCCGCGAATGCCTTTCCTGCGCGAAACGTTTTACCACGTTTGAGGTCGTCGAGTCGGTTCAGATTGTCGTCATAAAAAAAGACGGCTCAAAAGAGCTGTTCGACAGGAACAAGCTGCTCTCGGGAATCCTCAAGGCCTGCCAGAAACGTCCGGTCAACGCCGAGGAGATAGTCGCCGAGATCGAAGCCGAGCTTCAAAATTCGCTGCGGCTTGAGGTAACGTCGCGCGAGCTTGGCGAGATGGTGATGGATAAGCTAAAGGCGCGCGACGAGGTGGCGTATGTCAGATTCGCCTCGGTCTACCGCGAGTTCAAGGATCTTGATACCTTTCTCAAGGAACTTAACAAGCTTAAAACAAATTTGAAAGGCGAACCCGGAACGGATGGCTGATAAAAAATTATAACTTGAAAGAACTATACAGCGACGCCGTGTTCGGCATCGATTTGCCGTTGACAGGCAATAAATCAGAATAAAACGGGCGACGGGGAGTTAATACCCGTCGCCCGGTCTTTCGTTTGAGTTTATTGAGCCGGTATGCGGCATACCCGCGCAAAACGGTATTATTATAATGAGTTTATTCAAGCACCTTATCGATCGAGTACAGCGAGTTCAGCACAAGCCAGAGCTGCGGCAGATATCCCATTATCGTCCATATGCCCGTGCCCCCGAGATTATATTCTTTTATCAGCCTGAAGGACGCGTTGTAGCTGCGCGGGTCGCCAAACCAGACCTCGTGCTCGACAGGGCCTTTTGGCGTGCGGTCGAAATAGTTGTAATACGGCGCCTCGGAATATGCGTCATACTGTATCATGGCTTTCTTGCGCGCCGCAAGATTTACCGCCTCAAGATTTGTCATCGACTCGGCTTTCGATACTCCCTTGACGTGCGGCAGCGTCCAGTTGTAGGCGTAATTCGGCACCCCAAGCAGAAGCTTCACCGGCGGAACGGCGGATACCGCGTAATCGAGCACCCCCTTGACCTGAGGGACGGGAGCTATCGCCATGGGCGGGCTGTATGTAAAACCGTATTCGTATGTCATCAGCAGCAGGCGGTCGGCTGCCTCGCCGAGAGCCGAATAGTCGTGCCCCTCGTAGAGAAGTCCGCGTTTAACGGCGCTTTCCTTGGGGGCGAGATCGGCAAAAACAAGATAGCCGCCGGGATTTAAGCGTTCCCGCGTTTTTTTAACAAGAGACGCGTACTCGCCCGCAAAGGCCGCGTCAATATACTCAAGGTCAAATTCCACTCCGGAATATCCCTTTTCGCTCACGGTTTTTTCAATATCGCCGACAAGAGTCTCCTGCAGCGCCGGGTCTGACAGTACCTTCACCACAAGCTCGGGCGAAAAGTTGCCGCCCTCGCCAAGCGAGGAAATCATCATTATCGGCGCGACGCCGTATTCTCTTGCAAGAGATATCAGCTCGTCGTCGTTTTCAATCGGAATAAGCGTCCCGTCAGACCTCATTCCGTATGAAAAAACCGACAGATATGTAAGATACGGAAGAGCGGCGCGCAAGATCCCGCGGTCTATGAAGGGATAGGCGTATCCGGTCACTTCAGCACCGCGTCCGAGTTCGGGCGCCGGAAGCGTGACGAAAAGCACCTGTCCCGGAACAATTTCGATTTTTCCCTGAAGAAACGGATTGTTGCGCCAGAGCTGATTGATGCTGACGCCGAACTGGCGCGCGACCGAAAAGAGCGTATCGCCGGGTCTGACAGAGTACGTCAGCGTCGGCTGAAGTATGACAAGCGATTGCCCGACAGATAATGCCGCGGGATTCATTATCGCATTGTCGGAAGCAAGCCGCGAAGCGGTTGTCCCGTAGCGGCGGGCGATGCTGTAAAGCGTGTCGCCGGATTTAACGGTATATATTACCATTGTTATCTCCTTTATAAAATATCATTTTCAGTATATGCCGGACAGAGCGCGGTGCGTTAACGGCACGAAAATCAAGCTGAATATTTGCCTTCGTGTCTGCAGATACTAAATAAACGTAAAGGAGTTGACATGAATGATGAACAAACCGCAGATAATCAGATGCAGCGCGCGTGAAATTCTCGATTCACGCGGAAATCCGACTGTCGAAGCCACGGTTCTGCTTGACGACGGTACGGTGGGAGTTGCCGCTGCGCCGTCGGGCGCGTCGACGGGTATATATGAAGCTCACGAGCTGCGCGACGGCGACCCGCTAAGATATGGCGGCAAAGGCGTGCTCGGCGCGGTAAAGAATATTATAAAGGAAATATCGCCGGCCCTTATGGGGCTTTACGCCACCGAGCAGGCGCAGATTGACCGAAAAATGATAGAGCTGGACGGCACAGAAAACAAGAGCCGGCTGGGAGCCAACGCAATCCTCTCCGTGTCCCTTGCCGTTGCGCGCGCCTCGGCAAACTGGTACGGTATGCCGGTTTTCCGTTATCTCGGCGGAGCCAATGCGAACCGCCTGCCGGTGCCGATGATGAACATCCTCAACGGCGGGGCGCACGCATCGAATAATATTGAAATTCAGGAATTCATGATAGTGCCCTCAGGGGCGCAGAACTTCTCCGAGGCGCTCAGGATATGCAGCGAGATAACCCATACGCTCGGCATGATATTGAAAACCGACGGCAAAACAACCACAGTAGGCGACGAGGGGGGATTCGCTCCGGATCTTGCGAGCGACGAGGAAGCAATACAGCTTATAATTCAGGCGATTGAAAAGTCCGGGTATAACACCGATACGGTTAAGATTGCTCTTGACGCGGCTTCGGGCGAGTGGTACAGCGAGGAAGGCTGGTATTTTCTGCCCAAGCGGAAAGAGAAAAAGACGCGCGAGGAGCTGATAGATTACTGGGAAACGCTTATCGGTAAATACCCGATAATTTCTCTTGAGGACGCGCTTGACCAGAGGGATTACGCCGGCTGGCAGACGCTGACAGCGCGCCTCGGCGGCAGAGTCATGCTTGTCGGCGACGATCTGTTCGTAACAAACAAAAAACGGCTCTCCGAGGGAATCGAAAAGAAGGCGGCAAACGCAATTCTTATAAAGCCCAACCAAATCGGCACCCTCACGGAAGCTTTGCAGGTCATTGACCTTGCTAAGGAGGCGGGATACAAATTCATCCTGTCTCACCGCTCGGGAGAAACAGAGGACACAACTCTCGCTGACATCGCGGTGGCTGTCTGCTCCCCATTCATCAAGACCGGCGCACCCTGCCGGAGCGAACGGGTAGCAAAATACAACAGGCTGCTCAGAATCGAATCGGCGATAGGTTCAGACGCGGTTTTTGGGGAAACGAAAAAAAACGGCTCAGGTTAAGAGCGGTATGAATAAAAGGCAAGGCGGTCTCCGGACACGGATGCCGCCTTTTTGTGATTCTGCCGCCTGTAACTGAAATCAGCGTCAAAACCCGATGACGGAAATATTCATTTTTATAATTGGTTTTTGACAGAATATACAACTTTCACACCCGCATTTGTGAAAAAGTTTATTCATTTCTATTGTGATTTTTTTGACAGTAGTACTTGCGCCGATTTCAGTATTGTGATACAATATTTGTAATTTCTTTTTGAAGCTCAAATCAAGCTTGGCAGCTTGGCCAAAACAGGCAGAATAATATTTGCAATTTGAAATACAGATGCAACGGTAAAGGAGTACTGCTATGAAACGGAAAGTTACAATCATAGGCGCCGGCAATGTCGGCTCAACAATCGCGTATACGCTTGCCATCAGCGGAGATGTCAACGAAATTCTTCTAATTGATATTAACGAGGAGAAGGCTGCCGGCGAGGCTATGGATATCGATCAGGGAACCGCGTTCTGCGATCCCGTCATCGTCCGCTCGGGCACATATGCCGACGCGGAAAACTCGGACATTGTCGTCATCACTTCCGGCATGGCGCGCAAGCCCGGTCAGAGCCGCCTCGATCTTGCGCAGGCAAACGTCAACATTCTCAAGGACATCACACCGCAGATAGTGAAGCATGCGCCGGACGCTGTCTATATTATTGTCAGCAATCCTGTCGACGTGCTTACCTATGTGTTCTGCAAAATATCGGGGCTCCCTGAGAACCGTATACTCGGCACCGGCACAATACTTGACACCGCGCGCCTGCGCTCGTATATCGCCGAGCACTTCTCGGTCAACAAGGCAAACGTGCATTCATATGTTTTCGGCGAGCACGGGGACAGTATGTTCATTCCCTGGTCCGTCGCAAGAATCTCAAGCATCGACCTTGTCAACTACAACGACACATATCTTAAGGAAAAGGAAAAGACGCCGCTTGAGTTTGACGAGGTCGCGGAATACATCCGTACGTCCGGCGCCAAGGTGATCGAGCGCAAAGGCTCCACGTTCTATGCGGTCGCCATTGCGGCGGCCCACATCTGCAAATGCATTGTCAGCGGAACCGACACGGTTCTGCTGGTTTCAAGCATGCTCCGCGGCGAATTCGGCATCGACGACGTATGCCTTAGCGTCCTTACAGTTATCGGCAAGGAGGGCGTCAAGGGAAGGCTTGAGACTAACATAAACGATCAGGAGCGCAAATTGCTGAAAAAATGCGCGGCAAGCCTCAAAGAGGTTATCTCGCAGCTGAATATATAAAAAAGAGGGCATCATTTTGATGCCCTCTTTCATCTGCTTTTATTTTTTCAGCAGGCTTTCGATCGCGCTGAACACCGACGCCCTGTCGCTTTTTGTCAGTATCGCATAAACCACATAATTGCCGTAAACCTTAACCTCCGCGTCACGCATCTTAGGATATTCGGATTCTATATAATCCGCCTGCGCCACCCAGCGATCAAGCTTGAGTTCAAGATAGCTCTTGCAGAGAGTTTCCATCGCAGCTGCCTGCCCGTCCTTGACCTTGAATACGCCGAACTCGTTTATGTTCGTGCTGGAGCGGGCAAAACGGATGCCGTATTCCTCTATCAATACGTCGGCTCCGTCGAAATAAAAGCCGAGATAATCGCTGTCGGCGGAATAATAGCCGTCGGCGGTCGGGATGCAGGCCTCGGCAGCATCGCAGACGGTGCTTGCCGGCACGTCGTTTTTATACGACGTTTTTTCCCCGCATGAGGAAAGCCCCGAGAGCGCGAATACAAACGCGGCAAAAATACAGATCGTTTTTATTGCAGCATACTTCATAATTTATCTCCGTAATATTTTTGTTATCAGCATAAGAAAATATCGGTTTAACCCGCTTTCACGACGGATAGCCGTGTGTTCTGATATAATAGAGCACCGCTTCAAACCCCGATTTGTTGAAATGTATGCCGTCTCCGTTCTGGTAGCTCATATTGAGATAGCCGTCGGCGCCCTTGAGAGAGGGATTGGTGTTCAGATATCTGAGCCCGTATTCTAGCGCGAGCTCCGACACCCAGACGTTCGCACGGTCGATCTTTTCATTCGTTATTGTTTCTTTTGTATTGTTGCTTGCTACAGGATAAATCGACTGGAGCATGATTTTTGTGCCGGGCGAGGCTTTGACGATCGCGTCGAGCAGCTTGCGGTAGCACTGCTTGAACTGCGTCTCGTTCAGAAAAGGAACGCCGTTATTAAGCCCCAAAGTTATCACCATATACTCGGGTTTTTCAAGCGCGGCGGCTTCCGCTATCGTCATATTCGTCCCGGTCCGCGGGTAGACGATTAGAGCGTTCGCAATATCGATGTCAAGAGAAAGAGTGCCGCTCTCAGGCGTCCAGACCTGTTTCGTTTCCGTTCCGCCGGTCAGGCATGCGTAATTCTTCGATTTCATTCCATATGTCGTACTGTCGCCGACAAATATTATTTTATCGATGTATCCCTGCCCGTAATCCGGGGTTAGGTCAAGATATGCCGAGTTATACCCCGGAATATTGACGTTCTGTGCCGCCGTCGTTGAATCCGATGCCGCCGTCGTTTCAGGCTGTTTCCCGCTCTCCGGATTGTCAAGCCCTCTTGCGCGCAGCCGCACGTTCAGAATCGCAAGAACGGCCAACTCGATTAAGCATACGGCTAACAATATGAGTATAATTATTACGGCTGAATTCGCAATATTTTCCGCGCGGCTACGCCGGCGGTCTGTTACGTCGTTATATATTCTCCGCATTGTTAACTTTCATTTCCTTCCCTTTTGCGGCAGATTATGCGCTGACGCTTTCAGGTATGAATAAAATAATACGCAAGTTTACAGTTTACTCCGCATCAGGAAATATCAGCGTTTCCCAAAAACCGAATGATATTCCTTCTCGCGGTTTTTCTTTTTCTCCGCCTGCGACAGGCAGACTAAAAACGTCGCGGCAACAATGCCGTATATCAGATAAAATATAAACATCCCCATCATTGTGTTGCCGGCGCTCCAGTTCGCAGTGTCCTCATACTTTGCGGGGAGCAGCATGAAAAGGTAAAAAGCCGCTCCCGTTATAATTGCGTGAATCGCAATCCAGAGGCCGCGGCGAGAAGGAGAGTGGAGCATTTCATTTGCCAGCGCGAAAACCATGGAAAACACAAAAAACATGACCGTGCGCAGGGACGAAATAAGACCGCCGTATAAAGCCAGCACCAAAAATGCGTATGCGAATGTGAGGACAGTGAAGAATATGCTTGTCCGTATTACGATGCGTTTGGCGAAATTCTTCATTTTTTCAAGTTCCGTTCCTTTTTGATATATATTATTTTATCATACTTTTGATTTTATTGCAATATGATTTTCCGGATTTTGGGGCTAATTCTGACATGCTTGTCCTGCGCTCTCTGCGCAGTCCTGCCGCCGTCAGCGGAACGCTCGCCGTTCGGTTTTTCTTATGCCGATCATGGTTACGCCCCGTTTTCACAATAGCCGACGCGTCCGCCCGGACAGTCAGTCCGGCGTTTCGGGATATATGTAATATATTTTTGAATACGATTCCCCGTCCTTTTTCACCGTCTGCGCGCGGTTGGCGGTGAAAAAGCGCGTCAGTTCGTACATATCAATCCAGATCTGGTTCCAGCCGTCTTTCTGGGATGGATCGAAAATTATCTGCAGGCCGTAGTGAAGATGCGGAGTGTCAATGTTGTTCGTGTTTTCCCTTGTGCTGTATCCCGTCATTCCGAGGTACCCTATTACCTCGCCCGCGTTGACAATTTTACCGGCATACATATCGTTGTACGGGTGGCTTTTGCGCAGATGGGCATAGTAATAGTAGCGCAGACCGTCAAAGGAACGGATGCCGATCCGCCAGCCGCCGTACTGGTTCCAGCCGCACGCCTCGACATATCCGCTCTCAACCGCGATAACAGGCGTCCCTATGCTGCCCATCAGGTCGTGGCCGAGATGCTCGCGGCGGTAGCCGTATGAGCGCGACGCCCCGAAATCGTCGAAGTCGCTGTAATAATATCCTGCGGCGATTGGCGAGAATACACGCAGGCCGTATTTTTCAGTGCGCGTCTCGGCGCCGTCGCCCGATACTTTCACCTCGGTATATTCACCCACCATGCCGCCAAGTATCGCGCCGTAGGCTTCAATGTAATAGTTATACAGCTTTGTGTTGCTGACATGCGAAGCGACGGCGCTCCCGTCCGACAGCTTTCCCATGAGTTTTTTTACGTCGGCAGATTTATATGACGAGAAATTCCCGCCGTTTTTCGATGCGAGATAGGCGAGAATTTCTATCCAGCAGATATGATTCGCAGCGCCGTATGAAGATATGTCGGCAGCAAGCGCGTCGCGCATCGCGCAAAATGGAACATCAAAGTTAATATACTTTATATACCCGCCCTCGGCATAAACCGAATCCTCATCGCTTTTTCTTCCGCAGGCAGCGCAGAGCGACAATGCGGCAAGCGCAAGAGCGACTATCAATAAACAGCATACCTTCTTTTTCATGTTCATGCCGTATACCACCTGTTTTATTTACTGAATAAGTTTATGCGGAGCCGCATGCGGAATATAACACCGTTATATGGTATATCATTTGTTAATATAGATTAAAAATACACGGACAGGCGTGAAATATTCATTCATTCAGAGGAATTATTCACTCTTATCTTGACTTTATCCCCGCTAAAATGTATAATGACATAAAATGGACAAATATGCGTAAGGCCTGATGTGCGAAAGGATTCCATAAACAAATGACAAGACGTGAAGCGAGAGAGGCAGTGCTCGGACTGCTGTTTGAAACTGATTTCCACCCCGACGACAGCGCCCACAGAATTTTCAGCGTTTCCACCGAAGCCCGGGAGATCGGCGAGGACAGCTATGTCCGCGCCGCTTATTTCGGCGTGATTGAACACCTCGCGGAAATTGACAAAATGATAAGCGAGCACTCCCATGGATGGAAAACATACCGTATGTCGGGTATTTCACGCTCGGCCATCCGCCTCTGCATCTGGGAGATGCTTTATATGGACAGCATTCCCCACAGCGTTTCCATAAACGAGGCCATTGAGCTGGTTAAAAAATACGACGACGAAAAGGCCCGGCCGTTCGTCAACGGAGTTCTCAACGCCACAAAGGACGCAATAGAAGAAGCCGCCCGGGACGGCGAGAAAAAGATCGGAAAATAATTTTCAAGTCTGCGGGTGTCGCGCCCGTCCCGGCGCGGCACTTACGGTCGGCAGAAAGGTATCGTCAAATAATGAAAAAGGTCTGCTTTGTCGGAATTGACACGAGCAACTACACCACCTCGGCGGCTGTCTGCGGCGCGGACGGGATTGTCACGGCAAACATCAAAATCCCCCTCCCCGTAAAAGAAGGCGAGGCGGGGCTGCGCCAGAGCGACGCGGTTTTCGCCCATGTGAAAAATCTGCCGCCGCTTATGGAGCGGCTGCGTGCGGCGCTCGACGGATTTGAGCCTGCGGCGGTCGGCTGCTCGGTTGCCCCGCGTGACGCGGAAGGGTCGTATATGCCTTGCTTCCTCACAGGCGAGGCTGCGGCGCACTCATTTGCGGCGGGTCTCGGTATCCCGGTGTTCGGTTTTTCGCATCAGGACGGTCACATTATGGCAGCCGCATATTCGTCCGGCGCGCTTGCCACGCTTTTGAACGGCGCTTTCTGCGCTTTCCATGTGTCGGGCGGGACTACGGAAATCGTTTTTGCGACTCCCAAGCCGGGCGGATTTGAAATAAAGCTGCTCGGCGGAACCAAAGATCTGAACGCCGGACAGGCGATCGACCGCGCGGGCGTTGCGATGGGGCTGAAATTTCCATGCGGCCCGGAGCTTGAAAAGCTGGCGCTCTCAAACACCCTGCCGGTGCCGAAGCCTCGCGTGGCGGTCAACAAACTCGAATGCAACCTTTCTGGTCTTGAAAACCTTGCGGCGGGGATGCTCAAAACCACAGGCGACAGGAACCTGACCGCAGCATATGTGCTGCGTTTCGTGGGCGCGACGCTTTTGGAGCTTTCAAAAAATCTGCGGTCGCAGTATCCCGACACGCCGGTGCTTTACGCCGGAGGCGTGATGAGCAATTCAATAATCAAATCCATGCTGCACAGTCTTGGAAATGTTTTCTTTTCAGAGCCGGCTTTCTTGTCGGACAACGCGGCGGGAACGGCTCTCTTATGCAGGGCAAAATACCTCGAGGGGAGTGGCTCGGTTGCAGGAAAATAAAAATCTGATATCGGTCTCGCAGCTCAATGAGTATATAAAGGCCGTTTTCGACAGCGTGCCGTTTTTCTCGGGACTTTATGTCAGAGGGGAAATCTCAAACTTCAAAAACCATTATACAGGTCATTATTATTTCACTCTCAAGGACGAGAAAAGCGCGATTAAAGTGGTAATGTTCCGCTCTGACGCGCAAAATCTCGGCTTTGTTCCGGAAGACGGGATGAAGGTGGTCGTTCACGGGCGGGTTTCCGCATTCGTGCGCGACGGAGTGTATCAGATCTACGCCGACGACATACAGCCCGACGGCGTCGGGGCGCTTTACTTCGCTTACGAGCAGCTGAAGAAAAAGCTTGAGGAAGAAGGAATCTTCGACGTCTCGCGCAAGCGTCCGATCCCCCGCTTCCCTAAAAAAATCGGAATTGTCACCTCTCCGACCGGGGCGGTGATACGCGACATGAAAAATGTTCTCGGACGCCGCTGGCCGGCAGCCGAGGTGTTCATATACCCGGCGCAGGTGCAGGGGGCGTCAGCTCCCGGGCAGCTGTGCGCCGGAATCAGGTACTTCAACGAAAAATTCAGAGTCGACACAATTATTATCGGGCGAGGCGGCGGCTCGCTCGAGGACCTCTGGGCTTTCAACAATGAAACGCTGGCGCGTACCGTCGCCAGCTCGGAAATTCCGGTTATCTCAGCTGTCGGACATGAAACCGACTTTACCATCTGCGACTTTGCCGCCGACCTGCGGGCCCCGACGCCGTCTGCCGCCGCAGAGCTTGCCGTGCCTGACAGGCTTGAGATGAAGGCAAAGTTAAATATGCTCTCAGGGCGCTGCGAGTCGGCTTTGCCGAGAATGCTCGCCGAGCGGCGGCGCACAATCGAACGCCTTGCGGGGTCAAGAATACTTTCAAACCCGGGGCGCATTACCGCCGACCGCAGAATCGAGCTTGACGGCCTGCTCGAACAGCTTGGAAAAGCCGGAGAAAGAAAAATCAGCTCGCTGCGCGAGGGCTTGAATACCAGAGCCGCCCGCCTTGAGGCGCTCAGCCCGCTTGCGGTGCTCGCGCGCGGCTACGCCGTTGTGTCCGATGCTCACGGCAGGGCGGTGACAAACGCGTCTGCGCTGTCAAGGGGCGATAGCGTAAATATCAGGTTCAGAAGCGGCTCGGCGCGGGCCGTAATTGAGAATACAAATACAGAGGTCTGATTATGGAAGTCTTGGATAACGGGAAAAAAAGCTTTGAGGAGTCGCTCGCACGGCTTGAGGAAGTAGTGCGCCTGCTCGAGAGCGGAAGTCTCTCACTTGACGAATCTCTGAAGCTATATGAGGAAGGCGTCGGCCTTATACGCATATGTTCGGAAGAGCTTGACAAAACCGAAGCAAAAATTAAAATTCTGCAGAATACCGCCGACGGAAGCATGAACATGAAAGCGTTTGATTTTACATCGGAAAAAACCGACGTTTGAACAAAATACCCGGGGAACAAGCCCCGGCATATCTGGGAGGGTTATAATGAAGACCGAATTTATGGATTACTCGGCAGTTGACGAACTGCTAAAAGCTGACGCGAAACTGACCGAGAATGCCCTTCACGGTTATCTCGCGGCAAACGACAGGCAGCTGCAGGTGCTGCTCGACGCCGAGCGCTACAGCGTTTTCGCGGGAGGAAAACGTATAAGGCCCGCGCTTGTCATTGAATTCTGCCGGCTATTCGGCGGAGACGACCGGGCGGCATTGCCTTTCGCCTCGGCTGTGGAAATGGTACACACCTATTCGTTAATACACGACGACCTGCCCTGCATGGATAACGACGATATGCGACGCGGGCGCCCGACCTGCCACAAGGCTTTCGGCGAGGCGAACGCCATGCTTACCGGCGACGCCCTCCTGACATATGCTTTTGAAATCACCGCCCAAAACAGATATGTAAGCGATCTTACCGCTGCGTCGGCTGTCGTCGCGCTTGCAAAAGCGGCCGGGAGCTTCGGTATGGTCGGAGGGCAGATACTCGATATGGCAGGCGAGCGGGCCGATCTCGATTTTGAAACGCTGCTGCGCCTGCACAAGCTAAAGACCGGTGCCCTCATACGTGCTTCGGCTCTGCTCGGCTGCATGGCGGCCGGCCTTGACAAGGGAGACGCGAAAACACTCGCAGCGACCAACTACGCCGAAAAAATCGGGCTTGTATTCCAGATAATAGACGATATTCTCGATGTGACCGGCGACTCCGGACTGCTCGGGAAAAACTGCGGCAAGGACGCCGCGCGCCACAAGACTACTTTCATGACATACTTCAGTCCGGAAGACGCAAAGAAATATGCCGCGGAGCTGACTGATATTGCTGTTTCCGCAATATCCGCATATCCCGGCAGCGAGATGCTGTGCGCGCTTGCCTATTACCTGCTTGACAGAGATCATTGAAACTGCAGGCAAAGAACAAATGCACAACAGGGGGTGAATAAATGAGGGCTGACCTTTATGTTTTCACCCGCGGACACGCAAAGAGCCGTCAGCAGGCTAAAATACTGATTGAGAACGGCTCGGTGATAATCGACGGGCATACGGCTGAAAAACCGTCCGAACCGGTTGACGAAACTTTGGCGCATGAGGTTTTAGTGCTGAGAAGCGACAGATATGTGTCGCGCGGCGGGCTGAAGCTTGAGGCGGCGCTTGAAGCTTTTGGCATTGACGTATCCGGTATGCGGGCGGCTGACATCGGAGCCTCGACGGGCGGCTTTACCGATTGCCTGCTTCAGCGCGGCGCGGCGCACGTCACGGCGGTCGATTCGGGCTGCGGGCAGCTTGACATCAGGCTGAGGGCGAACGGCAAAGTTACTTCAATAGAAAAATTTAACGCGCGCAGACTTGCAGAGGGCGATACCGGCGGGCTCGGCTCGGGATTCGATATCGTCACAATGGACGTTTCGTTCATTTCGCAGACTTATATAATCCCGGGACTTCCTCAGATACTGCGCGGCGGCGGATATTTTGTCAGCCTTATCAAACCGCAGTTCGAGGCGGGGCGCGAGGCGGTTTGCCGCGGCGGAATAGTAAAAGACAGAAGATTTCATGCCGCTGCCATAAAAAAAGTGCTTGACTGCGCTCTGGCGTCGGGTTTCGGATGTCTTGGAGTTATAAAATCGCCGGTGACCGGCGGTGACGGAAACACCGAATATCTTGCGGCCTTCAGGCTCGGAATTGACTCGCCCGGGCTTTCGGACGTAAAAATCAAAGAGATTGCCGGCTTGGGACGGTAAATGGACTGCGGGCAGAAAGGTTTAGAGGCGGAGAAAGGGTAATTCATGAATGAAATAAAAAAAGTCGGCATAATAACTAATTTCAATATAAGCGAAAAAGCTTCCGCAGCAATGGCTGTCGCAGACAGATTTATTAAGTTCGGCTGCGAAGTGCTTATCGCTTCATCAGCCAGAGAAAAGCTGAGCAGGGCAAGACGCTCGCGGCGCGAATTTGTTTACCTGCCGATTGACGAGGTTTATGCCCGCGCAGATATTCTGGCGGTGCTCGGAGGGGACGGAACAATTCTTGAGGCGTCGCGCCGGGCCGCGATCAACAAAACCCCGATTTTAGGCATCAACCTTGGCCGGCTCGGCTATATGACCGAGCTTGAAATGGACGAGATACGAATGCTGTCAAAGCTGTTCGACGGCAGCTATTCGATAGACGAGCGCTCGATGCTTGCGGTTACTATGCTCGATGCAAACGGGCAGAAAAAAATATCGTCCTTCGCGCTCAACGACGCGGTCATCTCAAACGGTTCGATCGCGCGGATAGTTGACCTCGAACTTGCCGAGGGCGGCGCGCAGGTGACTACATACCGCGCGGACGGTCTGATAATCGCGACACCCACAGGCTCAACCGCCTACTCCATGGCGGCGGGAGGCCCGATAACAGACCCGCGGCTCAAATGCTTCTGCGTAACCCCTATATGCCCGCACTCGCTGACGGCTCGTCCGCTCATCTTCCCCGACAGCGCGGTGCTCGACGTCAAGAACATCTGCGAGCGCGAGCGAAATCTCTTTTTGACAATAGACGGCAGAATCAACTACGAGCTTTTCCGCGGCGAGGTGGTGCGGATTACAAAATCGGATAAGACCACGCGCCTTATCACTCTCAAAGACCGCGGATTCTATAATGTGCTCAGTCAGAAAATGACAGGCGGACATTGAAAAACACCCGAGTATAATATTCAGAAAGGCTGAAATAACATGAAATCCTCAAGACAGGAATCAATTCTAAAGCTTGTATCCGAGCAGTCGGTGCAAACTCAGGAGGAACTGATCAATAAGCTCAGAATGCTCGGCTACTGTGTGACACAAGCGACAGTTTCCCGCGATATACGCGAACTGAAGCTCACAAAAATTCTGACCAGCGATGGTTCATACCGCTATGTGATCCCGATGAGCTCGGGGGCGGAGGCAATCACAAAAATAAACGAAACCCTGCTCGGAGCGATCACAAATATCGATTATGCAAACAATCTGATTGTCGTCACAACTTACCCCGGAATGGCGCAGGCTGTCGCCGCCGGAATCGATGCCGCGAAGACTCCGGGCATTCTCGGATGCGTCGGCGGTGACGACACGATAATTATTGTAACTCGCAGCGAGGAAACCGCAAGAAATTTCTGCGGAAGCTACCGCGAGCAGAAGCTGAGAGCATAATATCCGCGGGCGGCATCGAAATCCGCATTTTGTGTTCTCCCTTCCCTCTTAAATTTTATATACATCGGACGGTTAAGTGATGCTGAAATCGTTGCAGATAAAAAATATCGCGGTGATAAAATCGGCGGATATTGAATTTTCCGGCGGCTTTACATCGCTCACCGGCGAAACCGGCGCGGGCAAGTCTATTATAATCGACAGCATCGGGCTGCTCCTCGGAAGCCGGGCTCCGCGCGACCTGATAAGAAACGGAGAGGATAAGGCGTCGGTCACGGCGCTGTTCGACGGCGCAGGAGCGGAAACTCTCGCCCTTCTCGCCGAATACGGAATAGATTATACGGGCGGCATTGACTGTTCGGACGGATGCCTGCTTCTCACAAGAACGGTAGGCATTGACGGCAGAAGCTCGGCGAGAATTAACGGTCAGGCTGTGACGCAGGCAATGCTGCGCGAAGTCGGAAAAACACTGATAAGCATTCACGGCCAGCATGACAACCAGAAGCTTATGCAGAAATCAAGCCATCTACGGCTGCTTGACGCTTATGCGGGAATATCCGAAAAACTTGCTGATTATGCGGCGGTGTATTCCGAACTGCGGAACGCCGAAAAAGAGCTTGAGTCGCTGCGGTGTGACGAAGCCGGAAAAATGCGCATGCGCGATATGCTGGAATACCAGATAAACGAAATCAACGCCGCCAAGCTGAAGCCCGGCGAGGAAGAAGAACTTAATGCCGAGAGGCTGCGCCTTGAAAACGCCGAGAAAATCGCAAAGCAGACTGATTTTGCTTACAGAGCGCTTTACGGGAGCGACAAGGGTTCGGTCTTCCTCTTGCTCGGCAAATCTGCAGCGGCACTAAGCCAGCTTTCCGGCGTCATCCCAGAGGCGGCGGAGATAGCCGACAAGCTCGAAAGCTTCAAATACGAAATAGAGGACATAGCCGGAACGCTGCGCTCATACACAGACATAGGCGACGAAGACCCGACGGCGCGGCTTGATAAAATCGAAGACAGGCTTGAGATAATCAGGCGGCTCGGGCGGAAATACGGAGCCGGCATAAACGAGATACTTAAATTCAGGGACGATGCCGCGGCTCAGCTCGACAGGCTTGAAAACTCAGAGGAACGGATAAAAGAACTGACCGAGAAAATTCATAAGTTAAACACGGCCGCACGAGCCGCGGCCGGTGAGATTTCAGAGGCAAGGCGCAGATATGCGGAAACAGCGTCAAAGGAGGTGTGCGGCGAGCTGCAGTACCTTGATATGCCGGGTGTTAAATTTGAAATAAGCGTAACGCCCGCCCCAGAGCTCAGAGCGGACGGAGCCGACGATGTGGAATTTTTAATTGCCCCAAACCCGGGAGAAATGCCGATGCCTCTTGTGAAAATCGCGTCAGGCGGAGAGCTTTCGAGGATCATGCTGGCGCTTAAGTGCGTTCTTTCGGCAAACGACGGAATATCAACTATGATATTTGACGAGGTGGACTCCGGTGTTTCGGGCAAAACTTCGCGCAAGATCGGGATCAAGCTGAAAAAAATCGCAAAAGGAGCGCAGGTGCTCTGCGTCACACATTCAGCTCAGATTGCGTCGCTTGCCGACGAGCATATGCTTATATCAAAATCCGAAAAGGACGGGCGCGCGGAAACCACGGTCACGACGCTTGACGAGGCAGGCCGCATAAACGAGATCGCACGTATCCTCGGAGGCATAAGCATAACCGACACGCAGCGTAAAGCCGCGAAGGAAATGATCGAGGAGGGGCGCTCGCCTGAATGCGAATAGGCGCAGAAAACAAAACGGCTGGGCGAAAGCAGCCGTTCGGCATTTACCCAATATAGATACTTCAGCTCAAGGCACAAATATAATGAATACAGAAAAGGCGGTCAAAATGGTCGGCGGAAAGAACAATATTATATTTCTTATAACCGTCAAATCATCGGTTGCGTTTCTCAACAGCCGCGCGACACTGCGGCAGGGACTCGAAAAAATGAGACATCACGGCTATACCGCAATGCCGGTGATAGACGACGACGGCACATATGCGGGAACCGTCAGCGAAGGCGACTTCCTCTGGCATATAATAGACAGCGGCGAGAGTACGTTGAAGGAACAGGAAAATTATCATATATCTTCGATACTGCGGAAAGGCTGGAACCCCGCGGTGAATATACGGGCCACGATGGATGAGCTGATTGTGCGCGTGACCGAGCAGAACTTTGTACCCGTGGTTGACGACAGGGGGATGTTCATGGGAATCATAACCCGTAAGTCGGTGCTCCAGCATTACCGGGAAATTTTATCCGGCACGAAAAAGCCGGGTGCGGCCGACGGGTACGCTCAGGAAAAAATACATAACATGAGTACCGACGAAAGGCACGACAGAATACAATGAACAAGACAAACGCGATGCGCCGGCTTGATACGGCAAAAATCGAATATCAGGTGCTCGAATACGAGGTCGACGAGAACGACCTATCCGGCATACACATTGCCGAACAGATAAATCTGCCCTGCGAGGTGGTTTTCAAGACGATTGTGGCGCAGGGAGATAAAACCGGATATGTGGTTTTCTGCATACCGGTTGACAAGGAGATAGACCTTAAAACCGCCGCCGCGGCGACCGGAAACAAACGGGTGGAACTGGTGCATGTCAAAGACCTGCTCGGACTGACAGGATACATCAGAGGCGGATGCTCACCGATAGGCATGAAAAAGGCTTTCCCGACATTCTTTGACGAGAGCGCGGAAAAACACGAAAAAATCACCGTCAGCGCGGGCGTGCGCGGGGCGCAGCTCTATATTGACAGAGCAAAGCTTGTTTCTTTTATCGGCGCGAAGGTATGCCGGTTAACTTATAATTGACAATCAGCTTTTTTATATACGTATTATCCGGAAGGACATCACATATCAAAAGAGGAATAACAATGCAGACAATCAAAAAACTTATCTCCGAAAAAATCGCGGAGTGCGCGGCAGGCGCTTTTCCGGGCGCGGCTGTGTCCTCGGGCGATATTTTGGGAATGCTTGAGTATCCGCCCGACACCTCGCTCGGAGACCTTGCTCTTCCATGCTTCAAGCTGAGCAGACTCCTGCGCCGCTCTCCGGTACAGATTGCTTCGGCGCTGGCGGACGCTCTGAAATCGACGGAAAGCACCGGCCCTTGCGGCATGGCCAGCGCAGTCAATGGATATCTCAACATCAGAATATCCGACAGCTATCTTGCTGCAAGCGTGCTGCCCGAGATACTTGAAAAGCGCGAAAAATACGGCGCGCCCGAAGGTTATGCAGGCATGAAAATCGTACTCGACTACTCGTCGCCGAATGTGGCTAAGCCTTTTCACATCGGACACCTCGGGACGACCGTCATAGGCCATTCGCTAAAACAGCTCTTTGAGTTCGCCGGGTGCGAGTGCGTAGGCATAAACCACCTCGGCGACTGGGGAACGCAGTTCGGAAAGCTGATCGTGGCGTTCAGGCTCTGGGGCAGCCGCGAGGAAGTCGAAAAAAAGGAAATCGACGAGCTCGTTTCGCTCTATGTAAAATTCCACGCCGAGGCTGAAAAAGACCCGACGCTCGAAGACAAGGCAAGGGCGGAGTTCCATAAGCTCGAAACCGGCGATCCGGAAAACCTCGCCCTATGGCGCTGGTTCGTGGAAATCAGCCTTAAGGAATATCAGAAAACCTATAAGCAGCTCGGAATCACCTTCGACAGCTACAACGGCGAGAGTTTCTACACGGATAAAATGCCCGCGCAGGTCGAAAAGCTGAAAGCGTCAGGACTGCTCAAAATTGACGACGGAGCGTCTATCGTCGACCTTGAGGCATACGGCATGCCGCCCTGCCTGATTCTTAAGCGCGACGGCTCGACGCTATATCCGACGCGCGATATTGCCGCCGCCGTCTACCGCAAGGAGCATTACAATTTCGACAAATGTATTTATGTCACTTCAGCCGGTCAGTGCCTGCACTTCAGTCAGTGGTTCAAGGTGCTCGAACTGATGGGTTACGACTGGGCGGACGAGCTGGTTCACGTACCCTACGGAACTGTCAGCATCAACGGCGAAAAGCTCGCCACACGCACAGGAAACGTCATACTGCTCAAGGATCTGTTCGCTCTGGCGATAGAAAAGGTTTCGGCCATAATGGACGAAAAGAGCCCTAATCTGCCTAACAAAGCCGAGGCCGCCGAGGCGGTCGGCGTAGGGGCGATTGTCTTCTATTACCTGTCGGGCAGCCGCATGAGGGACATCAACTTCATAATGGAGGACGCCCTCTCCTTCGACGGAAACACCGGACCGTATGTGCAGTACACCTACGCGCGCACCTGCTCGATCCTTGAAAAAGCCGGCAGCGTTAAGGACTGCGCGTTCAGGCTGACCGCTCGCGAGGAGAGCGACCTGCTGAAAATTCTATGCCGCTTCCGCGAGAGCTGCGAATCGGCGCTCGCAGATTACGAACCTTTCTACGTCACGCGCTTCATACTCGATGCAGCGTCGGCTTTCAACCGCTTCTACCACAACTGCCGCATTCTGAATGAAGAGGACGAGACGGTAAGAACGACAAGAATCAGGCTCACAGAGGCCGTCAATATTGTTCTCGGCCGCGCGTTCGGCCTTATCTGCCTTAAAAAAATGTCAAAAATTTAATTTTATATATTTAGAGGTACAGTCATATGTCGGGACACAGCAAATGGGCAAACATAAAGCATAAAAAAGAAAAAACCGACGCGCAGCGCGCCTGTGTGTTTACAAAAATAGGAAAAGAGCTCGCGATGGCGGTCAAAGCCGGAGGCGGGGATCCAGTTTCAAACTCCAAGCTCCGCGACGCCATAGCAAAGGCCAAGGACAACAATATTCCTAACGAAAACATCGAACGCGCTATTAAAAAGGCGCTGGGCGGAGAGGGCGCAAACTACGAGCCGGTCACATACGAGGGCTACGGCCCCTGCGGAATCGCCGTCATAGTCGAGGCGTCTACAGACAACCGCAACCGCACGGCCGGGGAAAT
Source organism: uncultured Lachnospiraceae bacterium (assembly GCA_964570825.1). GTDB lineage: Bacteria > Bacillota > Clostridia > Oscillospirales > CAG-272 > UMGS1002. The sequence goes on along the minus strand of CAZMZJ010000006.1, from coordinate 102,185 downwards.
ACGCCATTATTTCGACAAGTTCGGCGGAAACCTCGGACAGGTCGGCTGCGTAAGCTTTCTGTTCTCGGACAAGGGCGTAATATTTATTCTGCGCGAAAACGTCAAAAACGAGGATAAGCTGATGGAGGACGCGCTCGAGGCCGGAGCCGCCGATTTTGTGGCGAACGATGACGGATTTGAAATCTACACCGAACCTGACGATCTCTACGCTGTCAGAGACGCCCTTAAGGCTGCCGGATATGAAATCGAGTCGGCAGAGAAGGATAAAATCCCTTCAACTTATGTCACGCTTGAAAACGAGGATGACATAAGACATATGAATCTTCTGCTTGAAAATCTTGAGAATTACGACGATGTCCTTGAGGTTTATCACAACTGGGAAAACTGCGGCTAATATCGGGCGCCAACAGGTACCGGTACGAAAGACGAACTACGAACTACGAACTACGAACTACGAACGGCGAAAAACTCAAACGTTTTTTCGCCGTTCGTCTGCATTTTGCACCAGCACCTGACCGGCTTATGTATAATCCCCGTCTACGGCAATTATTGTGTCAAGAGGCGGTTCTTCGTTTAACAGCCCGACGGCATATACAGTATAGATCGTTCCGGGCGCAAGCCTTACGCCGGGTACTGTTAGCACGGTCTTGTCTGAGCCGGCAGGCTTTACAAGCAGGGTATATGTGCCGGGATTTGCGGAAATATAGTTTGAATGCTGTCTGAAGCCTATGTTGGAAAACAGTTTTGTCCCGTCGGGAAGCGTAATGTCGACGGCGGGGGCGTTGGGCGACAGATGCGCAAACCTGACATATGAGCTCCGCCTGTCGACCATCGGCATATATGCCTCCCGTATCGGCAAAAGACTAATGTCGGAGAGCATGCCGGAAGCGGCGACAGTAATGCTGCTCTCGGGCGGTATTACAAGATTTGAGTTAATTACAGGAGCCTGCTTTTGCCCTGCCGGAAATACCTGAATATTATATTCTCCGGGCATTACCGGAACATAGTTGGTAAGCTGTTTGTATGCAAGATTCCTGGCTATAAGGCTGCCGTCCGCATAAACGTCCACCGGCGGCGCGTCGGGAGAGGCATGCAAAAGCCTTACATACGAGTCTGATACTACCGGCATTTCGGCATAGCAGGGCCAGACATTGTTTTTGTTCATATAAATCACCTCGGATAAATTAAGTAAACCAATAGCATTATATGTCAAAGCCCGCGTTTTGCTGCTCATATAAAGAAAAATGCGGAATACAATGATACATCCCTTCCGGTTATATTTAAGACGTGACGCCGGGTGATGATTGACATGGGGTATATGATTTGATATAATATATAATAATTGTTTTATAGGAGGCTGCGGAAGCGATATGAGCGGATATTTTTCAAATATCGCCGGAAACATCCCGCTCCGTCTGCGCCTTGCGGAAGAAATACTAAAGGGCAGCTTCCCTCACGCTTATATTATTGAAGGCCCGCCGGGAAGCGGGAGAAAAACGCTCGCTCTCACGGCCGCCGCGGCATTATCCTGCGAAAAAAAATCCTGCGGCAGACTTCCATGCTTCGAATGTGCGGCCTGCCGGAAAATATTCGGAGGTAAAACTCCGGATGTGATAAGGATTACTGTGGAGAAAGACAAATCCACCGTCGGAGTTGACTCGGCGCGCTTTATCAGGCAGGATGTGCTCGCCGTCCCGAATGATTTTGCAAATAAAGTATATATTATTGAAGATGCCGATAAAATGACTCCGCAGGCGCAGAACGCCCTTCTGCTCACGCTTGAGGAACCGCCGGAATACGCGGTCTTCTTTCTTATCTGCCAGTCAGCGTCGGTCTTGCTCGAAACAGTCCGAAGCCGCGCTCCGGTTCTTCGCACCAGCCTGCTTGACACTCGTACGGTTTCAGAATACATCGTCACGCATGACAAAAGGGCCGCGGAATTGTCGGCCTCTTCCCCGGACGAGCTGGCGGAAATCATAAGCGTATCGGGCGGCTGCATCGGAAAGGCGCTCTGCCTGCTCGACCCAGAAGCCCGCAAGCCTGTCATTGAACGCCGCCGCCTTGCCAAAAGCTTTATCAGCGCTTTCCTTCCCTCAGTTTCGGCGTCTGAAAGGCTTCAAATCATATCTTTATTTCCGCAAAAGCGCGAGGACGCCGCAGCCGTGCTTTCTTCCGCGTCAGACGCGCTGCGTGACCTTATAGTGCTGAAAAAATCAGATAACGCTCCCCTTTTGTTCTGGCCTGACCGCGAGGAAGCGCTCGACATATCATGCCGGTTTTCTCTTTCGGGCCTGCTTTCGCTCCGCGAAAAAACAGACGGAGCTTCTATGATGCTTGAAAGGAACGCCAACCTCCGCCTGACGTTATTGAATTTGATCTTAATAAGCTAAGCGCACCGTCAGCCCGAATAACGGCGGCGGGCACATACTGAAAGGAATGCTAAAATAATGGACGATATACAGAACAAGAACGCAGTTCCCAGCGGCAGCGGCGAGCACGAGCCTTCCGTAAAAGAAGGAACTGATGCCAACGATTCAGCCGAAACACTGGCGCCGCAGCCTGTTTGGGAAATTCCTGTCGCTAAGGAAGCAGGCGAAACTGAAAAAACCTCTGCTGATGTCCCCGGCGGGGTGCAGGCGAACAGGATGCCGGACTTTTCCTCTTTTGACTTCGATGCCGGAAAACAAGCCGTGCCGACAGCCTCTGATGCCGCCGGTTCCGTAGAGGTGATCGGAGTCAGGTTCAAACAAGCCGGAAAAGTATATTATTTCGCCCCGGGCGGAATAAAAGTTCAGCAAGGGGACTTTGTTATCGTTGAAACAGCGCGCGGGCCGGAATACGGCGAAGTCCACCTCCCCAACCGCCGGGTCGCTGAAAAAGACATAGTTCCGCCGCTGCGCCCGCTAATCCGAATAGCTACCCGAGAGGACGCCGAGCATAACGAACAGAACCATAAGCGCGAAAAGGAAGCCTTCAATATCTGTCTTGAAAAAATCGCCAAGCACGAGCTTGACATGAAGCTTGTAGACGCTCAATACACCTTCGACAACTCAAAGCTGCTGTTTTACTTCACCTCGGCCGGACGCGTCGATTTCCGCGAGCTGGTCAAGGACCTCGCCTCTGTTTTCCGCACGAGAATAGAACTGCGGCAGATCGGAATTCGCGACGAAGCTAAACTGCTCGGCGGAATCGGAGCCTGCGGCCGCCCGCTCTGCTGCTCGACTTTCCTCTCTGATTTCGTTCAGGTTTCGATTAAAATGGCGAAAGAGCAGAATCTTTCGCTCAACTCAAATAAAATATCCGGCTGCTGCGGCCGGCTCATGTGCTGCCTGCGCTATGAATACGACACATATGTGGATGAAATCAGGCAGACTCCTCCCGTCGATTCCGTGGTCAGAACCGCCGACGGGGACGGCGTGGTAACCGAAATCAACCCGCTTTCCGGCATGATTAAAGTCAGACTTTCCGACAAACAGGACAATCCTCCCAAGACATTCAACCGTGCCGACGTCAGGGTGCTGTCGCGCCCGCAGGCCAGCGACCGCGACAAGGATAACGATAAGGATAAGGACAAAACCAGCGAGGAAGGCGAGAAGGAAGAGTAATATCCCAGCCTGACCGATAGTTTTCTGTTTTTTGATTTTCTGCATTTGCAGCCGGCGGGATTTTATTGTTTTTTTGACATATATTAGGCCGGACGCAGAGAAAATCAGGTAAAATTTTCTTCGCCGGCCTATAATTTTTTAATTTTTGATTGCAAAAACCACATTGCTGTGTTACAATATAATCATACAATTACTCGGAGGTATACTAAGATGGCTTACAAAATTTCAGACGACTGCATCGCATGCGGAACCTGCGCCGATCAGTGTCCTGTCGAGGCTATAAGCGAAAAAGACGGCAAATACGTTATAGACCCCGATAAGTGCATAGACTGCGGATCCTGCGCGGACGTTTGTCCCGTCGGAGCACCCAAGGCAGAATAATCCGGCTACATATATTCTGTCCGGAAAACAAACGGGGAAGCCTTTCGGCTGCTCCGTTTTGTTATAGAGAACAGGAGGACTAATGTGAACAGCTGCCCCCCTACACCGCCCCTCGACGGCGAGAGAATCGACGAGGTTAATGAAAAAATCAGGCTTATTCAAAAAAAGGATGGGCTTACCTTCGGCACCGATGCGTATATGCTCGCCGCTTTTGTGCGCCCCGAGCCGCGTGCGCGCGCGGCGGATCTCGGCAGCGGCACCGGCATCGTTTCGCTTCTCTGCGCCGCGCGCGGCAAACTCGGACATATATACGCCGTCGAAATCCAGCCCGATTTTGCGCAGCTCGGCCGCCGCAATATTTCCGCCAACGGTTTCGAAACGATAATCACGCAACTCTGCACAGACATCAGAAATATTAAGTCCTGCGACACAGGCGGAGAGCTTGACGTGGTGTATGCAAATCCTCCTTATATGCATAAAGGACACGGGAAACGCTGCAGCAGCGACATGAAAAGCATTGCCAGACACGAAGAAAACGGCGGCATCGACGACTTCTGCGCCGCTGCCGCGCGGCTGCTCAGATTCGGCGGAAGGTTTTACTCGGTATTCCGCCCGGACCGGCTCGCCGATCTTATGTCCGCACTGAGAAACAGCAGGCTCGAGCCTAAACGCATGACCTTCGTACAGTCAGACGCCGCCTCGCCTCCGTCGATTGTCCTTGTCGAATCGCGCCTCGGCGGTTCTCCTTCGCTCGACATCACTCCTCCTCTGATTATTTACCGCGACGGACCTGATGTGCGCCCGCGCGTCTATACCGACCGCGCCGCGGCGGTTTACAACACCTGCCTGCTCTAAAAGGATTGTATTAAGGATTAGCTTGATTATGGAAAATATAAAACGCGTGCTCAGCTTCGTCCGCCGCGCCGTCGACGATTACTCAATGATAACAGACGGCGACAAAATCGCTGTCGGCGTCTCGGGCGGCAAAGACTCGCTCACTCTTCTCTGCGCGCTCTCGGAAATGAGGCGTTTCTATCCGAAAAAGTTTGAACTTCACGCAATTACAATAGACATGGGCTTTGAAAATACCGACTTTTCAAAAATCGCCGAACTCTGCGCGGCTCTTGACGTCCCTTATCACATAATACCGACTCAGATTTCAAAAATCATTTTTGAGGTGCGCAAGGAATCAAACCCCTGCTCGCTCTGCGCAAAAATGCGCCGCGGAGCGCTCCACGCCGCCGCAAAGGACATCGGCTGCGGCAAAGTCGCTCTCGGCCACCACTTCGACGACGCCGTCGAAACCTTTATGCTCAATCTGTTCTATGAGGGCCGCATCGGCTGCTTCCAGCCCGTGACATACCTCTCGCGGCGCGACCTCTATCTTATCCGCCCTATGATTTATATGCCCGAAAAGGACATACGTTATTTCGCCTCCAAAGTCAGCCTCCCTGTCGTCGAATCATCCTGTCCCGCCAACGGAAATACCGAACGGGCCGAGATGAAAAAACTTCTTTTAGACCTTGAACGCCGTAACAAAGGACTCCGATACCGCATCTTCGGGGCTCTCCAGCGCGGAGAAATCTCAGGTTTCCGCGAAGCAGGCAGACTCGACGGCATTAAAGTGTATTCCGAAGAGGAAGAATTATAAAATAATACGGATTGACTCCCGTTTCCTTTACCCACTGAAAAATTCATAACCGCATCACAAAAACGGCCTCCGCGACGGAAGCCGTTTTTCTTTTCAGTTTATGTCAAATCCGTGCATGAACCCCGTCATGTCAGCGGAACATATATCACCGCCTATGACCCTGTTTCTGTAAACCAAGACATTGGCGTAAACCTTTCCGTTGTAATCGTCATAGTTGGTCAGCTCGAAGGTATAGCGGGTGACAGTCTTATGCTTGTATTTCGACAAGTCAAGCCCCTGCTGCTTCTGTATCTCGTTGTAGCTCGTGAAAATACGGTCGAACTCGGAAGGTATGGTCACGTCGGTCTCCTCAACCGGCGTCGCGTTTACCTCCCAGCCAAACTGGCTGAGAAACTCTGCCGCGTCGGCGGCGCTCTTGATTTTATCGTATCTGATTGACTTAGAGCCTGATGACGCCACACCGGCAGAAGTATTTGCAGCGCCGCCGTCAATCGCAGGAACGAATGTCAAAAGTGTTATCAGCGTCACCAGTGCGACGCAGAGCACCCCGAAAAATCTAAGTGTCGAGGCTCGCACCGAATAAATGAACATATGTAAAATCCTCCCGCACAGATAATTGCGACTTTCCTGTTGCAATTATATTGTGCGGTGAGGACAAATATTCCGCTTTTGAATTTTGCTTTCAGTAATTTTCAAGATCAATATGAAGCCGGTTCCTGTGCACCGCCACGCTCTGTACTATTCCGGTGATTATATAGATGGCAAGCACCGACGACCCGCCGTAGCTCATATACGGCAGCGTAATGCCTATGACTGGCAGCATACCAAGACACATGCCGATGTTTTCAATGGACTGCACAATTATCATGCCTGCAAATCCTACGCATATGAAGGTGCCGCAGTCCCCACGGGTCAGCCTTGAAAGCTTCACCACCCGGACTACGATAAACACAAGCAGCCCTATCAGTACAACCGCCCCGATAAACCCGAATTTTTCACAGTATGTTCCGAACATAAAGTCCGTGTGCGCCGCCGGCAGTTTTTTGAACACGCTTCCCTCAAAAATCCCCTGCCCGAAAAATCCTCCGTTCGCAACAGCCGAACGTGACAAGATCGGCTGGAATCCCTTGCCCTCGGGGTCAAGGTCCGGGTTGAAACCGACGAGAATTCTGATTCTCTGGTCCTCTCGCAGAAAATGCCAGACAAGCGGCCATGCCGCAACGCCCGCCACGGCTGCGCCGAGAAAATACCAGAGGCTAAGCCCCGCATAAAACAGCATGACGGCAATTATGCCAGCATACACAAGCGCAACGCCGAGATCTCCGGAAAGCAGTATGAGTCCGACCGGGATACCGGCATGAACAAGCAGCCAGAATAATGTCTTCGGCCTGTTTATCCGTTTTTTTACCTTGAAAAGATGAAATGAAAAAGTCAGGAAAAACACCGCTTTGACAAATTCAGACGGCTGTATCCCGAACGGAACTCCGGGTATGTAAAGCCAGCTGCGGTTCTCGCCCTCGTTTGTCCCGAAAACAAGGGTGACGGCAAGCAGCAGAACCGCGCCGCCGTACAGTATCAGTCCGAGTTTCTCGGAAAGCGTCCGGTAATCAAGCGCCGCAATTAGAAACATGAACACAAAACCGGCAAGCGTGGCGCCGAGCTGCATCAGTATCCGCTTAAGCCCGAATACGGAATACCCTCCCGCAAGAGTGACAATGCTTGCAAGCGAGAGCGCGGCAGTCGCGCCGAGCAGCCAGAAATCCATCAGCTTTAACGTCGCAAAAAATTCTCCGGCAATATCCCTGAACTTCCTCATCCCGCCCTCCGTGAGATAATAACAGGGGCCCCGCCCCCGGATTTGGGAATACGGCGCTTTTAAGATAAGCGCCTCGCGAATGAAAATCAAAAATAAAGCTTTTAATAAAAGGCTGTTAATAATTCAACAGCCTTTATTTTATTCTTAATACTGCTTAATACTGTCTGCCCCAGATGACCATGTGCTTTGCCGGCTTACCGCAGCATACGCAGGTGTCGGCAAGGTGATCTTCATGGAAAGGTATGCAGCGCGATTTCACTCCGCCGGTAACATCCTTCAGTTTGTCCTCGCACTCCGAATCGCCGCACCACATGGCGCGGATAAAGCCCGGATGGTTCGCGGCGATGTCGAGAAACTCGTCATATGAGTGCGCGTCAAAGGTTTTGTTTTTAAGGTTCTGCTCCGCCCGAGCGTACAGCTCGTCGTGAACCTTGGCAAGAGATTTGCCGATCTCGCTTATGATATTGTCAAGCGATACAACCGTCTTTTCCCTTGTCACGCGGCTGACAAGAACGCAAGAATTGTTCTCTATGTCGCGCGGACCCAGCTCAAGACGCAGCGGAACGCCTTTCATCTCATACTGGCTGAATTTCCAGCCCGTCGAGTTGTCGCTGTCATCAAGTCTGACACGGTATTTCTCCGCAAGGGTGTCGCGCAGCTTCGCCGCCGCCTCAAGCACGCCCGGCTTGTGCTGAGCGACAGGTATTATGACAACCTGAACCGGAGCCACTCCCGGAGGCAGGATAAGCCCGGAGTCGTCGCCGTGCGTCATAATAATTGCGCCGATCATCCTGGTCGATACTCCCCATGAGGTCTGATGCGGGTACTTAATCCGGTTCTCGCGGTCGGTATAGGTTATTTCAAACGCACGAGCAAATCCGTCTCCGAAATAGTGCGAGGTGCCGCCCTGAAGCGCCACGCCGTTGTGCATCATCGGCTCAACGGTGTATGTTTCCATCGCCCCGGCAAATTTCTCCTTCTCGGTCTTGCGTCCGGTCACAACAGGTATCGCAAGTGTTTCGCGGTAGAAATCCTCGTAGCACTTGAGCATCCTAATTGTTTCACTGCGCGCCTCGGCCTCGGTTTCGTGCATCGTGTGTCCCTCCTGCCAGAGAAATTCCGATGTGCGCAGGAAAGGACGCGTGGTTTTCTCCCAGCGCACGACTGAACACCACTGATTGTAAAGCTTAGGCAGGTCGCGGTATGAGTGGATTATATCCTTAAAATGCTCGCAGAAAAGAGTTTCGGACGTCGGTCTGATGCAGAGCCGCTCCGCAAGCTGGTTCTGCCCTCCGATTGTCACCCAAGCGCACTCGGGCGCGAATCCTTCCACATGGTCCTTCTCCTTCTGCAGCAGGCTTTCGGGAATGAACATCGGCATATATACGTTCTCATGTCCGAGCCGTTTGAACCTTTGGTCGAGGTCGCGCTGAATATTCTCCCATACGGCATAGCCGTAAGGCCGGATTATCATGCAGCCTTTGACTCCAGAATAGTCCGCCATTTCAGCCTTTTTTACAATATCCGTATACCACTGGGCAAAGTCAGCATCCATCGGGGTTATCTGCTCGACCAGTTTCTTATCCTGTGACATTTTGCGATTCCTTTCAATTGCAGCTCATCAGTTCTAATTATTTTAATGATTATTATATCCCAACACAGTATTATTGTCAAGCAAAAAGTAAATAATTGGAGAGATGCGTTATCATAATCCGGAGGTAAAGGCGGCATGGAAAAATCAAACGAGGCTTTCAATATTGTCAGTATTCACGGCGTCCGGCTTGACCGGGTCGATTTATCCGGCGCCGCTCTGCACATCGCCGGACTGCTCCGGCAAAACGGCACGCCACGCACGCCTTACACGGTGTTCACGCCAAACGCCGAGATTATTTACCGCTGTTCAAAGGACATCCGTCTCTGTTCCCTGATAAATTCCGGCAGCCTCAATGTCCCCGATGGCATCGGCGCTTTCTGGGCTTCCAAAAAACTCGGCTCCCCGCTTCCCTGCCGCGTACCCGGCATCGAGCTTGCCGAGACTGTTTTCGAAATGTGCCGACCTGACGGCATACGTGTATTCCTGCTGGGCGGAAAGCCAGGTGTCGCTGAAAAAGCTTCGTCACGCCTCGCCTCGCGTTTCCCCGGACTTGTCATCTGCGGCGCAAGACATGGTTATTTCAGCCTGACCGGTGAGGAAAATGCCTCAATACTCAACGATATAAACACCGCTTCTCCCGACCTTCTCATCGTCTGCCTCGGGTTCCCCCGCCAGGAAGAATGGACTGCCGCAAGCCGTTCAAGCCTTGCCGGCGTTAAAGTCATCATGGCACTCGGCGGCTCCATCGACGTCTGGTCCGGAAATGTCCGCCGCGCTCCCTCGCTCCTCAGAGCCGCGGGCCTTGAATGGTTCTGGAGAATCGCCCGGAATCCTTCGCGCCTTAAGCGGTCCGCCGCGCTCCCCGCCTTTGTGCTCCTCACCCTGCGCGAGAAGCGCCGTCTGAAACGCTCTCCTCGCGTCTCCCCCTCGGATTTCCCTCCCTCAGACGTCTAATCCCGAAAGACACCCGGATTTTTTGCGATTCTATTGTGATATTGCACACAAAATTTCTTATTTCGCTTTATGAAATCTGCAAACTTCCAAATTTGATAATTTTTCCGCAAATGACTTGTATATTTGTCGATTTTGCGATAAAATATATCTGTGTGGGCTGTGGGAAGTATTCCCAGACGCAAAAACAAAAAGAAAATCAAATATTATATAAACGGAGGATTCCCAAATGTCAGTAAAAGTTGCAATCAACGGGTTCGGCCGCATCGGCCGCCTTGCTTTCAGACAGATGTTCAGCGCTCCCGGCTATGAGATAGTCGCAATTAACGACCTCACAAGCCCCGCCATGCTCGCTCATCTTCTTAAGTATGACTCCGCACAGGGCAGATACGCTCTCGCGGACAAGGTCAGCGCAGGCGCAGACAGCATCACTGTCGACGGCAAAACAATCAAAATCTTCGCTATAAAGGACGCAAAGGATTGCCCGTGGGGCGCTCTTAACGTTGACGTCGTGCTCGAGTGCACAGGCTTCTATACCTCGAAGGATGCCGCTATGGCTCATATCACAGCCGGCGCCAAAAAGGTTGTCATTTCCGCTCCCGCCGGAAACGACCTCAAGACCATCGTCTACAGCGTCAACGAGAAGACACTTACAAAGGACGACCAGATTATTTCCGCCGCTTCCTGCACCACAAACTGCCTTGCTCCCATGGCTAAGGCGCTCAACAACTACGCTCCGATCGTCAGCGGCATCATGACCACCGTTCATGCCTACACGGGCGACCAGATGGTTCTTGACGGACCGCACAGAAAAGGCGACCTCCGCCGCGCACGCGCCGCAGCAGAGAACATCGTGCCGAACAGCACCGGCGCCGCTAAGGCTATCGGCCTTGTTATCCCTGAACTGAACAAGAAGCTCATCGGTTCTGCTCAGAGAGTTCCGGTTCGCACAGGTTCCACAACAATCCTCGTCGCTGTCGTAAAGGGCAAGGATATCACAGCTGAAGGCATCAACGCCGCAATGAAGGCTGCTTCCTCCGAGTCTTTCGGATATACCGAGGAGGAACTCGTTTCCAGCGATATTATCGGCATCACATACGGCTCGCTGTTCGATGCAACACAGACAATGGTCACAAAGATCGACGACAACACCTATCAGGTACAGGTCGTTGCTTGGTATGACAACGAGAACAGCTACACCAGCCAGATGGTCCGCACAATAAAGTACTTCGCAGAACTTAAGTAATAAAAATATGCCCGGCGGAACTTTATAAAATGTTCCGCCGGACTTTTAATCCGCCGATTACCGCCCTGCCGTTTTGCGGCAGGGCGCGCTTTTATGTACCGGCGCCTACCTTCTTAACTTCGCAGGCGGAGGCTGATATCTCAGCCTTACCCCCGCGTTTTATCGTCAGCACGCATTGCTCGTCTCCGACTCTGAACGGCTCGCTTCTCCGGGCAAACAGGCTGACAAACCCCAGCCTGAAGCTGTCATTGTCGATGGTCACGCTGACAATTCCAAACAACGACCTTCTGTATTCGACAGTATGTTCCCCGTCACTGGTTTCGATTATCCACTTTGTACGCATTCTGTCCCTCCGCAATACGTCTATCAGCTCCGCTTTGGCCCGTATGAGAGTATCACCGTATTCACAACGCTGCGCGGGCTGCCATAGGTTCCGTCGGCAAACTTGTCGCTCGGACGATTGACAAGCGTATAGGTTCCGCCAAGCAGCTGCACCATAGAAGCGCTGCCGCCTCCGTCAAGCAGAAGGCAGGTTACGATATCAAGGTCGGCGCAGAGCTCGTCAAGCTGGCTGATTTTTATGCCAATACTGTAGCCCGACTGACGGCCATCATTCGTCAGCATCACGACATTCCCGTTTCTCTTGATGCCGATCACGCTCATGGGATACTGCGTCGAGTCGGACGAATTTTGCGATATGCCCTTGATAACCGCCGGTATATGGCCGCCCACGGCGTTCTTCATCTTCTGCCAGATGGCGCTGTTGCCCATTTTGTCGGTTACAGTAATCGATATTTCGATTATATCGCCCACCTTTATCCCGCTAATTCTATCAATCCTGTTTCCGCGTGCCGTCAAGACAATTCGGTTCGCTGTAAATGCCTGCTTTGCCTCGCCAGGCTTTGTCACAGCCGTCACCGTTCCAGTTATCACGGCCCCGTGGCATACCACATAATCATACGAGCAGTCTATAATTACCTCGTATGCCTCGTCAAGAGAATAATTGTTTGACAGCTTGTCGGAGTACATAACCAGCGCGTTGTTAGCGGGCAGACGGTTAAGCCCGTCCGCCGTCGTGGTCGTGTTCTGAGTCACGTCCTTTATGCTGATTCCCACCTGCGGATTGCCGAGAGCCGGCACACCGTCCTCGGTGATTCCGAAAGCATAAAAAGTGCCTTCGTACGGAGTCTCCTGCGTCATATGTGCTGATGTTATTATTTCACCGTTGTACATATTGAAGCCGCGCGGCACGGTCAGAGCCTTCGTAACAACCGGATCGCTGTAGTTCTTATATGTGGTTGTACTGCCGAGAACACGCGCGTGGGCGTATGAAACCATCCACAGGTCGCCGTTTATCGCGGCAATCGGAGTCTTTCCTGCGCCGTTGCTATTTGCAAAGCCTTCGACCGTGGCTTTTACCGTTTTCAGTGTCGTCGCGTATGTACCGCCCATCACCACATCAAAATACAGATCAGCCTGCTTGGGATTGAACTCAACCACTGTGAAATCCTGCTGTCCGTATTTGCTGTCAGCCGAAAGCACATAGTGCGTGCTTGTAACTCCGGAATACAGCTCTGTTACCTTCCGGGAAACCTCGCCGTCAAGCAGTACTATCCTGTCTTCTTCCGAGCACTGCCCGGCATAAAGAACTCCGGAAGTTACAGCAAAATCATTCGAAAATAAATTATTTATAAAATATTCGGCCGCACGCAGCGTGGCCAGATCGCTCCCGCCCGCAATAACAAGCTTTTTTCCCACAACCTCGATGCGATAGTCGAATTCTCCATTGATTTTTGCAGTCACCTCCGCGGTCTCGGGACGGTTTGTTGCGCCGATCAGAATTTCATATTCCGGAGCCGTTTCTCCGGCGGAGCTGTTGAGCCAGTCTGTCTTCGGCGACAGGCTGACGCCGGTTTTATCGTTTATACCGTTGATTACTGTTTTCATCGCCTCAATCACTAATTCTCCCGAATTGTCGGGTCTTGTCACAACAAAGCGGCTTCCGCCGTTCTCAATCAAACGCACCGCTTCGGCCACAGTTGTGTCTTCCGTCACGCCGGACGATAAAGCTGAGGTATCAGTGTTGCTTCCGACGCCTTCCCCGCTGCCGTTACAGGATGATGCGGCGAGCATAACCAGAACAAGCAATAGTGCAATAAAGTGCTTTTTTCTCATTTTTCAACCTCCATGCCGCAATGCGGCCTTTACCCGTATAGTATTTTACCATTTATTATCGGCGGTGTCAACACACGGAATCCAGTTATTCGGCAATCATCAGGATATAATTCAAAAGGCGGCTCCGCCAAGAGCCGCCTTTTGTTCTTATATAAATTATTTAACGTCAATTATAGACTCGTCCCACATTTCCGGAGCCTTGTACCCCATAAGGTTGACCATAGTCGCGGCGACATTCGAAAGTCCGAACTGCCCCCGGTCCTCCTTAACTTTATATGCGCCAGAGGTCACATTGTCGTAGATAATGCAGGGCACGGGATTGAGAGTATGGCTGGTCTTTGCCTTGAAGCGCCCTTCCTTGTCCAGCTTAGGAAGGCCTGTCTTCTTATCCAGTTCGAGCATCTCGTCGGCATTGCCGTGGTCTGCCGTGATAAGCGCCACGCCGCCTGCCTTGTCAACCGCAGCCAGAAGCCTTCCGAGCTGCAGATCGAGCGCCTCGATAGAGCAGCGGGTAGCTTCAAGAGATCCGGTGTGTCCCACCATGTCTCCGTTCGGATAGTTTACACGCAGATAACGGTACTTTCCCGACTCTATGCACTCGATGAGCTTGTCGGTTATCTCGGCGCACTTCATCCACGGACGCTGCTCGAACGGTACGCGGTCGGATGGAATTTCAATATATGTCTCAAGCTCCTCCGAAAACTTGCCAGACTTGTTTCCGTTCCAGAAGTATGTCACATGCCCGTATTTCTGCGTTTCGGAAATAGCAAGCTGTTTTATGCCTGTATTCGCAAGATACTCACCCATGGTGTTTGATATTTCAGGCGGGTTGACAAGAAACCTCTTCGGTATGTGCAGGTCACCGTCGTACTCGAGCATTCCGGCGTACATAACCTTCGGATAGCGCACCCTGTCGAACTTGTCGAACTCTGCGCTGTCAAATGCCTTTGAAATTTCAATCGAGCGGTCGCCGCGGAAATTGAAGAAAATCACGCTGTCACCGTCGTTTATCGTGCCGACCGGCTTTCCTTCCTTCGCGATAACGAACGCGGGAAGATCCTGGTCAATCACGTGCAGTTCGGCGCGGTACGTCTTTACCGCCTCGGATGCCGACGCGAACTGCCGCGCGTCGCCCAGCACATGGGCGTGCCAGCCGCGCTCGACCATGCCCCAGTCGGCCTCGTACCTGTCCATCGTAATCTTCATTCTTCCGCCGCCCGACGCTATCATAACGTCAAAATCAGCCGAGCGCAGCCCGGACAAGAATGCCTCGAACGGCTCTATATATTCAAGCGCCGAGGTTTCTCCGACGTCGCGTCCGTCAATAAGTATATGAATTCTAACTCGGCGAACATTCTCAGCCTTAGCCTCGACTATCATCGCCTTGAGGTGATCGATGTGCGAGTGAACGTTTCCGTCAGAGAAGAGTCCGAGAAAATGCAGCGTTCCGCCGCTGTTCCTTACATTTGAGACAAGCTCGCGCCATGTAGCTGAGGCGAACATCTTGCCGGACTCAATCGAATTGCTGACAAGCTTCGCTCCCTGAGCGAAGACCTGTCCCGCGCCAAGCGCGTTGTGCCCGACCTCGGAGTTGCCCATGTCCTCGTCAGACGGCAGCCCCACCGCCGTTCCGTGGGCCTTGAGCTTTACCATCGGGTACTTCTGCATAAGCATCTCAAGCGTTTTGGCATACGCCCCGGTTACAGCGTTTCCGATTGAATCGGGAGCGATTCCGACACCGTCCATGACAACTGTCAGGACAGGTCCGCCGACTCCCTTGAATTTATCGAGCTTCTGAAGTTTATTTGACATAAAAACTCCTTTTTTATTACATTCCAAAATATTAGTATATCCTTTTTTCCCGATTATTTCAAGAGCGGCGCCGAATTTTCGGAATTATTTACATTTCTTCGGACGCCCGGGCATAATAATTGTGCATTTCCGAGATATTTGAACTTTACACTTGCCAAATTTAATTGACAGGTGTATAATATGAGCAATTTATTTCAGCAGCCGGTCAGGGTCTTAAAGATATTTTTCCATGCGGGTCAGCTCGGATCCTGCAGAGCCTGAACCGACGCCGTACCGTAAAAGACGGCGGAATTTCCGCCGCGTCACAAATATGCCGGCGCGGACTTGCAATATTCGAAAGGTAAAGGTATTATTTTCAGTATGTCAGAAGAATGTTCCCACAACTGTTCAAGCTGCGGCAGCTCATGCCCGTCCGCAAACAAAAAAGACCGTCAGTTTTTCCCCCTAAACCCGCTAAGCTCGGTCCGCCACACTGTCGCGGTGGTCAGCGGCAAGGGCGGCGTCGGGAAATCGCTTGTAACCTCGGCGCTGGCAGTGGACTTCAAGCGCAGCGGCTATAAAGTCGGCATCATGGACGCCGACATCACCGGCCCCTCGATTCCCAAAGCGTTCGGGCTGTCCGCCGACGTCGATTACGACGACAGAGGCATTTTTCCTCCAAAGACGAAGGGCGGTATCGACGTCATGTCGGTCAATCTGCTGCTGAATGACATAAAGCGGCCGGTCATATGGCGCGGTCCGGTAATCGCAGGCACTGTCAGACAGTTCTGGTCGGACGTCGTATGGCATGACATTGATTTCCTTTTCATAGACTGCCCACCCGGAACAGGAGACGTGCCGCTGACAATATTCCAAGGCATCCCGCTTGACGGGATAGTCATTGTCACAAGCCCTCAGGAGCTTGTTTCAATGATAGTCGAAAAAGCGCTCAACATGGCCAAGCAGATGAACATTCCGGTGCTCGGAATAGTCGAAAACATGAGTTATGTCAAATGTCCGGACTGCGGACGCGAAATAGCTGTTTTCGGCAAAAGCCGTGTCGCCGAAACCGCCAATGAGTACGGCGTGGAGCTGCTCGGACGGATCCCGCTCGACCCCGAGGTGGCGTCGCTGTGCGACAAAGGAGAAATAGAACAAATACGGGAGAACCTCCTCCCCGGCGCCCGCGAAAAAATTCTAAAGCAGATCCTTCTTAAGACCAAAGAGGAATAATTTTATTTTCAACATTTAACTGTCAAGGAGAAAACCGCTATGTTCAAAAAACTCATGAAACGTTACTTCATCGACGCCATGGGCGCCATGGCGCACGGCCTCTTCGCGTCGCTTCTTATCGGAGCAATCTTTTCCGCAATCGGTCTTATCCCCGGCTTTTCTTTCTTTAAGGACATAGGCGGCTTTGCAAAGGCGGTAGCCGGACCTGCTATGGCGGTAGCCATTGCATACGCTCTTAAAGCCCATCCCCTTGTTATCTACTCCTCCGCGGCAGTCGGATATGCCGCTAACGCCAAGGGCGGCGCCGGAGGCCCCTTGGCGGTGCTTTTCATAGCTATTGCCGCCGCCGAAATCGGCATGCTCGTTTCAAAGAAAACAAAGGTTGACATTATCGTCACACCATTTGTAACCGTATTTACCGGCGGCGCGCTCTCGATTCTCATCGCTCCCTATATCGGCACGGCCGTCGGCTATATAGGCAAGTTCATCTCGTGGGCGATGACCTGCCAGCCGTTTGTCATGGGCATGATAGTCTCGGTCGTCATCGGAATGGCGCTGACGCTTCCTATCAGCAGCGCGGCTATCTGCGCGGCACTCCTGCTTACCGGAGCCAACGGAGACCCCGGCCTTGCTCTCGCAGGCGGCGCCGCTGTCGCGGGCTGCTGCGCACAGATGGTCGGATTCGCTACAATGAGCTTCCGTGAAAACGGCTGGGGCGGCTTGCTCTCTCAAGGGCTCGGCACCAGCATGCTTCAGATGCCGAACATAGTTAAAAATCCTCTCATCTGGCTGCCGCCCACAATCGCCTCGCTTATAACCGGGCCTCTCGCCACCGTCGTATTCAATTTCAGAATGTACGGCGAGGCGATCAACTCCGGAATGGGCACCTGCGGCCTGCTCGGTCCCATCGGCATTATTCTCGGCTGGTTCGGCGGCACCTACCCCGACTCGGTCACCGCAATAGACTGGATTGCTCTAATACTTATCTGCTTCGTACTCCCTGCGCTGCTGTCTGTCGCTATCTGCGAGCTTCTCCGCAAAATCAAATGGATTAAACCCGGGGATATGAAATTGCAATAAAACACGCATTATATGTAAACGCGCAAAGGGGAGAAAACATCAGTTTTCCCCCCTTTTGATTTACAAAAGATTGAACCGCTATTTCAAATCCGTGATTCTGAGTTTCTTTCTCCATTTGAAGATATAGAGCGAGATCAGCCTTGTCAGCGCGACGTCAAACAGCACGAACGCGGCATTGCCGACCGGATACAGCATCCATGTGAAATCAAACTCAGTGTCTGCGGCCGTAAATATATATTTACCAGCCAGAATTGCCAAAGTCAGCGCGGCGTTCAGTATAGCGAGCTTTATCGCCCACTGCAGCACCCTGCTTCCCAGCTTCTCGATTTTCTCTTTTATTATCGGGTAATATCCTGTGAACAGAAGATAAAACGCCGCCGCAAGCTTCAGCGGCAGAAGCAAAGCTAAAAGCCCCGTCGCGGCATATACGAGCCACGGCCAGAAACCGCCGACCTCAATCACAATTAAAACCACAAGCATTGCCGCGAAAGCAGATGTCGTCAGGTCAAGCACCTCGATAAGCGAGCCGAGCGAAAGAATGACTACTCCGAGGGCTACCATGACAGCGCACAAGGTCAGTCGCTTTGTGCTTTTTTTTATACCGCCGGACATGCGAGTTCTTTCTCCTTCCGTTTTAGTATGTTTCTTTTGTGACGCGCGTAATCATACTGCTTCTTGACCTTGCCAAAAGCGGTCAACAATATCAGACGTCTTTTGCTTTTGCAGGATTTTGGGAGGGTTCTCAAAAAATCTTCCGAATTATTTTTGCTTCCTTTACTTAGCAGCAGCGAATCAGGTCGCCGCCCATGCACTCGCAGCAGCAGTCGGCACACATGAGCCCCGTGCAGATGTCGCAGCCGGAGCAGGTGCGTGGCTCGTATGTTGTATAGCCGCCTCCGTAACCGTTAGCCTGACGGTTCAGCTGGTCGCGCGCCGTTCTGTATTCCATATTATAGGGATCCATGTTGCAGGCACGGTCGAAATACCGCTGCGCGTCGACATAATGCCCCATTCTGACCTCAACGCAGCCGAATAGAAAATTCCACTCCGCATCGCGGTCGGCTTCGGGCACGGTGCGGAGCAGTCTGTCTGCCTCTTCCGTATATCCCGTATTGATGCAGCGGCGCACACGCGCGTATAGCTCGTTGCTGCCGGTATATGTTCCAAAGGAATAGTCGCCGCCGTCCGATCCGCTGCCGCCGCCCGCCGCGCGCTCTTTTTGAATCTGATCATAGGCGGCGTTTATTTCCTTCATTTTCTCATTCGCAAGGTCAGACAAATCCGAATCCTTGTACTTGTCGGGATGATATTTTTTCGCCAGCTCCCGATAGGCGCGCTTTATATCTTCGTCGCTTGCGTCGCGCGAGACGCCGAGCACCTTATATGGATCATTCATATATATCTTTTTCCGCTTTAACCTTTCTTTTGTATCTTGCCGCCTTTTTGCATTATGTCGTCAATCCGGCGCGGCATCCCGCAATATATAATGTTTGATATGACGCCGCGCAGCGTATCGCTGTTCCCGTAATCTATGAGGTCAAAACCAAGTCCGGCGTTAATCAGCTCGTGTGTCAGCGCAGCCCTGATTCCCTCTCTGCTCTCGTCCGGAATTCCGCCGTTCCAGAGCTTTGCAAAAGGGTTGTAGCGTCCCCGCGCAACGTCTTCCGGGTAATCGTCGAGAGCGTCTGCAATGTAAATCCACTTCCCGACGTGATACCCTATCTGCTTCGCCACTGTTTTCTTTTTGTCTTCCAGCCCGTACGAAAGAATGTCTGACGTGATGTTCCCGAAAACCTCAGCCGGAATATCCACCGACGCAACGCCGGACTTTTCGAGTTCTGCAAGCCTGTTAAGCCCGGACTTGATTTTTTCCTCAAGTCCCGGCAGATCCTTAGAAGCACGACGCCTCATCCCGCGTGCAAAAACAAGTCCCGCCCTCGCTCTCAGTCTGCGCCTTCCAAACTCGTCATTAAGGTCGTCGCGCAGCTTGTGATATGTCAGCAACGCACCTGCACGCGCGCAGTATTCAAGCTCTGTGTTCGGAAGCATTTCATTGCGCTTTTTTGCCGGATGCGCAGCGCAGCGGCGGTACCGGAACTTAGGAGTAATCCCGCTCAGCGCGATCCGGACAAGCGCGAGAAACACAAAATCATAGCTGAGAGAAAAACGCGACATACAGCCTGTCGCCCGTCCGTTTGCCCTGCAAAGGCCGCAGTACACGGCACGGTAATATTCATATTCACGCATTTTCAGCTCGGGCACATATGCCCGCACATATCCGAACACAAACACGACCTCCCGCAGGCATTTTTATATATGGTAACCTAATTGCAGTAAAAATGCAATAGAATTTTTGAATTTCTTCTCAATTTTTAAGCCCTTAAAAAAAACGAAATTTAATTCGGGCGGTATTTTGCCGATTTATCGGAAATGTTACTTTGGATTTTAAATATTAGAATAAAAATTGGTATTTATTATATTGACTTAAGTTGAAAAATATATTATACTTTGACAGGATAATACTTGAAAGGAATGCGGCTGTGCCGCGAAAAATAAAATGGGAAAAATAACTTTTATGGGAGCTGGCAGCACGATTTTTGCCAAGAACGTGCTCGGCGACTCGATGCTCACGGAAGCTCTGAGGAACTTCGAAATTTCTCTTTATGATATCGACGCCAAGCGCCTTGAGGAATCATATATTATGATAGATTCGCTCAACCGCAACATAAACGAGGGACGCGCCAAAATAACCAAGCATCTCGGCGTTGAAAACCGGCAGGAGGCGCTCCGAGGCGCAGATTTCGTCGTCAACGCTATTCAGGTCGGCGGCTATGATCCCTGCACAATCACCGACTTCGAAATACCAAAGAAATACGGCCTCCGCCAGACTATCGCCGACACGCTCGGCATCGGCGGCATTTTCCGCGCGCTGCGCACAATTCCCGTGCTCGAGGACTTTGCCGAGGATATGGCCAAGGTCTGCCCGAACGCTCTTTTCCTGAACTATACAAACCCCATGGCTATCCTCTCGGGATATATGCAGAGATATACCGGAATCAAGACCGTCGGCCTCTGCCACAGCGTTCAGGTCTGCTCAAGCAGTTTGTTCAAGAAACTTGGCATGGAGCCGAAACGTCCGGTAAAAGAGCTGATCGCCGGTATCAACCACATGGCATGGCTGCTTGAAATCGAGGATGCCGACGGTGTCGATCTCTATCCGGAAATCCGCCGCCGTGCATGCGAAATTCTTGACAACCCGCCCGAGGGCTTCAAGGATCTTGTCAGATTAGAGTATATCCGCCGCTTCGGATATTACTGCACCGAATCGAGCGAACATAACGCCGAGTATAACTGCCTATTTATCAAAAACCGTTATCCCGAGCTCATCAGCCGTTACCGCATACCGCTCGACGAGTATCCGCGCCGCTGCATCGACCAGATCACGCGCTGGGAAAGCGACCGCGCAAAGTATCTGACAAACGATGTTACACATACACGCACCCACGAGTACGCCTCATACATCATGGAAGCAGTCGTTACGGACAAGCCATACCGCATCGGCGGAAACGTGCTTAACACCGGACTCATCACAAATCTGCCGACCGACGCCTGTGTCGAGGTTCCCTGCCTTGTAGACAAATACGGAGTGCGCCCCACTTATGTCGGCAAACTTCCACTGCAGCTCGCCGCCATGAACATGACGAACATAAACACCCAGCTTCTCACCATCGAAGCCGCCGTAACAAAGAAAAAGGAAGTCATCTATCAGGCCGCCATGCTCGAGCCGCACACCGCAGCCGAGCTGTCAATTGACGACATAATCTCGCTCTGCGACGACCTCATCGAAGCTCACAAGGGCTGGCTCCCGGAGTATAAATAAAATCCTGCCGAGGACATCTTCAGCATGCCGTCAGGTATTTGCTGATTTCCTCTGAAACGTGTTAAAGAATTGAAGCTTTAACATCAAGACATGCCGCACAAAATATTAAAACGGCGCCCGGCCGCAAAGGCCGGACGCCGTTTTTTATTCTCATCCGCCATACCGGCGTCTGTACTTTTCTTTTCTCCTGTCCTCTTCGCTCATATATCCATCCCCGCCTGTACCGGAACCGTCTCCTCCGCCGCGGCGGCGCGGGTCTGTATCTCTGTAACGCTTTACAATATACACAATCAGCGCTATCACGCCGGCTATGCCAAGCACAAGCAGAATTATTGTCCCTGCCGACATATTTTCGAAAATGCTTGTACGCCCGCCCATAATACGCTCAGCCGCAGAATCGAAAGATGATGTGAACATCTGCGTATATCTGAGCGTGCTGCCGACATTATACTGCTTGTAGTAATAGTCTATATAGTCGAGAAGTATGGTGCAGGCCTCGTCGTCCATAACCTTATGGGCGTTATTGCCCCACATATACCAGGTGTTGTACTCGCCGTTGGGATACTCGAAATAAAGTATAAGAAGATGTCCCTCGTCGTTCCCAAAAAGAGCTGCGTATTCCTCATACATAAAGCTTTCGACATCGTCATACCCCGGTCTCGTGTTGCCGTTCAGATCGTCGTCGATATAAAGATACGTCTGTACCCCTGTTTTCTGATAAAATGACTTCAGCGAATTTTCAAGGCTGTACTGATCGGCCGCGCTCATAATGACGCCCGGACCGTCGTGGTAATATTCGTCGATGGCTGTCACATACGATGCGTCAAGGGGTTCGCGCCGCTTTGTGGAGCGCGTGATTCCTGCGCTGTCAGGAGCTGCGAAAAGCGAGCCTATCATTATAAGAATAAATAAAAATATTATTACAGGTATTAGAAAAAGTCCGCCGAAGCAGCCCCATCTCGGGCCCCAGCCCCAGCCGCCCCAGCCCCAGCCGCCCCAGCCCCAGCCCGGGCCCCAGAAAAATCCTCTTGGTCCTCTTGGGCCTCCCGGCCTGCCGCCGAAGCCTCCTCCGCCGCCAAAGCCTCCGCCGCCGCCAAAGCTTCTGCCTCCGCCGAAGCCTCCTCCTCCGCCGCCACCGCTGTGGCCGCCTCCCATTCCGGGCATATTCAGCACCTCCAAAAAAAATTTACAGAAAATAATTATACACCGACTGTTGAAAAAAATGTGAACAATAATTAAATTTTTATCTATTTATTTTTATCAACTAAACGTATCATTCTCATCATGAGGCGTAAATTTCAGCCTTATGCCGGACAACGCCTGATTAAAGCATGCAATCCGACCGCCGCATGAATGCAAATTGCGGCGGCCGGTCTGATGCTGATACAGCTGAAATATCAGTAGTTTTTCGCCTTCACATGGAAAAAGCTCTGCGGGTGCGAACAAACCGGACACATAACCGGCGCCTTCTTGCCGATCGCCACATGTCCGCAGTTCGAGCAGACCCAGATCACATCCTCGTCCTTCGAGAAGACCAGGCCTTCCTCAACATTTGCGAGCAGTTTTCTGTATCTTTCCTCATGTTCCTTTTCAATCTTGGCGACTCCCTCGAAAAGCGCCGCGATGCGGTTGAAGCCCTCCTCGCGCGCGACCTTTGCAAAGTCTGCGTACATATCGGTCCATTCGTAGTTTTCACCCTCGGCGGCAGCTTTCAGGTTATCGGCGGTTCCGGGAACCTCATCGTTGTGCAGAAGCTTGAACCAGATCTTGGCGTGCTCCATCTCGTTTTTGGCGGTTTCCTCGAATATTGCTGCGATCTGCTCGTATCCGTCTTTTCTGGCTTTCGAAGCAAAATAGGTATACTTGTTTCTTGCCTGCGATTCGCCGGCAAATGCCGCCATGAGATTGGCTTCAGTTTTTGATCCCTTGAGTTCCATTTTCTTTCTCCTCCGTTTTTTTGTTTTTTTGCAGATACTCTTTCTTTAATAACGCCGCGCAATCCGGACACAGGCCTATGAATTCGACTCTGCATTCCTCGATTTTATATCCGCGCGCGCCTGCCTCCCCGAGCGCCTTCACCGATCTTAATACCGATCCCGCAATTTTGACGTCATCCACCCTTCCGCAGGACCTGCATAATATGTGGCTGTGCTTAATCAGAGTTGCATCAAAGCGGTCGTCAGTACCGGGGATTTTAAGCCGCAGCAGCATCCCTTCCTCTGCGGCGTCGGCAAGCACTCTGAAAACAGTAGACCGGCTGACCGCAGGATCACGGCGGCGGACTTCCTCATATACCGCCGTTGCGGACGGATGATTCATTCTGCCAAGCATATCAATTACTATACGCTTCTGCTTTGTATTGCGTTTTATCATAAGTGCTTCCTTATTAGGATTTAATCTCATTATAAGACTTTTATAAATTTTTGTCAATATGTATTAAAAATAATTTTTATATGTTTCATAACAGCTTTTCAACGTCAAACCTTATGTCTATTATATACAAAAATATTCAATATGATTGACACGCTTGCCGCGCTATGATATACTTTTTAAGAAAATTAATTATGGAGTGGGGAAAAGTAAAATGAGAAGAAAAGCATGTTCTTTGTTCACAGTCATGATACTTATTCTCCTCGTAACGCTTGCCGCCTGCAATAACGGCGGCGACAGCGACGGGGGGAAAACCAGCACCGACAGTCTGACTCAGTCGGTCACGGATTCCGGCACAACCGCGTCTGTCGCAGATAATTTCACTATTATCTCGTCTGACGGCACTACCGATTATCAGCTTGTGCGCTCGGAAAAAGCCTCGTCTGCAATGATTTCCCAGATATCCGACTTCTACAGGCTTTTCGTTTCAAAATACGGCGTTAAAACCACCTCGTTCAAGTTAACAACCGACTGGTACAAGGAAGGCGACACTATTCCGGCTCACGAAATCCTCGTCGGAACAACAAACCGCGCGGAAACGCAGAGTATTCTCTCGCAGCTGAAGGAAAAAGATTATGCCATTGCGCTTGTCGGCGAGAAACTTGTCATATGCGGCGGCTCTGACGAAAGCACGATCCAGGCAGTCAACTATTTCATCGAGCATTACATGACTGAAAGCTCGCTCTCGCTGCCGAAGGATCTCAGCTATCTCTGCCAGTCCCCCCCTGAGGTAATATCCTACTCGCCGGAAAATTATTACTACTATGAGGACGTCTACACGCCGGTGCTGAATGTCAGCTATATCTGCAGCCCCGCCCTTGACAGGAACGCTTCAAAACTCGTCATAAGCGGGACCGACTACACCTCATCAGCCGTCTGGAGCGATTCAGGCGTCACCTTGTCGGGCGTAACCTTCCCCGCCGGCGACTATGAGGCAGTGCTGACGATCTGCGACACAAACGGCAACACATATCAGCACGTCCAGAACTTTTCCTGCGGCGACGGTTCGGTGATGCACCTCTACCGTGGCGAGGTTCACTCGCACTCCTCGGAGTCAGACGGCGCCGGCTCTGTTTCCGACGCCTACACATACGCGCGCGACGTCGCCAAACTTGATTTTTACGCAGTTACCGACCACTCATCCTCAATAACCAAAGATATACTTCAGTATACACACGCGCGTATTGCCGAGCAGTTCAATGACCCCGGCACCTTCGTGGCTCTTTACGGATTCGAACAGACATATAACATCAGCACCGGTTATTACGGGCATCTCAATGTTCTAAATACGCTGAAATTCACCACGCAGAGCAGCGCCAACCTCACGGCTTTCTATAAAATTATGGCTAAAGAGACAAACGCCATCGTTCAGTTCAACCATCCGGGATACTCGTGGGGCGACTTCCTCGATTACGATAAGTACAGCGAGGATATCGACAAAATTCTGACCCTCACAGAAATAAAAGGCTCGGGTTATGACATTACATACGCACTTTCACTCACAAAAGGCTGGCATGTATCTCCTATGTACAACGAAGACAACCATGAGGCTAACTGGGGCAACGCCTATGAGGCCTGCGGATACGCCCTCGCTCCCGCCCTCACACGCGAAAACATACTTGAAGCCTTCCGCAAAAACCGCACATACACAACGACCGACGGTTCTATGAAGATTTATTTCAAGATAAACGGTGAATGGATGGGCTCGCGGCTTGATAATCCCGACTCTCTTGATGTCAGCGTTGAAATTTCCACGGAGCGCCCTGTGGGATTAGGCACAATCAGCATCGTGACCGAAGACAATATCGTTGTGGCGTCGGTTAACGTCGGGCCGAAGAAAAGCTATATATGGAACATCACTCTCTCGCCCGATTATGATTATTATTATGTCGAAGTTTCAAATTCAAGCTACTGGGCGGCAACCGCTCCGGTGTGGATCGAGAACCGCAATCTCATAAATATCACGAGCGTTGAGCAGTCCCTGCTTGTGAACAACAGCGACGACAACGACTACGGAGTAAAAGCCGCCGTCACAAACAGCGCGAAGTCCGCGATGACAGATGTGACCGTATCGTTCTATAAGAGTCCTCTCGGCGGCTTCAACATAACCTCCTCTCCTTTTGCGACAGTCAATCTCGGCACCGTCCAGGCAGGAGCCACAGTATATGCGGAAGCCTTCACGTCATACTCGCTTTCAAACAACCGGATAACTGTAACGGTTACCGGCAAAATTGACGGCAAGTCATATAGCGATACTTCGTATACAATGGTTTCGCCTCTATACATGACCGAGGTGCTCCCATCCATGTCCGCATACAACGGCGTCGCAATACCGTTTTGCTATATGGAGCTTTACAACAACAGCGACACAGTCCTTGACCTCTCATCATATTCGATACGTTATTACCCGAAGGCCGGCGCAAGCGCTGACGACCTCAAGGCAAACACATGGACTCTCTCAGGCACAATTCAACCGCACAGTACGCTTGTGGTATGGTTCAAGACTTCTACAAAACTGACTGCCGCCGACTTTAATGCGAAGTTCGGCACTTCGCTCGTCGAGGGCAAGGATCTTCTGATTATTTCAGCCTCCAAGACCCTCGCCGTTTCAAAGGCGGTGCAGCTTGAGCTTATGTCAGACTCAACGGTTGTCGACCGCATCTGGTACAACTGGGGAGACAATCCCTCCGAGGTCAAATCAGACAAAGCTATAACGTTCGATTATAACCACACCTATACTCAGACCTCGGTGCAAACCTCTAACAGCGCCTCGCCCACTCCCGGAACCGTCACGTCTTCTCAGGTTCCTTCAGCAGTAACAAAATAAGTAAGCGGAACGCTTTTCAAGCAGCATCAAATCCTTAATAAATACGCAAGGCAACGCACGTGACTATCATCAGCCACGTGCGTTGCTCAATTTCGGCAATATTTTTCACATGCCGTATGCTTTCCGCCCAGCCATAAGAATCCGGACTGATATTAACCAGAAAATTGCATATGGCGCAAGGCGGAATATTAGACGCGGAAAGCCTTAGGAAACAGCGGCGCAGCTAAATAGACCGCTTCAAAGAAAATCCGACGCGACGAATATTTTATAAAATATGTATATTTTTCTCACATCACGTCAAAATAAGCACTGTGCCAATTCAAAATATCCGCATAAGGAAGCCGAAACGAAGGAGGTTAATATGCTTTTCTTATCCGCTGGCAATAAGCTGCTTGCCGTTGCAGACGGCGAAGCGATACCACTTTCCGACGTACCGGTTAAAGTCTTTTCATCCAAAACTCCCGGCGACGGCTTCGCCGTGGAACCGATCCGCGGCACTATATACAGCCCCATATCAGGCAGAGTGGAATATGTCGCCGACACCAAGGATGCTTTTTCAATCCGCGCTGAAGACGGTCTTGACATAATGGTGCAGATAGGTCTTGGCACCGCCAATTCCGGCAGCAAAGGAATTATCTGCCTTGTCGATGCGGGCGACAATGTCCGCGCCGGAGATTTGATTGCCAAAGCCGATATAGCGGCGATAAAAGCCGACGGCTGCAGGGCAATCGCTTCCGTGCTTGTTTCAGGCCGCACAAGGCTCAAATCATGCGATTTAAGGCTCGGCCGCGTGCGCGGCGGGAAAAGCGCTGTTATGTCATATAAAAAATAATAGTTTTCATGCCGGCGCGGCTTTTGCCGTCCCCGGCTTTTTTAACAGTGGTAAAAGCCATGCCGCAATATACCGTAAATATGCAGAACATAAATTCAGTTCATCAATATCATATACATATAACGAAATTTCTCAGTCAAAACGCCGGGAGCGAAAAAATCAAGGAGGAATTCCGGAAAATTTCGTATTGTTTCTATTGACAAAAACAGCGTGTTGTGATATTATAATAAGGCACGTTGAAAAACGGTGTGTGCGTCGTTAGCTCAGCTGGATAGAGTGACTGGCTACGAACCAGTAGGTCGGGGGTTCGAGTCCCTTACGACGCGCCATAAAATGAAGAATCCGAATTGCCTTATTTTTAATTTACCGGGCATTTCGGATTTTTTATATTTTTCACGCATTTGCGGTATCCCGGTTCAGTGCTGATATCTTTTGCTTCAGTTTATGCCTAACACCCCGTACAGTAAATATTTATGTATCTGTAAAATATAAAAGGCAGGCGGCCGCCTGCCTTTTTATGTGTTTTTGCTTCGCGCCTTTTTCGGCGCGGAATGTTAATCCGTAAAAGCTGCCGTTACATATTACTCACGGCTTCCTTGACCCGCAGTTGATGCAGAAATTGCCTTTGTTTTCCGTGCCGCACCGGCATCTCCAGCTTCCGTCAGCCGCCGGTTTTAAAGCCGCCTCGGGAGCGGCCGGCGCCGGAGCTTCTTTTTCAAACGACGGACATTCGAGCGTGGCCTCAACCGCTCTTATCAGTTCCGCCGCCGCAAGCGTTTCAACCTTGAATGTCTCCCTGTCGAACGTAAAGGATATTATATCGCTTATCCCCGCCGTTACCGCAAGAGTGCTCTCCGCCATCATCTTGCCGTCCGCATCAATTTCAAACATTTCATAGAGCAGCATCGTTTCAGGTATCAGGAAATTTTTTGCGAATACCGACCATACCGGCGTCAGCTCAATCTTCTCCCCGTCTTTGACGCATCCCTTCTGCGCAAGGGATTTAAGCAGTCCGCGCAACTCGGTCTGCGGTTTGTTCAGCTTATAGTTGTTCGACAAGCTTCTTGCAAGACCGTTTGCAAAGCCATTTGCAAGTTCTTCGGAAATCTCATATTCATTCAGCTTGATTTCCGTGTCTACCGCCTTGATGTATCCCTCAAGCGTCTTTTTACGGTAAATATCAACAATCGCAAGCAGAGCAAGCAATTCGTCCGGAGTGAACAGTTCGGCAATATCGGTTGTCTTTATTTTTGACATGCTCACAAACTCGGACACCGAAATTATGAGCTTTGTCAAATCCTTAAGTTCGCTGATTTCAAAATTACCGTTATTGTTCTCCGCCAAAACAAGCCTTTCGCCGACTCTGTAGGTGTATTTTTCGACTATGCAGAAAGGGTTCCGGATGATGAGGCGCGAGCATTTCTCGGGCTTTGTGAGAAGCATAAGAAGGTCAAGCGCTTTTGCTTCATACGCGTTGTTGACAATTATCCCTTTGTCGGACAGAGTCTTGTACTCGTTCCCCTCCGGAGCTTTAGTTATGTTTGAAAACAGACTCAGCGGGTTCTGTCCCTTAAAGGAAGACGACAGATATGTTATTTCGTTAGGTGCAAGTATCATTTTTTTCTTTCCCTCCTCAGTTCATTCCGAGAGCCGGTTTTATCACCAGCTCGTTTAACAGCCCGTTTGCGCCTTTACCGGCGGACGATATCGTCTGCTGCTTTATCTTTTTATCCATAAACTGAATCGCCACTTTTCCGCTGACGTTTTTTGTCACCCATTTGCCGGTTTCGTTGCTCAGCATCGTGATTGTTGCCGTCCCGTCCTTGTTGAAATTCACGGGATCCATCATATTGCCGTAATCACCGCCGCCCATTTTCCCGGTAATCTTATCGGTTACAGTGCCTGTCAGGATGTTAAGCGTCGCTCCTTTCGCGCCGTCCCAGGCTCCTTTTCCTCCGTCGGATATATAGCCGCCCACCACTTCACCGGTAAATGACGTTATATTCTTCGCGGTATTAGTCTTCATATAGTCTGTCGCGGCGTCAGCGCCGCCCTTGACGGCTCCTGTCAGAATCGCCTTGCCCGACAATTCCCCTTCTTCTCCGTATGCCGTGCCGATGCCTTTCGCAACTTTATAGCCGGCTCTAATTCCCCTGCCGAGCGGTCCGGTGGCGTTTGCAAGTCCGTCTATAGCCGTGTCGGCAGCGACAAGCGTAATCTTCGCCGCCGCCTCAAGGCGGGCTATCTCCTTGTCGCACTGGTTCCACGCGTCCGCCTCATCTGCCATCGCGTCGATCATGCCCTGCTTTATCCTTCGCTTGAGCTGATCGGGCTGACAGTTGTATTTTTTACACAGCCTGTCAATATAGGCCTGTTTCTCTTTTCTCATCTGCTCGGCTTTTTTCAGGTCATCAAGAGCTTTTCGGCGCAATTCCTCCTGCTCCTTGATTTTGAGCTGCCGCTGGCGTTCAAATTCCCTCTGCGCCGCCTCGGTTTCTTTACGGATTCTCTCCTCTTCGTCCTTCTGCTTTGCGGAAACATCCGCGCCGGATGTATCCCCCTGCACCGCAGCTCCCGGCCCGGCCGCCGGAACGGCAGGAGGAACCTGCGGAGCAATCGGAACATCTGCCACCGGCACTGTAAAGCCTTCAAAAAGCCCTGTGAGGATCGAGGAAACATATGAGCCTACAAGGCCCCCGATGGTAGGCGGCAGGCCCATGAATATCGCCTGACCCGCACCTTCGCTTGAAATCCACGAGCTGAAGGTTCCTCCCGCCTCGGCCCATCCGCCGTCATCGGCATATACGCCTGTGACGGCAAGCGACGCCAGAACAGCCGACATGCCAAAAAATCCGAGTAACAGGACAAACTGTTTCGGTATATTTTTCTTACTGTAAACAAACACAATCCCAAGAATTACTGCGACAACCCAGAGCCAGCTGATAACCGCCATTATTATGACCGACCTGTATAACAGGGATTTCAGCAGTCCCACGGCAAAGAGCGTGACGCCCGATACGCCTACAATCATCAAAACATTGTTTCCGTCAAGCCCGAGCTTCTGCTTCTTAAGGATAAACAGCTGCACGTCCTGGAACACCATGCGCAGTATCTGGATAAATATGCTGCCGCGGCCGGTGAGAAAAGCTATCACCGAACTCATTACAATGCCGCCCATGACAAGACTTGTCAGCCCCGACAGCAAGCCTTCCAGAAGCAGCGCCGCCGCGCAGGAAAAGCACATCACAGGCAGGAATTTCCCGCCGCTTTCCCTGTTTGTCTTGAGTATCCTGCCCGGCATTCCAACAGCTTCCCTGATCATCTTCGCCGGACTTTGTTTCTTCTTGATAAAGGAAATAATCATAGGCACAACCGCCCCAAGCATCATCCACAACAGCGTGGAGCTGATCAGCCTGCCCCTTACGTTTAGTATATTCTGCCCGAGCCATGTGTCGGGATTAAAGCCCTCGTTCGTATAGACAAGTAAAAATGTGTGGAGCAGCCAGAAAAGCAGCCCCATTCCTATCGTCATGGGAAGCGCCTTGAGCAGCCTTTCAGGAATTCTTTTTGCTATGTATTTGATCAGCTGCCACGTGTTTCTCGGATAATCATCCTGCCTTGCCTGTCCGTTATTCATATGCAATAACTCCTTTCATAATCCGCGTGACGCCGCTCCGCGTGCCTATCCACATATTGCCGGAACTGTCCTCACGGATAATTTTAACCTCGTCGCAAGATAGTCCGTGCGCCTTGTCAAGTATTATCGACTTGTCCCCGTAAATCACCGCCAGCCCGTCGTATTCCGAGCCGACCCAGAGTCTGTTTCCGCTGTCCTCGAACAGCGAGCGGATCTTCTCGCCCGCAAGACCGTTTTCCACCGTGAAAACACCGCTTTTAATAAAGCGTCCGTCCTGATAAACAAATCCCGTTCCGCCGCCTTTTGTGTAAAGCCCGCCGCCGACTATCACCATGCCGCCCCCTGTTTCAATTATCGAGGTAATATTCGCATGAAGCAGGCCGTCCCTGGTTGTGAAATACTGCCACCCAGATTCTGTCAGCACGCTGACGCCGCCGCGCGGCGCTACATATGAGCCAAACCAGATGTCTCCCCAGCTGTCTTCAAAAATAACGTTAACCATGCTGTCAAGCAGCCCGTTTTCTGTATTGTAAAGAGTGATATCCTCCCCGTCTATCATCACCGCTCCGCCCCATGTGCCAATCCACATTCGGTTTTTACTGTCGATTATAAACGCGTTTACACGGTTGTCGGGCAGAAAGTCACTGGCGGTGAAGGTAAATACCGTGTCAGAAAGGTAAGAAAGCCCCGCGTCATGCCCTATCCAAAGGCCTTTGCCGTCCCAGAAAAGCGTCCTGATATATTCAAATCCGCCGACCTCTTTTGACATAAATGTTTCAGTGTCTATCTCATAAAGTCCGTCGGCGCCTCCGGCGTATAGAATTTTCCCGTCAAATGCCAGCGCGCAGATATCCCTGCCTTCAAGAATCACGTCATAGCCCGGACGCCCTGTGCATTTCTCAGCTTCTCCCTTAATTCCGCGCAGGGCGGCATATAGCAATAAGGCGCAAAGAAGAAACAAAAGAACCATTCCGGACGCTTTAATAATCTTTTTCCCCATTTTTTCCGCCTGTCAGTATAAAATATGCGAGCAGCACCGCGGCAAATACAATAATCAGCATGAAAAGGCAAAGAACCGCAATCGTCCCCGACGCGCCGTAATGAAGATAATTGTAAATTTTATTTGCAAGCGTCTGATATCCGGGAGGCGTGACAAGCAGCGTCATCCCGAACTCCCCCATCGCAAGCGCGAAAATTATAAGCATCGACGCGATGCACTCCTTCTTGACAAGCCTGAAAACGCATAAAGCCGCGCGCAGATGTCCGGGATAATACAGCCGCAGTCCGTCAATATATCCGCCGTCAAGCCTCATGAACGCCGAGGTCATCATCAGCATTCCGATGAAAGCAAATCTCGAGAGCATCGCAACCGCAGGCATTGCGGGGCTTCGGTAAACGGGCCCTAACAGGTGTGTGTTCCACATTTTAATCAGCGCAAGTCCCGCCACCGGCGCGGCGGTAACAAAGGGCAGCGACGCCAGAGAAAGCAACAGCACCCTCCGCTTCGAGCGGTAAAACAGATATGCAAAAAACATCGATGGGACGACGCACAGCACCGCCGTCAGAGCGCTTGTTTCGAGCGAATAAGCAAGCTCTTTAGCCGAACCTTTGAGTATCGGCAATATGTCCTCTGCCGCTGCAGCCTCGCGCATAAGAGCCGCAAGCGGCACAATTACAAAAGCTGCAACGACAACAATGCCCAGAACCGCCGGAATCCGGATAAATTTTTCATTCTTAAAAGGATTCTTCACGCGCGCCGAGCCAAGCGAAAAACCGCTTTTCTTTATATAAAGCCCGAAAAGCGCGGCCGATGCGGCACAGAGGGACAGAAGCGGGAGTGAAACGGCGAACACCTCGTAAATATTCATGCCGGCCGAAAAACGCGCAAATATCTCAAGGGCAAATACATTAACGCCAAAAACGGAGGGAATTGCAAAATCGTTGACATTGAGGAAAAAAACAAAAAATCCGCCGATTGCAAAGGACGGTGCAAGATACGGCAGATATACGCGGAAAAATACCCGCGCCCCGTGAGAATCAAGAAGGCTGAGGTCCGCCAGTTCTGACGGGACGCTTATCAGCGAGAAAAGCGCAAGCCCCGCCGTTACCGGAAGCCCCGAAACGGCTGTCGTAAGTATCACCGCAAAGCTGCCCGTAAAATTCGGTGAAAACGGCAAAAATCCGGCTATAAGCTCATTTATCCTGTCCATGACGAAAATCCATGACTGAAGATGTATAAACGGCGGGATTATGTAAAGCAGCAGCAGGGCGACCGCAAGACGCTCTGCTTGTTTTTCAAAAAAAGTCCAGATTCCAAGCGCCGCAAAAAAGCCGAGCAGAACGGAAAGCAGCGCCGCCCCGGACTCGACTGCTACAGTGCGAAAAAAGAGCGGGCCGGCAAACGATGCGACATTGAGAGTTCCGCCAAGCGCTGCGGCCGACGCTCCCGCCGCGAGGCAGAAAAGCGGCGCCGCTGTAAAAAACACCGTCAGAAAAGCGGCGGCAGCTTTGATTATTGCTTTAGCTCCGCACCTCAGTTTTTCCGCCCTCAAAAGCTCACTCCTTAAAATCAACTTCCGAATATTTCAATCATATCTCTTTTTGACACTTCAAGATTAGCGTAGACCCTGCCGAAATCAACCGCCATGATTTTGACGCCGTCAGTGTCGAACGCGGCGGCGGGAGTTACTCCGGTGTGGACCGGAATATGTATCCAGCCGATGTCAACCATTTTCTGCTCGGCTTCGGCCGAAAGCAGAAACTCGATAAATTTCAACGCCTCTTCGCTATGCCGCGCACCGTTTATCATCGCCACAGTGTTCGGTATCACGAGAGTTCCCATGTCATTGTCCCCCTGATCAAGGAACAAAACCGCAAGATCGCTGTTCCCTTCCATCGCTTCAAGCGCGTCGTCGGTGTCGGTCATGCCGAAATACAGCCTTTTTTTATCAACGTAATCCTTGACTACACTGTTACCGTCCAAAACCGATATGCCGCCTGACCTAAGCGCGGTAAAATAACTTTTCGCCGCGTCGGCTCCCCAGTATGTGTAAAGAACAGCCGCGTGTGTCGCCGCCGTGCCGAAAACCGGATAAGCTATTCCGGCGTTTGCAAGATTTTTGCTGCTTACCATTTCGTTCATTGTCTTTGGCAGATCTTTCTCGGAAATCAAGGTTTTATTATAGAGCAGCACACGGGCTCTGCCGCCAAATCCGAACCAGCAGCCGTCGGCGTCGACAAACGCACCGGGAAGCTCCCCGGCCGCCTTAAGCTCAATGCTTGCAAGCACTCCCTCATCCTTTAACCTTATCATCTGGAGTATTTCGCCGTTCCAGAACACGTCCGCCTGCGGATTTCCCTTTTCTTCGATCAGCTTATTGGCAAGCCCCACGGTCTTCTGCGCCTCAATATCGTAAACTGCTTTTACTTCTATGCCGGTACGGGCCTCGAAAAGCTCGAATATCTGTTCTGAAAAAACCTGGTCAACAGAGGTATAGACAATTACGGTTTTCTCCTCTTTGCCACAGCTTAGAGATATCCCGAATACCAGCGCAAGTGTCAGCGCCGCAAGGCATAGTTTAATAATAGTATGTGCCATATGACGAGCCGCTGTTGCTGAATATTGACGCAAGAGCTCCGATTATCACAGAACTAAAAATAATTGCAAGAACCGCTCCGATCAAACCCATTATAAGCACGGCTCTTGAATAGTTCTTTTTATTGACGTTTACGTTCGAGCCGAAAGCCCAGACAAACATCATGATAATATTGACAACTGGTATCGAAAAAATTATAAACGTCAATATATACTCTCCGACCTTCATGGGCGCTGTGAGATTGGGCTGTAACGTCTGGCTGACATTACCGTATTGCGATTGCGCCTGCGGATTGTATGATGGCTGGTTCTGGTACGAAGGCGCCTGATAATAAGTGCCCTGGGCTGTTCCGCCGTTACTATAGGCCGGCGGAGGAGTTGGAGCTGAATTCTGCGATGGCGGGGGAGTCGTCGCCGAAGCGGCGATTGCGCTGCCGCAGGACGGACAGAATTTAATATTTTCTGTCAGCTGCGCGCCGCAGTTGGGACAAAATTTAACTGGCATTGTCTGTTCCTCCTTATATTCAATTAGAATTTGATGTCCTCGGCAGATAAGGAATAATACGTTTTGTAAAGCTCGGCAGCGTCATTGTCTGCAGCCAGACTCTGCCGGGACCGGTCAGGGTGGTCAAAAAAAGTCCCTCGCCGCCAAAAAGTATATTCTTAAATCCTTTGACCATTTCAGCCTGATAGCCTACGCTCTCCTCAAAGGCCGCCACGTTCCCCGTATCGACCTTTATCTGTTCCCCCTGGCGCAGCGTCTTCTCGACAAGGCTTCCGTCAACCTCAAGGAAAACCTGCCCGTATCCGGATATTTTCTGGAGTATAAAGCCTTCTCCGCCGAAAAGCCCGGCGCCGATGCTGCGCGTTACATAAGCACTAAGCGAAACGTCCGGCTGGGCGCATAGAAATGAAGATTTCTGCGCGATTATTGTATTCCCGGTCATTTCAAGAGCAAGTATGCTCCCCGGAAATGACGACGCTATGGTAATCTCCTGCCCCGGCGCGTTTGCGGTAAAGGTAGCCATAAAAAGCGACTCGCCCGAAAACATGCGTCCGAGTCCCTTCATAAGTCCGCCCTGCATATTCGTCTTCATGGTGATGCCGCTGTCCATCCACGAAAGGCCCCCGGACTGAGTATAAATGCTCTCACCCGCACCGAGCTTTATCGTAACAGCAGGAAAGTTACCGCCGAAAATCGAATACTCAAGCGGCTTCGGCGTATTCTGATAAAACTGACGCTTCGGCTGTTCGGATTGCGCCGATTCTCCCTGCCCGGCTCCGCAGGCGCTGCAGAATCTGGCATTTTCAGGCAATTTTGCCCCGCAATTCTGACAAAACATACAATACCTCAAAAATCTTAATGAAATAAATTATATTTTATTTCATTATATACTAAATATTTCTTCCTGTCAATAGATATGTACGCCTTCAGGTGCAATTTTTAGTGTTGTAATGCAGCCCAGGATTGCTAAAACGGAAAAAGGCTGTGTCGATAATAAAAAAGCGGCAATTCGCCGAAAATATTTCATAAAAAGAGCGGCCGGGACTTGAAAATATCAGCTTATGCTGTATAATTTAGTCAACAGGTTCATTCAATCTGTCCGCAAATATACATCAGGGGGAGGTTCATGGATTATGGACACAGTTATTGAAACCAGGAAACTGACAAAATTCTATGGCAAATCAAGAGGGATACTCGACGTCGATCTTTCTGTCGGCCAAGGTGAGATATTCGGTTTTATCGGTCCGAACGGAGCCGGAAAATCGACGACTATCCGCACCCTGCTCTCGCTTATTCACAGAACGAGCGGAGAAGCTTATGTTTTCGGACTCGATACCGAAACCCACAGAAAGGAAATTTTAGCCAGAGTCGGCTATCTGCCCGGCGAGGTTTTCTATTACGACCGCATGAGAGCAGCCGACCTGCTTGAATATTCTGCAAGTTTTTATAAGAAGGACTGTTCCGCTCGCATAAAGGAACTCGCGGACAGCCTTGAGCTTGACCTTAACAAAAGGATCGAGGACATGAGCCTCGGGAATAAAAAGAAGGTTGGAATAATCCAGGGGCTTCTCCATTCCCCCGAACTTATAATACTCGACGAGCCGACAAGCGGCCTCGACCCACTGATGCAGCGCAGGTTTTTCGAACTTATAAAAGCGGAAAACGAACGTGGCGCAACGGTGCTCTTTTCATCGCATATACTCAGCGAGGTGCAGCGCATCTGCAGCCGGGTCGCGATTATCCGAGAAGGAAAAATAGTCAGCGTTCAGAGAATCGAAGACCTGCGGAAAAGCTCCTATAAACGCGTCAGCTTCACAGCGGAAAACCCGGTGGACGGCTTTGCTCTCGACGGCGCCTCGGAAATTGAAGTTGCCGGAAATCATGTCAGCTTTCTCTGGCACGGCGACTGCAACCGCCTAATCTATGCGCTTGCCTCGTACAGGCTTACCAATGCGGACATTACCGAACCGGATCTTGAAGAAATTTTCCTCCACTATTATAAAAGCTGAGGAGGAAATGCAATAACTATGAATGTATATTTATTTGAACTGCGCCGTGAGTGTCGCGGCGCCGCGATCTGGACCGCCGTCATTCTGCTTTTTCATTTCTGTATGATTACCGCGGTTTATCCCGTCTTAATTGACAGCCGCCCGGCGGTTGAAGCCGCACTCAATGGGTTCCCGCCGGTTTTCAAGGCCGCATTTGGCATGATGTTCGGCGATATCTTCAGCTACGGCGGCTTTTCGTCATTCGTGTTCATGTATATCTCGCTTGCCGGAGGAATTATGGCGGCGTCGCTCGGCCTCTCGGTGTCGTCACGCGAAAAGCGGGCGAGGTGCTCTGATTTTCTAATGACTAAACCGATGAGCCGAGCAGGATTGTTTTCATTCAAGCTGCTCGCGTCGCTGACGCTGCTTTTGATATCGAACGTCTTTTACATCGCTCTGTCCACGCTGCTATTTATCCGGTTCGGCAACGGCGGCGGCATAAATAACGCCGTGCTTGCGGCGTGCGCGCTTCTTTTTGTGGAACTAATATTCCTTGCGGCAGGATTTTTCTGGGGAATTTTTGCAAGGAGGGTCCGCACGGTTGCGGGCTCGGCAATACTTCTGGGTTTCGGCGGATTTATCCTTACTGCGCTGCACAGCATACTTGACGAGGACTGGCTGAGGTATCTTGCGCCGTACAGATATTTTGACGTCTTTGCCGCATATTCGCAGGGCAGGTTTGAAACGGAATATGTGATACTCGCCGCGGTTCTGACGGCCGGAATGCTTGCCGCCGCAGGAGCAAAGTACTGCCGCGGCGAACTTCAGGCGGTATGAGGAGGTGGGGTTAGATGTCAGTAAACATATTAAGGCGCGAGCTTAAGTCATACCTCAGGGTCTTCTTATTCTGGACGCTCGGACTGTTTGTCTTAGTATTCATTGGACTTGTAAAGTACACAGGCATCAAAACGGCGGGAGACAAAATGCAAGCGCTGTTTGAAAATTTTCCGAAAATAGTGCTTGCGGTTATGGGTGTGAGCGGACTTGATATTGCCTCGTTTCCCGGGTATTACGCAGTCCTTGTGCAGTATGCGGTAATAATTACGGTCATATTCGCAGTATATCTCGGAAACAGCGCATTATCCCGCGAACTTGCCGACAAGACATACGAATTTATATTCACAAAGCCGCGCAGAAGAGCGGAAATTCTCTTCCCAAAGCTTTTGGCCGGCTGCCTTTATCTTACTCTCTATTGCGTTCTTTTCTTCATCTTCGCGCTGACATCCTCGGCTAAACTCGGACTTGCGGACGGTATGGCCGGAGTTTTTGCAAAAACCGCTCTCGCTTTATGGCTTTCCGGCATGATATTCTTTTCGTCCGGCGCGCTGTTTGCGTCGGTCTCGCGCAGCATCGAAAACGGCGCGAAGGCAGGCAATTTATCGGTGCTCGTCTCGTATATTCTTTGCGTGGTTTATGATATGCTTGAACACAACGCTCCGCTGCGTCCGTTTTTGCCGCTCCGGTACTTTCCGCCCTCTGAGCTGGCGACAGGACTGTTTGACTGGCGATATCTGATTCTTTCGCTCATCATAACAGCCGCCGCGCTGGCGGGTACGTTTTACTTCTTTGAAAAAAAGGATCTTCAGGCGTTATAAACTGAAATAAAAAGGACGGCGGAATGCCGTCCTTTTTTTCAAAATCCAATGAAATCATAATAAGCTGATAACGCTGATGGCTGCTGATGAAGCATGCTGAAATATGATTCGCCAAACGACGTCTATGCTATCGCTTCATATTAACTCGAGTATTTTTTCCGTAATTTCACCGGTTGTGAGTTTTCCTCCGATATCTGCGGTCAAATATCCCGCGTTAAGCGTGCCTTCCACAGCGTTCTCTATGCAGCCGGCTTCAGCGGCGAGTCCGAATGAGTAGCGCAGCATCATGGCAGCCGAGAGAATAGTGGCAATCGGATTAGCGATTCCCTTTCCTGCAATATCGGGGGCCGAGCCGTGTATCGGTTCGTAAAGTCCGCGCGTCCCGTTGCCGAGAGAGGCCGATGGCAGCATTCCGATCGAGCCGGTCAGCTGCGATGCCTCGTCCGATAAAATATCGCCGAACATATTTGAGGTCACGATGACATCGAACTGTGCCGGGTTCCTAATAAGCTGCATTGCAGCGTTGTCCACAAGCATATCTGAATATTCGACTCCGGGATACTCGGCGGCAAGGCGGTGCATCGTTTCGCGCCAGAGCCGCGAGCTTTCAAGGACGTTAGCCTTGTCGATGCTTGTGACCTTATGGCGCCGCTTGAGCGCGCTCTCAAACGCCGTGCGCCCGATCCTTTCTATCTCCGTGACGCTGTAGGCTTCGGTGTCGTATGCTTCGGGCCCGAGAGCGCCTTCCCGCCGCCCGCTTTCACCGAAGTACATACCTCCGGTCAGCTCACGTACGATAACCATATCAAAATCTCCGCATGAGCGCAGGGGACATCTGTCCCTGAGAGCGGGATACAGCTTGGCGGGGCGTATGTTCGCATAAAGGCCGAGAGCTTTCCTCACTCCGAGCAGCGCACGTTCGGGGCGCAGGTGTCCGGGCAGCACATCCCATTTGGGACCGCCGACGGCGCCAAGCAGCACGCTGTCGCTGGCAAGGCAGATATCAAGCGCTTCCTTCGGCAGAGGCTCGCCGACCGCATCAATGGCGCAGCCGCCTGCGAGCACCGCGGTATATGTTATCCTGTGTCCATACTTTCCGGCAACCCTGTCGAGCACCTCGGTCGCTCTGTCCACAACCTCGGGGCCGATTCCGTCACCCTTCATCAACGCAATGTTAAGTTTCATTTCCGCCTCCAAACATACCGGATTTGACCGCGCCGGCAAGTCCGCCGGCGGTGATTATCGATTGGATAAATTTCGGGAACGGCTCAGCAGAGTAGGTTTTCCCGCTTCTTATATTCCTGATGATACCGGTATCGAAGTCCATCTCGACCTCGTCGCCGTCTTCTATCGCCTGCGCCGCGCCGGGACACTCGACTATCGGCAGACCTATATTTATCGCATTCCGGTAAAAGATTCGCGCGAAGCTCTCGGCGATTATGAGCGAAATTCCGCTTTCTTTAATCGCAATTGGCGCATGTTCCCGCGAAGAGCCGCAGCCGAAGTTGCGTCCGGCAACCATTATATCGCCCTGCCGCACTTTCTTTACAAAATTTCTGTCAAGATCCTCCATGCAGTGGGAGGCAAGCTCCTTTTTGTCGGAGGTATTCAAATAGCGCGCAGGGATAATGACGTCTGTGTCGACATTGTTTCCGTATTTGATTGCATTTCCTCTTACCTTCATTTCCCCATAACCTCCTCGGGACTTGTTATTCTGCCGGTTACGGCGCTCGCCGCCGCGACATATGGGCTTGCGAGATATACCTCCGACTCCGGATGCCCCATGCGTCCGACAAAGTTGCGGTTCGTGGTCGCCACGGCGCGCTCCCCCTTGGCAAGGATACCCATGTGACCTCCGAGGCAGGGACCGCAGGTCGGGGCAGACACGAGCGCGCTGGCTTCGATAAAGGTGCGGAGAAACCCTGCTTCCATCGCCTCAAGGTATATTTTCTGCGTGGCCGGAATGATTATCGCACGCACATTTTTAGCTACTTTTCTTCCCTTGAGTATTGCCGCCGCGGCCTCAAGGTCCTCAAGCCGTCCGTTCGTGCAGGAGCCGATAACCACCTGATCGATTTTCACCTCACCGATCCGGTCGAATGTCCGGGTGTTGCCGGGCAGGTGAGGAAAGGCGACAGTCGGGGTCACCTTTGACAGGTCTACGGTATAAACATTGTCATACTCGGCGTCTTCGTCCGCCTCGTACACGACCGGCGCTTTTGCACCGGCGGCTTTCAGAAACGCGATGGTCTTGCTGTCGACCGGGAAAATGCCGTTCTTCGCTCCGGCCTCTATTGCCATGTTCGCCATGCAGAGCCTGTCGCTGACAGACAATCCACCGACACCGTCGCCGGTGAATTCCATCGATTTGTAAAGCGCTCCGTCAACGCCGATTCTGCCGATTATGTGAAGTATGACATCCTTTCCGGTCACATATTTGCCGAGTTTCCCGGTGAGGACAAACTTTACAGCCGAAGGCACCTTGAACCATGCCTTGCCGCACGCCATGCCGAAAGCCATGTCGGTAGAACCGACGCCGGTCGAAAAAGCTCCGAGCGCACCGTATGTGCAGGTGTGCGAGTCGGCTCCGATGACGACGTCTCCGGCGGTGACAAGACCTTTTTCCGGAAGAAGCGCATGCTCGACGCCCATTTCCCCGCCGTCAAAAAAGTTTTCAATGCCCTTCTCAGCTGCAAACTCGCGGCACATCCTGCACTGCTCCGCCGCCTTGATGTCCTTATTCGGAGCAAAGTGATCCATAACAAGAGAAATTTTTGTCCTGTCAAAAACCTTGTCCGCCCCGAATTTCGAGAATTCGTTTATCGCCACCGGCGAGGTGATGTCGTTGCCGAGCACCATGTCGACATCCGAAAGCACTATTTCTCCGGCCTTGACAGATTCAGCCCCCGCGCGGGCGGCGAGTATTTTCTGAGTCATTGTCATTTTGCTCATAGGCTTACTCCTTATTTTCTTTTGACATGGACAGCTTGTATTCAAACGAGTCGATAAGAGCTATGAAGCTTGCCTCAAGTATGTCGTTTGAAACACCGACCGTCGTCCATGTCGTTTTTTCGTCGGTGGTTTCTATAAGCACGCGGACTTTCGCAGCAGTGGTGTTGTTCTGTTCGAGCACGCGGACTTTGTAGTCGATAAGACGCATATTGCGGATCGAGGGATAGAACACGACAAGAGCCTTGCGCAGCGCAAGGTCGAGTGCGTTTACGGGTCCTGCGCCCATCACAGCGGTAATCTCCTCCTTGCCGTCGACCTCGACCTTTACCGTCGCCGACGCCGGCATTCCGCCTGCGGGAACCGGAAAGTCCCCCATTGTCCGGTAGAAGACAAGATTGAATGAGGGTTTATATATTCCGAGCACCTTCTTGACGAGCAGCTCGAAGCTGGCGTCTGCCGCCTCGAAGTGATAGCCGAAATGCTCCATCTCCTTTAGCTTCTCGAGAATGAGAGCGATTTCCTTCGAGTCCTTGTCAAGCCCCGGGTCGATGTGCTTGATTTTATTCAGCACGGTGCTGCGTCCGGAGACCTCAGACATCAGAAACTTGCGCTTGTTCCCTACCACCGAAGGATCGATATGTTCAAACGAGCACGGCAGCTTCAGCACCCCGTCTATGTGCATGCCCGCCTTGTGGGCGAATGCGCTTGAGCCTACATATGGCTTGTTGCTGCCCAGCGTAGTGTTCGATATTTCCGCTATCCTGGCCGCCGTTTCGGTGAGCATGGGAAGGTCAGCCGCGCATTCGTATCCGCGTTTTAACGCAAGATTGGGAATGATCGCC
Organism: uncultured Lachnospiraceae bacterium; assembly: GCA_964570825.1. GTDB lineage: Bacteria > Bacillota > Clostridia > Oscillospirales > CAG-272 > UMGS1002. The sequence continues at coordinate 59,519 of CAZMZJ010000006.1, read as the reverse complement.
GAGAGATTTGCGTTGCCGCATCTCTCGCCGATGCCTGTGAAGGTGCCCTGAACATGGGAGGCTCCGGCATTGACCGCAAGCATAGAGGAGGCGACCGCGCAGTCGGTGTCGTTATGGCAGTGTATGCCTATTTTAATGTCAGGGAAATCAGCGACAACCTTTTTCGTTATCTCGAATATATCGAGAGGCATTGTTCCGCCGTTCGTGTCGCAGAGAACGAGCGCGTCGGCTCCTCCACGCACGGCGGCGTGAAGCACCCTCATGGCGTATTCAGCCGAGGATTTATACCCGTCAAAAAAATGCTCGGCGTCGAAAATCACTTCCTTTGAATTTGACTTGAGATATGCTATGGTGTCATTTACCATCTCAAGATTATCCTCAAGGCTTATCTTAAGTATTTTGCGCACGTGCAGGTCGGACGCCTTGCCGAATATTACCACCGCCGGAGTGCCCGCGGAAAGAAGCGCTCTTATGTTAGCGTCTTCATCAGCTTTTGCATCATGACGACGGGTGCTTCCGAAAGCACAGAGCTTCGCCCGGGACAGCTCAAGCTTTGATGCCTTTTCAAAAAATTCAAGGTCCTTAGGGTTCGAGCCGGGGTTGCCGGCTTCTATATAGTCTATGCCGAACTCGTCGAGAGTTTTCACAATAGCCAGCTTATCGTTGACAGAAAATGATATTCCCTCGCCCTGCGCCCCGTCGCGCAGCGTCGAGTCCAGAATCTCGATTCTTCGTAGGTTCAAAAGTTACATCTCCTTTGCGGATTATGATTCTATCAGTTTGTTGATGCCGTTCACATAAGCCAGAATGCTTGATTCTATAATGTCAGTCGACACTCCGCGGCCTATCACTGATTTTTCGCCGTTTCTGACTCTGACCGTCACCTCGCCGAGCGCATCGTTGCCGCCAGAGACCGAGTGGATGGCATAGTTCGAAAGCTCTTCGCAGAGATGCCCGGTTATTTTGTCTATTGCAGCGTAGGCGGCGTTAATCGGGCCGTCGCCGAGCGAAACTTCCTCAAGCGTTTCGTCGCCTTTTTTGAGTCTTATTACACAGGTGGCGCGGGAGCCGCGAGCGGTGTGGACGTCGAAATATTCGAGCTGATAGGTGCTGCTCGAACGGTCGCGGTTGTTGACGATTGTTTCAAGGTCGCTGTCGCTGATGAACTTCTTTTTTTCGGACAGCTCCTTGACTTTTTCGTAATATGTGTTCAGCTCCTCCTCTGTGAAGGTGTACCCCATTTCGGTAAGCCTCTCCTCGATGGCGTGACGTCCCGAATGCTTGCCGAGCACAATGGCGCTTTTCGCTATTCCGACTTCCTCAGGGGACATTATCTCATAGGTGGTCCTCTCCGCAAGCACGCCGTGCTGATGTATTCCCGCTTCGTGAGCAAAGGCGTTCGCGCCGATTATGGGCTTATTTATCGCCGCGGTCTGTCCGATAATATTATATACGAGCTTGCTTGTGCGGTTTATCTGCCTGGTTTCAATATCGGTACAGCAGCCGAACATGGCGCGGCGGGTCTTTATCGCCATCACTACCTCCTCAAGCGCCGCATTTCCGGCTCTTTCACCAAGTCCGTTTACAGTGCACTCGACCTGCGACGCTCCCGCCAGCACCCCCGCCAGGGAATTTGCGACTGCCATTCCGAGGTCGTTGTGGCAGTGAACCGAAATTGTCGCCTTGTCTATATCCGGCACTTTATCCATAAGGAAGCGTATCATTCGCGACATTTCCTCGGGTACGGCGTATCCCACTGTGTCGGGTATATTTACCGTCGTCGCGCCTGCTTTGATGGCTGTTTCAATAACCTTGGCAAGAAAATCAGGATCGCTTCTCATTGCGTCCTCAGCCGAAAACTCGACGTCCGACAGATATTTTTTAGCATATGCCACAGACGCTGCGGTTCTTTCAAGCACCTGCTCCGGCGTCATTTTTAGCTTATACTGCATATGTACCGGCGAGGTGGCTATGAAGGTGTGAATCCTCGGAGATGCAGCGGTCTTTACCGCTTCGTATGCCGCGTCGATGTCCTTTTCCGTTGCGCGCGCGAGAGAAGCCACGGTGCAGTTTTTTATTGTTTTAGCCACCGCCTCGACCGATTTGAAGTCGCTCTGCGAAGAAACGGGAAAGCCGGCTTCTATGATATCCACCTTCAGCGCTTCAAGCTGTCTGGCGATTTCAATCTTTTCTCCGATGTTCATGCTGCAGCCCGGCGATTGTTCCCCGTCGCGCAGGGTTGTGTCAAATATTTTAATTCGTCTTTCCATATGTGCTCCTAAAATACAGTATGATGCGCTGCCGGGACTATAAGTTTATATTTATCCGGCGATACAAAGGGTTTGCTTTGAGTTGATTTTGATTTATTCGTAATTGATGATCGCGCCCCTGTCGGCGGAGGACACGCTCCTCGAATAGCGGAGAATGTAACCCGAAAGGCCGGCTTTTACCTTTATCTGCGTTTCTTTTTTGCGCTTTTCCATTTCTTTTTCGGAAACTTCCAGGTTTATTGAATATGAAGGTATATCGATTGATATTATATCACCTTCGCGGATAAATGCAATAGCTCCTCCGCGCGATGCCTCGGGGGAAATGTGTCCTATCGCCGCGCCGCGCGTGGCTCCCGAAAAACGGCCGTCGGTGATAAGAGCAACGTCCCTGTCAAGCCCCATTCCGGCTATCGCCGAGGTCGGGCCGAGCATCTCGCGCATTCCGGGACCTCCGGCGGGGCCTTCGTAACGAATAACCACCACATCGCCTTTTTTGATCCTGCCGCCATAAATGGCCGCCGTCGCTTCTTCTTCGCTGTCAAAAACTCTGGCGGGGCCGCGGTGGACAAGCATCTCTTCCGCTACCGCGCTGCGCTTGACTATGCCGCCGTCCGGAGCGAGAGAACCAAAAAGCACCGCGAGTCCGCCGGTTTTGGAGTATGGATCTTCAACCGGCCTTATGACCGATGTGTCGGAGACAGGCAGCCGGTATTCCGGTGAGGCTGTATTCTCTCCTATCGTCATTCCGGTGACTGTCATGGCCGCCGGGTCGAAAAGGCCCGCCGCTATGAGTTTTTCTATGACTTTATAGACGCCGCCGGCGTTGAACAGATCCTGCATATGATGCCGCCCTGCAGGGGCGAGGCGGCACAGGTTCGGAGTCCTCCCGCTGATTTCGTTGATTGTCTTCAAGCTTATGTTCACCCCGGCTTCGTTCGCGATTGCGAGCAGATGCAGCACAGAATTGGTCGAGCAGCCGAGCGCCATATCGACGGCGAGGGCGTTTTTGAAAGACCTGTCTGTCAAAATGTCCCGCGGACGTATGTTCATCTCATATGTTCTCATAATCTGCTCCCCCGCTTTTTTAGCGAGGATTATCCGCTTTGAAAAGACTGCGGGAATCGTTCCGTTGCCTGATAGAGCCATCCCGAGGGCTTCCGTAAGGCAGTTCATCGAGTTCGCTGTAAACATCCCCGAGCAGGAACCGCAGCCGGGACAGCAGGAGTCCTCGATCTCGGCGAGCCTGCTATCGCTGATTGTTTTGTTCTTGTAGGCTCCAACCGCCTCGAAGGCGCTGTTAAGGTCGAGCGGGTTCCCGCAGCCGTCAAATAAGGACAGCATCGGTCCGCCCGAAACAAAAACCGACGGGATATTGAGCCGCGCCGCCGCCATAAGCATACCCGGAATAATTTTATCGCAGTTCGGTATGAAGACGAGAGCGTCAAAACAGTGCGCGCGCACCATGCACTCTATGCTGTCGGCGATAATTTCGCGCGAGCTTAGCGAGTACTTCATTCCGTCGTGCCCCATAGCGAGTCCGTCGCAGATTCCGATAACATTGAATTCCGAGGGGGTTCCGCCGGCGGCGAGAACGCCGTCATGCACCGCTCGCGATATTTCTTTGAGATGGATATGCCCCGGTACTATTTCATTATAGGAGTTGACTATGCCGACAAGCGGCTTTTTCAGCTGACTGTCGGAATAGCCCATAGCTTTCAGCAGCGAACGCTGTGGCGCTTTTTCGACGCCTGCCTTAATTTTATCGCTGTTCATATCCGATACCGCAATACGCCCCGTGACGGGACATATTTCCTTTCTGTGTGTTTTGATTCGAGATAAGACCGAGATTTTAATTTACTTCTTATAGTTTTTCGGGTTTCAGGCCTTTTTCCAGCTCATCATTGAGCGGAGTTCGGCTCCCACTTTTTCCGAGAGGTGCTCGCTCTCTATTCTTCTCATCGCGAGGAAGGAAGGACGGTTTGCCTGGTTTTCGAGAATCCACTTTGCGGCAAATGTGCCGTTCTGGATTTCGGCAAGCACCTTTTTCATCTCTTTTCTGGTGTCATCTGTTATTATTCTCTTTCCGGTAATGTAGTCGCCGTACTCGGCGGTGTCGGAAATTGAGTATCTCATGAACGACATGCCCTGCGCTACGATAAGATCCACAATCAGCTTCATCTCGTGAATGCACTCGAAGTATGCACTTTCGGGCTGGTATCCCGCCTCGACAAGGGTGTCGAACCCGGCCTTCATAAGTGCCGTCACTCCTCCGCAGAGAACCGCCTGCTCGCCGAAGAGGTCGGTTTCGGTTTCTTCCTTGAAGGTCGTTTCAAGTATGCCGGCTCTCGCTCCGCCAATACCGAGGGCGTATGCAAGAGCTGTTTCCTTTGCCCTGCCGGTGTAGTTCTGGTGCACTGCTATAAGGCATGGAACTCCTTTGCCCTCCAGGAACTGGCTTCTGACAGTGTGGCCGGGGCCTTTCGGAGCGATCATGATGACGTCCGCATCAGCAGGGGGGACTATCTGGTTGAAGTGAATATTGAAGCCGTGGGCGAACGCAAGGGTCGAGCCGGGTTTAAGATTCGGCTTTATGTCGTTCCTGTAAAGCGACGCCTGCTTCTCATCGTTTACAAGAATCATAACAAGGTCTGCCGCCGCTGCTGCATCGCCGGCTTTCATTACGGTAAACCCGTCTTCTCTGGCCTTGATTGCCGATTTTGAACCCTCGTAAAGGCCGACTATTACGTTGACTCCGCTGTCGCGCAGGTTCTGGGCGTGAGCGTGTCCCTGACTGCCGTAGCCGATGACGGCTATGGTTTTGCCGTTTAACAAGCCGAGGTCGCAGTCTTTTTCATAATACATTTTTGCCATGATAATTTCTCCTTTTGTTATAATAAATTTCAGTTTATTCCGCTTTGAATGGAGGAAGCTCCACGGCTTACCGCCAGCGCGCCGGCGCGGCACAGCTCGATTATGCCGAGCTTCCTTGTGTAATCTATAAAGGCGCTGAGCTTGGACGGCTCGCCGGTGATTTCGACTGTCATCGAGTCAGCGTTGAAGTCGACAACCCTGCCCCGGAAGATATTGACCGCTTCGGAAATTTCGGGGCGCGTTTCGGGCGTTACCCTTATTTTAATCAGAAGATGCTCGCGAAGAACTATTTCGCCCTCTCGCATCAGCTCGACGCGCTTTACGTCGTGCAGCTTTGCAAGCTGCTTGACTATCTGATCTTTAACGTAATCGTCGCCATGTACGATTATCGTCATGCGCGAAAAATCCGGGTTCTCGGTTTCGCTGACATTGAGGCTGTCGATGTTGTAACCCCGCCGGGAGAAAAGTCCGGACACCCGCGTCAGCACACCGAAATGGTTCGACACTATGACGCCTAAAATGAACTGATCTTTTTGCATTTTCGGGCCTCCTTATTTTACGATAATGTTTTCAATCGAGCCGCCGGGAGGAATCATAGGCAGGACGTTTTCGTCCATATCGATGCCGCAGTCGATCACAAAAGGGCCGTCGGAAGCGAAGGCACGGGCGAGCGCGGCGTCAAGCTCGGCCGTACTGCACACCCGGATCCCCCCGGCTCCGAACGCTTCGGCGAGCTTTACAAAATCTGTTTTCCTTCCGAGCGTTGTGCAGGAAAAACGCTTGTCATAAAAGAGCTTCTGCCACTGTCTCACCATGCCGAGCACGCCGTTGTTCATGATGATTATGACGAGCGGCAGCTTGTATGTCACCGCGGTGGCAAGCTCGTTCAGGTTCATGCCAAAACTGCCGTCGCCTGTGAAAAGTACCGTCCTTGCTCCGCCCCGCGCTATCGAGCCACCGATAGCGGCTCCCATACCGAAGCCCATGGCACCGAGTCCGCCGGAGGTGAGAAATGTGCGGGGAGAACGGAATTTATAATACTGCGCGCACCACATCTGATGCTGGCCGACGTCGGTCGCAACGACAGTAGACTGAGAGGTATATTCTTGCACCTTCTCGATTATGTTTTTGGGGTGGAACTCCTTCCCGCTTGGATAAAAGGAGATTTCTTCCTTAATCATCCCGCTTACTTCATCCGCCCATTCGGGATGGTGCTGCCGGCCGAGTTTTGCAAGAATCCGCGAAAGCGTTTCCTTGATGTCGCCGGTAAGCCCCATTGAGACAGGTATGTTTTTGTCTATCTCCGCGGGGTCGATGTCGATGTGGAGTATTTTTGCATTCTGTGAATACCTTGCTTTATTACCTGTCGCCCGGTCTGAAAACCTGACTCCTACGGCGATTATAAGATCTGCCTCGGAGTTTGCTTTTGTGGATGCGTAACGCCCGTGCATTCCGGTCATCCCGAGACAGCGCCAATAATCGCCCGGGAGCGCCGAAAGTCCCATCATGCTAAAGCCGATATAAGCGTCCGAGCGTTCGGCGAGAGCTTTGACTTCCCCGCCCGCGTCGGAAATCACCACGCCGCCGCCGCTGTATATATAAGGCTTTTTTGCATTCTCTATCATCTCGACCGCTCTGATGATATCATGCTCGGACGGGCTTGCGTATGGAGACTTACTCACCGCGCGCGCCGGAGCATATTCGGCGACGCCGGCCTGAATATCCTTCGGGATATCGACGAGCACAGGACCTGGGCGACCCGACTTTGCGATTACGAAAGCTTCTCTTATGATGTCCGCGAGTTCGTTCACATTCTTTACGATGTAGTTGTGCTTGGTTATCGGCATCGTAATTCCCGTAATGTCGACCTCCTGGAAGCTGTCGCGGCCGAGCAGCGGCAGTGCGACGTTTCCGGTGATGGCGACAAGAGGGGTTGAATCAAGGTACGCGCCTGCTATTCCGGTGACAAGGTTCGTGGCCCCCGGACCCGACGTCGCTATTACAACGCCTACCTTGCCCGACGCGCGGGCGTACCCGTCTGCCGCGTGAGCCGCGCCCTGTTCGTGAGCCGTGATTATATGGCGTATCCTGTCGCGGTTTTTATAAAGCTCGTCGTAAATATTGAGGACAGCTCCTCCGGGATAGCCGAACACGCAGTCGCAGCCCTGCTCGATCAGCGTTTCTATGATAATCTGCGCGCCGTTCATCTTCATGTCCATGCCGTTCCGCTCCTTTTTGAATATAAAAAAATCTTACGGCACTTGTGTACCGTAAGATTCACCGTTATTTATAACCCTGTATAATTTTATACCGGGATAAAACAATGCTCTTTTACGCCGCACAACTGCTCATTATTGACCACGCCAATAATAACCCGTACATTTAGTACGAGCTCAATAATGGCAATAATGCAGCTGACAGCTATGAACATTATTCTATCTCCTGTGTTTTTTGAAAATTTTATTACAGTTTATCATAATATCAAACTGATGTCAATTGTGTATAATTACAATATTTTACCGCCTTTCATATTCCGTTTTGGCGATTTACTATATTATATGCGGAAAACATTCACGCTGATATACATATTTTGCTTTATCAAAAGCTGCCGTGTATGGGCTGTGACACTGTTTTCGATCGGTATGACAAATATGCAAAGACGTGAAGACGGTAAAATCGTGAAAATGCAATTCGCTTTTCCGGAGTTCCCTCGCTTTCTCACTTCCGCCTTCTCCATGTGAGGAATCGTATGGGTTTGTCAAGTATGGCGAGAAGCGCCGGGAGGACGAAAACCGTCATAAGAATCGCACAGATGCCACCGCGCATGATGGAAAAGCCGAGGAGCTGTATTGTCGGGAAGGAGCTGGTTATTCCCAGCGCCATTCCCCCGAAAGTCAAAATAATGCCGGAGGTCAGGATTGAACGAAGCGAATTGTTATGAGCTGCCAGGACAGCTTCGGCTTTGCCGAGACTCCGGCGCGCTTCCATGTAGTTTGAGGCGAGAAGTATCGCATAGTCGATTGTCGCGCCGAGCAGGATATTGACTATTATCATATAACCGAGAAAAACCATACGTTCCCCGGCGATGTACGGTACGCTCATGTTCATCCATATCGAGCCTTCTATTATGATGACAAGCACCGCAGGAATGAGCGCCGAGCCGAATGAAACGGCGATAATCAGGGCGACGGCGGCAATCGAATATATAGAGATACGGTTGAAATCCTTGCTGGTGCTCTCTTCCATGTCAAGCGCGGCGACGGTGCCGCCAAGGGTGTAAAACTTTGCTCCCGCGCCGTAAACATCTGCTGTCTTCCCGCGTATGTCGGCAAGCAGAGCTTTGGTTTCTTCGCCTTCCTCCGCGCAGTCAAGCGTCAGAACAATGCGGTTGTACTCCTCGGCGCCGATAAACTGCGAGCGCATTTTTTCCGGCAGAACCTTGTCAAGACCGCCCGCTTCAATCTGCGCCCATGAGTTTACGCTTACAACTCCCTCAAGCGACGCCAGCCGTTCAGTCAGCGCAAGCTCTTTTTCGCTGTCTTTCGGGACGAGCAGCGCAAGCTGCTCCGCGGAGCCGAAGGTATTTTCGATGAGTCTTCTGTTTTCGGATTCTGTGCTGTTTTCGCCCTGCATGGCGCTTGCACCGTATGTAAACGTATTTTTACCCGAGATGAAAGCCGACGGTATTATAACCGCTATCGCAAGCAAAGCAATCAGCCAGCGGTATCTGAAGGTAAAACGCGAAAGCCTGTCGCTGCAAAAGCCGATGGTTTTATGCTCCGATTTTGCGATAATCTTGTCAAGATACACGGCGACTCCGGGGAGAAGGAGAAACACCGTCAGAAGGCTAAGCAAGATACCATTTGCCATAACGAGTCCCATGTCAAGCCCGAGTTTGTACTGCATGAACATGATGGTGACAAAGCAGGCGACTGTGGTCAGCGAGCTGGCCGAGACCGGCGAGAAGGAGCGTATAAGCGCGTCGCTCATCGCTTTCTCAGCTTCCTTGCCTTCCTTGCGTTCTTTCTTATAGCGGTTGATAAGGAAGACCGCGTAGTCTATCGAAAGCGCGAGCTGCAGAATGCTCGCCACGCTCTCCGTAAGGTATGAAACGCTGTCAAATATCAGGTTCGAGCCCATGTTCAGAATTATTGCGACGACAATAACTATAACATAGAGCAGCGGGTCAAGCCACGACGAGCTTGCTATGGCAAGAACCGCCAGCGCTATGACCACAGCGATCGCCGTGGCGTTGTTAATTTCGCCGTTCATAATCTGGCGCTGATAATAATTCGCCGCGGCACTGCCTGACAGGTGTATGGAATCTGATATTTTAATAATATCTCCGACGGCATTGTTAGTCGCCTTTGCGTAATCGTCCGAAACGAACGTTATTGTAAAGAGCGCGCTGCCGTCCTCATACATACTCTTAATTTTATCGTCAAGCCTTGTGACAAGTCCGGCGAACGAAGCGCCGAGCGGAACCGACGCCATCGCAAGCTGCCCGGCGTCCGCATTCGAAAAGTCAGCCGCACCGCCGGTAAGACTGCCCACCGCTCCGAGAATATATGGCAGCTCTTCCTGAGTGAATTCGCCGGTAAGAGCCGCCGCGACATCATAAACTACCGTTCCCTCCCCGTCCGGCAGCACTTTCATAAGCCGTCCGAGGTATGACACGGCATCCTCGCCTGTGACCGTCATACCAGACATATTCATTCCGACGATCCTATCGGCAAGGCTGAAAAACGTTCCTTCGACGCCTGACAGCGCCGATGCCGCCGCGCCGAGCTGTTCCTTTGAGGCTGCAATAGCCATAAGATAGGAGGCTGGCACGGGCGACGCCATGACGTACGGATTTGTCATATCCAGCGATGTGAAATCCAAGCCGAACCCCGCGAGCAGCCGCATGACGGACGGAAGCTCGGCGGACGAGAACGACGAGGAAAGAGCTGCGTATATGTCCGCGAAAGTCGTTCCGTCAGATGACGGGAGAACCGCGACGGCCCGGGACAGGTATTCCATCGCCTTTTCGGCTGAAAGCGGAGTTCCGCTTTTATTGATGTAGGTCAGGCTGTTTATGAACGCCGGTACAAACGCTCCGCTGCCTGAAACAGCCGCTCCGAGCCGGCCCTTCATTTCTCCGACGGCTTGAATATATCCGGCGGACACCGGTTCCGTGAGCCGCATCAGGGCGTCAATATCAAAGTTTTCGCCGCCCGGAAGAATTCCGGCAAGATTTTTCATCAGCTTACCGGCATACTGAATCTCATCTTCGCTAAATTCGGATTTCAGCGCCGACGCAATATCGTAAGGTGTGGCGGATTCAGACCGCGGCAGAACTTTTATTATTCGCAAAAAATATTCTATCACTCCGGCATCGTCAAGTCCGGTGTCTTTACCCGCTATCGGAATGATGATATCGTCGAGCCACATAACTCCCGACACGCCGCCGACGGCGTTAATTTCCCCTTTTATCCTAAGGATTTCGCCGAGGTCCGCGTCTGTCAGAAGCGCCATCGTCGAGCCGCCCGCGCCGAATTCGGCATTGTTCACCGCAAGCCCGGCTTTGGTATAAGACGAATCCGGAAGATACGCCGTGCTTTCATAATTAACATTGACAAGCGGTATGCATATGGCAGCCGCAGTCAAGGCCACGGCAAACAGAATGCAGAAAAACAGTCTGTATTTTACGATGAAGCCTGTAATTTTTTTCATTTTTATAAGCCTCCCATAAAAATAATATTCTACAAATTGTTGACTATTCATCATATATATATTATAATAACATTGTGTATGATAATCAACCGTCAGTTTATTATTTAATGGCAGTTTATTATCAAAACAATCCAATGTGTTCAGAAAGCAACAGAAATAATTGTAAATATTTTATGAATGGGAGGAAGTTGAAATGGCGGAGGACCGAAGAATAAAATACACAAAAATGGTGCTGCGCGAAAGCCTTCTTAAGCTGATGAAGGAAAAGCCGATTTCGCGCATTTCAATAAAGGCTATATGCGAAAACGCCGATATTAACCGAACGACTTATTACTCGCATTACACCGACCAGTACGACCAGCTGAACAAGATTGAGCTCGAATTCATCGAAGGTATTGAAAAGCTGCTTGACAGCATGACGACGGCAAACCCCGTCGATATAATAACGAAAATATTCGACTATATCGCCGAAAACCGCGATTTCTGCTTCATACTTCTCAGTCCGAACGGAGACATGGCGTTCGAAGAAAAAGTGTCGCAGCTCATACGCCAAAACGTGCTTGCCTCGCTGAAGAATCTTTTTGTGGAGGAGCATTCTACGGCTGATTATATTTATACATATATATTTACCGGAAGTGTCGGCATCGTCAAGAAATGGCTTACTGACAGCTCAGGAAAATTCTCCTCCCGCGACATGGCAAATCTGCTTATCGGGCTCACAGTCAGCGGAACCGGGAAAAAGAACCGCTGAAAATAGCGCAAAAAAACGCCCCGGCGTATTTTTATACGCCGGGGCTTATCGGTTTTTATTGAGGCCGCAGGACAGTTTCACCGTTCAGATAAACCTGTTCCCGGAATTCTTGCGGCAGCCCGCAAAGGCTCCGAAACAAATTCCTCATCAGAGTTTTACGGAAATATTCATTACCGAGTTTGCGGCTTCGTCCCCACGGTCGGAGGCGTGGTTAAGATGGTTGTAAATCTCGCGGTACTTGAGAATTTTCTTAATATCGTCGGATTCGTAGAGCACCGCAAGAGCATTGTGGTAGGCGGTGTTGACGACGTTTTCAAGCTTTTTTGCTTTAAGAGCAAGCTTGCTTGCCTGCTCGCGGTCGTATTCAAGGCATCCGACCGCCTGGTACAGATAATCCGCCATCTGCTCAAGCTCGACTATCATCTCTTTTATGTATTTGTCGGGAAGAATGCCGTATATGCGCATATCCATTATAGTGGTCCACATATAGTCGGCGATGTCGTCGATGTTGAGCGAAAGCTGAAAGAGGTCTTCGCGGTCTATCGGAGTAATGAAAGTTTTGTTGATTGTGTTTATAAGATTTTTACGAACATTGTCGCCTTCGTTTTCAAGCTCCTGAACACGGGCTCCGTTCGCTTCGGTAGGCTCGTCGCAGTAAGTTATTACCGCCCTTACACATTCAAGAGATATGCGCGCCTGCTCTTCGACTGCCGCGAAAAACCTGTTCTTTTTTTTCGGCTTTTCAAAACGCGCCTTGATTTTTGCCTTTATCGAATTATCGCTTTTCTTTTCGCGTACAGTTTCGGTTTCGGTCTCGGTCTCAGTCCCAGTATCAGCCTTGCCAGCGGTTATCTTTTCCTCTTTTGTGTTCATTGTATATATTCCTCCGTTATTATTTCAGAAGCAGGCTAAAAATAAAGTAAAGCAGCGCGCCGAGAGTGCCGACTATAGGCAGGGTGATAAACCACGAAATTATCACATTGCGGACATTCGACCAGCGGACGGCGTTTATTCTTTCGGCTGAGCCGACACCCATAATAGAAGATGTTACCACATGGCTTGCGCTGACCGGAACATGCAGCGCGTTTGCTGTCAGAAGCACACCCGCCGCGGTCAGCTGGGACGCATACGAGTGAATAGGTCTGACTTTATATATGCCCAGCCCGATTGTTTTGATAATGCTGTATCCTCCGAATAAAATCCCGCATGCCATGCAGATGCCGGCGACCAGCACCGCAGGCCACGGAGGGGTTGCTCCGTTTTCAACCGGATGCCCTGCCACGGCCATAAGGAGCAGGATTATGCCGATCGATTTCTGCGAGTCGTGTGTAGAGTGGCTGTATGAAAGAAGCACCATGTTGATGGTCTGCATATGCTTGAATATGTTGTTTGCCTTTGTATCCATGTGCCGGGCGACGAGCTTGAGAAGTTTCATGATGACATATCCTACTCCGAAGCCGAGCATCGGAGCGAGGAATATCATAAGCACCACCTGCGTGAAAAAGTTGGTCCAGTTGACGCAGCTGAAGCCGAATGCGGCGATTCCCGAACCTACGACGCCGCCGATAAGAGCATGCGTCGAGCTTGACGGTATCCCGAACACCCATGTGATGAGATTCCATGTGATAGCCGCGATGATTCCTGCCGCAATGAACGCCAGTGCATGCTGCTGGCTGACTTCGGGGTTGCCTATGTATGTTGATTCGGTGATCATGTTCTGAATGGTTCTTGAAACACCGAAGCCTGTCGCAAAAAGAGTCAGCGGGCCGATAAGCTCTATTGTTCCCGCAAAGATCAGTGCGGTCTTGGGTTTCATCGAACGGCTTGCAATAAGAGTTGCCACAGCGTTGCATCCGTCGTGGAAACCGTTCACAAGAGTGAATGAATAAGTGATTACAGCCAGTATCCAGAAGATAACCGGCATTCCAAAAACAAGATTCAGCATAATTCTTCCTTATTGTCCTATTGTCGGGTCATTGGCGAGCCGTTTTGTAATTTTATAACATACCGGCTGCAGCAAAGGCAGAGCCGAAGTACACAGATAGTATAATCGAGCCTGAAACTGAAGCCGTTAATAAAAATATTAAATATTTTATCAGCAATTTGTTAATGCGTAAGTATATTTATGTTAATTTTATGTTAATTATGCGCAAAGTCCACAGCTTCCGCAATTCTCTGCCGTTAAAATAACAAAAGACCGCCGCTTTTATCCGACAGTAAAACCGAACCGGAATTACCGGCACGCATCATAATACGCCGAGAAGAAAGTGTCGTCTTTTTATAAGTGTTATAATATCATATTTTTTTCAAACAGTCAACAGCTAAAACTGCAAAATTTAATATTTTTATTGTTATTTCGTCCGCTGCAGCTGTTTTTTGATTGCTATTACATTTTAACCCATACAGAATTTGCAATTTTAGCGGCGTAAAAAGCACGAAGGACGCCGATCGGCGTCCTTCTTCAGTTATGAATACATATTGTTAGTGCTCATATAATCATAAATCATCTTACCGTGGCTCTGCTCTTCCTTCTGGATGTGATTCAGGGCGTCGCGGGCTTTCTGGTCCTTGAATTCAAAAACGCAGGTGTTGTAAAGCGAGGACACATGCTTCTCCCCTGCCAAGAGGTCGGTGCAGAGATAGCTGTCGTTCTTCTTTTTTTCGTCCTCGCCGGTGCCGTAAACCGCCTTGAACGATGGCTGCTGCTGGCTCTGGCCGCTCATCTGCGGCGCCGAGCCGTTCTCTATCTGCGTCAGAGTATCAAGATGCTGCTGTTCGACTTTTGCAATACCCGAAAACAAGTCCTTGAGCTGCTGATCGGACGCGCATCCGGCATGCTTGTTGTATTTGTCGACGCAGAGTTTCTCCTGCCCTTTAAGGTCCTTCAAAAGGTCTTTTTCTTTTTGTGTAAGCTGCATAATATTATTTTTTCCCCTTTCGCGCCGCCTTTCAGCGGCTGTTATTCGTTTCTATTATGCACGCTTATGCTGAGATTATTCTTTCGCATAAAATCCGAGGCGTCTTTGCAATGAATCACGCGGCCCTCGTTTTCATTTTGCTAATCGCTAATCGCTAATCGTTAATCGTTAATCGTTAATTGTTAATTGTTAATCGCCGTAAATATTGTAATACCGTACTTCAGCCTGCTCGGCCTGTTCCATGCCTACGGAACAGCGCGGGCTGATCAGCAGGCAGTGCTTTGAGCAGCCTGTGCAGGTCAAAAGCCTGAGATATTCGTTTAGTGTCGGCTTTGCGGCTGTTGTATCCGGCTGTGCCGCGCTTGTGCCAGAGCTATTTGCTGCCGACGAGGTTGAGGACTGTCCACTTTTGTCATCATCGCCGCTTTCCGAATCCTTTTGATCCGTTTTATTAACGCTGGAATTACTTTCGGCATTTGATTCGTAAATATAGTCCGCGCCCTGCGCATTATCTCCTATCCTTACCGCAGTATAGACGGTTCCGTATATAACACATGCGGCGGCTGTCGCCATTATCAGCCTTTTCCCTGCAGCCATCAGTTCCTCGCCGTTGTATGCATCTCTGAACCTTCTGATTACCGCGGCAAGGTATTTCGCGTGAAATGCGATATGAACGCCGAGAATGCCAAGATTTATATATGATAAAACATTATGAATATTATACAGCAGCCGATAATCAATCGTGGTGTTGACAACAAACAGCGTATCCGCCATTAAGATCCCGGTCGCTATCACCGCCGCCATGCCGAAGGGCAGAAAAACATCCGACACAAGAAGAAAAAGTTTAGGCGCCGTAATAGTCTTTTTTGCGGCCTGCTTAATAAGGGCGCGCATCATGCTCCAGTTTATCGTGAAATGGATTATAAACAAAACTCCGATAAACAGTCCCGTGAATTCATGAAAGAATTCGCCGGGCCATTTTGCAAAAACAAGCATAACATAAAGGACTGTCATCGCAATATCTATAAATATCTTAATTATTGTCTTTCGATTCATGTTTATTTCCCCGCCTCCCTTTTTCAATAACATTTTAACATATATATGTGAATATAAATTGAAAAACACAAAAATCATTGTGTATTCTATTAAAATTTATGCAGCATATACATGGCGGAAAAATAACAATTCTGTTATAATATCAGCAGATGATTCACCTGATATTGAACTCCGGCGCGCACCGTATGGTCAGCACCCGGAAAATGCAGGCGTCCTGGAGGATCAACAGATAAAAATGTACGAACTTTTACTTGACACAGCCAATCTTGATGAAATAAGAGAGTATCTTGCGGCATATCCGGTCGCCGGCGTTACATCAAACCCGAGCATATTGAAAAAAGAAGGGCATATCGACATATACGAGCGGCTGTCCGAAATCAAAAAGCTCTGCGGCAGGGAACGCAGCCTGCACGTTCAGGTAGTTTCGAACACTACGGCGGAAATAATCGACGAGGCGCACCGCATTCTTGACCGGCTCGGACACGATGTCTATATCAAAATACCGGTGAGCGAAGCCGGTCTTCCGGCAATCAAGGCTCTGGCCTGCGACGGCGTAAATGTCACCGCAACCGCCATATACTCGACCATGCAGGGCATCTTGGCGGTGCTTGCCGGGGCAAAATACGCCGCCGTGTACTATAACCGTATGGAAAACGACTGCGTCGACCCGTGCGCCGTAATAAGCGAGCTGCGCGGCTTTATCGACGACTCGGGCAGCTCCGCCAGAATTATCGCCGCAAGCTTCCGCAACATTACGCAGGTGACAAGCGCATACGCAAACGGCGCTCACAGCGCGACAGTCGGCACGGACATAATCAGAACGGCGCTCAGCCTGCCGAGCATCTGCGGAGCCGTCGATGCTTTCCGCCGTGATTTTGAAGCGATTCACGGTCCGGGGGCGACGATGAAAACCATCGGATGACAGAAAATCCGAACGTTTTTCAAATATTATTACTGTAACATGAATAATCAAAAAGTCCGGCTTCCGCCGGACTTTTTTCAAAACAAACCTGCAATAAAAAGTATCAGCCCGTAAACTGCTCCTGCAAGAGTTCCGTACAGCAGCACAGGACCTGCGACTGTAAATATTTTTGCTCCGACGCCGAGTATCGGACCTTCGGCAAAGCTGTCCATCGCCGGGGATACAACAGCGTTTGCAAACCCTGTTATAGGGACGAGAGTGCCCGCTCCGGCGAATTTTGCGATTTTGTCAAATATACCAAGACCAGTAAGCAGAACCGCGACAAAAACAAGAGTTACCGATGTAAGTGTCCCGGCATCGTCTTTGACCATGCCGCATACGCCTGTATAAAACCGGTTAAGCGCCTCGGCGGCAGTGCAGATAAGTCCGCCGGCAAGGAACGCGTTTATGCAGTCCCTGACCAGAGGCGACTTTGGCGCTCTCGCGTCGGCATATTTTTTATAATTTTCCCTGCCTATGTTCATATATTCCTCCGTTCAAGACGCCGCCGGAAATACGGCGGCAATTGCAATCATGCAATTATTATTATTTTATTATTTCCGGCCGGAAATATTTTATGTATCGCGATGCACGATGCACGATGCATGATGCATGATGCACTGCGATAATTCGGCAGACTGAGTTTTTATGCCTGTCTGAAAGTTATACAGCGGGAGCAAGAAGTGCATAAGATCAGAAAAAAATCAGTTTACTTTCGGCTTTGAATGTAATATAATGATGTAAAGAGAAATAATAATATTATTTTCGGAGGTGGACAGTATGTCAGGGTGGGAAGATTTGAAAAACGATGCCGGGAAGATCGCTTCGAAAGCCGCCGTCAAGGCCGGCGAGATAACCGACGCAGCAGCATCCCGCATTAAGCTCCAGGGATATAAGCTGCGTCTGTGCGAGGAATATGAAAAACTCGGACGGCTTGTATACAAAGCCCATAAAAACGGCGCCGACGCCTTCGCCGGAGCCGCAGACGTACTCTCAGAAATCGATAGGCTGCGCTCCGCCATTAAGAAAATTGAAGACGAAACAAATGCCCGCAAGGAAGCACACGCGTCTGCGAATGCATCGTCTGACGACATCAAAGGGGACGGTTTCGGCGCTGCGGAGCAGGTCTGAAAAAACGCAGCAGCATGGCGGAGCTTCGGAAGAAACTCCATACAAGAAGCTTCTCCCGAATCGCTGTTTAGTTTAATTATAAGAATGACTTCGCGTCAATTAAATTTTTATCCTCAAATGCGATAATATCACGCGCAAGCTGCAGCACCTCAGGGCGGCAGTCGGTGTTCTCAAAATTATGCAGGGCTCGCGTTGTCTCGCATATCCCCATCACCGCGCCTTCCATGAGCAGCTCCGCAATATGGCTGGGGGTTGAGTCGGTCATTGTTTTCATATTTATTCCCATTTTTGCAGTCATCTTCGCAACCGGGTTCTCCTCCTTCGGCTGAACGCCTTCGCTCTCGAGAACCTTTTTTGCTTCTGACGAAAATTTCTCATATCCGTCAAGCAAAGCCGTCAGATGGTACTTGAGCCTTTCGTCATTTGCCTTCGGCATCAGGTTTATTATTGAATCGGCTCCCATTTTCATGTTTTTATAAATAAGCCCCGACAGCTCTGCCGTACGGGTTGTTGTCGCTGTGTTTTCCATATCGTATTCTCCTTGATTAAAAATAAGGTATACGCTGATAGTATTAGCGCATACCTTGTTTTTTATTTATTTTTTGCTGCCGAGTTTTTGAGCGCGCACGTCTGTTCCGACAAAACGCAGTATTCTGTATTCGCCAAACAGCCTGCTTGTGATGCGGTCCGAATAGCGCTGGCGCAGTTCGTCCTGCCTCAGATTCGCGCTGATAATAGTGGACTTCTTCAGGTTTAGCCTTGTGTTAATCACATTGTAAAGACATGAAACGGTGAACTGGTTAGTAACCTCGGTGCCGAGGTCGTCGATTATGAGTAGGTCGCACTCAAAATACCGCTCGGTATTCCCTTCGCCTCCCGATGCGCTGCTGTTGCCGAAGCGCTCGCGCTCAAAATCCGAAAACATGCCTTGCGCGCTGACATATGAAACGTCAAACCCACGCTCGATAACCCGCCGCGCAATGGCGCTTGACAGATGCGTCTTGCCAAGACCTGTGCCTCCGATGAAAGCGAGATTTCCCGAGCCGGTTTCCGAAAAGCTGTTGGCAAAACGGTAGGCTACAGTCAGCACGTTCTCCATCTCAGTATATGTATCAATGCTTTTGCTGTAATACTCCAGCGAAAAATTTTCAAAATTCTGCTCTTTCATGAGCTGTCCGATGCCGGACGATTCGCAGCCCGCGAGTATCAGCTCGCGCCGCATGCACTCGCACATCCGCCCGTCAACATATCCGCTGTCGCAGCATACAGGGCATTCATAATGCACGTCTGTATAATCGCCGGGATAGCCGCCCTTTATTAAAAGCGCTTTCCTTTTTTCCTGCAGGCTCTCGTTTTTTTCGCGGATCTTTTTTATCATTTCCTGCGTGTCTGCGTTCGACGACATTATCGCACCCATTATCTCAAGGCCTACACGCCCGAGCTCCGCGTCAATCGCGCGGACCTCCGGAATCGCCTCCCAGACCTCGGCGCGCCGGCGGTCCGCTTCTTCGCGCGCTTTGTTATACTTGTTTTCATATTCCGCACGAATCCGCCGGTAATTTTCTCTGTTGTATCCCATCGGCACCTCCCGTCGGGTGTTTTTATGTATCCGAATCGCTGAAGCTGCGTTTCAGCGCCGCTTCAAAAAATTCGTTTGTGTCAAAACTGCCGCCGCCGAAGTCACCGGTTGCTTTGCGCTTCGCTCTCTCGGCCTCGACCTGCTCGGGCGTCGTGATTGCAGAGGCGTACCAGCGCTCAAGTATTGTGTTCATATAAGCGGGGCTGTATTCGTGTATCGTATCGACTGTGATTTCATAAGCCAGTTCCAGCATTTTGAAATCATATTTCATCTCGACGCTCCAGCGGTTAAGAAAACGCGACTCCTTGGCGGTCAGCCTGCGTCCGCCGGCGCCTATCATCTTTTTGAATTTGCCCTCAAGCTCGCCGTATGCCTCGCGCTCCGCAAGAGCGGCGGCAAGAGCGTCTGTATCGGTCACTCCGTCGTCGTACATTCCAAACGCCACAGTCTCGACATATCTCATGCTGGTTTTGCCGATACGCGAACAATAGTCGAGCAGCACAAAGATATATTCGTCCTCAAGCTCAAGATAAGCGCGCAGTCCTATAAGGATTGATATTTCACGGGTGTTGAGCATGCGGCCTATCCGGCGCTGAGCCTCATCGACAAAACCGAGCGCGCCCATATCCTTCTCGAGCATATCGGCAAGCTCCTCGGAGGTATATTCCGGAACTCCGGCCGCCCGCATGAGCCTGGCGCTTTTTTTGCCGGGTGTCCCTGATTCCTCCGCTCCGGCATCTTTGTCAGCCGTTTTTTTATCTTCTGCTGTTTTTTCAGGCTTTTCCGACGGGCTTTCCTGAATCTGAACCGTTTCAGCTTTCCCGGCCTCCTCCGGCTGTTCCGCGGATTCAACGCCGCTCTTGGGCGATACTATGTCCATTACCCCGGCACCGCACCAGAAGCCGAGAGCCATGTCAAGCTCCTTGCGGGTACATTTGAGTTTTCCGGTCAGATAAGCGGCGTGACCTTCATAATCCTCCCGGCACTCTTTCTCAGCTGCGAGGATTATCAAAAGGCGCAGAGCTGTATCCGAGGCGCGGCCCACACGTTCGGCAGCTGCCGCAGGGAAAGCAGCGCTCCCCTTCTCGAAGTCGAACTTAATCATCATCTGACACTTCCGCGCCTTTTGCTTCGGCAATTCTGCATAACTCGTAGCAAAGTGTCATAAGCGAGTCGCCAAGATGCACGTTCTCGACTATTATGCTGCTGCGGTCAAAATCAAATTCTTTGCCGGTAAAGTTCCATATCCCGCGGATTCCGCATTTTACGATTCGCTCGGCAGCCTGCTGCGCCGCTTCCTTCGGAAGCGTCAGTACAGCTATATCCACATGATTCTCAGCGCAGAACTTTTCGAGGTCCTTCATATCGTACACCTTAATGCCGGCGATGGTTTTGCCGATGATGCCGGGATCAACGTCAAACATGGCGGCGACGTCAACCCCGCGTTTCTCGAACATCGGGTTCCGCACAAGCGCGGTGCCGAGGTTGCCTGCTCCGATAATTATTGCCCGGAAGCCCATCCCGACGCCGAGTATCTCGCATATCTTGGCATAAAGATAATTTACATTATAGCCATATCCCTGCTGTCCGAAGCCGCCGAAGCAGTTGAGATCCTGCCTTATCTGCGATGCGGTAACGTGCATGATTTCTGACAGCTCTCCCGAGCTTATCCTTGATTTTCCGTTTCTTATCAGCTCGCGCAGATAGCGGAAATATCTCGGAAGGCGCTTGATTACGGCGGGCGACACGTTGTTCTTGTTGAACCCCTTGTCGATTATATCGCCGTATTCGCTCTCCTCGGCCATAATTTTGTCGAAATCAAATTTATCCATTATTAAGAATCCTCCGTCAGCCTGACGTCAGTAATAATAAATATCGTTTCGTCCGGCATCTTATATTGCCGAGGCGTTAAGCTCTGTTCCAGCCCTCTCGCCGGCAAGGTACGCATAATACCCTGCGGCGGCGACCATCGCACCGTTGTCGCCGCAAAGACTTGCCGGCGGCACGGCAAAATCCACCTTCATTCTGCCGCAAAGTCCCATAAGAGCTGAGCGCAAATGCGAGTTTGCAGCAACTCCGCCCGCCAGAACAAGGGTTTTCATCCCGGTTAGTTCAAGCGCCGCCTCTGTCTTTTTTGCTATTGCCGAAACTATCGCACAGGTATATGACGCGGCAAGGTCGGCTCGCGATATCTCGTTTCCCTTCTGCTTTTCTCCGTTAATAAAATTGAGAGCGGCGGTCTTGATGCCGCTGAAAGACAAATCAAGCGTGTCGCCCGGAAGCGCCGGTGACGGAAATTCAATTGCGTGCGGGTTTCCTTCTTTCGCAAGCCTGTCCATCGCCGCTCCGCCCGGGTACGGCAGTCCAATAACGCGCCCAATCTTGTCGAACGCCTCTCCCGCCGCGTCGTCGCGCGTACCGCCGATTTCATCAAAATCGGTATAAGAGTTTACTTTATATATGGAAGTATGGCCCCCTGACACCACAAGCGCAAGATGGGGCGGCTCGAGTTCCGGATGCGAGAAATACGACGCCGCCACGTGCGCCTTGATATGATCGACCGGAACAAGAGGTATATTGTTGGCGTAAGCCAGTGATTTGGCAAAATTCACCCCGACCAGAAGGGCGCCGATTAGTCCCGGATGCGAGGTTACCGCCACGGCTCCGATGTCGGAAAGCCCGACTCCGGCGGCGTCAAGCGCCTGATGAGTTATCCCCGTGACCGCTTCTATATGCGCCCGGCTTGCTATTTCCGGCACCACGCCGCCGTAAAGCCGGTGCGTTTCTATCTGCGAGGCGACTATATTCGAGCATATCCGTCGTACGCCATCTCTCATCTCGACGACGGCGCAGGAGGTTTCGTCGCACGAGCTCTCCATTCCCAAAATGAGCATTATAAAGATTCCTTTGCTTTGTTTCTTATCATGATAACCGCCGCTTCGGTCGGCTTTCGGTAAAAGCGCGGCCGGCGTCCGACGGCGACAAACCCCTCAGACTCATAGAGCGAAATGGCGGCCGCGTTTGATTCCCTTACCTCAAGCGATAAAGTCGCAATCCCGTTCGAGTCGGCATACAAGACAAGAGCGCCGAGCACCGCGCGCGCGCAGCCCTGCCGCCGGAAGTCCGGATGCGTCGCCACGTTGACTATCTGACCCTCGTCGAGCACAATAACCATCCCGGCGTATGCAGCAAGCCTGCCGCTTTCCTTTTCAACGCAGGCGTAAGCCAGGGCACGCTCTCCCGTCAGCAGCTCAAGCCCCTCTTCGCTCCACGGATCCGAAAAGCAGAGCTTTTCTATCTCCGCAGCTTCGGGTATGTGTTCGCGCCCGAAACGCATCAGTTCGAAACTCATATACGCCGTATCAGCCGCCGATGTACGATTCGACAATATCGCCCGCGACGACGCATCTGCCGCTGTCGCGGCTGTAAAGGTAAGCGGTGCCGTCGCTGTATTTGACATAAATCAGGTTGTAGTATATGCCGGGATATTTCTCCGACAAAAACTTTAATCTGTAAGTTGCCTCAGGCGTGATTCCGGGATATGAGAGCGCCTCTCCGTTCTCCCACAGGTTGATGATCCCCTGTATGTCGTCGGCATCGGTAATTTCAACCAGCGCGATGGAATAGTCTTCTTCCACACAGATATATATGCCGACCGGAGCAAGCTCCCGAAGCCCCGGGAGCGTTATATCCTCGGCATAAAAGATTGTCTTGCCCTCCTCGGCAAGCCATTGACGCGGGTCCATACCCTTCACTTCATAAAAAATGACGTTCTCTCCGGAAATTTTCCACTTTGCATACTCATCGCCAAGCTGTACCGGCTCGTAGCAGGACGGCGCGTCGGTATATTTTATGCCAGTTTTTTTATCGGTGAATATGTTCAAGGCTTTATCATAAGTCATTGTGTTAAGAAAGAATGTACAGGATGAAAGTGAAATAACGCAAGCGGCAAGCAGCGCCGCCATACGCATGAATCTGCCAGTTTTCATTTGATCCAAATCTCCATACCGCCTTCGGCGGCCAAAATAAATTTCAATAGCCAAACTGCCCGCTCAGCGAATCGTCATTTTCTATCCAGTCCGAAACATCTATCACGCGGTACTCCTTCTCTGTGTCGCGCACTATCACACGTGAAATCCCGGCGTTGATTATCATGCGCTTGCACATCATGCAGGAATTCGTGCCCGGAACAAGACTGCCGTCCTCCGGCGACACGCAGACCATATAAAGCGTCGCCCCCAGCATCTGCTCGCGCGACGATGCGATTATGGCGTTCGCCTCGGAGTGTACCGAACGGCAGAGCTCGTATCTCTCGCCGCGCGGGATATTAAGCTTGTCCCGCATACAATAGCCAAGGTCGCTGCAGTTCTTGCGCCCTCTCGGCGCACCGTTGTATCCGGTTGATACAATGACGTCGTTCCGTACTATTATCGCCCCGTATTTTCTGCGCAGGCATGTGCTCCTCTCTGCCACGGTGCGGGCGATATCAAGATAATAATTGTCCTTTGAAACTCTTTCCATAGTGAAGAAGGGTCCTTTCTACCGTCGGATAACCCCGCAAAAAATTTTGAGGGCACAGCTTCATTATACAATTATATATTAACAAGGCGTATAAATCAAGTTGTTTTACAAAATTTGAGCAACATTTAAGGCTCAGGAAGATGCTCGGCATCTTCCTGAGCCCCGATATGACGATTCGCCGCAAATTAAAAGGCTCAACTCTCAAGCTGTCTGCCAAGAAAGCCGGCGGCTGTCTGTATGAGTTTGGATTCGACTTCGCTTCCGATCATATCGCGCGGACGCTCACCGTTCACGTCCGCCACAGACGCGACGCAGCCGATTATATCGCCTTCGCTTAAAATCGGCATCGCGCAGCTGATATAATGCGTATCGCTGTCGGCTATCACGGGCAGCTTTTCGCCGCCTTCGCGCCATACATAAAGGGTGCGCGACTCGATTATCTGCTCAAGTTCGTCCGACAGCTGCTTGTCAGTATAATCCTTCTTCGGAACGCCCGAGCTTGCGATAACTGCGTCGCGGTCGCAGATGACAACCGCCATCGAGCAGGTTTTATGCAGAGTTTCGGCATACTGTGCGGCAAAAGCGGCCAGCTCGCCTATCGGCGAATATTTCTTGAATATAACCTCGCCCTCGCGGTCGGTGTATATCTCAAGCGGGTCGCCTTCGCGGATTCTCATCGTCCGGCGGATTTCCTTGGGTATGACCACGCGTCCTAAATCGTCTATTCGACGAACAATTCCTGTTGCTTTCATATATATATTCTCCCTATGAACACTATTTCAAAGCACTTCTGCTTGCTATGTTAGTGTTTGTTAAAAGCTGAGAATTATGCGTTGAAAAAATAAATAATTGGCGCGGCATTTCATACTTGCCTGCCATTGAAAAATATGTTATCATTAATGTAAATTATATGATATCTGGAGACCGATATGGTTAAAAAAATAATTAAAATATCAATTAAGACGCTTGCGTCCATAATTCTGATTGCGGGACTCGGCTTCGTGTATTACCTTATGTTCATGAATCCTTACCGCGGGACTGTCGATAAGTTCGAGCCGTCGCTGCCGCTTGATCTGACGCTGACGAGAAGCGAGGCCGAAGAAGATCTCAAATACCTATATGATCACCTACGCCGACGCCATCCGGCGTGGCTCGACGGCTCCTGCGAATTGACATCGAGCGTGAAACAGCAATACGAAAGCGAGCTGCAAAATCTCGGCGAAACAGTCACGGTGCTGCAGCTCTGGCAGGCGGCAGCAAAAATATCGGCATCACTTCATGACGGGCATACATGGGTGAGCATAAGCGGCGGAGAGAATCTTTACATCGATGATTTTACAGACATAAAAGAATACGGAAATCCCGTTGCCATTAACGGAGTTCCTGCCGATGAAATTCTGAAAGTTTATCTCGGACAAAGCTCCTATGAGCTTGATTTCTATGCGACGGACAAATTCTGGAACAATGCGGTCGTATGCTCCCAGTGGCTCGCCTTCTGCGGCGTCGACACCACGGGCGGTGTCACCTTTACATACAAGACCTCAGGCGGCGAGATTTCCCGCACCTACAGCTTCGTACCTCTTGACAGGGTAAACGGGTACAGCTCGGACGGAAACGAAGAAGAAAACAAATGGGTATATTACACAATCGACAGGGATCGCAGTCTCGGTGTTTTCACTCTTTCCTCCTGCATTTGCGATGACGAATACCTGACCGTGCTCGACAGATTTTTCGCAGAGGTCGCCTCAGACAATATTCAAAACATCGCCATTGATCTCAGGGGCAACGGAGGCGGCAACTCGTGGGTCGCAAATGAATTTTTGCGTTATATTGATGTCGACAATTACAAAAGCTGGGACTGCTCTGTGCGGCTCGGGTGGTACCTGAAAAATTTTTCGGGAATCACATACAAAAACCAAAAAAAGCCGTCTGCCTTCAAAGGCCGCATCTTTGTGCTGACCGACGTCGGCACTTACAGCTCGGCGATGGATTTCGCAATGCTTATCCGTGACAACGGAATAGGCTTGATAGTTGGCGGAACATCGGGAAACAACCCCGAAGGCTACGGCGACTGTCTGTACTTTCAGCTTCCCAACTCAAAGCTTGCGATGAGCGTATCCCATAAAAAGTGGCACCGGATAGACAGAAGCAAAAGCGAGCTTCCGCTTATTCCCGATTATATTGTTCCCGAAAAAGACGCGCTTAATAAAGTCTACGAGCTTATCAGCCAATAAAGCGCGTATTATATACAATAAGAAACAATTTTATTTTTTGCATAATATGTCAAATTTCTTATTTCTATTGACATATTAAAAAAAGAGTACTACAATCTGTATGGCAAGCAGGACTTAACATATTAAGTAATCCAGACTGCTTATTAAACGGAGAATAAATGAAACTATCAAATACAATAGGATATACCGAAAAAAGATACGGTATCGAAAAAACCATAGATCTTTATAAAGAGGCCGGCTTTGAGTCGCTTGACTATATGATGAACCAGATGACAGACGACCAGAATGTATTAAACAAGGACAATTACCGCGAGCGGGCCGAATATATCAGGAAATATGCCGAAGAAAAAGGCATCGGCTTCAACCAGACCCACACCCCATTTAACTTCAGCCTCAAGACATGGGAGGAGCATTTCGACGACATTGTTTATCCGAGGATTCTGCGTTCTCTCGAAATAACCGCCCTGCTCGGAGCCGGAATCGCGGTAGTCCACCCGATTCACCACATGGTTTACAGCGGTCATGAGGAGGAAATCTTCGGGCTTAACATGAAGTTCTACCGCGGGCTTATTCCTTACGCCCGCGAGTACAACATAAAAATCGCCATCGAGAATATGTGGCAGACCGACGCCCTCCGGAAGCACCCCGTCGACGACACCTGTTCAAGGACCGAGGAATTCATACGCTACATCGACACGCTTGACAGCGAATATATAGTCGCCTGCCTTGACGTCGGGCACGTCGGTCTTATAATGCGCACCGATGAAGCCGAGGACATGGTGCGCGCGCTGGGGCACGACAGGCTCAAGTCGCTTCATATTCACGACAACAACTACCGTGAGGACCAGCACCTTGTCCCGGGCATGGGTCTTCTTCACTGGGACGAGATCACAAAAGCGCTTGGCGAAATAAACTACGATGGCGACTTTACATATGAAACCGAAGGAGCATTCCTTAAGAATTACGATGATGCTCTGTTCCCGACAGCCCTGCGTTTTATGTCTGATGTCGGCCATCACCTTATTTCAAAAGTAGAAAACAGCCGTCCTATTAAATAAATCATCGGCAAAAATTTGAAGAGGGTGGCGGAAGCGCAGCTTCCGTGCCCTTAATTTTTACTTCCGGAGGGAAGCCAGAATATGATAAAACATCTTGCCAAAAGTATAAGAGAATATAAAAACATGACGATTCTTACTCCCGCCTTCATCGTCGGAGAAGCAATCATCGAATGCCTGATACCGTTTTTTATTGCGGAACTGATAAATAAAATCAAGGCCGACTGCGGTTACGACGTCATACTTAAATACGGCCTTATCCTTTTTGTCATGGCCTGTATCTCTTTAGCCTGCGGAGCCGCAGCCGGGTTCACCTCGGCAAAAGCCTCGGCGGGTTTTGCGCGGAATCTGCGGCATGACATTTTCAGCCGTGTGCAGAGCTTTTCCTTCAGCAATATTGACAAATTTTCCTCCTCGTCGCTTGTCACACGCATGACCACAGACATCGGATATGTGCAGATGTCTTTTATGATGATCATCCGCATCGCCATACGCGCTCCGCTGCTGTTCGTTTTCTCGATAATTATGGCTTACATCATGGGCGGCGCGCTGGCCACAATGTTCGTCATCGTCGTTCCCTTCCTCATTTTCTGCCTTGTCCTTATAGCCAAGTTTGCCATGCCGGCGTTCAGGCGCGTTTTCCGCAAGTATGACAAGCTCAACGAGTCGATTGAGGAAAATGTCATGGCAATGCGTACAGTAAAGGGCTTTGTCCGGGAAGAATATGAAAAACATAAGTTTGATGCGGCATCCGATGAAATCAGAAAGGATTTTACAAAAGCCGAACGCATAGTGGCACTCGGCGGGCCTGTCATGCAGATCTGCCTTTACTTCAATATGATTTTTGTGCTGCTTGTGGGATCGAAGCTGGTTATCTCCGGAATGGGACGCGACCTTGACGTCGGCCAGCTTTCGGCAATGCTGACTTACGGATTTCAGATCCTAAGCTCGCTTTTGATGCTTTCCATGGTTTATGTCATGATAACCATATCCTCCGAATCTGCGCGGCGCATCATCGAGGTCCTCACCGAGGAGCCGTCCATCAAAAATCCGGCAAACCCCGTAACCGCAGTTGCCGACGGTTCGGTGGATTTTGACGGCGTCAGCTTCAAATACTCTGAGAACGCCGAGAGGTATGCCCTCTCCAACATAAATATACATATAAACTCCGGCGAAACGGTCGGAATAATCGGCGGCACCGGCTCCGGGAAATCGTCGCTGGTTCAGCTAATATCGCGGCTGTATGACGCGACGGAAGGAAGCGTAAAAATCGGCGGCGTGGATGTGAAGCAATACGATCTTGAAACACTCCGCAATCAGGTTTCCGTCGTGCTTCAGAAAAACCTTCTCTTCTCCGGGACAATAGCTGAAAATCTCCGCTGGGGCAACCCCTCGGCGACCGACGAAGAGCTTGCTGAGGCATGCCGGCTTGCGCAGGCCGACGGATTTATCCGTTCGTTCCCGGACGGCTATAACACCAAGATAGAACAGGGCGGGACGAATGTATCCGGCGGCCAGAAGCAGCGCATATGTATCGCTCGGGCGCTGCTTAAGAAGCCGAAAATTCTCATCCTCGACGACTCGACCAGCGCTGTTGACACCCGGACCGATGCTCTCATACGCCGCGGATTAAGGCAATATATACCCGAAACCACAAAAATCATAATTGCGCAGCGTGTGGCGTCTGTCATGGACGCCGACCGGATCATTGTTCTTGACGGAGGCCGGGTAACGGCTCAGGGAACCCACGACGAGCTTTTGCGCTCGAGTGAAATTTACCGCGAAGTATATTTTTCCCAGACGAAGGGAGGCGAAATCAATGGCTGATTTGAAAAAAAACAATAATATGCGGCAAAAAGTAAAAAAAGGCACCTTTATGCGTCTTATCCGGCTGCTTTTCAGCTATTATCCGGTTCTTATGCCTCTTACCGTCGTTTGCATTTTGTTCTCATCCGCAGTGACGGCAATCCCGGCTTTCTTCATCCAAAAAGTCATAGGCGTTATCGAGGAGTGGTACAAAACCGGCGACTGGGCATCGGCAAAGGCTGAAGTCATACCGGCGCTGCTTATGCTTATAGTGCTTTATATCCTCTCGATTCTGTCAATGCTGCTCTATACCCAACTGCTGGCATACATCACGCAGGGATTTCTGCACAAGCTGCGCCGCACCATGTTCGACGGCATGCAAGGCCTGCCAATCCGATATTTCGACACGCACAAGCACGGCGACATTATGAGCTACTATACAAACGATGTCGACACGCTGCGTGAGCTCGTATCCCAGTCGATTCCGCAAACTCTGCAGTCGGGCATGATAGCCCTCACGGTCTTCTTCGTGATGACATGGTTCTGCGGATGGCTCACTCTTCTCGTGCTTGCCGGCGCCGCCGCGATGATAATAGTAGCAAAAAAAGTCGGCAGCGGTTCGGCTGAATATTTTATCCGCCAGCAGAAGGCTACCGGACGGCTTGAAGGCTATATTCAGGAGATGATGAACGGACAGCGCGTCGTCAAAATTTTCTGCCACGAGAGAGAAAGCAAAGCCGGATTCGATGAGCTGAACGACGCTCTCTGCAAGGACAGCAGCAAAGCAAATTCATATGCAAACATTTTAGCTCCTATCATTATGAATATCGGCAACGTACTTTATGTCCTTGTGGCTCTTGTCGGCGGGCTTCTCCTTCTTGTCAAGGCGCCCAACTTCAGTATTTCCGGACTTCCGCTCGGCATCAGCATTGTCGTTCCCTTTCTCAATATGACAAAACAGTTCACCGGAAACGTCAATCAGGTGTCCCAGCAGATAAACGCAATCGTAATGGGCATGGCGGGCGCCAGCCGTGTGTTCGCGCTGATGGATGAAGCGCCTGAAAAAGACGACGGCTATGTTACTCTTGTCAATGCGAATATCGCTCCCGACGGGACAATCACCGAATCTCCCGTTCGCACGGGCGTCTGGGCATGGAAGCACCCGCACGGCGATGGAACTCTCACCTATACCCGCTTAAAAGGAAGTGTGCAGCTCATTGACGTCGACTTCGAATATGAAGAGGGCAAGCCGGTGCTCCGCGATGTGTCGGTCTATGCAGAGCCGGGCCAGAAGGTCGCCTTCGTAGGCGCCACCGGGGCGGGTAAAACCACGATAACCAACCTGATCAACCGCTTCTACGATATAGCTGACGGAAAGATCCGCTATGACGGCATCAACATAAATAAAATTAAAAAAGCCGACCTGCGGCGCTCTCTCGGCATAGTCCTTCAGGACACCAGCCTGTTCACCGGTACCGTCATGGACAATATCCGCTACGGCCGGCTCGACGCCACAGACGAGGACTGCCGCGCCGCCGCGGTTCTGGCGGGCGCCGACGATTTTATAACCCGTCTGCCGGAAGGATACAATACCGTTCTGACAAACAACGGCGCAAACCTTTCTCAGGGTCAGCGGCAGCTCATCGCAATCGCCCGGGCAGCCGTCGCCGACCCGCCGGTCATGATCCTCGACGAGGCTACCTCCTCTATCGACACACGGACAGAGTCTATCGTCCAGCGCGGCATGGATAAACTCATGGAAGGCCGCACTGTCTTCGTCATCGCGCACCGTCTCTCAACCGTCATGAACTCAGACGTCATAATGGTTCTCGACCACGGCCAAATAATCGAACGCGGCAGTCACGAGAAGCTGATCGCGCAAAAGGGGACTTACTATCAGTTATATACAGGGGTGTTTGAACTTGAATAACCGAAACATGCCGGAAAAGACTTTTCAAGCAGTTTTACGTTCTTTTATAAACGTAAAAATAAGCGTGTAATTCTGTATTTTTTCAACCGCCGGGGCGGATGCTATTTATACTAATATAAACTTTCGAGGGAAGTTAAATGAGGCCAACAATAAAAAATGCGGCCGGTCTGATTCTTATATCCGTACTGCTTGCCGTTTCCGTCTTGTGTTCAGCCTGCGGACGCCCCGGTGCATATTCGAGCGTTTCTCTTTCTCAGTCTGAAAACGGTTTTCCCTCAGATTCCGGCTGCAGCATAATTGATCTGACCGGCGCCGTTTCAGACTCCGGATCTTCCAGAGACTCCGCCGCTCCTGAAGATCCGGCGGCAGCTGTAAGCATAAACATAATTATGGCTGGGGATCTTTTGATGCACCGCTTCGTCCAGATAAGCGGGCAGAAGCCCGACGGCGCTTACGATTTCAGCCCGATATTTGCAAACGTTAAAAATGAAATTGCATCCGCTGACATCGCGATTATAAATCAGGAAACTCCTCTTGCGGGGATTGAATTCGGGCTTTCGGGATACCCTTTGTTCAACGCCCCGTGCGAGGTTGCCGACGCCGTCGCCGGAGCCGGCTTTGACGTGGTGCTTCAGGCGACTAATCATGCGCTCGATCAGGGGAAAGAGGGCGTGCTCGCCTGCCGTGCTTATTGGGCGGAGAATTATCCGGATATAAAAATCGCCGGGACCGCGATTACAGAGGATGAGGCAGAGAAAATATGTGTCGCGGAAAGCAAAGGCATACGCGTCGCGGTGCTGAACTATACTTACGGAACCAATGGAATGCCGCTTCCTTCCGACGCCCAGTGGATTGTCAGCCTGCTCGACGAGTCAAAAATCCGGGACGATATCGCGCGGGCAAAAAAATCGGCGGACTTCATAATCGTCTGTCCTCACTGGGGCGTAGAGTACTCTCACTCGCCATCCTCAGGACAGCGGCGCTGGTGCGACCTTTTTTTAGAGTGCGGCGCCGACCTTGTCATAGGGACGCATCCTCATGTCATACAGCCGATAGAGTGGTATGAGGACGGAGCCGGACACCGGATGCTTGTATTCTGGTCTATTGGGAATTTTGTAAATTCAACCGCCGAGGCCGGAGAAGGAATAAGCGACCGAATGCTCGGAGGAATGGCGAAAGTCACCCTGACGCGCGATGCGGACGGCATGGTCAGTATTAGCGGGGCGTCGGTCATTCCGGTCGTCACACAGCTTTCCGACGGATACGGCGGAGTCACCGTTTATCCCTTCTATAACTATTCCGAAAGCATGGCCGATGCCAATATTTTTGTGCATAAGCGCGACCCCCTGTTTTCATATGCCTACTGCGAAAATGTATTCAAAGAGATTTTCGGGGATTATATTATAAAGTAATTCAAGCCATACCGAAGTGGTTTTCAAAAACCGTCAGGAAAATGATAAGGCCGGAAATCATTCAGGGCTTTTATATAATAACTCAACTTGAAAGGCAGCCTTACCTCATTGCGAATTTAACAGCCCGCCGGAACAAATGTCCCGGCGGGCCGTATTTTTACATTTCTATTGATATAGTATTATTTCAGCACCTTGACGACCCATTCGCCGTAGTTTCCGTCAATAGTGATATACATACGGTCGCTTACAGCATAATTTCCGGTAGCATTGTTTCGCACCATGGCCTCCTCGGCGATGAAGCTTCCTGCCACCGCTCCGCGGATGATATAGGAAACAGAGCCTGAAAAGCTGTAGCTTGCGGTTTTCTCGTTCCACTTGGTTGAATAAGGCGTCCAGATCGAGATCCAACCGCTCATCTGCTGCCCTCCGGTATTATATATCCACGCGCCTCCCGAACGGGAGCTTGTATTGAAGCTTATACTGCTCTTGTCGCTGATGTATGAAACAAATCTTGCACCTGTCGGGATGCAGTCAGAGATGCTGAAGCTTGCGTATGTCCGGTCAGAATTTCCGGAAAAGCTTAGAGTGACCATATAAAGTCCGAATTTTGCGTCGTATGGGGTTATCGTCTTTGTCACGGCAATCTCGCCGGTTGTGCCTGTTCCGTCAAGAGCGTCAGCCGGGCTGCCGCCGTACGCGGCGCGCACGCGGATATTGCCGTCGACCGAGATAATCTCGAGCGAGTCAAACCCTGTTTTTGTAAGCCGGAGAACGTATGCACCGCCGACCGGAACTTCAACCTTCTGAATTTCTCCGTCGGTGCCGAAACGGTAAGTGAGCGTTGCTTCAACCTTTTCTGTCGGCATGAAGTACTTCACATACGCGGCAAGCTCAAGCCCGTAATATCCGGAGCCCGAAGTATGGGAACCGAGGTATTTCACCATTTTTTCGGCGTCTGCGCGGGAAAGCCGCGCGGCGGTCATAAGAGCCAGCGCCGTAAGCTTTATGCTGTCTTCCGTATTGCTGCCTTTGATACTGAGTTCTCCGCCCTCGGCGTCGTTTGCCGCGACGGCTTTAATCTGCTTGTAAATTTCATTTGCAGCCGAGAAATCGCCGATGTAGGCAAACGCTGCGGCGAGATAAAGCTTGGCTTCGGTGGAGAATGACGAACAGCCGCCCGCAACATAGTAAAGCCTGTCGAGCACCGGCTCGCCGAGAGCCGCAAGACCGAGCAGCGCCGCGCAGAGAGACGTATCATCCGTATAGCTCTTTGCGCCGACATAGGCATTAAGGACACTGATAATGTCGGCTTTGCGGTAATCCGATAATGCTTCCGGAGCAACGGCGCAGATTTTTGCCGTCAGAGCGATGTCGCCCTCGCTGTATTCAAGAAGAGGTATAAGGCCGCTACCGGTCGATGATAGCTCGCGCCTGATGTTCGCCAGTTCTTCTGTCCCGTCCGAGCCGAACAGCTTCTCGGAGGCTGCGAGCACCGCATAATACGCCGCCTTGGCGTCGCTTCTTGAGCCGTAGTAATTTCTTCTTGTCTGATTTACAACATCAATATATTTGTCATAGCTTGAGTTATAAAACGAAAGGATGAGAGGGTACGTGAGGGGCTTAAGATTTTTTATCTCGTCTATCGCGATATCCTTTCTTACGTTTACTATGTTGCCGCTTTCAACAACATCAAATGTTGTCTTCACTCCGTCGCTGTACGAGCCGCAGCGGGATGTCACTGTCACGCTGTAGGTTCCGACAGGCATGACGCCGAAGTTGAACCAGGCATACTCGCCTGTTTTGCCGTCCACGCTGAGCTTTCCTAAGCTCTTGCCGTCGGAGCTGATTATTTCGGCACTGTATGTGACCGTGCCGACGCCGTTCAGTGCCGTCCCGTACGGACGGACCGAAACTGTGACATCGTCGCCCTCAATATAGTAATTGCATGAGGAAACATTGATGAAATACGGCTGCGTGCAGATAACATCGGTTACAGCGCTGCCGAGCATACGCTCCGTGACCTTTGAAGCGCCGATGTTGCCGAGGGCAAGAGCGGTCAGACGCCACTCTGTGATGTTGTCGGGGACAGTGAAACTGAACACGGCAACGCCGTCCGAGCCGAGCCTTATTGCCTCAAACACCTGATTATCCGAGAAATTCTCGCGGATGTAAACCGAATCCGAACCTGAGTTATCGCTTCCGGATTTGGCGGCATCTGCTGAGGCAGACGCCGTTTCTGTTTTCCATGCGTAATCGTTATTGCGATATGTCGAATCGTTATTTGAATTCACTTCATAGAAAATATCAAATCTTCCGTCAGCTAGAACAGTTACAATAGGGCTGCTGTACCCGTGATAGTAATAATTGTACCCGTAATAATCATAATATGCGTATTTCCCGTAGTAATACGTTGTGATGCCCGAGCCGCCTGCCGAGGTGAAATAATTCTGAACTGCTTCAAGCGACTGGTCGCCGAGCGCAAAGCAGGCTTCGTCCACCATTCCGAGAATCACCGTTCCTAAGACAGGATTTCCGTTCTTATCGGCGACCTTGATTGTCACGACCGCTTTCTGGCCCGGAGCATATGTGTTGCTGTCGGGAAGAATCTGAATTTTCAGCGTGTTGTTCAGGGTGTAGTCATATGGAACCGAAACGTTTCTTAAGATGTAGCGGCTGCCGTCCATCGCCGTGGCATATACGGCGCAATAGAGCGCCATGCTGTCGGTGAATGTAAATTTATAGCTTCCTTCGACAACGGCCTGCTGTGCAATGCCGTTCGAATCGTAAACCGTATAAAGAATTTTACCCGGCACCTGCTGCTTGTTGTAAAGGTATGACACCTCTACTGTATCCCCAACGGAATAGGCGTCCTTGTCAAGCTCTATGTCGTAACTGTACCACGAGCTGTAATATGACGGACTGTATTCATTTCTTGTCGCGTAAACCGTCAGGCTGTATGACGCGTTGTTCTTTGCGTCGTAATATGTTGCTGTGTAATAATAATATCCGTCGAAATTCTGTGCGTCTATATGATCGAGCCGTACAACTCCGTTTACAAAATCTGCGCTGTAGCTTCTGATTTCGGTTACCACCGGCTGAGTATAGTAATTCTTATATGTCGTTTTGGTAATCGGGTCGTAATATGTGCCCGAGCTGACGCGCTGATATTCGCATTTATAGAGCGTGATTTTAACATTGCCCGCCGCCGCGCCGCCGTATATATTCGCCGGGAAAGCGGGATATGTGAGGTCTTGTTCTGTCTTGATTTTTGAGGTATCGGTTTTATTGAGGTAAAGCTCGGAATAATCCGCGTTCACCCGGGCCGAACGGAACTGCACATCGCTGTGAAAATACAGAACGCTCTTATATACCGAAAGTGATGTGGTTTCATAGCCCGACAGATACGCGCAGAACTCGATTGACATAGGATATGTCGACGACGCCTCTTTGTACGCAGTTGTTTTCAGTGAAACCGACGCTTTGCCGTCTGTGCCGGTCACAACCTCCCTGCTGCTGCCGAACGGCCCATATGTCATGACATTGAACCGCAGCCCCGGCGCGGGGGTTCCGTCGTAGAATGAGGCGGTGAGAGTGGCGGTTACCGTATCTCCGAACACATAAAACAGCTTGTCGAATTCAATCGAAGCCTTGTAAACCGGCTTCTCGGACTGCGTCACCCGGATATACTTTGAAGCTACATATGTTCCGTCGGCAAGGCAGAACTTGACGAAAAGGCTGTAGCCGGTATAGCTCTCGATAGGCAGGCTGCCAGAGAAGGTGCCGTCAGACTTAACCTCAATCGTTCCGTACGGAATGCTGCCTACAAATACATAAAGCTTCGAGGGCATAATTTCCTCGCCGCCCGGAGTGATTACGCCGTAATAATTGACGGTATCATCCGAGAAATAGACCTCGCGGTCGGTGTAGACATACTTGCAGAAATACTTCTGTACGGTGTCCTCGTTTGCCAAGAGCTGAATAACCGTTTCGTCGCCGCCCGAGCTGATGCTGACATACGCCGCATTCTTGTCGCCGTTGTTCAGCAGCGCCAGCCCTGCTCCGTCTGTCTTTCCCGTGACTTTTGTATATGCCGCGCTGCCGCCCTCTGTGTTCCACAAGTCGACGCGGTCGAAGCATTCGGCGCTTATCTGCGCATCCGCAACAGGGCGTCCGGAGATGTCGTTCACCCAGAAGAGGGTTTTGCCGTCGCAGCTCTCGGTATGGACACGCAGATCGGTGACCTGAACCATTATCTGCATTTCTTTCTCATACCTCTTGCCGTTCCAGATGCCAGACACGGTGTAGTCGAGCAAATATATTCCCCTGTCAAGCTTTGGAAGCGAGAAATACATACGGCTCATATATCCGCTGCTGCTATCAGTGACCGGCTTGATCTTATACTCGGCCACCTTGCCCAGTCCTTCTGTCGGAAAGTAATAATTATCGTCCGACAGCAAATAATCGGCGCGCACCGATTCGTATGCTTTCATAGCCGCGATAGCGTCGGCTGCGTTTAAGTAGCTGTAGACGGTGACCAAAACGTCGTCCTGCACGGGCGTTATGTTGTTGCAGTTATAAAGAGAATAGTAAATCGTGGGGTATTCATCCGGCGAATATATCGTTTCGGATGTATCCGTATAAATTGTCAGCTTGTTGCTGCTGCTCGTCGTCTCGGATACTCCTGTGCGGAACTTTGCGGAAAAATCCCCGGCTAGCTTCTTGCCCGAGGCTGATGTCAGTCCGCTTTTTATGCTTACGGTATAGACGGTGTTCGCCTCAAGGTTCCGGTCTGGTACAAATACTACTGTTTTACCGTCAGGGTACAGCTCGAATCTGCCCAGCGTGCTTGGCGCAACAGTAATATATTCCTCAAGTTTTGCATTTCCGACCACCTCAGTAAAGGCGATTTCAATTCCGGTGTTGAGCGGAACATTCGTCGCAAGGTCGGCAGGCAGCACGCTTTTGACAACCAGCTCGTTCTCGGTCTGGAAGGCAAAGCTGCTCGTCGGATTGTTCGGGTCTCCGACCGTGAAGCTGTAGACTTTTCCGGCGTCAAGGCTGCCGGCCTTCGGCGTCAGCAAAAACTCGGTGTCAGATGTCGCGCTGACCGTGAAAGCAACCGCCGGCGTGACGGTGAGATACCGCGAAAGAGTGGCGGCATCGGTTTTACCTGCGGTTTTTATTGTAAAGGTTGAGTTCACCGGTATGATGGCTGACTTATCATTATTCGCCGTCACCGTGACCGACGACAGAGCTTCCGGCAGATCGGCAATGCCGTCGGCGGTATATGCCTCTCCCGAGAAGACAAAGCCTTCCGATGAACTGCTGCCGCCTTTGTCTTTCACTCCCGAGCATGAGGAAAGCACTCCGGCGAGCATCAGCGCGCAAAGCAGCATGCTTACTGTACGGAGCATGGTTTTCTGTAGGGACATCCTATTATGTTTCGTTATCATTTCCAAGTCCTCCCGAATGAATAATAAAATGAGGGCTTACCGCATCTGCATATGCAGGTGCAGGTCATTGTTTGTCAATTATTATGACGGGCAAAAGCTCCAAATGTTCCGCATGGTGATATTTATATGAATGTTTTCCGAGGATACATGACAGAAAGTATTCATGTCTTTGTCAAAATTTATTGATTTTTCAAAAGGCGGGAAACTTAAAAAGTCCCCCGCCGCATCTCTTATTAGCTTTTCAGATTCAAAAGCCGCAGTATATTCCGCACTGTCAGCGAAAAATTCTCCTTTGTCTTCGGGCCGCTGACCGACAGCGGTTCGGGCAGGCGGCTGATGCTGAATACCGCGCTCACTCCCTCGGAATACGCGCCGTCAAGGCAGGAATCATATCCTCCGACAATGGCGACAACCGGCACGCCGGCGGCCCTTGCCCGCCGTGAAATGCCGATGACAGCCTTGCCGCGCAGTGACTTGGCGTCAAGCTTTCCCTCTCCGGTCAAAACAAGGTCTGCGCCATTCAGCATCCCGTCAAATTTCACAGTGTCAAGCACGGCTTCAATTCCCATTACAAGCGGAGAGCCGAGGAAAGCCGCCATACCTGCACCCATGCC
Source organism: uncultured Lachnospiraceae bacterium (assembly GCA_964570825.1). Classification (GTDB taxonomy): domain Bacteria; phylum Bacillota; class Clostridia; order Oscillospirales; family CAG-272; genus UMGS1002. The sequence goes on along the minus strand of CAZMZJ010000006.1, from coordinate 21,242 downwards.
GCCTGCCGCTCCTCCCCCCGGAAGACTGCCGACGTTCCTTCCGAGGTCACGCTTGATAATACCGCCTATATGCCTGAGCCCTTCGTCAAGCCTTTTGACCATCGCCTCGTCGGCTCCTTTCTGCGGCGCGAAAACATACGCCGCTCCGGATTCGCCGAAAAGAGGATTATCAATGTCGCACATGGCGACTGTTTCGACGCCCTTCATGCTCCCCGCGTTCCCTTCGATGCGGGCGACTTCGCACAGAGTTCCTCCGGTCGGAATAAAGGCGCAGCCGTTTTCACGGAAAAATCTATATCCCAGAGCCGCGGCCATGCCGCAGCCTGCGTCGTTCGTGGACGAACCGCCGAGTCCCATGATGATTTTTTTGCAGCCGCGACGCACCGCGTCGAGCATCAGCTCCCCGACGCCGTATGTAGTGGTGAGCATGGGATTCGCCCGTCCCTCTACAAGAGGCAGCCCTGCCGCGGCCGCCATTTCAATCACTGCGGTCTCTCCGTCCGGCAATATTCCGTAATATGCGTCAAGCGGGTCGCCTAAAGGTCCGGTTACGCAAAGCGTCCTCCTCTCGCCGCCGAGCGCGGCGAGAAAGCAGTCCACGCTTCCCTCCCCGCCGTCCGCGACCGGAACAGTCAGAACTTCGCATCCGGGCCAGATGTTAAGAATCTCACGGCGGCATATCTCGCAGTTTTCAGCCGATGTCATCGTTCCCTTGAACGAGTCCGGTATGACGATTATTTTTTTCATATAAGCTTCTCCGCCGCTTTTTTAGCATGTCGCGTCATATTTTCAGAAAGCCGTATTGTTATGTGCCGATACCATATATTCGGTGATGCAGTTCCGTCCGTTGTCCTTCGACATATAAAGCGCCCGGTCAGCCCGGTTCATAAGATTCCCCAGAGTCTGTCCGAAAGCCGTCTTTTTGGCGATGCCTATGCTTACCGTCACATGGAATGTTTCGCCGTTATATTCATGCTGGTACGACGCAACATTTTTCAGAAAAATTTCCGCCATGCTGCGCACTTTCTCGTCATTCAAACCCGACAGGATAACGCCGAATTCTTCACCGCCAAGCCGCGCCGTAATATTGTCCGGACCGAAGGTCTCGTTCATAATTATACCAAGCCGCTTGATGACCTGATCTCCGGTCTGATGCCCGTAGCGGTCGTTTACATTTTTGAAAAAATCAAGGTCTATCATGATAAGATGCACGTTCTGCCCGTTTGCGTCGGAATCAGAAATAATTTTTTCTCCGTACTGGATAAAAGCGCGGCGGTTGTTAATTCCGCTCAGCTCGTCGACAAGCGCCTGCAGCTCAAGGCTTTTGTTAAGCTCGTGCGCGATGGTGACATCCCTGATATATTTTATTCGCCATTTGGATTTTTTCATATTTCCGACGCTTTTTGTCGTTATTTCGAAATACTTTTTCTTTAAACCCATCTCCAGCTCAATATCAGTTTTATCGTCGCTCATAATTTTGTCGAAGAAATTCGAATTGCCTTTCAGAATTGTTTTTATATAGCCTTCGGAAAGGCTGACTCCGAGATCCGAAAACAGACGCCTTGCGCTTTTGTTGAAATCAATAACCTTGTTGCCCCGGTTGAGAAGAAGAATAGCATCTTCGTTCGATTCGAAAGCTTTGCTTCTCGCCATCGATTTTGCTTCGAGGAAATCATATCGTATCATGGTTATGATGACAAGCAGGCAGGTTACCGGAAGGTACAGCGCCATGTAATCTATGTATAATCCGTACGGTCTCAGAAACGTACAGACCATTCCCGAAACTGCGACCGCCGACGCCGCTGCTATGAAATGTATCTGCCCGGCGTCGCGGTATTTGCTTTTCACATGATCGAAAACAAAAATACATAATGTCGCAAGTATCATCAGCACCGAATAAATAGCCTGAACCTTATACCACGGCCCGAACTGCTTTACAATAAAAAGCTTTCCGTATCTGTCGGCGGTAAAACCGACTGATGCAAAATACAGGTGATGCAAATTGTTGGTAAAGCGCAGAATTGTCGAAGCCGCCGGTATGCCGAAGACCGCCGACAATAACGGAAGCCTGTATTTATTGAAACTTCCCGTGTATATCAAGCCGACGGTAAACCAGAAAGCCGAAACATACGGTATGCCGAGATATTCGAAATAATTCCAGAAAAGTATCTGTGCCTCGGTATTTGAATTGAGCTCCATAGCATAACCGAACATATATATGCAGATAACAAGTCCAAGCGAAAATATGGCTTTTGAGTAACCCGAACCGTTGAGGGATTTTATACTCGAAGCCAGATATCCCATGGACACGACCATTATGAACAAATATATCCCTATGATATTATATAAAATCACCCCTGGCATATACCTCCCTTTTCTGAATTCGAAATTATTTTTTATATTATATCATAATCCGACAAATTCCGCAACAGAATTGAATCAAATAGCTACATTTATTATTTTATGGCAGTCATGGAATACTATAATAAAATTATTAAAATCACGCCCAATATTCACTGTTACGATGTTTTTTACGGCTTGCTTTAAGCTTACCTGATATGGAATATTTTTCTTAAAGCTCTTGACACAATCTAATTTTTGCTATATAATGTAATTTGCAAATGATTTGCATTTTCAATAGTTTTAAGGAGAAGTAATCATGTTTTCAAAGAAAACGGCATACGCCGTTAAGGCTGCCGCACTGGCCGTCCTGCTGACGTTTCTTTCTCTCTCGGGAATTTCATGCAGCGGCAATACAGAAAATACAAAAAGCAATCGGAAAATCATTGTAGCCGTCACAATTGTGCCCGAGGAAACCTTTGTGAAGGCCGTATGCGGAGATCTGGTCGAGATTGTTACTCTTGTCCCGCCCGGCAGCAGTCCGGAAAATTACGAACCAACTCCTATAATAATGGAGAAATTTGAAAAAGCCGATCTGTACTTTTCAATCGGCGTTCAGACAGAGGACGCTTATATTCTTCCGAACGTTTCGTCCGGAACTAAGGTAATAACGCTTCGGGATGAAGTTGCGAAAGTCTACCCCGACAGGACCTTCGAGGACGGCGAACGCGATCCGCACATCTGGCTGTCGCCGAAGCGTGTCAAGGTCATAATAGAATCCATCGTGCGGGAAATGAGCGTGCTTGATCCCGAAAATGCCGGAATATTCAGGCAAAATGCAGACGCATACCTGCTCGAGCTCGACGCTCTCGATTCATATATAAGGGCTGCTCTTGAGGGCGTCAGCAACCGCACTTTCATAGTATATCATCCCGCTTTCGGCTATCTCGCCGATGATTACGGACTTACCATGTTCGCGCTTGAAGAAGAAGGAAAGGAATCCACAGCAAAGCATCTGCAGGAAATGATTGACCTTGCAAAATCACAGAACATCAAGGCGATCTTTTATCAGGAAGAAATCGACAGCAGCCAGTCCGAAGCATTTGCCGAGGAGCTGGGCGGAAAAACCATCAAGCTGTCCCCTCTTTCCGGCGACTATATAAACAATCTGAAGAAAATGGCCGATTTAATCGCGGAAGTAATGAAATGAAATGAATTATGCATTTAAGCGGCATTATAAAATTCGTCATGTAAATAAAGAACTGGGAACGCATCCTGCGTTCCCAGTTCTTTATTTGCATAGTGCAAGGTAGCACTCGGGTCTTCTGTCCCGGAATATTCCCCACGACAGCCTCTTTTCCGCAATTTCATCGAGGTCGTACGAATGCGTCAGAATACATTCGCCCTCTCTGCCGGCCGATTCGGCAATCCCGCCGGTCTCGTCAGTCATGAACGACGAACCGTAGAACAGCAGCTCGGACGACTGCCCGGCATTCTCGGCGCACGGCAGCACTTTCTCGGCTCCCACTCTGTTAGCCGCAATTACCGGCAGTATATTCGCCGCCGAGTGTCCCTGCATCGTTCTTTGCCAGTGTCCCATGCTGTCGCAGCCGAGCAGCGGTTCCGATCCTATTGCGGTAGGATACAGAATCATTTCGGCTCCCGAAAGCGCCATGCAGCGCGCCGCTTCAGGGAACCACTGGTCCCAGCATATGCCGACTCCTATTTTCCCGTATTTCGTTTCCCAGACTCTGAATCCCGTGTTTCCCGGGGTGAAGTAGAATTTTTCCTGATAAAAATGGTCGTCCGGGATGTGCGTCTTGCGGTAGACGCCGAGCAGTGCGCCGTCCGCGTCGATAACCGCAACCGAGTTATACATGACGTTCCCGTCACGCTCATAAAAGCTGACAGGGATAACCGCCCGGAGCTCGCGCGCCAGAGCAGACATTCGCCTGACCGCCGGATTTTCCCCGACAGGCTGAGCAAAGCGGTAATAGTCATACCGCCGCTCCTGGCAGAAATACGAACGTTCGAAAAGCTCGGGCAAAAGTATCACCTGCGCCCCGGCTGCCGCCGCAGCGCGGACATGACGTTCCGCCTTCTCAAGATTTTCCGCGGGATCAGGCGTGCAGCGCATCTGAACCGCCGATACAGTAATTTTTTTCAAGCTTTTTTTACTCCTTTCGGTATCTGCTGGGTTATGCAGTGGATATTGCCACCGCCAAGTATTATTGGGCGCGCATAAACCGGCACTACCTCTCTCTCCGGACAGAGCCGCGACATTATTTCAAATGCAAGCCTGTCGCTCTCCGCGTTCTCTCCCCCGAACTGCGGAAGCAGCAGCAGGCTGTTTGCAAAATAAAAATTGACGTAAGACGCGGCGAGCCGCTCTCCCTCCTTGCGGACGTCCTCGCCATCCTCAAAAATGTAGCCGTTAAGGTCATCGTCCGTGACACAGACAGGATGCGACGGTATCGGCAGCTTATGAACTGTAATTTTCCGCCCTGCAGCGTCAGTTTCGCGCTCAAGAACATCAAGACAGCTTTTCGAGTACTCGTACTGCGGGTCGGCGATATCGTCAGTCCATGCAAGCACCACCTCCCCGGGGCGGATGGGCGCGCAGATATTGTCAACGTGTTCGTTGGTTTCGTCGCGCCAGATACCGTGGGGCAGCCAGATGATTTTTTTAACGCCGAGGTATTCGCGCAGCCTCTCCTCAATCTGCCCGCGGCCAAGCCCGGGATTGCGCCCGGGACTTAAAAGGCATGCTTCGGTCGTTATGAGCGTCCCTTCTCCGTCAGTGTGAATAGAGCCGCCCTCGAGCACGAACGGCGAGGCGTCGTAAATATCGTATCCGGTCCTTCCGCAGAACTCTTTTGCGAGGGCGTCGTCTTTGTCCCATTTGGCATAAAGCCCGTCATACTCCCCGCCCCACGCGTTAAACCGCCAGTTGACGCCGCGAACCGCGCCGATACCGTTTGTCACAAAGGTTGGAGCGGTGTCCCTCGCCCACGCGTCGTCCGAATCAATTTCAAGCACCTCAACCTCCGGAGGCAGAACGGCCCGGGCGGCATCGTATGTTCTCCGGCTTGCGAGCATATAGACTTTCTCGCTTTTTGATATAATAGAGGCGATTTGCGCGAACACGCGCTGTGCATCCGCCGCCCCGTAGGGCCACGAGCCGGGACGCTCGGGAAAAATCATAACCGTGCCGTCGTGCGGCTCGAACTCCGCCGGCATACTAAAGCCGTCGCTAAGTGGGGTGGAACCGTAAGTTTTCATGACAGCCTCTCCCTAAAATCCTTATATCCAAATGATTTTATAATTTCGCACTCCCCGTCCGGATGCATAATTGCAATAGACGGCAGCGGCATACCGTTAAAGGTATTGTTCTTCACCATCGTGTATATCGCCATATCGAGGAAACACAGACGGTCGCCGGCTCTCACCGGGGCGTCAAAGCTGTAATCTCCTATAATATCCCCCGCAAGACAGGTACAGGACGACAGGCGGTAGGTGTACGGCTTTTCATACGGCTTCCCCGCATCGCAAAGAGGCGGACGATAGGGCATCTCGAGCACGTCCGGCATATGGCAGGCGGCCGAAGCGTCAAGAATCAGTGTTTTTACTCCGTTCTCAACTATGTCCATGACCTCGGTTATAAGGTAACCCGCATTTAGCGCTATCGCCTCTCCCGGTTCGAGATAAACCTCGGTGCCGTAGCGGCTCTTTATATAGTGAATCAGACGCTCGAGCGCGGGAATGTCATATCCCGGACGGGTTATATGATGCCCTCCGCCGAGGTTGAGCCACTTCATCTGCCCGAAATAACGCCCGAATTTCTGCTCCGCCGCCTCGAAGGTGCGCACAAGGTCGTCCGAGTTCTGCTCGCACAGAGTGTGCATATGCAATCCCTCCACGCCGTCAAGCAGGTCGGGGCGGAAGTTTGACTCAGTTACACCGAGGCGCGAGCCGGGGGCGCAGGGGTCGTATATCGGCTCCTTCTGCGTCGAAAATTCGGGATTTATGCGGATACCGACGCTTTTTTTCGCCGTCTGCCAGACCGGACGGTATTTTTCAAGCTGCGCGAAGGAATTGAATGAAATATGGTCGCAGATTTTTACAAGCTCCGCAAAATCGTCCGGTTTGAACGCGGGGGCAAAGACATGCGTCTCCCCTCCGAATTCCTCATGCCCGAGCTTTGCTTCATATAGTCCGCTTGCAGTCGTGCCGCTGATATATCCGCGCATAAGCGGATATGTCGCAAAAGCCGAATAGGCCTTTTGCGCCAACAGGATTTTGCACCCCGTTCTTTTCTCTACCCCGTGAAGCGTTTCAAGATTGCCGATAAGCTTCGCCTCGTCTATGACATATGAGGGGGTTGGCAGCTCGTTAAATTTCATCGTGCAAACCCGTCAGTCAACCGTCAACCTTAACCGGATTCTCGTCTATCACCCACGGCAGCCCGAATTTATTCAGCGCATCCATGAACGGGTCCGGGTCGAACTCCTCAATGTTGTAAACGCCTTTTTTGTTCCATATGCCTGAAACCACCATCGCTGCGCCTATCATCGCCGGCACTCCTGTCGTGTAGGCTATCGCCTGCGAGCCGACCTCCCTGTATGATTCCTCGTGGTCGCAGATGTTGTAAATATAAATTGTCTTTTCCCTGCCGTTTTTCTTTCCCGTGAAGATGCAGCCTATGTTTGTCTTTCCTTTTGTTCTCGGGCCGAGCGAGGACGGGTCGGGCAGGAGAGCCTTTAGGAATTGTATCGGAACTATCGGGCGGCCTTCGTACATAATCGGAGTGGTGGACAGCATTCCGACGTTTTCAAGACATTTCATATGCGTCAGGTAGCTCTGTCCGAAGGTCATGAAGAAGCGGATACGCTTGATTCCCGGCATGTTAAGCGCGAGAGATTCGATTTCCTCATGGTGAAGAAGGTACATGTCTTTCTTGCCGACTCCGGCGAAGTTGTACTCACGCTTTATTTCCATCGGCTTTGTTTCGACCCAGTGGCCGTTTTCCCAATATGAGCCGTTTGCCGAAACCTCGCGCAGGTTGATTTCCGGGTTGAAGTTGGTTGCGAACGGGTATCCGTGGTCGCCTCCGTTGCAGTCGAGTATGTCGATATAATTGATTTCGTCAAAATAATGCTTGAGCGCGTACGCCGAAAAGACGCCGGTCACTCCCGGATCAAAGCCGCTGCCAAGGAGCCCGGTGATGCCGGCTTTCTTGAACTTATCGCGGTATGCCCACTGCCACGAATAGTCGAAGTACGCGGTGAATCCGGCCTCGCGGCAGCGCTTTTCGTAGATTTTGCGCCACTCGGGGTCGTCGGTGTTCTCAGGTTCGTAGTTTGCGGTGTCGATGTAGTCGACTTTCGTTTCCACGCAGGCGTCCATGATGGTCAGGTCCTGATACGGCAGCGCGACGTTGAGAACCGCCTCGGGCTTATATGCCTTGATGAGAGCGACAAGCTCGTCCTTGTTGTCCGCGTTTACCTGAGCCGTGGTGATGACTGTCTTGGTTTTTCCCTCGAGCTTTGCCTTGAGGGCGTCGCATTTGGACTTGGTTCGGCTGGCTATGCAGATTTCGGTGAATACATCGCTGTTCTGGCAGCACTTGTGTATTGCGACAGACGCCACGCCGCCGCAGCCGATAATCAATAATCTACTCATTTTCTATCTCCTATATGATGAATTTATTTATCTTTTATATGTCTATCTGTCTTCGGCCTCTTTGAGAAGGTCTTCGACATACTTCGGGAGCATAAATGCTCCGGTGTGAAGATTTGTGGTGTAATACCATGTCTTGATTCCGCGCTTGTTCCAGCGGACCGGATCAAAATCGTTCAGCGGGTGATACTTTTTCGACGCGAATCCGAAAAGCCAGTAACCAGCCGGGCAGGTCGGTATGTGCGCCTGAAAAACGCGGCTGATCGGGAAGCTGCGGAAAGCCTTGCGGTGCATTGAACGGCAGGCGTCCTCGTCCTCGTCGAAAAACGGGCTGCCATGCTGGTAAACCATGATTCCATCCTCTTTCAGCGCCTTGTAACAGTTTCCGTAAAACTCCTTGGTGAAAAGTCCGGCGGTATGGCCAAGCGGGTCGGTGGCATCATTGATTATGATATCGTATTCGTCAATGCGCGTTCTTAAAAAACGCAGGCCGTCCTGATAATAGATGCTGACACGAGGGTCGTCAAGCCCCCTGGAGTTATCGGGGAAAAATTTTTTGCAGACCTCCACGAACATTTCGTCGGGCTCGACCACGTCGATTACCTCGATTTCCGGATATTTTGACAGCTCGCGCGCGACTCCGCCGTCTCCTCCGCCTATGACCAGCACTTTACGCACCGAAGGGTGAACCGCCATCGGCACATGGACTATCATTTCATCGTACGGGAATTCATCCTTCTCCGAAAATATCACGCTGCCGTCGGAGGTGAGGAAGCGACCGAACTCTGGGGATTCGAAAACATCTATCTGCTGAAAGTCGCTTTTCCCCGAAAAAAGCTGCTTTTCAACCCGGATTGACATTTTTACGTTGTCGGTGTGAAGCTCCGAAAACCAAAATTCCATTTGTTTTTGTCCTTTCTTTGCGCGGAACGCAGAATGCCGAGGCATACTGCCGCAGTGATAATTCAAACAAGCACTTTCAGCAGTTCAAGGTTTGGGTCCTCGGTTCCCTGCATCAGGCTTCCCTTTTCTTTTGCGTACAGAATATACTCAATAACATCCCCGGTAATTCTCTCGCCGGGAGCCAGAATCGGGATTCCGGGGGGATAGCACATCACAAACTCGCCTGAAATCCTGCCCTCGGTCTTCCGTATCGGCAGCGATACCTTTTTTGAGTAGAACGCCTCCTTTGGCGTTGCTGCTATTACCGGCTGAATATATTCTCTCGAAAGCATTCCCTGGTTGCTCCGGCTGTAAAGGCGTTTTATGTCGGTCAGTGCGCCGACGAGGCGCTCGATGTCCTGCATCCGGTCGCCTATCGAAATATAGGCGAGAATATTGCCAATGTCGCCGAATTCAATCTGTATGTCATACTCGTCGCGGAGCAGGTCGTATACCTCGATTCCGGCAAGGCCGATGTCGCGTGTGTAAACGGTGAGCTTTGTCACATCATAGTCAAACACAGTCGAACCGTTGCAAAGCTCGCGTCCGTACGCATAATACCCGCCGATATCGTTGATTTCACTGCGCGCGTACTCAGCCATCCGGCTGACGTTGCCAAACGCCTGCCGCCCGCGCAGCGCAAGATTGCGGCGCGATATGTCAAGTGACGAGATAAGCAGATACGAAGCGCTTGTGGTCTGTGTGAGGTTAATTATCTGTTCGACATATCCTGCGTTGACATCCGGCCCTGTCAGAAGAAGCGAGCTCTGCGTCAGGCTTCCGCCGGATTTATGCATCGAAACCGCCGACATATCGGCTCCGGCCGCCATTGCGCTTATCGGCAGGTCTTCGCCAAAATAAAAATGCGTTCCGTGGGCCTCGTCGACCAGCGCTTTGATATTATGCGAGTGTGCGACGCGGACTATCTCCCGCAGGTCAGAACAAATGCCGTAATATGTCGGGTTGTTTATAAGTACAGCCTTAGCATCCGGGTTTTCTTCTATCGCTTTTTCTATCTGAGATGCGGTTATGCCGAGGGCTATGCCTATTTTTTCGTTGACTGCGGGGCTGATGTAAACCGGAACCGCGCCGCATAGAATCAGCGCGTTTATTGCGCTCTTGTGAACGTTTCTGGGCAGTATTATCTTGTCGCCTGATTTGCATACAGACAATATCATGCTCTGAACAGCGGAGGTAGTCCCTCCCACCATAAAAAATGCGTGCGCCGCGCCGAAAGCTTCTGCCGCGAGATTTTCGGCTTCAAGTATAACCGAAATGGGGTGGCAGAGATTGTCAAGCGGCTTCATCGAATTTACGTCAATCCCGACGCATCTTTCGCCAAGAAGATCGACAAGCTCGGGGTTGCCGCGTCCGCGCTTGTGTCCCGGAACGTCAAACGGCACCACGCGCTGCCGGCGGAATTTTTCAAGCGCCTCATATACCGGCGCTTTTTTTTGCTTTTCAAGGTCCATTGGATTTTCCTCCAAAAAAAAACGGATGGCGCACATGCACGCCATCCGTAAAGAGGTCATAATGACAGAAATAATAACCGAAGTTATGCTTATGGATATAAACATAAAAACAGCATATTAAGTTCCCGCATTCAGAGTGAACAAATACTTAATGCTACTCTTATTGACCGTTTCACAAGTGATGTGCTTATGCACTGATTATAAAGTAATCAACTTATAAAATTTGAGCTTTTAACTCAATCAATAATGTGGCCTGTCGCCACCCGCGGCATCTGACCCGCCTGTCCGTATGGGCATACCCTTCTTCAATACACAGGCGTCCAGCTGCAAAGGCAACTCTCCTGCGACACCGCGGCTTTTTAATTTCAAAAGCGACAGTGCTTTTTGTCAAAGGTGGTCATATTTGTTCAGCACAAGGAACTTCTTTGCTGATACATGCGAAATTATACTACACGCCGTGCCGGTTGTCAATATTTTTCCCGAAAATCATAATTTTTTATTGCGGCCGTGACAAAACTGCTTTTGATATGGCTTTATACATTCCGTCCAATAATTAAGTAGAACAGCATAATCTTATAAAGTATAAAGAAGTCAGGCAACTATTTTTAATAGTCCCCGACTGTCTTTGTTTTTCAGCTCTTGACTTTGATAACCGATGCCGGGCAGCTGTCCTGAGCCTCCGCGGCTTTTTCCTCTTCGCCTGCAGGCACCTCGTCAACATAAACCTCAGCCATACCGTCGTCCGCCATTCTGAATACCTTCGGGCAGATTTCCGTGCACAGCCCGCAGGCAATGCAGCCTTCCCTGTCAATTTTCGCCTTCATGACTATTCCTCCTTATATATGTGTTTTCGTTTAACGGCTAACATTTTCTTCAGTAATTTAATCCCCCGGTAGTTTCTCCTGAAAACAGATATAATATTCTCCTGACTTCCGGCTCCGTTTACTGCCAAAAGCTCATTTCAGCAGCGGACACTTGCATCTCGGACACACATCCTTGTCAATATCGCACATGGTCAAGCAGGCTGCGCACATAATTATTGAGTCGTGTGATTTGTCATACTTTTCGAAATAATAAAACCCCCTGTGGTGGCGCACTCTGTCTCCAACATTATAATAGCCATAAGGTCCGGGAGCATCTCTCCACTTGAGCTTCTTTATCCCGCCGGAATCTTTTTGGACTTTTATTATGTATACAGTCCGGCGGCTTGTATGTTTGCCGCCGCGATATATCTCCTCATACATATTTTTATATGTAACAACGCCGTCCCACGTTTTGTCAAGCCTTGATTTCATTGTCTGCACAAATGCAATGAATAAAAACATTGTGCCTATGCCGATACCGTAAAAAAGCGAGTTTGGCCAGTCAATATCCCCGCTGATTCTTCCGTAAATTGGAAAAGAGATTGACGCTATAACCGCAAGTATACCAGAGAAGAGGAAGGCCCATTGTGACGATTTCTTTCTATACGCGGCAAAAGACGGATCGTTGATTTTCGATGAAAACCCGACCGGCGTCGTCTTGCTTTTCTGACGTTCCGCGCCAGATGGCTGACTTTTGGACGCTGTTCCCTGCGCCACTGCCGCCCCGCAATCCGGGCAGAATCTGACAGCGCCGTCCTGCAGCTTGGCTCCGCAATTCTGACAAAACATAAGTGCCTCCGAATATATCTTCTTTATTCCGACGCTTTCAGTTTTCCTGCCACAAGGCTTTTTACCGCCTTGAAATTATCCTCCGTGCAGAAAAGCGCGGTGTTTTCCGCGAATCCGGCATGAAGCATTATACATCTCTGTCTGTCAATATACCTTGCTTTCTTAATGTTTTTCCATGCAAAAAATTCCTTAGTCCTCGATGAGGCAAGCATACCGGTGCCTGCCGCTGTCGCATTGCCCGAAAACAATCCAAAAAGCAAGGTTAAAAAAGACATCCTCTTAACTCTTTTTGCCTGTCTTTTTTGGTTTTCACACAATATTCCCCTGCTGTCGATTACATAATGGACGTCATATGTTCCCCTGAAAACCACGAGTATTATGAGATAAGCCAGAAGGAAAGTCGCGCCAAGGATTATCAGCCCGTTATAAGCTTTGATTAAAATTAACAAAATAAACAGCGCACCGAAGGGTACGCCTATTGATATAAATAGCTGCTTTTGGATAATTTTGTTTTTTAAGAGCGGGACTCTTATCTCCCATGACATTTCGTCCATAAAGCAACCTCTTTCCATCAGTTTTTCGGGCTTTTCTGAGCGCATGGACTTTTCCGGTTTATGATATAAATGAGAAATACGCCGATAATAATATAAACCGGCTGCGCAAGGTTCGGTTCGGCGTCGCCCTCAAGCGCATTTATATACGGAGCGGAGAGAAAGTAGTAAACGCGGTCATCCGAGTCCACTGAGACATCACTGCCGAGGCGCATTGTGGTTCCGTTGTATATATTTCCTTTCTTGTCAGCAAATGAGTAGTCGATTGACCACTCATATCTGAAACCTGCTGGCCTGCCGTCGCTTGCTCCCCCGACACGCCGGACACTTACGTTCGCGTAAGTGCTTTCGCCGAAGAAAAACAGAGCAAGCCTTAAAATAGCCACTATAATTAAGGCAGCCCCCAGAGAGGACAGTACAATTCGCCAGAAAACACCCGGTTCGGCGGTCTTATTTTTATTTTTCATAAACTGTACCATCCATACAATGTCCTGTTAAAATATTCTGTTTACATTTATTATATCTTTAATAGTAACAAATGTCAACCATAATACATTAATCGTCCTTAAAAAACAATTATGTTGATTTCCGTCTGCAAATAATATATAATAAAATTATGGAAAATCAAAACAAAAAAAACAAATCCGCCGCAGCCGGCAAAAAAACGGCGGTAAAAACTTTATGCCCGTATTTTGCCGAGTGCGGCAGCTGCTCCATGCTTGACACACCATATTCCGCTCAACTTGACGCCAAGACAAAATTTGTCCGCGAATGTTTGAAAAATATCGGTGAAAGTGTGTCCGACTGCATCGGAATTGCCCAGTTTGGCTGCCGCAATAAAACCCACCTTGCTTTCACCGAAGAGAACCGGCGACCGGCAGTCGGTTTTTTTAACGACCGCACACATAAGGTCGTCCCTGTCAAATCTTGCCTGATGCACGGCGAATGGTTCCCGTCACTGTGCTCTTCTCTTTCGGGCTGGGCGGATAAATACCGGCTTAGCGTCTATAAACCGTGGCTTGGCAAAGGTCTTCTGCGTTTTGCCGTCGCCCGGCATATAGGAGATACGCTTATGCTCACCGTCGTCGCGACCGACAGAGTGAGGCATCTCGACAAGCTTTATTCAGAGTTGACAAAAATTTACCCGAAAGTTGTGTTGTATCAGAATATTAACACCGCACGCGACAGCGCGGTCTTTTCCGAGCGTTTTTCGCATATTGCCGGAGATAAAAAGCTCTCCGGCGAGCTTCTGGGTGTTAAATTTCTCCTATCTCCGAACTCATTTTTTCAGGTTAACGAAGCCGTTGCCTCACGGATTTACGCCGATGTGCTTAATGCAGTAAAGAAAACAGGCGCATCAACCGTAGTTGACGCTTACTCGGGAATCGGAATAACAAGCATGTTATTTGCGGGTTCCGGCAGTCATGTAATATCAATCGAGCTTGAGCCGCGGGCTGTGGAGGACGCGCGCGAGCTTGCAAGGATCAACGGTCTTTTTGATAAAATCAAATTCATTTGTGGCGACTGTGCCGAGGTGCTGCCGAAACTTCGAGCGGATACAAAAGATGTGATTTTTTTTGTCGATCCTCCGAGGCGCGGTCTCAGATATGACGTTTGCAGATCGATAATAAGATTTTCGCCCCAAAATATCATCTATCTTTCATGCAATCCCGAAACACTCGCGGACGATTTGCGTCACTTTTTACACGCAGGGTATTCCGTAAGACATGTTCAGCCTTATGATATGTTCCCAAATACATGCCACGTTGAGTGCGTAGTATTGATGTCAAGGGTGTACAAGTAAGAGTGTGAAAAGGGCTTGAAATAAGGGGATTTACGATTTTTACTGTTTGAAAACCGGATGACTGAAACTGTAATTTTATCGGTTCACGGGAATAAGTCCAAAGAGCAAATTTTGAGCCGTACAGAGCAATTTAGATGTCAGGTGTTCAGTACAGAGCAGATTGGATGTCAGAGGTAGCGTACAGAGCAGATTAGATGTTTTTTGAAAATTCCGAGGTTGACAGAGCAGGTTGGATGTAATAAAGAAAGGAGCAAAAAATATGGAATGGATACAAATAGTTATTAATGTGGTACTTATTTTTCTGTTGGGCTTGTTTATAAAAAATTATCTTCCTTCATACATGGACGAAAAGGGGAAAAATCTTGCAACCAAAGAAGATATTCAAGAAATAACAAGAAAAACTGAGGAAGTACAGAAAGAGTTTAAAGAAGGGTTTGAATATTTTTCTTCAGATTTGCAGTTCAAGTATGATTTTTATTATAAGCAGTATTCCGAACTATACAGTAAGCTTTATGCAATTATAATTCAGTCAGAATATGTAAGACGCTTTATTTTCATTACGAATGGTCAGGAACACTCTTTTGAAGAAGTTCCATTCTTCGAAATCACACCAACACACAAAGTGAAACAACAGTTAAAATTTGAAAAAGGAAAACCATTGACATTTAATCAAAGCTCCGAAGAAATAGAAACACCTATTTCGCAATTTAATAAAAAGCAGTTGTGCGATTATATAATTGAAAATGGTGAATATGCGACACAAGAATTATTAAAAATAGCTGTTTCATATCGATTTGCGTATAGCCATTACGAAGGTAATCCTGATGTAAAGAATTCTTCTTGTGCAGATGTTGCTAATAGTGAAGAATTTAGATTGATACGTGAAATGGTATGTTGTATCGTTAAAGAGTATAATTATTTTAGAAAAGAATTAAAGATGAAATATAATCATTCAGAGCTTGATGTAGGAATTCCACACTTGTAATATGAGGGCAAAAATGTAAGGCACTCTACTGAATTTTAACGTAGAATGCCTTGCTTTTTTGCCTTTATTCATCTACTTCCCCATGAGGGATCATAGGCGACTCACTTAATTTATGTCACCTTTTATAAGAAACGGAATAATATATTCGATGGAATTGGTTATCACATGACCGCAATTTGTGAGTAAATGGATTTCGGCTGAAGGGACAAGTTGGGAAAGCCTTTGAGCCGATTGATCCGCATCAATGATAACATCATTTACTCCGTCAATAAAGAGAACTGGCATGTTAAGTTGCTGCAGTTGTTTGTCTGCATATACCGGCAGATGCTGAATCGGGTTGTAGCTTTCAACGATTAGATTCATAAAATCAAGCACTTCTTTCGGGATATCGTTCTCTCCGATTATGGCAGAATCAACTGGTGCAGTTCCGTCCATCTGTTGGGTTTGAGCTACATTACTTAGGAATTGTGGGCGAATTTCTGCAAGACCGGCAGATGCGATTAGAATCAACTTGGAAACACGTTCTGGATAAGCTGTTGCGAATTTAAGCGCCATCCAGCCGCCAAGCGAGTTACCGATTATTACGGTTTTTTTAAGGCCGAGCGCATCAAGGACATCTTTCATCCAAATCGCAAAGGCGTCTGAATTTAGATCGGGTCTGTATTCCTCGCTGTTCCCAGCTTCACCGATAATGTCAACGGCATAAACCCTATAATTATTGGACAGAGCCATAATTTCAGGAAACCAGAACGCACTGTTGCTGCAAGAGCCGTGTAACAGGATTACGGGTGGATTAGACTCCTGTCCGGCTGTTAGTATAAACGTCTGCCCAAAGGTGGTCTTGATGAATTGCTGTCCAAAAGGGAATTGACTAAGCAACTGGTTATAATAAGCCCGAAACTTATCTCGTCCCGCTTCTGTTTTGAATACGCTGTTTTTCATATGAATTCACTCCTCTTTATTTTGTTCTGTCAGTACTACTATCATATCCATCATTATTGCCATAAAGCGTATACCACCCCAAAGTGTAATACGAATCATGTTTTCACGTTCGATATATTGGGACTGCATCGAAGACTGTCCATATTCCGACGGTTTTGTGTTCAAAGAGGCTGTTAGCGTATTCATAATACGGATAGCATCCTCTTTTCCACCAACAATGATATCTATAACAGACGATGCGATGATGTTGCACTCTGATTGTTTCCCCAAGTCTGGTTTTTCATAACTGTCGTTCTCTATGAAAGTGCTAAGATCATGACCGTTAACACGCCAGCCTTTGCCAATCTTTGCTGCACGCAATTTACCCTCTCGAATATATCGCTGGATAGTCTTTGGGTGGATGTTTAGCATGTTTGAAATTTGATCTACAGTATAGTAATCGTTAGCCATATAAATTACTCCTTATTATTTCCTATAAGGATATTATAAGTAATAATAAGTAATATGTCAAGCTGTTTTCTGTAAAATTTAATTTTTTATTATTCATTCACATCCAAAGCTATTCCGGATTTAAATTCCACCGTGAATTTATCCTCATAGACGGTGACTTTTTCAATCAACCGCCGGACAAGCGACTCATCGTATTCGGTCAGGGCTATGGGCTGTTCCTGCAGAAAAGCTCCCATGTCGGCAATGCGTTTTCTGACTTCATCCCGCCCTGCGTTTTCCACCTGTACT
This sequence comes from uncultured Lachnospiraceae bacterium, assembly GCA_964570825.1. Classification (GTDB taxonomy): domain Bacteria; phylum Bacillota; class Clostridia; order Oscillospirales; family CAG-272; genus UMGS1002. Next base: position 4,137 of record CAZMZJ010000006.1, on the reverse strand, counting down.
TTTTGTTTTTCTTCACGCAAGCGGTAAATCTCATCTGCGACATCCTCATAGTCGGCTTTGGAGTTAGCCAGTTTCAGAAGCTCCGTCTGAAGTTCTGCCAGTCGCTTATCAATGTCAGCCAAGGTTGTGTCATTTTCATGACTTAGGACTGTTTCGATGTTGTTCTGCAAAATGCTTAGAAAAGTATCTTTGTCACATAGTGTATCATTAATGGCGTTGACCAGTACCTGTTCTATGGTGCTTTCCAGAACCGTGCGGGCATCGCAGAACAATCCGGTGTTTTCCAAGCGGCTGACGCATCGCCAGACCACGGACTTTTTGCCACGGTTGTTCCAGTGGACCCTGCGGAACACTTCGCTGCAGTTACCGCAGAATATCATCTGGGAAAAGCAATGGTTACTGCTAAAAGTACGATTTTTACCATTCTTGCTGGTATGGACGCTTCGACGCCGAACCAGTTCTTCCTGAACCTGCATGAAAATTTCACGCGGGATGATGGCTTCATGGCTGTTTTCAACATAGTATTGTGGTACAAGACCGTTATTCTTGACCCTCTTTTTTGTGAGAAAGTCAACGGTGTAGGTTTTCTGCAAAAGGGCATCACCAATGTATTTTTCATTTCGTAAAATCGTATTGATGTTGCTGGTGTGCCATTTTTCATTGCCTGCTCCGTTTTGGATACCGTCCGCCTCAAGACCGCGGGCAATTTTCAGCATACTGGCGCCTTCGAGGTACTCCCGGTAGATGCGCTTGACGATTTCGGCTTCCTCCGGTACAACCACAAGGCGTTTATTATCATCCTTTGTGTATCCGAGAAACCATTTGCAGTTGATTTGGATTTCGCCCTGTTGGTAACGATATTGCAGACCCAGCTTCACGTTTTGGCTTAAGGATTGGCTTTCCTGCTGTGCAAGTGACGCCATGATGGTGAGCATTACCTCGCCCTTAGAATCCATGGAGTTGATGTTTTCCTTTTCAAAATATACGGATATGTTTTTTTCCTTTAGCTGACGGATATATTTTAGGCAATCCAGCGTGTTTCGGGCAAATCGGCTGATTGATTTAGTTATGACCATATCGATATTACCCGCCATGCATTCGTCAATCATACGGTTGAATTCATCACGCTTTTTTGTGTTGGTTCCCGAGATTCCATCGTCGGCATAAATTCCGGCAAGTTCCCAATCAGGACAGGCATTAATATATGCCGTATAATGTTCAATCTGCGCTTCATAGCTGGTGGATTGCTCATCGCTGTCTGTGGAAACACGGCAGTAGGCAGCCACCCGAAGTTTTGGCTTTTCTTCATCATTACTCTTTCGGGTATGCTTCCTTGCCGGAATCACGGTTACATTCTTACTGACTTCCACTTTCATGCACCTCACTTTCTATCAGACTGTAGGCGTATTCCGCCTGTTGGAACGGGTCGTCAAACCGCTTTGTCCCTTCGCTGATGCGAAAGGAAGAGGGATAGACGACCTTTATTTCTTCTTTAGGTTCATGGATACGACCAAGTTTCTCAGCCCGTTTGATGCGTTCCAACTGCACGGCTTCAAAAGTGTCAGGGTCGGTAATCGCCGGATAATACGCATCACCAAGATAACGTTTGTTTTGAAGCATCCTGCCAATCCCCGCATGAAAGGCTTCAATACCAGCTTTCTTTGCAGCAGTTGCTAATGAATCGCCTGTCAGATAGGACTGAAATAGGGCTTTTACCTGCTCGGCAGTTGTTTCGTCAACCACTGCTTTTCCGTTTTCAATCCGGTAGCCATATGGTGTGTGTCCCATTTATTTCACCAGCCTTTCTTTCAGCGTAATTCCGCATTTTAGTTCGAACCCAATCTCCGTTCGGGAATATACGATAATCCGCTCCACAAAGCGTCCAAAAATAGCACTGTCAAAGCCTTTCAGCATTGCCGCTTTGGTAGCGTATTGCAGAATTGCGCTGACTTCGCTCAGGTTTTTACTGTCGCTGTTCAAAAAGCGAAGTAAAGATTCCTTCTGGCGCTGTATACGTTCTGTCTCCTGTAAAAGTTCATTATTACTCTTTTTATATACTGCGGGTTCAAGGTAACCTTTGGTCATAAGACCCACCAATACATTTCGCTGTTCCGCGTTTTCTTCAAGTTTTATGTCAAGTTCCCGTACGGTTGCCAGGCTGTCATCTGAGTTTATTTCTCGTAAGGCTATAAGCAGGGGTCTGAGGACTGTCTGGTGTCCGAAGATGAGCTTGTTCATCATAGTGACAAAAGCAAATTCAAAATCGGACTGCGGGATGTATTTCATGGAGCAATTCTTAGTGTCCGCTATGTGATTTGTACAGCACCAGGCAATTTTATGTCTGCCGGTGGAGTGTATGCGGCGTTTGAATTTACCGCCACACTTAACGCAAATAATTTTACCCGAAAAGGGGTATCGGTTCTGGTACTTACCATGATGCTTTACCACGCCTTTTTCTTTACCGCGCTGCTTGATAATTTGCTGGGCGGCTTCAAAGTCATCATGGCTTATAATCGGCTCGTGATGATTTTGAATCAGGTATTGATCTTTTTCTCCATGGTTGTTATGGCGGTTGAAATGCTCGTCAGTATAAGTCTTTTGAAAAACGACATCGCCAGTATATTTTTCGTTACCGACCATCCCGCGTATTGTTGTAGAAGTCCAGCGACCGCCTTTTTTGGTCGGTATCTTTCGCTTATTTAGGTCGTCAGCAATTTTACTGGTACCTTTACCGGCCAAAATCTCAGTAAAGATAAGACGGACAATTTTTGCTTGAGATTTATTGACAACCATTTCTCCATCCACATTGTCGTAGCCGTAGGGCGGATAGGAAATTTTATAGGTGCCATTCTGAAATCTGCGCCTTATCGACCATCTGTTGTTTTCGGCAATGGAGAACGACTCGTTTTCGGCCAGTCCACTCAGGATTGACAGCATGAGCTCGCTTTCCATTGACCCTGTGTTGATATTTTCTTTCTCAAAATAAATGAAAACACCAAGGTCAAGCAGCTTTCTTACCAGTTCAAGGCAGTCGGTCGTGTTACGGGCAAACCTACTGATGGACTTCGTTACAATGAGGTCTATTTTTCTGTTCTCGCAGTCAGCAATCATTCGAAGCAGTTCAGGGCGCTTTTCCTTTTTAGTGCCGGTGATGCCCTCGTCATAGTAGAGTCCGGCAAACTCCCATTCGGGATTCGCATTGATGTAAGATTCGTAATGCTTTATTTGAGTGTCCAGACTTTCTAGCTGTTCGTCGCTGTCGGTTGACACACGGCAATAGGCCGCAACCCGCAACTTTGCCTGTTCTGTTAAACTGGCGGTGTTTTCAGCAATTTTCGTTACCTTTTTCAAATTCTCACCTCCTTGGTCAGTGTGACATATTACCTCTGAAACTGAGTTATATCAAGTATTTTAAGGCATAATCTCAGCCAATAGTGGTGAGAAAGTTTTGCGGTTTAATTCGGTTACCTTGTTGAATTCTGACAATGTAATTAACCCTTTCTCAAGCATCACAGTGATTATTTGCTGTGCTCTCGCATAATCGACTTCACGCTGCATTTGCTCATGCGATACAAAGCTCATTTTGTTGTTAATTTTCAATCCTTCTCCAAAAGAGCAGCAAGCAGATTCGTTCTTGTCATCGGTCATGAAAAATCACCTCCTCGCTATACGGACATTTACGGGTCGTTTTGATGGGGTGGTTACATAAAAAAAGACCCGCGAGAGTGAAATAATCACTTTCGCGGGTCTGATGTAAAATATACTTTTTTTAACCGAGGGGTGCCGCACGATGTTATTCGCTATATTTTATGAAGGCATCAGTGAAGCCAGCCGCCTTAATCTTTGCAAGCATGGCATCTGCATTCGCCTTAACAGAGAACGCCCCAACCTGAACACGATAGAGCTTCTTCGTCTCGGTAGGCGTTTCGGGTTTAGGAGGTTCGCTTGCCATGAGCAGTTTCTTGACTTCAGCACGGAAGGTATCCATATTTTTGCCATGCTTCGGGAACCAGTGCATGACATCGCCATGGTTGCTGGCAATCCCCAGCTTGTAAAAAAAGTGCGGGCTCAAAGGCAAAGGTGAAGCAGGAAGAACTGAAAAAGTACATCTTCATTATCGATGAGATTAACCGTGGT
>CAZMZJ010000005.1:149092-151756 GCA_964570825.1 uncultured Lachnospiraceae bacterium | reverse complement strand
GAACTTTGAACTTTGAACTTTGAACTTTGAACTTTGAACTTTGAACTTTGAACTTGCGGCGGACGGAACAAGCCTTTCGCCGCGCTGCGGATCTGGTAGAAGTCTGCAATACATTTATTATAACATAAATTCCGCTCCAATGCAAACAAAAGTATTGAAATATTCGGGAAAATATGATAAAATAACCGTTACCGATGTTATAACGGCGCAAACATATTGAAAAGGCTTAACCGGGCCTTCGGCGCATCGGAAATCTTACGGAAAGGGACCGTGGTTATGGGTTCTCCTATCGGAAGCAAGAACAATGTGAAGATATTTGTTCTGTACCTCATGGAAAACATAAACTATCCGCTCGATTACGTGACGATTAACGACATAGTCATGCAGACGGACTACGTGATGTATCTTGACTTTGCTGAAAGCTTCAACGAAATGCTGGACGGGGGGCTGATTGAGGAACTGAAGAAGCTGGACGGCGGTTCCGAATATGCGGTCACGGAAAAGGGAAGGTGTGTGGCGCGCGAGCTGCACTCCGACATACTGTCCTCGATTCTTGACAAATCGATGAAGTGCGCCCTGCGATACATAGATTTCAACCGCCGCGGGATAGAAGCGAACTGCTCGATAGAGCCGCGGGAAGATGGGGGATACAGCTTCATCTGTTCGCTCGATGAAAAGCGCGACAGAATTTTCAAGATATCGGTTGTGGTGGATTCGCTCGACCGCGCCAAACGCATGAAAGACAACTTTATCGAGCGTCCCGAAGTTATATACCGAGGGGTGCTGGCGCTGCTTGCCGGGAACGTCAACTATCTTTTTGACGAATGACAAATGGGTACTGTAATATTATATGAAAAGAACGCCCGGCGGGCGTTCTTTTGGTTTCAAATCCGGAAGGGCCGGCGAAAATAAGCGCGAGCGGCTTTGGAAATTATTTTAAATGGCGATATTCAGGCGGACGGCGCGCCGGAGCGGCTCTTGAAGGCGAGGGAAGTAATTGCCATCAGAAGGTTAAATTGATTTTATTCCGCCTAAATGTTAATAATTTGTAAATTTTTTAGCAAAAACCGAGAAAAAAGCGGCAAAAAACGCACAAATTTTGGTAAAATGCTCCAAAATTAAGCAATGCCATTTGTAGCCTTTTTACATTAAAAACATAAAATAAGCATAAAGAGAAGAAAATTGTGCCGGACGGGGTCTTGACATAATATTTTTTGGTGATATAATAAAAACTGTCAAATTGTATAGATGTGACAAGAGATTTCGCAATTTTTACAGGATATGGCTGATATCGATGAGCATAAATGATAACGCAAAAAAGACGTCGGTGCGCGAGCTGATCGGCGAGGTAAAAAAAGGGGATCAGGGGGCGTTCGGGCGGTTGCTTGCGCTATACGAACCGATGATCCGGTCTACGGTCAATCAGTTTGCCGGGGGCGTGCACGACGCCGAGGATCTCCGGCAGGAAGCGTTGGCGGTGTTTTACCGGGCGATAATGAAATTTGACCCCGATAAGCCGGGTATCGAGTTTGGGCTTTATGCCAAGATATGCGTTACAAACGCTCTGATTTCTGAGGTGCGTTCGGCACGCCGCAGAGCTGGGAATACGGTTGCTTCGCTGGAATACGAAGATTATAATTATTTAAGGCACAGAGCGGAGGCGGAAAGCGATCCGGCCGGCCGCGTTATCGAAGAGGAAAGCGAAAAGGCGTTACGGAGCCTTATTAAGAAAAATCTTTCGGAATATGAGAACAGGGTCTGGACCATGTACATATCGGGTCTTTCCTCGTATGAAATTTCCGAAAAACTCGGACGGTCTGAAAAATCGATCGACAACGCGCTTTACCGTATAAAGCGCAAGCTTCGCTCTCTTTTGGAAAAGTAACGGGCAGTATGATTGTGGAAATGAATTGTTTCTATATATAATCAAAAATTCGGGTTACGGCGCTCACCGTTCCTGTTAATATGCCCGTGTAGCTTAATTAGAGCGTTGATTGACTTCAAAGGTGGCGGTTAAAATCCGTCCGGGGTAATTAAACCATATTTCAAATTTCAAAGCGAGGTAGAAAAAAGCATGTTGGACGAAGAAGTAAAGGTTGGAGCAGCCGAAGAGCAGGATTTCAAGGATGAGACTCTTGTTTGCAAGGAATGCGGCGCGGAATTCGTGTTCACAGCCGGCGAAAAGAGATTTTACGCTCAGAAGGGTTTCCAGAACAAACCCAAGTCCTGCAAGGCCTGCCGCGACGCAAAGAAGAACGCAGGCAAGGCTCCGCGCGAGTACTATACGACCGTATGTGCTCAGTGCGGCGGTGAAGCAAAGGTGACATTCCAGCCCTCCAACGACAGACCCGTTTACTGCAGCGCTTGCTTCGAAGCAAGAAAGAAAGCTCAGCAGTAATCTAATCGGTATCACCCGGAAACGCGGACGCGTTTCTAAATGATATAAGATAGGTAGTCGGGACCGAAAGCCGCAGGCGCATGTTGTGCCTGCGGCTTTCGGCTTATTTGTTTTGCGTTGTTTTGCTTTGCTGTTTTGCTGCTTTGCTGCTTTACTGCTTTACTGCTTTACTGCTTTACTGCCGGAAGTGAGCGCGGGAAGTGATCGCCGGAAGCGAGCGGAGCATGGAAGGCGAGCGGAGCGTTGAAGGTGAGCGGAGCATTGAA
>CAZMZJ010000005.1:0-148992 GCA_964570825.1 uncultured Lachnospiraceae bacterium | reverse complement strand
GGCGAGAAGAGCGTTGAAGGTGAGCGGAGCATTGAAGGCGAGCGGAGCGTTGAAGGCGAGAAGAGCGTTGAAGGCGAGAAGAGCGTTGAAGGTGAGCGGAGCATTGAAGGCGAGAAGAGCGTTGAAGGCGAGAAGAGCATTGAAGGCGAGCGGAGCATGGAAGGCGAGCGGAGCGTTGAAGGTGAGCGGAGCATTGAAGGCGAGAAGAGCGTTGAAGGTGAGCGGAGCATTGAAGGCGAGCGGAGCGTTGAAGACGAGCGTGGCCGAGGCTTTTATTGAGGCAATATTGCCTGTTGTTTGAAACGAGAGAGCGGGGGAGCCCGCTTTTTTATTTTTTATTTATTCGTATTCGCCCGCGGTTTTGGGGATCGCAGGCTTAAGGGAGCCGCGGCGCGGGGCAACGAACGGCGGCTCCAGCGGAATATTCCGGCGTTGGGCAAGAGAATTTTCACGACCCGTCGACAGTACTGAAATTTTACCGTTAAAAAATAGAATGTACTAAATTTTGCGTCGAATTATGAGGATAAAAATTGGTACGACATAAAATTAAAAAGTCAAAATATGAGTAAAAAATCAGAACGAGCAAAGCAAAAAACAGTAACGAAAATCGGAAATGCGGTAAAAATACAGAAGCAAATCAAAAAAAGCGCAAAAAAAGAGAGCACTGTCGACTATGCGGACGTCCGAATAATCGTATAACAGTGCTCTATTATATTGTAATATTTCAGTTAGCCATTCTTATAGCAGCGGCTTCTGTTTCCCTGACTCTTTTGATATCCGCTCCCACGGCCTGGAGCTTGCCGACCACATCATAGTATCCGCGGTCAAGCGTTGTCTCGATACCCTCGATTGTAGTCTGTCCGGATGCGGCAAGGGCTGCAATGATCAGAGCTGCGCCGGCGCGCAGGTCGACCGATCTTACGGGCGCACCCGAAAGCTTCTCGACTCCGACGATAGTTGCCGTTCTACCGTCCGCGGAAACATTGGCTCCCATTTTGCGCAGGTCCTCAAGATATCTGAATCTGTTGTCCCAGATGCCCTCGGTCACCGTGCTTATTCCCTCGGCGCTGCAGAGAAGAGCCGTGATTTGCGGCTGCATGTCGGTCGGGAAGCCCGGATAGGGAAGAGTTTTAATGTTTGCGCGGTTCAGCTTGCCGTTTGATATAACCGACACATAGTCGTCGTGCTCCTCGACGGTGACGCCCATTTCGACGAGCTTTGCGGTTATCGCCTCGATGTGTTTCGGAATGACATTTCTGATGTTTGCTCTGCCGCCGGCCGCTGCGACGGCTGCCATATATGTTCCGGCCTCGATCATGTCGGGGATTATGGCGTATTCGCAGCCGTGAAGCTTTTTAACGCCGCGTATTTTGATCATGCTTGTTCCGGCGCCCGATATATCGGCGCCGCAGGTGTTGAGGAAGTTCGCAAGATCGACTATATGAGGCTCTCTGGCAGCGTTGTCGATGATAGTGAGGCCTTCGGCTTTGACTGCGGCGAGCATAACGTTGCAGGTCGCGCCAACAGAGCTTACGTCGAAGTAAATGGAGCTGCCTGACAGGGGTTTTGACGTCCTTGCGTTGATAAAGCCGTTTTCGATGAAAATTTCGGCGCCGAGCGCTTCGAAGCCCTTGACGTGCTGGTCGATGGGACGCACGCCGAAATCGCAGCCGCCGGGCCAGCCGACCTTAGCGAAACCGAACCTTCCAAGCTCTGCGCCGATAAGGTAAGTCGAGGCTCTCATTTTGCTGACGAGATTATACGGGGAAACACCGCCCTCAAGCCGTGAGGTGTCGATTTCGGCGGTGGTTTTGTTGAGCATACGGACGGACGCGCCCATGGACCTAAGTATTTCAAGAGAGATATGTATGTCGCTTACCGGGGGCAGATTTTCGATAACACATCTGTCGCCGGTCAGGATGCTGGCAAAAATAATGGGAAGAGCGGCGTTCTTCATGCCGTCGATATATATATCGCCGTAAAGCTTGGCACCGCCGTTTATCACTAATTTTTCCATCGTATATATCCAGGCTCCGTGAGAGTACGGAACTCATCCTTTGCAGTAATAAAAAAGATATATGTTATAATTCCGTGTCCGAAATGAAAAGTACTCTTCCAAAGCGCAAGTGTTGCCTTGCCGCTGTCAACAAAAAATCCGCCCGTGGACTGTTTTAACAAATAAAGCTGCGATTAAGGCTTTCAGGACAAAAAGTCTGAAAAAGTGCCAAAAATCACGTACGACAATTTAGTAACATAATTATAACATATTCGGAATAATATTAAAAGATATTTAAGAAAATTTTATTGCTTAAAAATGTACGAAAATTTAACATATTTGTTATGCAAAATGCCCTCAACAATAAAATATGCACCATATATGCCTTTTGCGACAGAATGCGGGAAAAAATCATAAATTGCAACTGTTGAGCAATAAAAAAGGCCGGTATGTTATTTACCGGCTTTTTATGAATTCAGGATCAGCTGTTGACTTTATAATATGCAACCGCGAGGTCGGTTACCATTCCGTAGCTTCTTGTGCCTTCGGTCCCCTGCATTTTAAGATAGGTGTCGTTTATGGCATGGCTGACTTCGGCTGCCTTTGAGGTCCGGTACTTTTCGTAGAAGGCCGAATAAGCCACCAGTTCGAACCTGACCTCGGGATAAAGGCTGCCGGCTACGCTGCTGTATAATGTTGAATCGGCGGAATAAAGGGAAGAGGAAACATACTCATACATATTGAGGTATCCGCTGTAGCGGATGTAGGGGTCGTCGGATGCGATGCAGACAAGGAAAGCGATGAAATTGGCCTCGTCCTCACGCGCGATGCCGCGCTGGTGAGCCAGCTCGTGCGCGGCGGTGAAAGGGATCGTGTAATCCGGGAAGGCTACATTTATATTTGCCTCACCGGTGAAATAGGTATAGACGCCTGTGATATGCGTGTATGACATCGCCTCGCTGAGCATCACCGGCTTGACGCGGCTGGACAGGCGCTGGACAAAGCTATACTCGTCGCAGACCTTGTCGTAAGCGTCGATGAGCTTATCATTCATCTCGCCGATTGAATACGGCATGACCGAAAAATCGTGATAGACGAATGCCACGTTTTCCGATTCCTCGTTCACCTTATCTGCAAGCAAGGAAGCCGTGTAGTACAGATCCTCGGCGCTGACATCCTGCCGGTCAAGGCCGAGCTTTTTGTCGAGTGTGCTGCCGTGATAACCCGTTCCGAACCCAAGTACGAAAACCGAGAAGAAGACCGAAGCCAGCGAGAAAAGGATACCGACATACACAGCGGTGTTGCGCCACGAGCCGCTGTATTTTTTGACAGCGAGCCTTATGAGGTAAAAGATAATCACCGGCAGGAAAAGGAGCAGAAATTCCGAGAATGAGAAGGGTATCCAGTTTGTCAGGTAGGCGAGCGCTGCCCGCACGGCGGAACCCGGATAGCGCGAGAAGAAGTCTGCGAAGGCAGGCCAGACGGTGGCGGCAGCATAGACGAGAGCGCTCGCTCCGGCGATAATAAACAGAACGATAGAGTATTTCGGCAGGCTTAAGGCCGGAACGGGCTTGTCCTCCTCTTTGTCGTGCCTGTCTAACGTCGCTTTTCTAACCGGTTCTCCTGTATTTTCTGTATTGTCGTTTTGGCTTTTCAGGCCGTTGTCCTTGCCCCCGTCCGGAGCGGAAGTTGGAGCTTCATCTCTGGCGGGGAGGCCGCCGGCGTTTATATTTTCGGCATTTGTTTTATCGTCGTTCATATGCTGGTCCTTTCTGGCTGTTGTGCTTATATTTTATGTATTGTATGATCATATGCGTCAATGAGAATAGTATAGCACAGATATGTGGCGTTTACAAGAAATGTATGTGAATTATACGGCAAGTGTTACAAGTTACAAGTTACAAGTTACAAGTTACAAGTTGCAAGCTGCAAGTGGCAAGTGCCGCAAGCACAAAACGTCCGCCGCTGTATGCGGCGGACGTGAACACGGGATGCGATATTTACTGTAAGCTCCCTCAGGCTCAGACGGTCAGACGACGGGAACGATCCAGCCGTCCGGCCCCTTAATTTTGCCCCACTGGATGCCGGTGAGGCTGTCGTAAAGCTTCTGCGCGATGGGGCCGATTTTGCCGCCGTTGAGGACGATCCTGTCGGTTTCGTTGACAAGCTCGCCTATGGGGGAAATGACGGCTGCGGTGCCGGTGCCGAACGCTTCGTTGAGGACGCCGGCTTTGTTGGCCTCGATTACCTCGGAAAGGGCGATGCGGCGTTCGGTTACCTTGCAGCCCCATGCCTTGAGCAGCTCTATGCAGGACACGCGGGTCACGCCGGGCAGGATGCTTCCGGTGTCGAGCGACGGAGTGATGACCTCGCCGTTGATAACGAAGAAGACGTTCATCGCGCCGACCTCGTCGATATACTTGTGCTCGATTCCGTCGAGCCAGAGCACCTGAGCGTAGCCGAGCTTTTCGGCTTTTGCCTGACCGATGAGCGAAGCGGCATAGTTGCCGCCGACCTTTGCGAATCCGGTGCCGCCTTTAACTGCGCGGACATACTCGGTTTCGACGAAAATCTTGACCGGGTTTATGCCGCCTGCGTAGTATGAACCGACGGGTGAAAGAATTATCACAAAGAGATAGGTCTTTGAGGGATGAACGCCAAGCTGGGCGTCGGTGGCGATGATGAACGGGCGGATGTAGAGCGAGGTTCCGACCGAATGCGGGACCCATTCGCGCTCGCGCTCGACCAAAGCCTTGATCGCCTGAAGCGCGTCGTCCGGATCTATCTCGGGGATGCACATGCGGCGGTTGGTATTGTTCATGCGTTCAATATTTTTCTGCGGGCGGAAGAGCTGGATTTTGCCTTCTGCGGTGCGGTAAGCCTTAAGGCCCTCGAACATTTCCTGGGCGTAGTGGAAGACCATTGTCGAGGGATCGAGCTCAAGCGGTCCGTAGGGGACGATTCTCGCGTCGTGCCAGCCGCAGCCCGATGTATAGTTCATAAGGAACATATAGTCGGTGAATATCCTGCCGAAGCCGAGTTTTGTTTCGTCGGCGGGCTTTGCCTTCAGTTCTTTTCTCGGAATAAATTTGATGTCGAGCATTTTTCTTCTCCTTTATATCAGCAATATAAAACGTTGTAGGCGGCATTCTGCCGTAAACAGCCAACGCAGACAGAAAAAATATGATATTTGACGCTATTATATACCTAAAATAAATTTTTGACAATAGAAATAATAAATAATGTTGATTATATTTTCGATACCGGTCATGTTCAAAACGCAGACCGTCATCCGGCATAAAATCTGAATGTCAGGAATATAATCGGTTTGTAATAAATAAAATTTAGTGGACGGACATACCGTCGCACAAAGATGCTTTTCGGAGGTCAGATATGAAAAGAACCGTCTTGTTATCGATAACGTCGCTGATTGTGACGCTGCTTCTGTCCGTCACCGCGAATACGGGGCTGCTTGATTCCGTGAAGAGCGGCAGCGGAATAGTTTCTCCGGCGCTTCAGGTTATAGCCAACTATACGCCGATGGCGAAATCGGGCATATGCGGAAATGAGATTTTATTTACCGCCGACGATTTTGAGCGTGCGCTCAATCTTTCGCGCGTGTCTTCGGTCACAATCACGAAGACGCCGGACATCACTGAAGGGGAGCTGCTTGTCGGATCGGTAAAAATCAATGCGGGACAGACAATATCGCGTGGCAACCTGTCGCTTTTGAGCTTTGCGGCGGCGTCGGCCGACGTGGCGAAGGCGAGCTTCAGCTTTGAGGTAAACAGCTGTTCGTTCAGCATTTGCTGCAATCTGTATCTGCTTGATCACATAAACTATTCCCCCACCGCTGCGGGGACAGGCGCGCTGAATGTGAGCACCTACTGCGACATAGCAGTTTTCGGCAGGCTTCGCGGAACTGACCCCGAGGGAGATCCGCTTACATATCAGATAGTCGAATATCCCAAGCACGGCGCGCTTATCCTTACCGGCGGAGACGGCAAATATGTATATATGCCGGACGTCGGCTTTACCGGCAGGGATGAACTCACATACGTGGTTTACGACAGCTACGGCAACTATTCAGCGGCGTCGAAGGTTACTCTGAAAGTGGAGAAAAACTCCGCGTCGCTCGCCTACGACGACATGAAGTGGAACAGATCCTATGCCGCGGCGATAAAGCTGACCGGGGCCGGTATAGTGAGCGGAACGCGCATAGGCGACGGATACTATTTTTACCCGGAGCAGACGGTCAGCCGCGCGGAGTTTCTGGTCATGGCGATGAAGGCGGCTGGGATAACCGATCTGCCGGCGGTTGACGACACCGGATTTTATGACGACGCCGATATTGCCGGCTCGATGAAGAGCTATATCGGCGCGGCCGCGAGAGCCGGATATGTAAAGGGAAGCTATGTGAACGGGAAGCTCTGCTTCCTGCCGGACAAAGAAATAACGGTCCCTGAAGCGGCAGTAATGATAGCGAACATCATGGGGCTGAAGAGCGACGGCAGTGTGGCAGCCTTTGCGGGGAAGAGCGACATACCCGCATGGGCCGAGGGCGCGGTGTCTGCGCTCTGCTCGGCGGGCGTCATAGATTATGCTGATTTCAGCTATACGGCTACCGTGACAAGGGGTGACGCTGCGGTAATGCTTGCCGCGATGATGAAGGCTCTCGGATAAACGAAAGCAAAGGTCGGGGCGCGCCGAAAGCTCGAAGCGGGCTTTCGGCGCGCCCGTTCATTAGAATATAGTGATTGCCGGGTCATTCCTTTTGGTCGGGCAAAGCCGCCCTGCCCGATAGGAGAAAAGAGATATGAGAAAGGAGAAAGAAAAACTGAAATAATATGCCGCGGGAAAAATCCGAGAAAAAATATATGAACAATTATTGACAATTTGTAAATAAAATGTGAACGGCGGAAGGATGAAGGCAAAACCTGTGTCAGTCTGTTGGGGTTAACATATTGAAAATACAGTCGGACAGGCGCGCGAAATCCGCGATTCCAAGGCGTTCGCCGCGTATGTCGGCAGGGAAACCGCAAGCGTTTATCGCTTGGGCAAGCGCGTCCTTCTGCAGTTCGGGGAAGCCTGCGGAAAGAGCGTTGGGCAGCGTTTTTCGCCTTTGTCCGAAAGCTGATTTAATAGTTCTGAACATTACTTCCTCGCTTACCGGAAGCACGGGCTTTTCTTTGAAAAGCTTGATTCTCACCACCGCCGAATTCACCTTCGGGGGCGGCAGAAACACTCCGGCCGGCACGGTAAATAGCCGTTCCGCGGTACCGTAATAGTTAAGTACCGCCGTAACAGCCCCATAGTCGGCGGTTCCGGGCTTTGCGCAAAGCCTTGCGGCGACCTCGGACTGTACCATAATCGTTATATAATCAAAGGCGATTTTTGATTCGAGCAGTGTCATGAGAATTGGGGTTGTAATATAATACGGAAGGTTCGCGCATACAGAAAGGCCTCCGGGAAGATAAGGCCCGACAAGTTCTGCGATGTTGCATTTCATTATATCTTCATTGACGATTTTTACATTTGTCCTTCCGCTGAGGGTATAAGCGAGCACAGGTATGAAACCCCGGTCAATTTCCACCGCAACAACATTATTATACCGTTCGGCAAGCTGTTCTGTCAGCGTTCCGATTCCCGGCCCTATTTCAAGTATGTTGGCCGACCTGCCCTCGCAGCATTCTTCGGCAATCCGTTCGATTATAGATTTGTCGGTCAGAAAGTTCTGTCCGAATTCCTTTCTGAATGACAGGCCGAAAATCTTCATAACTTCTTTTATTGTTTTTATATCGCAGAGATTCATTTGCGCCTCCGTCGTTTGATGCAATTATTGTACCACACAGGGCAATGAAAATCAATCTTGAAGAACGATTTGATACTTCGGAGGAAAAATTGAAAAAGTGTATTGCATTTCTTATTGATTTATGCTATAATACACAACGTCGCCGGTTTGCGGGAGCCTTTTGAACAAATGAATCTTGCGTACAGACGAAAGGATGCTGGTGTGGCTCAGCTGGTAGAGCAGCTGATTCGTAATCAGCAGGCCGCCGGTTCAAATCCGGCCACCAGCTCCATATTATTTAAAAGAACGCCATCATGACGTTCTTTTTTACATAAATACAAATTTACTGTATTTTGCAGCGTAAAGCAACTGCGGCGGGATTATCAATTAAGGTGTTCCTTGAGGCTTTGATGCTACGGTGATTATTTCCGTTGAGGAATATGTGATAGTGTGAAACCGAGAAAAGCTAGAACAATAGAACAGTTGAAAGTCGGGGAAGGAGAGGAATAAAATGAGGAATTCATATGAGTTTTGTTCTCCGGATGAATTGAGGCCGGCCGGCTGGCTGCTTGAGCAGTTAAAAATCGAGGCGGGCGGACTTGTGGGAAATCTTGATAAAATCTGGCCCGACGTACGCGACAGCGCGTGGATAGGCGGAACTCGCGAGGGATGGGAACGTGTTCCATACTGGCTTGACGGATTCATTCCGCTTGCTTTTCTGCTTCGAGATGACGATATGAAGACGCGCGCTTCAAAATATATTGACGCGATTCTGGCAAGGCAGGAGGAGGACGGCTGGATTTGCCCCTGCACGAAAGAAAACCGCGCAACATATGACATGTGGGCGCACATTCTTATAAGCAAGGTGCTGACAGTATACTATGAATGCTCAGGCGACAGGCGCATCCCAGATGCGCTTTTGCGTGCGACGCGTATTTTTTACGAACTGCTGAAGAGCGGTGATATAAAGCTTTTCAACTGGAGCAAATACCGCTGGTTCGAAGAGTTTGTCGCGCTTGAGTTTTTATATAAATACTACCATGCGGATTGGATTAAAGAGCTTGCACGGATTATCAGAGAGCAGGGTACTGATTACACTGTGCTCGCCGGAAAATGGCAGAGTCCGCTTAATAAATGGACTTATGACACCCACGTGGTGAACATCGCGATGATGCTCAAGTTCGAGGCTGTTTCCTGCGGACTGCTGGGAGAAAAATACACCGGCATTGCGGATAGACTGTATTCAATTCTTTATAAATACAACGGAACGCCAGTAGGTATCTTTACCGGCGACGAATGCCTGTCCGGGTTAAGCCCTATTCAGGGAACCGAGCTGTGCGCCGTCGTGGAGCAGATGTATTCCTTCGAACTGCTTTATGCAAAGACCGGAAATGGAAAATGGGCGGAAAGGCTTGAAAAGATCGCTTTCAACGCGCTGCCCGCCGCTTGCAGCGACGATATGTGGGCGCATCAGTATGACCAAATGAGCAACCAGATCAGCTGCATCGGTTTTCCGGGCAAATCCATATTCCGCACGAACGGCTCCGAGGCGCACCTTTTCGGACTTGAACCGAATTACGGCTGCTGCACTGCAAATTTCGGTCAGGGATGGCCGAAGCTTGCGCTGGCGTCATATATGCGATGTGGGAACACAATTATAAATGTTCTGCCGCTGCCGACTGTTTACGAAACTGCAATCGACGGAGCCGGCATCAAAATTACGCTTGACACCGAATATCCTTTCAAAAATGAGTTTAAGTACCGTGTTGAAGCATCGTCGCCGGTAAAAATGACATTAAAAATCAGGGTGCCGTCATTTGCGGAAAATCTGATGGTCGACGGTCGGACGGTGTCCGCCAGAAATTATCTTGTGTTCGACCGCACCTGGCAGGGAAGCACCGATATTTACGTGTCATTTGAAGTAAAACCCAAACTCGTCGCACGCCCCGGCGGACTGAAGTGCGTAAGTGCCGGTTCGTTGATCTTTGCACTACCAATTAAATTTGAGAAAATAAAATATGAATACATAAAAAAAGATGTGGAAAGAAAATTCCCGTATTGCGATTACGAATATGCTGGCAAATCTGACTGGCAGTTTGGCTTTTGCAATGAGAATTTTGAAATTCAGCACCGCGACGGCGGAAAATATCCTTTTTCATCGGAGAACCCGCGGGTTATTGTTAAAACAAAGCTCGTTCCGGTAGAATGGGGGTATGAGGACGGCTATGACACAGTAGCTGCCAAAACTCCGCATAGCCGCCGTCAGAACGGCAAAGCGGTGGAAAAAGAGCTGTATCCTTACGGATGCGCGAAGCTGCGAATGACAGAGATGCCGCTTGTTAAAATAAAAGAATAAAAAAATATCCGGAGGGAGCTTTTTGATAAAAGTCCCCTCCGGCTTTCATTATATGCGGCATGCTGCCGTATAATTCAGACAGGAAAATCCCGCCTGCATGATTTTATTCAAGATACTTGTCAAAGTTACCTGTAAAGCTCTTTTTCATAATCCTTTATGAGCTTCACCTTATCGGCGGACGGACCTCCCTTGAACGACGTTGTGCACCACTCCCGCAGAATCTTTTTGGCAAGCTCAGGCCCGATAATGCGCGCGCCCATGCAGATAATGTTTGCGTTGTTTGAAAGGCGCAGCCTTTCGCAGGCATAATTATCATGAGCGACTCCGGCGTAAATGCCGGGAAATTTGTTTGCCGTTATGCACATTCCTATGCCTGTGCCGCAGAAAAGGGCGCCTTCGGATTTATAATCATCGGAGATAATTGCTTCGCAGACGCGCTTTGCAACAGCCGGATATGCGGTCTGGTCGTCAGCGGATTTCACGCCGAGGTCGACCACCTCATAACCGTTTTCAACAAATACCTTGATAGCAAGGTCCTTCAGCCCGACTGCCGCACAGTCGCATCCGACATAAACTTTTTTCATGGAATTCTCCTTTTCTTTTTTCAGCTTGTCAGCCGGCGGCATAATCCGCTGGCTATAATTTATAATAGCAAAATATTAAATTACAGTCAATATGTAAATAAGACAAATGACGGGTACATCTGATATTATATTATGTACAAATGTATATGCAAATGTTATCTGTTATTTCTTTGTTCCGGCATCCTTCACAATCATTCTTGCGATGGCGGTACGTTTAACCTTCATGGCTCCCTTGGGGCAGAATTCCTGACAGCAGAAGCATCTGATGCAGATTTTCCGGTTAATCGATGCGCAGCCTTTCCTTATGACTATTGCTTTAACCGGACATATGCCGGCGCACAGACCGCAGCCGGTGCATTCGGATGTTTTTGGCGAGGGACGGGAACGCAACAGTTTGCCGATAATATTCCCGAACACAGCGCCGCCGAGACTGGTCATGACCTCAAGATTCGTATGAGTGTAAATGTTCTTAAAATCATTTACAATAAGCTCCTCAAGCGGGCCTACGACATTTACTTCATCCGCCGACGCCGGAGCAAGTCCACGGCGGTATGCCGACTCGAGCGTCGGTACATTTTCCTTTGTCAGCCCGATCAGCTTTGCCGCAACAAGGTCGAGAAGATATGGCGATGCCGAAGCAATAACTGCTCCGACCTGCCGCGGATCCCCGGCTGTAGGGCCGTTGCCCTCCATGGCGATAACAGCATCGCAGACAGAAAGCTTCATTTTCGGTGCGAAGTACTCGTTTATATCCACAAGCATATCGGCAAACGCCGTATGGTCGGGATACCGGTAATGATATTCGGGTTTCATTGTTCCCGGTACGACGCCGAACATATTTTTAACGGCGCAGGACAAACCCATCATGCCGTGTGATTTAAGTTTGCAGAAGTCGATTATGGCATCGGCTTTGTCAAGATAAGAAGTGTAGGTAAAGCTTCTTGCCGAGCGGGCTTCAGGAAATACAGCCTCGGACTGCCCGAAATCATCATTCAGGTGTCCGCCGGCCTTCTCGATGGCTTTCATTCCGGTTACATTATATACCCGATTTACAAAAGCAGCCGACCAGAGCCCCCCCGGGCTGTCGCCGAGAGTCACTTCGGCGCCGCGCTCGCAAAGCATGCGCGTCAGCTCACATACGAGAGCAGGATGAGTGGTCGCCGCGCGGGCGGGGTTCAGAAATGTCACAAGATTTGCCTTGATTACAATTTTCATGCCAGGATATACCCAGTCAAGTCCGCCGAGCGGAGCAAGAACATCATAAAGCGCGCGCCGTACTTCCTCCTCGGAATAATCGGCGCAGCGAACAACTGATACCTGTGTCATAAGCCTGTCCTTTTCTCAAAATATAAGCCAGTATAACATAAAAACCGAGGTATGTCAAATAATGTTAAGCCGGTGTCAGTCAAAGACAGCAGTGTGGCAAAAAAATGCTGAGCATATCAAATAGCAAAAAAGACGGGCTGTCTTAAAAAGGCAAGGCTTTTAAGGCAGTCCGTAATTTGTTGACAGATGATTTTTAATAAAGCTTATACTTCAGCCGCAGGTTATCTGCTATCATGGCGATAAACTCGCTGTTTGTGGGTTTACCGCGGCTGTTCTGAATGGTATAGCCGAAATATGAATTCAGAGTGTCGACGTCGCCTCTGTCCCATGCGACCTCAATAGCGTGCCTTATTGCGCGCTCGACGCGGGAGGTGGTAGTCGAATATTTCTTGGCAACCGACGGATAAAGCACTTTTGTTACCGAATTTATTATGTCGCTGTCCTTTATGGTAAGGAGGATCGCGGTTCTGAGATATTGATATCCTTTTATGTGTGCGGGGACACCAATCTGATGTATGATCTTTGTGACCTGAGCCTCTATGTCTACGGATTTATCATCGCTTGGCTGCTGAACCGGAGAAGGCATCTGGGATCGCCGCGAGGATATGTTTTCAATGTGGTCGCAAAGGTTGTTGATGTCGTATGGCTTGAGCAGGCAGCGCTCGGCGCCGGCATTTGTGGCTTCTATGAAAAGTCCCTGGTTTGAGACCATTGAAACTACAATGAATGCGGGCGGCTTGTCCGGTGTGTAGTCAATGTTGCGGCTGTTGCGTATGACGCCTATTCCATCCATCTTGGAGAGCCAGATGTCAACAAGAGCTACATCCGGGTGAAAGCGTCCGAGCTTTGCGAGCGCATCCTCGCCGTTCACGGCTTCTTCGATGAAACGGTAGCCGGCACGAATGAGACCGTCGCGCAGCGCCATTCTCTGATTGTGATTTTCATCTGCAATAAGTATTTTTGTGCTGTATTCCATCCTTGATATCCTCCAAAATATCATTGATTTTGCACACTTATAATACCATAAAACGGCAAACAAATCAATACAATAATGGAAAAAAATGTTAACAAAAATACAGCTCAATAATTGTAATATATTACCATAATCCGCATAATACACTATAAAAATGAATACAAAGACTAATTATTGCAGTTATGACAGGGATGCGTAAAAAAATCGGTCAGGTTAACGTAGTATCTGCCGTCGGAATTTTTTGAAAAACCGATGGCGCTCAAAAGCGTTTCGTCGCGAATAATGCCGTCGTAATAAGCTTCATGGACTCCGCAAAGATCGATAAAATTAAGGGTAGCTCGCCCAAGTATTATCATGGCCTCAAAATCGTCAGAACCGGGAATGGAAACAATATCGGCTATATGTCCCGCCCCCGATTTTATGGAAAACTGGCAGATACCGACGGCACTGCCGTCAATCATCGCAGAATAAGCCATGAGTTCGGGGCTGTATTTTATTCCGCAGCGGACAGCAAGCGCCTCCTGCTCGGACTTTGACTGAATTGGCAATACTTCAAGCATTTTATATCTCCGTTGATCAGGTTTATTATAGTTTTACCTGCAAATTATTATAAAGGTACGCGACCTCACGGTCACTTAGGTTTCTCCATCTGCCGGAGGGAAGAGAACCGAGCGGCAGCTCTCCGATTGCGGTGCGGCAGAGGCGTGTTATGCATAGCCCGACAGATTCGCACATACGCCTGATCTGGCGGTTGCGGCACTCGCGGAGAGTCATCTCGATTACAGTAGCGTTTCTGTCCCTCGAAAGCAGCCTGACTTCTACTGGCGCAAACATATACCCGTCAAGCTCCATCGGTTCGGCGAGCTTTTTTAGATAATCATCAAAAATTTCACCCGCGAGAGTAACCTGATAAATTTTTGGAATATCGTGCTTCGGGTGAGTCAGGCGATAATCAAAATCACCGTCATCAGTAAGCAGTAGCAGACCCTCCGAGTCCATATCGAGCCGTCCGACCGGATAGACGCGCGCGCCGCAGCCGGACACCAGCTCCGTGACACAGTGCCGTCCACGGTCGTCTGACACGGACGACAAATACCCGCGGGGTTTATTAAGCATTATATAAATTTTCTTTCGTGCTTCGGGCATTGCGACGCGCTTGCCGTTGTATTCAACAATATCGGTTTCAGGATCAATTTTCTGCCCGATTTCAGCAGCTTTCCCGTTGACTTTCACGCGCCCTGCAAGAATTTCGCGTTCGGCTGCGCGGCGCGACATGATTCCGCAGTCGGTGAAATATTTCTGCAACCTTGTTTTTTCCATGAGTGACCTTTTTCATTAAATGAATGTGGCAAATCATCCCGGCTAAAATGCCTTAATGTTAAAATCCGAATAACGATTTAAGCCAGTTCCACAAGCCGCGTCGGCTGCCCGCAGGTTCAACTGGGTAAACGGCGATGATATCCGACTGACCGATAACTTTACCGCCGCATGTGTAAACAAGAGTACCGGCAATATCGCCGGATTTAACCGGAGCATAAACAAAATGCGGACATTCAATTAAGCAGCTTATAACGCCGTGAGTTTTAGGAAGTGTTACCCGAACTTCATTCGAATTGGTGCATCTCACCCATTCGGACGAACCTCCCGTGACAGGCATCATAAGGTCATATTCTCCGGCGCCTATCAGCTTTATGCTGACATACGATGAAAAACCGTAATCAAGTAATTTTTTATGATCGTTCCAGTCGTTTGGCGCGTTAAGCGTAACGGCGACAAGAGTCAGTCCTTCGCGTTCGGCAGCCGAAACAAGACAGCGCCCGCTGCGCCTTGTATAACCCGTCTTTACGCCTATTGCGCCATTGTAGGTACGGAGCATTTTATTATGGTTGATGAGCAGACGTACGCCCTCGGAGCCGTTAAGCGGAATTGTAGTTTTTCTGGTAGACACGATTTTCCGGAAGGTTTCGTTTTTAAGCGCATATGCGGCAAGATGCGCAAGATCGAGCGCGGTGGTAAAATGTTCGGAAGAGTCGAGTCCGTGCGGATTTGTAAAATGGGTGTCCGACAGACCGATCTCCGCCGCTTTATCATTCATAAGTGCGGCAAACTCTTCCTCATTCCCGGCGATTGCTATGGCAATAGCCGCTGCCGCATCGTTCGCAGATTCAAGCATGAGAGCGTACAGCAGATCCTCAAGCGTCAGCTTTTCGCCTGTGTAGAGATAAATGGAAGAACCTTCGACGCCGACTGCGGCGGAGGGTATTTCAATAGTCTCGTCAAGATCGCCGTATTCTATGGCAACAAGGGCGGTCATTATTTTGGTGGTGCTTGCCATGGGAAGTTTTTCAGACGCATTCTTTGCGTATAACACACAGCCGTCGCTGGCGTCAATCAGGACAGCCGCGCGCGCTGATACCGATACTGCCTCAGAGTTAAAATCGTTGCAAATCGAATCTTCGCCGCTGACGCCGGCGGTATCGCCGGCTTTTGCCGAAGACGCCAAAGACGAGGGCGGCAGAGCGCAGACGACCGCCGAAATGAGCAAAAGAATCAGTAGTAAAAAAGCTGATCTGGTGTAAGAAGGCATATAACAGCACCCCGGACAAGATATGTTTTAGTATATTTATATTGTCGGGGGTGGAAATATATGCTATATACCGTAAGCTTTATTCGTCAGCCGGCTTTTCTGCGTTCGGTTTCCTTTTGAAAACTTCCTTAAGCCCCGCGATTATTTCGGGGCTTCTCTCGATAAAGTCTGCAATCTGCCCGATGGGGTCTGATGGGGATGGGACGCCTATGTTCACCATCTCGACTTTACCGTCGGCACCGATGACAAGAAAGCCTACCGGAGTGACCGAGAGTCCCGAACCGCCCCCGCCGCCGAAATTCTGTATTAAAGGTTTGCCGTCGGAGGTGATTTTCGGGGTCTGTTTGCCGAAATAATCCAGGCCGCCCGACGCAAAGCCAATGGATACTTTTGAAACAGGTATTATTGTAACGCCATTCTGCGTCACATATGGAGTGCCGATTACGGTATCGGCATCCACCATGGCACGCATATTTTCGAGCGACGCCCGTATGATGTCTTCAATTTTGTTATCGCTGGACATATAAAATTCCTTTCGCAGTTGATTTATTTATTGTCTTTATTATTACCGGATGAAAATATTCCCGATTTGAGGAGAACGCTGACCGTGCACCATACCGGAAGCCTGAGCACGATTTTTATATCCGCCGAAAATGATTCGGAGATGTAATCCGGATATACATTTATCTCGGAGAAACGTAGCGATTTGAGGTTTGTTATGTTGTTTATTATTTCAATTATATACGCGACGCCCTGCACGACGATGCCGTAAAGTATCGCCGTTGACGCTGCGTCTCCGGTTGCGACGCCTATTTTAAGCCGGACTGCCTTTACAGAAAGAAATTTAGCGTAACGGTCAAAAAATGTAGAGAGAATCAATCTTATTATTTTTATTATATTATTGATATCCCATGGCTGGCGTTCGCGTTCCGCGGATGCCTTGATTTTCTTCTTGGCGGCTTTTTTCTTTTTTCTTTTTATTCGATCAAGCCTGAAGTCAGAGACTCGTACTTTTTTGCCTTCTTCCTCGCCGTCCTTTTCTTCCGAGTCCAAAATCTTAAATGAAAGAACTGAAACGCGCAAGCGAAAACCGTCGTCGGCATTATATATGATGACGGCCTTAACACGAACCGCGAAGAACAATATAACCGAAATGAGAAGCAAGCCCGCGAAAACCGCGAGTATTATCAGAATAACGGGCGTTGTCCTCACTCCTTTATTGCTTAATGAAATTTTATTCTGCTTGGAGGTATTTCAAACAATCAGCCTTGCTGGCCGGCGCCGGACGGCGGAACAAGCGCCTCGGCTGCGGGCAGCTCTGACAGAGAGTTGATTCCGAAAACTCGCAGAAATTTGTCTGTAGTGCCATACATTACCGGACGCCCGGGGGCTTCCAGCCTACCGACACCCTCAATCAGTCCCTTGTCAATAAGAGAGCTGACGGCATATGAACTGTCGACGCCTCTTACCGCGTCTATGAAGGCGCGCGTTACCGGCTGGTTGTATGCAACGACGGCAAGCACCTCGAGCGATGACGCCGAAAGGTTGCCGCCGCGCCGGATTCCGAGCGCTTCGCGTATATACGGGGCGAAACGTTCTTTGGTGCATAGCTGGCAGGAATCATCAAATACAAGCAGATTTACCCCGCGTGGTGAATTTTCCGCATTTATCGCGGCAGCCATGTTTTCCGCCATGAGTTTTATATCCTTGGGGGCGAGTCCGAGCACTTCGCTAAGCTTTTCATACTTCACCGGATACCCGGCGGCGAAAAGAATCGCCTCGATGGCGGCCTCTACATTCTGTATGGGAGACAATGTTTCTTCCATTATAATAATGACATCCTTTCAGCTCAGTATGCGCTTTGAAGAACGGGAAGCGACGGCTCGTTCGCGCCGTCGCCGTTTTCGCGGAGTACGGTCGACTCGTCGGAATTGAAAACAAGCCTTGTGTCAAGTCCGTGCACCGCGTCAGGGTCGTTGCCGTCATTGTCAATTATTAGGCGACGTATCCTTATGAGTTCAAGTACAGCGATAAAGGAAGCGAGCAGGTCCGGCAGGGAATCCTCGTATTCGAGCAGCTCGGCGAGCGATGCCTTTCCGCATTTCTGCATATGACGCAGTATGCCGCCGATTTTTACCTCTACGGAAACTGTTCGGCGGCTTATCATCGGGGTGAAAACACGATTTTTTGCATCTTCCACTGCTTCCATGTAGGTTCTCACACGCTTCAGGGCGGCTGAAAGCGCTTCAAGACTTTGATCGGCTACATATGTCCGGTCGACTGAGATTTCATCGGTATCCTTTATCATGCGGCCGCTGTAGAGAGTGTAACGTTCGGCCAGCTTGACGGCCGCAGCTTTTGCAAGCTGGTATCTGATAAGAGCGTCGGTCAGCTGTTTCCTCGGGTCTTCGTCCTCATGTTCGGGCTTCGGAAGCAGCATACGGCTTTTTATCAGCATAAGCTCGCTTGCCATGACGAGAAATTCGGATGCGATTTCCATATCCATAGCCTCGGCGCCGCGGATGAAGTCGAGATACTGTTCGCAGATAAGGGAGATAGGTATGTCCTCGATATTTATTTTGTTTTTTGCAATCAGTGCCAGAAGAAGGTCAAGCGGCCCCTCGAACTGATCAAGCTTGTACTGCAGAGCTTCCATATCGTCCGCACTCCCGAAGGTTAATTATCATCAGAAAGAAAAAATAGCGCTTAGAATATAATTATACGTATTTGCGTCCACACCGCTAACAAACAGCATGCCGAGCATCAAACGGTCTGTAACAAAGCTGATAAGATCCGAAAGCGGCCCGAGAAAAAGCAGGAGCATTATTGCTATCATAATAAATCTTTCATATTTCATAATTCCGAAGTAGAGCTTCGGAGGCATAAAAATATAAAACAGCCGAGAGCCGTCAAGCGGGGGGAAGGGGAGCAGGTTAAATACTGCAAGAGCAGTGTTGAGCTGGAACCCGATGTAAAACAGCATCATTAAAAGCTTGATTATTACGGCATAATTCCCGTACTGGAAATTAACCCAAAGCAGTTTATATGAAAGCAGAAGAAAGATAAGGTTTACAAAAGCAAGTATGAGATTTGAGACAGGACCCGCCGCGCTTGACAGCGCCATGCCCCTTCTGGCGTTCTTGAAGTTTCGTGCGTTTATCGGAACGGGCTTCGCCCAACCGAAACTGAAAAGCACCATGCAAAGAAAGCCGAAAGGGTCGATATGCTTGAGAGGATTGAGAGTTATTCTGCCAAAATTGCGTGCGGTAGGGTCGCCGAGCTTATATGCAACCAGTGCATGTGAAGCTTCATGCACCGAAAGCGAAAAAAGAACAACGGGCAGGCTGACAAGCAGAAAAATAATTGCGACGCTTGACAATCCGCCGGATAATAGTGAGAAAAGCATGTGTCACATCCTTCACGGCAGCTTCGCCGATTTCAGTATTTCTTTCCAGAGCGCGGCTCTGCCTTCGCCGTTTTTGGACGAAAAAGGTATTACCGGAACTCCTGTTTTTACACTCGTGTGAGATATAATCGCGGCAAGAGAGGCCGCTCGTTCGGCTTTGGTAGGTTTGTCCGCTTTTGAGGCTGCGATGACATATGGTATTCCGGCATGCCCGAGATAGTCGAGCATAAGTGCGTCGTCAGCCGTTACTCCGACCGTAAGGTCAATCAGCTGTACCACAAGGCGGATGAGGTCGGAGTTTTTGTTTTTTGTAAAATATCCTTCGGTCAGCGCAGACCAGCGCTCGCGGTCAGCTTTGGAACGTTGGGCATATCCGTAGCCCGGAAGATCAACAAGGAAAAGTTTTTTATCAACATCGTAAAAATTTACAGTCACCGTTTTGCCCGGAGCCGAGCTGACACGGGCAAGAGATTTGCGGTTCAGAAGTGTGTTGATAAGCGAGCTTTTTCCAACGTTTGACCTTCCGGACAGAGCCACCTGCGGCATCGGATCTGCTGGGAACTGCCGGGGATTCACAGCCGAGAGGCGCAGGCTGGCGTTCTGAATATTGATATCATTATATTCCATAATGCTCATTCTTTATATCGTTCACTGCTATTTGCCCGATCACTGTTCCGATATTGCTCACATTGCCAATTTCCGGTATATCTCCGGCCTCGCGGCGCGGGTGAGTGATTTGCGGCAGAACCAGCGGAGCCTCAAGCAGGGCGGCCGAGAGTACTTCGGACACATCGGAGCAGGGGATAAACTTCAGCGAAGCGCGTACGGTTTTGTCGATTTCGTCGAGGTCGCGCTCGTTTTCCTTTGGGATGATGACTGCGCGTATTCCGGCGTTGAATGCAGCAAGAGTTTTTTCCTTAAGCCCGCCGATTGCAAGCACACGGCCTCGCAGAGTAACCTCTCCGGTCATTGCGATATCGTGGCGGACGGCGCGCCCCGACAGCGCGCTTACCAGTGCGGTTACCATCGTGACGCCGGCCGACGGACCATCCTTCGGCACAGCTCCCTCAGGCGCGTGGATGTGCAGATCCTTTGTTTTATAGAAGTCAGGATCGATTCCGTAGTTCCGGGCAACCGAACGGACATAGCTTACCGCTATCTGAGCCGATTCCTTCATTACATCTCCGAGCGATCCGGTCAGTTCAAGTTTGCCCGAGCCGTCGAGCACCGCGGCTTCTATTTTGAGCATATCGCCTCCGGCTTCGGTATAAGCAAGCCCGTTTACGACTCCGACCTCATCTTCGGCTGAAATAATCTCGTTTGTGTATTTGACCACGCCGAGATATGACTTGATGTCGCACTTGTCAATGACAATATGTGTTTTCTTTTCGGTCACAATCTTTTTTGCAGCCTTGCGGCAGAGATCGGCTATCGCTCTTTCAAGGTTGCGCACGCCTGCCTCGCGGGTATACGAAGATATTATTTCCCTTATCGCATCGTCGGTAATCCTGAGCATCCGGCGGTTGAGTCCGTGGCGTTTTAACTGCTTGCCGATAAGATGATTTTTCGCAATGCTGAATTTTTCATTCGGAGTGTATGTATTCAGTTCTATTACTTCCATGCGGTCGATGAGCGGACGCGGTATTGTTTCAAGAGTGTTCGCGGTTGTTATGAAGAGACACTCCGACAGGTCGAAGGGGATTTCAATGAAGTGGTCTCGGAAGCTCTTGTTCTGCTCGGGGTCGAGCACCTCAAGCAGCGCAGATGCAGGGTCACCGTGCGCATCAGAGGTCAGCTTGTCGATTTCATCAAGAAGAATCAATGGATTTTTTACTCCGACCTGAGAAAGCGCGGTCATGATGCGCCCCGGCATTGCCCCGATATAGGTTTTGCGGTGACCGCGTATGTCGGCTTCGTCGCGTATGCCGCCGAGAGATACCCGTACGTATTTGCGGCCTGTTGCGCGAGCCACCGATGCGGCGACCGAGGTTTTACCTACTCCCGGAGGGCCGACGAGGCATATAATCTGGCTTTTAAGTGATGGGGTGAGTTGTTTTACTGCGATAAACTCAAGTATTCTTTCTTTGACTTTTTCAAGACCGTCGTGGTCGGCGTCCAGTATTTTCTGCGCGGCGGCAACATTAGCCCTGTCCTTCGTAGTCTTGTTCCACGGGAGCTCAAGACAAATATCAAGGTAGCTGCGAATGACGTTGGCTTCCGCCGAGCCGTACTGCACCTTTGAGAGCCGTTCGTTTTCCTTGAGGAGTTTTTCCTCGGCTTCCTTGGGAAGGTGGGCCTTGATTATTTTATCATAATACTCATCGTTTTCATTTTCACCTTCGCCGAGTTCGTCCTCGATAACTCTTATCTGCTCGCGCAGATAATAATCGCGGCGTTCACGGTTAAGGTGTTCCTGAACCTTTGAATGAATATCGAACTCAAGGCTAAGCAGCTCGGTTTCCTCACCGAGCAGCTTGACAAGCAGCACTATGCGTTCAAGCGGTTCAAACTGTTCGAGCAGGCGCTGTTTATCCGCCGTTTTGACCAGTATTCCCGAGGCGATGAAATCGGAGAGAAGAGCCGGATTCTTTATTGCTTTTGCCGCTATGATGACTTCATCCGATATCTGAGGCATGAATTTGTGCATTTTTTCAAGTGATGCGATGGCTTCGCGCATATATGCCTCGGCCTTTATATCGGTTCCGTCAAGTATGACATTCTTGCAGATAAGCGAGGCGGATATATATCCGCCGGTTGTCTTGTATTCGGAAACAGTTGCCCGTGTCAGACCCTCGGCGAGAATACGGATATTGCCTTCCGGCGTGCGTATTGACTGCTTTATTCTTGCTACGGTTCCGATATTATAAAGTCCGGAGATTTTCGGCTCACCTTCGGTGGGCGTGGCTTCGGTAACTAAAAATACTCGAGAGTTGGTTTCTGACGCTGCGTCGACTGCGGCGGACGACAGTTTATCCGATACCTCGAACGTTGTTGATATCGAAGGAAAAGCAACTGTATCGCGCAGCACAACGACGGGTAGCGTCGTTTCATAAACTTTTTCAAAATAATTAGACATGTATGGTTCCTTTCCGGGTATCTCGAAGACAATAAATCTTCAATTTAATATTATAGCACAGTTTTATCAGGTTTTCTACAGTTTTTTTAATTTCGGAGAAAGAAAAGCTTAAATGCGTTATTTTCATAAAAATCTGCCGCTATGATTTCTTACGGCGGCATTTTGATTTTTCTTTCTTTAATTTGTATTATCCGGGCAAAACAAAAGCACAACGAGCGGCCGTTTGTGCGTGTTGATATCATGAGATTGATATTCCGCATAATCCGGTGACTGGTTGTGCATGGGGCGGCGAGTCTTGCCTTCCTCGCGTGAGTAAATTATACTACAGAAGAGGAGGCTTGTAAATTATCAAAATTGACGATTTTTAGATTAAAATTTCGTTAATATAAATATGATTGAGAAAATATATGGCGCAAATTTGGTTATTTTGTAAATAATGCACATTTGCGGTTGTACATAATATGATAAAAATGATAATAAAAGGAAAATTGTGCATTGAAATATATTGCGGCGATAATAGGTGATAATAAATGAAATATTTTTTATATTGCCTATTGACATACGTTCATAAAAATGTTATAATAATACGGCAAAAAGAAGAAGAACGCACTCCGTTCTCACCCTGCCGCACAGCGAGCCGGGTTTGATAGCTCTACCGCCCGTATTATAGGGGCGGACTGTCGTACGGAGGCGGGCTTCCGTGCGATATTTTTTTATTTTGACAACACAAACGGAGGTGTTGAACATAGCAACAAAAGACATGCTTATCAACGACGACATTCGTCTTAAAGAGATAAGGGTCGTCGGAGAAAACGGTGAACAGCTCGGAATCATGAGCAGTGATTCTGCCAAACGTCTCGCCTATGAAGCGGGCCTTGATCTCGTTATGATGGCGCCTCAGGCGGTTCCGCCGGTCTGCCGCATAATGGATTATGGTAAATTCAGATTTGAACGCGAAAAAAAGGAAAAAGAAGCAAAAAAGCGCCAGGCTGTTGTGGAGCTTAAGGAAATCCAGATTTCCTCGCGTATCGACGCCCATGATTTCGATACGAAGGTAAAGCACGCCCTGCGTTTTCTCGACGAAGGCAACAAGGTTAGAGTCGTCATGAGATTCAAGGGACGCGAGATGAGCCATATCGGTCTCGGCAAGGAGCTGATGGAAAAGTTTGAGGCTGCCTGCGCTGAATACGGCGTTTCTGATAAAAAGCCTGTGATTGATGGAAAGCTGATGAGCATAACCATCAGTCCGAACAAGGCAAAATAACGGCTGCTGCTTTTTTGAACACTCGTGTTTGTTCATATTACTGGCGCGGCGTGCACGCGTTACATGATATAAATTGATACCGATTGAATATAAAGGAGTATAACCATGGGAAAAATCAAGACACACAAAGCCTCTGCCAAAAGATTTTCGGTTACCGGAACTGGCAAGGTCAAGATGAATCATTGCCATCATCGCCATAACCTTGGCATAAAGGATTCAAAACGCAAGAGACATCTTCGCACGGCTACTTATGTTCAGGGCGCTATGGCCGCCAACATGAAGAACCTCATCCAGAAATAACCGGAAAATCAGGAGGAAATGAATAATGGCAAGAGTAAAGGGCGCATTAGCCACACGTAAAAGAAGAAATAAGATGCTGAAGGCGGCTAAGGGCTACTGGGGCGATAAATCTAAACATTTCAAGATGGCCAAGCAGGCCATAATGAAGAGCGGCAACTATGCTTTCGCAGGGCGCAGACGCAAGAAGAGAGATTTCCGCCAGCTCTGGATAGCTCGTATTTCAGCAGAAGCAAAGCAGAACGGCATGAACTATTCAACATTTATGCACGGCCTCAAGACCGCCGGCATAGATCTCAACCGCAAGATGCTCGCCGAGCTCGCAGTGTCAGACAAAACGGCATTTGCTGAACTTATCGAGAAATCGAAGGCAGCGCTTGCATAAGCGCAATTTGCAAAACCCGGTGGAAACCGGGTTTTTCGTTATTAACAGGAAAGGACATATTTTTTGAAGGGGCGGACAAGCTATGAAAGATGTTATCACCTCGCGCCAGAACCAGACCATTATAAAAATATGCAAGCTGTCAGACAAAAAGAACCGCGAGGAGGCAAAGCTTTTCCGTTTTGACGGGATAAAGCTTTACATCGAAGCTACCTTGGCGCATGCCGAGCTGCGCTATGTGCTTCTGCGCGAATCCGACTGTGGTGAGGTAATCTCAAAGATAATTTCCTCCGGAGCTGCTGCTCCCGAAAAATCAGGAGCCGAGGTGCTTTTGCTTTCAGACAGCCTTTTCAATTCTGTGTCGGAAGAAAAATCCCCGGAGGGAATAATTTGTGTCTCAAAATATATTGACAAATTCCATAAAATAGCTACAATAGATAATAACTTGACGGCGGACGGTGAAACGCTGCCGGGCGAGGGTGCGAATGATAAGATCATTATGCTTGAAGACATCCGGGATCCCGGCAACCTCGGAACAATACTTCGCAGCGCGGCCGCTTTCGGCATGGACTGTGTGATCCTTGCAGGAGAATGCGCGGATATTTATAATCCCAAAACGCTGCGCGCGGCAATGGGAGCAATATTCAAGCTGAAAACCATATCATACAGAGACGGAGCGGAAGCCGCATTCAGGCTTCGCAAAGGCGGCCGCCGAATTCTTGCTGCCGCTCTTGACAGAAATGCCGAAAAACTTGGCAGTTTTCCGCTGAGGAGCAGCGACTGCGTGGTTATTGGCAACGAAGGGCATGGAATAAGTAAAAAACTTATGGCAGCGTGTGATATGAATATTATTATTCCGATAAACGAAGGCAGCGAGTCGCTGAACGCTTCGGCTGCCGCCGCGGT
Organism: uncultured Lachnospiraceae bacterium; assembly: GCA_964570825.1. Lineage (GTDB taxonomy): Bacteria > Bacillota > Clostridia > Oscillospirales > CAG-272 > UMGS1002. Next base: position 124,048 of record CAZMZJ010000005.1, on the reverse strand, counting down.
GTTCATGTGGGAGATCGTCAACAGCAGATAACAAGGAATAAACGGATTTCGGATTAAAATCATCAGAAAAGGCTGGTGTAATTATGAGACCGGAAAACCTTTACTGGGTATGGCTTTCATGCCGGCTTGGCGCGGCAAACACTGACTTTATCCGCCTTATAATGAAGTATGAGAGTCCGTACGAAATATATGCAGCTGAGGAAAGAGCTCTTGCCGCAACCGATGGCATAAGCGAAAAAACCGTCAAGGCACTTTCTGACAAACGGCTTGATGAAGCGTCAGAAATAATCGGTTTCTGTTCCGGAACAGGGGTCCGGATAATGCCTTATAACGATGAAAAATATCCTAATCGCCTGCGGATGCTGAGCGACCCGCCGGTGCTTCTTTATGTCAAGGGAAATTTTCCGGACATGAACAACCGCGTCTGCATAGCTGTTGTTGGAACGCGGCGCATGAGCGAATACGGGCGGGAATACGCGTATAGAATAGCATATGAGCTTGGCGCGGCAAATGTTTGTGTGGTAAGCGGAATGGCGCTTGGCATTGACGGCGTGGCTGCCTGCGGAGCGCTGACCGGCGGCGGAACTACAGTAGCCGTTCTCGGGAGCGGGATTGATATAATATATCCGCGCGAGCATGCAAAGCTTATGAACCTTATATCTGAAAACGGTGCCGTTGTATCCGAATATCCTCCGGGAACTCCTCCGGCTGGAGAGCATTTTCCGATTCGCAACCGTATAATAAGCGGCATGTGCCAGGGTACTCTGGTAATCGAAGCGGACAGCAAAAGCGGTGCCATGATAACGGCACGCAGCGCCGACGCGCAAGGAAGACAGATTTTTGCGATTCCCGGCAATCTTGGCAAAGAGAACACCGAAGGTACAAACCGGCTGATTCGCGACGGCGGAATTGTTGTTATTGAAACCGAGGATATTCTGCGCGAGTATGAGTATCTGTACGGAAAAAGTATAGATACCGCAAAGCTTTACAGTGCCAGAAAAAAATATTCTTTTAACGAGGAAGTATTTGAGCGCATGGGCGTGTCGGCAAGATACGCAAAGCTGTCAGCCGAAAAATCCAACCAACCCTCTGCGCCCGCCGACGCTTTCCGCAGGAAGGACAAAGAACATAAAGAAAATATAAATGACAGCAGAACAAAAATACAGGATTTGACGGCAGAGAACTATATCGGCAAAACCAGAACCGTCAGGAAGGATATAGATAGTAAGGAAATAAAGCAGGAGAAAAAGCCCGCTGGAGATAATTCCGCGGAAGTCCTGGCCTCTCTTGACGAAAAATACAGGAAACTTTTCGCCGAAATTCCGGTTGACCGTGCAATACCCATTGATGCGCTTGCCAGACTCGGATACAGTATCGGTGAAATAATGTCGGCTATGACAATACTTGAGGTGAAGGGGCTTGTGAGCTCGCTTCCCGGCGGACTTTATATAAGAAGATAAAGCCGCAAAGACATAATATACTTTAATGTTGAGCGTTATCCGTCCATGAGTTGCTTTTCTACGGAATGTTGTAAAAACCGGACGGATGACGCATTGAAAGGAACATGTAATGTCGAATCTCGTTATAATCGAATCACCGTTCAAAGCTCCTACCATCAAAGGCTATCTTGGCGCAAACTATAAGGTCGTAGCGACTGTAGGACACGTGCGCGACCTCCCCAAAAGCACGATGGGAGTTGATATAGAAAATAATTTCGAACCTCATTATATAAATATTCGCGGCAATGGCGATCTTATAAAAAATTTGAAAAAGGAAGCGAAGGCGGCGTCAAAAATCTTTCTTGCAACCGACCCTGACCGCGAAGGCGAGGCAATATCGTGGCATCTTGCCACAGCCCTTGAAATTCCTATTGAAAAGACAATGCGCGTGACGTTCAACGAAATTACAAAAACAGCGGTCAAGGCAGGCATCAAGAACCCGCGCATGATAAATATGAATCTTGTCAACGCGCAGCAGGCGAGGCGAATTCTCGACCGAATTGTCGGCTACAAGCTTTCTCCATACCTTTGGAAAACAGTCAAAAGCGGACTTTCGGCGGGGCGCGTCCAATCGGTGGCTACAAGGATTATTGTCGAACGCGAGGAAGAGATACGGGCGTTTGTTCCAAGTGAATACTGGACTATCGACGCGATTCTCGTCTGCTCGGACGGGCGTGAGATAAAGGCTCATTTCTACGGAAACGAAAGCGGCAAGCTTCGTATTTCTAATAAGGAAGAAGCAGATAAAATTATCTCGGCGGTAAGCGGCAAACCCTTTAATGTCAAAGCAATAAAGCGCAGCATCAAGCATAAGACGCCGGCGCCTCCTTTCATAACTTCAACGCTGCAGCAGGAAGCTTCCCGCAAGCTGGGATTCCAGTCGGCGCGCACTATGAAAGCTGCGCAGGAATTATATGAGGGTGTTAACCTCGGTTCCGATTACGGCGGTGTGCAGGGTCTTATAACATATATGAGAACCGATTCGCTGAGAGTATCGGCCGAGGCACAGGAAGCCGCAAAAGAATATATTGCCGGGAAGTACGGTGAAACTTACTGTCCGTCAGCTCCAAGAATCTATAAATCGCGAAACAGCGCGCAGGATGCGCATGAGGCTATAAGACCTTCGAGAATAACGCTTGAACCCGCAGCAATTAAAAAACATCTTACGCCAGACCAGTTCAAACTTTACAAACTTATATGGGAACGTTTTGTGGCAAGCCAAATGCAGTCTGCAGAGCTGAACACGGTGACAGCCGATTTCGAATCCTCCGGCTATATATTCCGCACAAGCGGCTACACTGTCACTTTCCCGGGGTTTATGGCGGTATATGTTGAATCTGAGGATGAAACAGAAACACGCCGCACATGCGACGAAGGGGCGGGTGACAATATCAGTGACAATGAAAATGACAACGGAGAGAGGGATCTTCTGATTCCGGATATCAAGGAAGGTCAGAAACTCGGCTGCAAGGATATTAAAGACGACCAGCACTTCACCGAAGCTCCTCCGAGATATAATGAAGCGTCGCTTATCAAGTTCCTTGAGGAGAAAGGAATAGGACGTCCGAGCACTTACACTCCGATTATTACAACTATTATTGCGCGCAATTATGTAAAGAGAGAGGGAAAATCATTAGTTCCTACGCAGCTTGGCGAAATAACAACCAAACTGATGAAGGAAAAGTTTCCGGATATTGTTAATTACCGTTTTACTGCCGACATTGAAACAGAACTGGATGAAATCGAGAACGGGAACGAAAATATGCTGACTGTTCTCAGAAATTTCTGGAATGATTTCAGAAAAGAGCTTGAGTCCGCTGAGACAATAGGCGGCGGGAACATTTCGCTGCCGGCTGAGGAAACAGACTTGATATGTGAAAAGTGCGGAAGCCGTATGGTGATAAAGACCGGAAAGTTCGGAAAGTTTGCAGCTTGTCCGAACTACCCGAAATGCAAGAACACAAAACCTCTTGCGGATCAAAGCAAGTCAGGAGAGGATAGCGCTGAAGGGAAAAAAGACAAACCGGAGAAAAAATTGGTTTATGCCGATTTCAAATGCGAGAAGTGCGGCGGTGACATGGTTCTGCGCACCGGCAAATTTGGCAGTTTCTATGCCTGCGTAAATTACCCGAAATGCAGGTTTACAAAACAGAAAACCAAAGACATAGATGTCAAGTGTCCAAAATGCGGTTCAAAAATCGTTATGAAGCATGGCCGCAGCAAAAGTATTTTTTACAGTTGTGAAAAATATCCGGAGTGCGATTTTTCATCATGGGATATGCCGACAAACGAAAAATGCCCGAATTGCGGCGGCATGCTTTTCCGCCGCAAAGGCCGCAACGTACTTTATTGCCGTAATGACAGCTGCAAATTTGAAAAGCAGTCGGAAGACAAGAATGAAGATTAAAAATCTTTCAACCAGCGGGTATGCGCTTTTGCCTCCATTTCTGACGCTGTCATCTGCGCCGCTGTGATGGCAGAAATAGCGCGGCTCCATGGTCAGAAGAAAGATATGGTTATAAAAATGCAAGATAAACTTACAGTCTGCGGCGCGGGACTTGCCGGCTGCGAAGCTGCATGGCAGGCGGCTGAACGCGGTGTTCCGGTCCGCCTTTATGAAATGAAGCCGGAAAAATACACTCCGGCTCACCATCATCCGGGATTTGCGGAGCTTGTTTGCTCCAACTCGCTGCGCTCGGACAGTCTTTCAAACGCTGTCGGCCTGCTCAAGGAAGAGCTGCGACAGCTCGGTTCGCTCATTATGAGAGCTGCAGATGATACAAGGGTTCCGGCAGGATCGGCACTTGCCGTCGACCGGTTGAAGTTCTCGGAGTATATCACAAATGCAATAAAAAAGCACCCGAACATAGAGGTGATTTCGCGCGAGGTGACCTCTATCGACGAAGACGGCCTTACGGTGATTGCCACCGGACCGCTGACCTCTGACGCGCTTGCGGCCTATATCGAGCGTAATCTTGGCTGCGGCGGACTTCACTTTTTCGATGCGGCCGCGCCGATTGTCGACGCTGCAAGCATCGATATGAACATTGCCTATTTCGGTTCAAGATACGGCAAGGGAGATGCCGACTATATTAACTGTCCGATGACAAAGGAGCAGTATGAGGTGTTTTACGAGGCTCTCGTAAGCGCGAAGGAGGCTGAGCTGAAGGAATTTGACCGTCAGGAACAGCAGAAAATTGAAGTGTTTGAAGGCTGTATGCCGGTTGAAATAATGGCAAAGCGCGGACGCGACACACTGCTTTTCGGGCCTTTGAAACCAGTGGGACTGATTGATAAGAGGACCGGCAGGGAAGCTTATGCGGTGGTTCAGCTCCGCAAGGAAAACATAGCCGGAACAATGTATAATATTGTAGGATTTCAGACGCATCTAACCTTCCACGAGCAGAAACGTGTGTTTTCACTCATCCCCGGACTTGAACATGCTGAATTTCTGCGTTATGGCGTCATGCACCGCAACACTTATCTTGATTCTCCCGGTCTGCTCGGCGCCGATTATTCGCTGATAAAGCGGCCGGGCGTATATTTCGCCGGACAAATGACAGGCGTCGAGGGATATATTGAGTCCTGCGGCAGCGGTTTTGTCGCCGGATTAAATGCAGCATACGCATTTATGGGGAAGGGAAAAGTAATTTTTCCCGAAACCACAATGCTCGGCGCAATGGCGGCGTATGTAAGCCGCGGAGATGGCGGCAATGGCAGGTTTGTGCCGATGAATGCTAATTTTGGGATAATAGCTCCGCTTGAAAAACGAGTAAAGGGCGGTAAAGCCGCTAAAAACGAAGCTCTTTCTAAAAGATCGCTTGAGGAAATAGAAAAAATCAAATCGCAAATCCTTTGATGAAGGAACGGTATAACGATGAAGGTAATAATTGATGCCATGGGAGGGGACAACGCCCCTTCCGAAATACTTAAGGGAACGGCTGAAGCTGCCGAAAAATTCAGGGTTGATATGATCCTTGTCGGCGACAGACAAAAAATCACAAGGGCGGCAGAGGAAAATCAGATTGATATTTCACATATTGAAATAGTTCACACAGATGTTTCGGTCGCAATGGACGACGATCCGCTTTCGGTAGTCCACGCAAAGAAAGAATCGTCACTCAACCTTGGGCTTCAGATGCTTGCTGACGGCAAAGGCGACGCTTTTGTCAGCGCGGGAAATACCGGCGCGCTTTTTACCGCATCGAGCCTGATTGTACGTAAGATACCCGGAATCCAGCGCGCTGCCATCGCAAGCATACTGCCGATGAAACAGCCTGTACTGCTGATAGACGCGGGGGCTAATGTTTCTGTCACAGACGAGTATCTCGAGCAGTTTGCCATAATCGGTACAATATTCATGAAAAATGTGCTGGGCAAAGAAAACCCGCGTGTCGGACTTCTCAATAACGGCTCCGAGTCCTGTAAGGGAACACAGCTTCAGCTGGACGCATACAAGCGTCTTTCAGAAAACTCATATATAAATTTCATAGGAAACATTGAGGCTAACAATTTGCCGCTCGATGTATGCGACGTTCTGGTAACCGACGGATTTACAGGGAATATACTGCTCAAGTCCATCGAGGGTATGGGCAAGCTGATGAACAACAATCTTAACGAGTGTTTCTATACAAATATGTTTACAAAATTTGCGGCACTGCTTATGAAACGTCAGCTTAAAGGCTTCAAAAAAAATTTTGATCCTTCAACCTATGGCGGCGCGCCGCTGCTTGGTTTGCGCAAACCTGTCATAAAGGCGCACGGTTCGTCCAACGCAAAAGCGATCAAGAATGCCATACTGCAGGCTATCAACTATTCAGCAAACGGTGTTATTGAGAAATCAACTCAGGAGATTAAAAAGATTTCAGAATTGAAAAAGTCATCGGCGTCTGAAAACAAAGCTTGCGAGCAGTCGGAGCTTACGGCAAATTGCAACGATAACTGATGCGAACTATAACAATTAAAAATACAGAAGGAAAATAATATGGTCGGACTGCCGCTGGACATATCTGAGCTTGAAAAACGCATAGGATATGTTTTCAGAAACAAACAGCTGATAGAAACGGCGCTTACTCATTCGTCATATTCAAACGAGCTGCGTGTGAAACATATTGACTGCGAATGCAACGAACGCCTTGAGTTTCTCGGCGATTCGGTGCTTTCCATCATTGTCAGCGAATATCTTTTTTCAACATATGCCGGCGAGCATGCCGAGGGGGATTTGACGCGCATGCGTGCCGACGTGGTCTGCGAGCGCGCGCTTGTGCGCTACGCTCTTAAAATCGGGCTCGGCCAGTTTCTAAGACTTGGGCACGGCGAGGAAAAAAACAGGGGGCGTGAACGCAAGTCGATTATTGCCGACGCTTTTGAAGCCATGCTTGCCGCAATATATCTTGATTCCGGAAATGATGGTAAGGAAATAGTCGGTAAATTTCTTTTGCCTTTCATCAAGGAGGAGTTAAAGGATATAGCCGGTGGAGCGGATATCGCCCAGGATTATAAAACGCATCTGCAGCAGCTTGTTCAGCAGTCGGAAGGCGAAAAGCTTGAGTATGTTACAGTCGGCGAAAGCGGGCCGGATCATAAAAAAGTTTTTGAGGTTGTAGCAAAATTGAATTCAAATATCATCGGCCGCGGGACGGGCGGCACAAAGCGCGAAGCCGAGCAGAACGCCGCAAAGCAGGCGCTCGAGCTGTTCGGCGAACTGTAATGCAAGGCATACGCACGACCGGGGGACTTTTATTGTAAAAGCCCTCCGGTTTCTGCTGCGCCGGAACATTGTGCCAAACAGATGAAGCAGAGCAATTAACTGTTGAAATCCTCTACAATATATGGTATAATTATCTTATATGCAATCAAAATGTTGAAATATATCAGGCATCAGCGACTGGTAAAGAAAAGCGGATAAATCCGTCGGATTATCCGCTGTCGGGGAGAACTAATATGAAAACCGAAAAAAGACATGTGAATATCCCGGTGTTCATACCGCACCTCGGCTGCCCGAATATGTGTGTGTTCTGTAACCAGCGGCTAATTTCCGGCAAGAAAGCATTCGACATCTCGTTGGTACGCGGCGAGATTGAGGCGGCTCTTGCAACCGTTCCGAAAGGCACCGAAACCGAAATAGCGTTTTTCGGCGGTTCGTTCACCGGAATCGAACGCGGGCTTATGATAAGCCTTCTCGATCTGGCAAAAGAGTATGTCGATTCGGGGCGTGCGGGCGGCATAAGGCTCTCTACGCGTCCTGATTATATAAGTGCGGAAATACTTGATATATTAAAAATGTATCCGGTAGTCACTGTCGAACTGGGTATTCAGAGCATGGACGACAAGGTTCTTGCAGCCTCGAAGAGGGGGCATACCGCGGAGCAGTCGTATGAAGCCTGCCGATTGGTTCGGCAATATGGTTTCAGTCTTGTCGGACAGATGATGATAGGTCTTCCGGAAGCCGACATGAAATCGGAAATCGGGACGGCAGAAGCAATCTGTTCTCTCGGAGCTGCCGGGGCGCGGGTCTATCCGACAGTTGTCTTCAGGGGAACAGAGCTTGATTCTTTGACTGAAAAAGGCATTTATTCGCCTCTTGACACTGTCACGGCGGTCGCCAGAACCAAAGAGGTTCTCGCAGTTTTTGCAAAACATAAAGTTCCGGTGATCAGAGTCGGACTTTGCTCGTCTGAAAATCTTGCGTCTGACGAACAGGTGGCCGGCGGTGCGAGCCACGCGGCAATAGGCGAGCTTGCAATGGGCGAGCTTTATTATGATTTAACCTGTCGTGAATTATTTGGCAAGGACACATGGGGAAAAAACATTACTGTTGTTGTCCCGAAAGGTGAAATTTCTAAAGCTGCGGGACATCGCAGAAGGAATGAGGAAAGACTTAGAGAGAATTTTGGCTTAAGAAAAATAAATTACCGCGAAGACACATCGCTTGAGCCGTATAATATTCGGGTAATTAGCGACACTGCAAACAGGAGGACAGAAAATTGTACCTGAAATCACTTGAAATGCAGGGATTCAAATCCTTCCCGGACAAGACAAAACTGGTATTCGAGAATGGGACGACTGTTATTGTCGGACCTAACGGAAGCGGGAAATCCAACATATCGGACGCAATGCGCTGGGTGCTCGGAGAAATTTCGACAAAAAGCATTCGCGGAACGAAAATGGAGGATATAATATTCGGCGGAGCCGACAGCCGCAAGCCGATGAGCTTCGCAGAGGTGTCGGTCACCTTTGATAACACCGATAAGGAACACCGGCTTGAAAGCCCGTTCGACGAAGTTACTGTCACACGCAGGTATTACCGTGCGGGGGAAAGCGAATATTTTATCAACCGCAGCCCGGTAAGGCTCAAGGATATATATGAGCTTTTTATGAATACCGGTATCGGACGCGACGGCTACTCAATAATAAGTCAGGGAAAGATTGCCGAAATTATATCGCGCAGGAGTGACGAACGCCGCAGTATTTTTGAGGACGCGTCAGGCATAGCGAAGTACCGTCACAAGAAAAACGAGGCGGAAATAAAACTCGCTGCAACCGAGGAAAACATGACCCGGATAAAAGATATAATTTCAGAGGTCGAGGCGCAGCTGGGGCCTCTCGAAAAGGACGCCGAGAAAGCCAAGAAGGCGATTGAACTGCTCGAGGCGAAAAAACGTGTTGACGTTCAGCTCTGGCTTTATGATACCGAAAAGCTGCGCGGTGAAGTTGCGTCGGCGGAAGAAAAGTTCAAATATTCATCATTTGACCTTGCAACCGCGGAGGAAGCGCTGCAGTCCTATGAGCAGCAGAATGATAAGCTTTTCGAGGAATCTCAGAATAACAAAAAATTATCGGCTGAGCTGCTCGAGCAGATACGTCTGCAGACAGCAGAAAATTATGAAACAGAGAGCAGATATAAGCTCAATGAAAGCGAGATCGCTCACCTTAATGAGCTGATCGCGGAATCGGAAGGCGCAATCTCCGAAATACGCCGCGCTGTGGCTGCGGAGGAAGAAGCAGGCAGAGCAAGAGGCGAGAAAATTGACGAGCTTAAGAAGCAGCTTGAAAAACTGCAGGGCGAACATGCCGAAGCGACACAAGAAAGCGCTGGATACGGCGCAATCGCCGCAAAGCTTGAGGAGGCAACCGATAAAGCGCTGTACGACCTGAGGACGCTTGAAAAAGAAGCGGTTGACATAAAAGTAAGGCTGTCTGTTATTGAAAACGCGCGGATAAGCAGCGGAGATAAGAACACGTCAATTGCCGGAGAACTCGAGGGATACGAAAAAACCTCAAAGGATTATTCGGAAAAATGCGCTGAAAAACAGGCTCGGATTGATGAATATAGCGCTCAAATCAATAAATCCTCGGCTCTTATTGGCGAACTGATCGAGCAGATTAAAAATATTAATCAAAAACTTGACGCCGTGTCGGGCGAGGCGGCGAGGTTAAGGCTTGAGCGCGATTCCTGTATTCAGCGAATCAACACATTCCGTGCGATGGAAGAACAGCTCGAGGGATATTCAAACAGCGTCCGGTATGTTATGAAACGTTATGCCGAGGGTAAGATTACCAACGCTCTTGGAATTCCGTGCGGAAGAATATACGGGCCTCTTTCAAAGCTTATCAGCGTGGAGGACAGATTTGTTACGGCGACAGAGGTGGCGCTCGGGGCAAGCCTGCAGCATATAGTAGTTGAAGACGAGAGCGTCGCAAAATCTGCCATGCTGGCGCTTAAACGCAGCGACGCCGGGAGAGCAACCTTTTTCCCGCTTACCTCAATGAGGGGACAGAGTCCGACGCCCGAGATGAAGGAGGCCGCCGGGTTCGCCGGCTATATCGGCGTCGCGTCAGAGCTTGTTAAATGCGATAGGAAATTTTATGATATAGTTTCAAACCTGCTGGGGAGAACTGTGGTGTTCGACAATATCGACAACGCCACGGCGATGGCGAAGGCGCTGCATTACCGAGTCAGAGCGGTGACTCTTGACGGTCAGCAGATAAACTTCGGCGGCTCCTTCACCGGAGGATCGGTAAAATCCGATGGCAGCATACTCGGGCGTGCCGGGGAGATCAAACGCCTTGAAGCAGATGTCGAAGAATTAAACCGTCGTATTGCAGACGCCGAGGCGGAGTGCAAGCTTCTCACGGAAGAAATAAACGGACTTGACGAGAGGCGTTCCTCGGAAGAGCAGAAGCTGAAACTCACCGACGTGCTCCGTTCGGGCGAGGCGGCGGGACTTGAGCAGATAAAAGCAAAGCTCGATGCAAACAACATGCTCATTGATAAACTGCGCTCCGATATAAATGGCATTGCTGAACAGCAGTCGCGTCAGGCGCAGGATATCGAAGAGCTGGGGATCCGCGAGAAAGATATACGGCGGCAGATAGAAGAGATAACTGCGTTCCGCTCCGAAAAGGATATTGAACGGAACGGCATAATCGAGAAGAAGTCAGAATGCGACAACAAAGCCGTTCAGATCTATATCCGTATTAGCGAAACTCAGAAGGACATTGAAACAGAGCAAACACTTGAAAGCTCGTCCGGTGAAAGAATCAGGGCGTTTTTGGCGGACATTTCAGAGCGCGAGCGCCGGGTCGCCGATTATAAGTCGTCGGTCGAACGGCTTATGGCAGAGCAGAATGATAACCGAGCGACAGCGCGCGCCGGTGCGCTTGAGCTTGACAGGCTGAACGCCGAGCGCGCAAAAACCGAGTCGGGAGGACTTGAGTTTGAACGGCGGCTGTCGGAGCTGAACGCAAAGATACGCGATAAAATGGCTCAAAAGGAGAGCATATTCCGCGACTACACGCAGAACGAAAATAGATTGAACCAACTGCGCAAAGAGCAGGAGGAGCTGTCGACAAAACTCTGGGACGAATATCAACTTACGCGCGCTGAGGCCGTGGCGTTGAATTATCCTCTGCTCGACTCCAAAACCCGCGCTGAAGCCGCAGCAGAGCAGATATCCTGCCGGAACCGCCTGCGTGTTATCGGAAATGTTGATCTCGATGCGGTGAATAAATATGCCGAAGTCAAGGCAAGATATGACAGCATGGCATCTCAGATAGCCGATCTTGAAAAATCAAAAAACGAACTGATGAAGATTATCGGCGACCTTGAGAAGAGCATGGAAAGCTCGTTCATCGAGTCGTTTAATAAAATAAACGACAATTTCAATCGGGTTTTCGGAGAGCTTTTCGGTGGAGGTTCGGCGCAGCTTTCGCTAACCGATCCGTCAAATATACTTGAGAGCGGAATTGAGATCAGTGCCGCGCCTCCGGGAAAGATAATAAAAAATCTTATGCAGCTTTCGGGCGGAGAACAGGCGTTTGTGGCAATCGCGCTGTTTTTCGCAATACTGCAGGTCAATCCGACGCCTTTCTGCATTCTTGACGAGATAGAAGCGGCGCTGGATGAGGTCAATGTAAGCAGATTCGCTGAATACATCAAAAAATATTCGGACGGTACTCAATTCATACTTATAACCCACCGCCGCGGCACGATGGAGGCGGCAAACCGTATTTACGGCGTTACAATGCCGGAACACGGAATATCGAAAGTGCTGACGCTAAATATCAACGAAATATCAAAAAACAAAGGGGAAGAGTGGAATGGCTTTTTTGGATAAGCTCAAAGCCGGACTCGTAAAAACCAAGAACGCAATAATTAAGCAGGTCGATGATCTGCTGAAGAATTTTGTTAAAGTGGACGAAGATCTGCTTGACGAGCTTGAGGAGCTGCTGATTTCGGCAGATGTGGGAGTCGGAGCAACTGAGGAAATTATTGAAAAGCTTCGTGAAGAAGTAAAAGACGGGCGTCTGAAGGAAAAAAGTCAGGTGACAGGTGCGCTTAAGCGGATTCTTGAAGATATGATAGGAGAAGGGGAACCGCTGAAGCTCGACACAAAACCGTCGGTCATACTTATAATCGGTGTAAACGGCGCGGGCAAAACGACATCGATTGGCAAAATATCTAATCAACTGAAAAAAGACGGTAAAAAAGTGATCGTCGCGGCAGCCGACACTTTCCGCGCTGCGGCAATAGACCAGCTTTCCGTCTGGTGCGAGCGCGCAGGAGTCGAGCTTGTAAAACAGCAGGAGGGTTCCGACCCGGCTGCCGTCGTCTATGACGCCACTAACTTCGCCAAGAAGCGCGGCGCGGACGTGCTGATAATAGATACCGCTGGACGCCTGCATAATAAAAAGAATCTGATGGACGAGCTTGCGAAGATAAATCGGGTGATTGACCGCGAGCTGCCCGGGGCATCACGCGAAAATCTGCTTGTGCTTGACGCCACCACGGGACAGAACGCGGTGCAGCAGGCAAAGGAATTCCGCAACGCGGCTTCCGTCACAGGCCTTATACTCAACAAGCTTGACGGAACAGCGAAGGGCGGAATCGTAATTTCGATAAAAAAGGAACTGGGCATACCGGTGAAATTTATAGGAGTCGGCGAAAAAATCGATGATATGCAGCCATTCAACGCGGGTGAATTCGTATCTGCCCTGTTTGAATAATATCACGATTTAATAAATATAATGAAAAAAAGAATTAAAACTATTGCAGTTGGAACAGCTGCGCTGACTGTTTTGATTTTGACGCTATGGCTGCTCCAGTGTCTGCTTGTACCGAAATATATGTCGGAAATTCCCGAGGGCGCGCTTATTGCCGAGTATTACCGCGACGAAGGTCCGCATGACGTGATATTTGTCGGAGACTGTGAGGTTTATGAGAACTTTTCTCCGATAACGCTTTGGGAAAAATACGGTATAACATCATATATACGCGGAAGCGCGCAGCAGCTTATTTGGCAGTCGTATTATCTGCTTGAGGAGATGTTCAAGTACGAAACTCCAGAGGTTGTGGTTTTCAACGTGCTTTCCATGAAGTACGGAACTCCGCAGAGCGAGGCTTACAACCGGCTCAACATCGACGGAATGAGGCTGTCATTGGAAAAGCTAAAGTGCATAAAAGCGTCAATGACGGAAGGGGAGTCGTTTATCAGTTACATTTTCCCGATTCTGCGCTATCATACGCGCTGGGACGAGCTGACCGCCGACGATTATGAATATATGTTCCAGCGTGACACGGTGGGACACAGCGGATATCTCATGCAGAAGGGAGTGCGCGGCGTGAGCGACGTTCCGGTCGGAATTCAGCTTGAGGATTACGCTTTCGCCGACATCTGCTGGCAATATCTTGACATGATGCGAGAGCTTTGCGAATCTCACGGAACAGAACTGATTTTAATAAAAGCTCCAAGCCTTTATCCTTACTGGTATGAAGAATGGGACAATCAAATAATCACATACGCAAAAAATAACAACCTGAAATATTATAATTTTCTCAAACTGTGTGCCGATATCGGAATCGACTGGAACACTGACACATACGATATGGGGCTTCACCTTAACGTGTGGGGAGCAGAAAAACTGTCGGGTTACTTTGGAAAAATTCTTTCGGAGGCTGGCGTGACAGACCGACGGGGGGAGGCCGAAGCCGAACGTGTCTGGGCGTCAAAGACGGCGGCGTATTATAACGAAAAAGAGGGCATCAAAAATGATTAACGCAAAAGCTCATGTGTCTTCATCGATAGGATATTTTTTTCTAATTTTAATTGCAGCGCCCTTAATTTTGATTTCATGCGGCGGCAACAGCACGCCGGCGGGCAACGAAAAGTACAGCTTTGTTTATAATAATGTAGAGATCACTCCGGGCGATGACATTGCTCCGATAGTAAAGGCTCTGGGGGAACCGTCAAAGTATTATGAAGCAGCAAGTTGCGCATTCAACGGACTTGACAAGATGTACACATACGGAAGCGTTCAGATAAACACATATCCGGATGGCGGATGTGACAAGGTTCTTTCGATTGTAATACTTGATGACGCAAATATGACGCCGGAGGGAATAACAATCGGTTCGGAAAAAGAAAAGGTCATAGCCGCATATGGAACGGATTATGAAGGCGGGGATACATCGCTGATATATAAAAAAGGCGGAACAGAACTGAAGTTTATCCTGCGCGACGGTTGCGTCACTTCGATACAGTATTATGATGTTGAAGCATCGGGAAGTTAGAAGAGTAGTAATTTAGCACTTATATTATAAAAATTTTATATTTTTTATCAAAACCTCTTGACAAACGGGCCAGTTAGTGGTAAATTTATAACAGCGTTTAGCACTTGAACAAAAAGAGTGCTAAACGTGATTGAACAGCCACTTTCCGGTCCGTTTATAAATTTCGGAAGGAGTTTTGCGCAGATGAAGTCGAATCCGAACGAATTGAGCGAGAGAAAAAAGCAAATATTAAAAGCAATCATCGACGCGCACATAGAGGGCGGCGGGCCGGTCGGTTCGAAGTATATTCTCGAAAGCAAGCAGCTCAGCTGCTCGTCTGCAACAATTCGCAATGAGATGGCCGAGCTTGAAGAAATGGGATATCTTGAGCAGCCGCATACCTCCTCGGGACGGGTTCCGAGTGAGCTCGGCTACAGGTTTTATGTTGATTCGCTTATTGACAGGTATGCGATAACGGCTCGAGAAATCGCGCAGATCAATAACCTGCTGAAAGCAAAAATGGGAGAACTGGATCAGATTCTCGTAACCGCTTCAAAACTTGCTTCAACGCTTACGAACTACACCGGAATAGCCATACGCCCCAAGGCGACATCGGTCAGCTTTGATAGATATGAAACGGTTTTTATTGACTCGCACAACATCCTTCTCGTTATGATGAAAGGAACAACGCTGGTCAAAACGCAGAAAATCAGAATCGAAATTGCCGCGGATCAGTCTGAAATTGAAAAGCTTGGCGCCGTTCTGAATGCAAATCTCTCGGAACTTACCGCAAGCGAAATCACGCTTCCGATAATGATGAAGCTGGAGAACGAGATGGGCGCAAGATCCGACCTTGTTTCGGCGGCGGTTAAGGGAATTTATGATGTGATGAGCGAGCTTGACAGCGGAGAGCTGAAACTCAGCGGCCTGAATAAATTATTGCAGTATCCCGAATATTCGGATTCCGAACAGCTTGGCGAACTTATCGGCGCGCTTGAGAGCAAGGAGGAGATACTTGACCTTATCAAGGACGAGGATAACGGAGACGACAGCAACGGAAACAACGACGGCAGCGGCGGAAAAGTTAAGGTCGTTATAGGTTCGGAAAGCTCGGTAAAGGTCATGAACCAGTCCGCAATAGTATATAAACAGATCAAGAAAAACGGGAAGACAGTCGGTGCGATAGGGATAATCGGACCGTTGCGGATGGATTATGCAAGAGTGCTTGCCACAATTGACAGCCTCGGAGGCAATATCGCAAATTTGATAGAAGAAGAAGATAAGGATGATAACAACAAGAATGATAAAAACGACAAACTGCTGAAAGGTAAAGATGATTGATGATAATGGATGAGGAAAAAAAGACTGCGTGTTCTGATGAGACGCCGGAAAAGCCTGCTGATGACAAACCGGATAACAATAAAGCCGTGAATGATAAAGCTGCGGACGCTCCCGAAACGGATTCAAAAACGGATAAGGACGCTGACGAGGCGGATGCGGATGAAAATGACGGCAAGGAGTCTTATGGCGAGCGAAAAAAAATCCGGAAGCTCGAATCTGAAATTGAAGGTCTTAAAAAACGTCTTGAAGCAGCTGACGCTGCTGCGGCTGCAGCAAATGAAAAATATCTGCGAATGCTCGCCGAGTATGACAACTTCCGAAAGCGTTCAGCAAAGGAAAAGGAAAGCAGCTACAACGAAGCGTACGCCGACGCCGTTACATTGATTCTGCCGGTGCTTGACAACCTCGAAAGAGCTTCAAAATATACGGATGCGGAGTCGGTTACAAAAGGAATTGAGCTTATACTGAAAAACCTTTGCGAAACTCTTGATAAGCTTGGAATTAAAGTGATCGGTGAGGCCGGTGTGAAATTTGACCCCAGTATCCATTACGCGGTAATGCATATTGAGGATGAGAACTTCGGCGAAAACGAAGTTGTCGAAGTCCTGCAGAAGGGCTATATGAAGTGCGACAAGGTCATCCGGCACGCGATGGTCAAAGTCGCAAATTAAATTTAGATTAGATTATTTTCAAAATATATGGAGGAAATTAATCATGGGAAAAATTATTGGCATAGATTTGGGAACAACAAACTCTTGCGTTGCTGTTTATGAAGGCTCAGAGCCGGTGGTCATTCCGAACTCGGAAGGCGAAAGAACAACGCCCTCGGTTGTGGCCTTTGCAAAAAACGGTGAACGCATGGTGGGGCAGGTTGCAAAACGTCAGGCGATCACAAACCCCGACCGCACGATAATCAGTATCAAACGCCAGATGGGCACGTCATATACAAAGGAGATTGACGGCAAGAAATATACTCCTCAGGAAATCTCGGCAATGATACTCCAAAAACTCAAAGCTGATGCGGAGGCTTTTCTTGGCACAAAGATAACCGAGGCCGTTATCACGGTTCCGGCATATTTCAACGACGCACAGAGACAGGCCACAAAGGATGCCGGCAAGATTGCCGGACTTGACGTAAAGCGTATCATAAACGAGCCGACAGCCTCGGCTCTTGCATACGGCCTTGACAAAGAGATTAACCAGAAGATAATGGTCTTCGACCTCGGCGGCGGTACCTTCGATGTTTCGCTGCTTGATATAAGCGACGGAGTGTTCGAGGTTCTTGCAACTGCCGGTAACAACCATCTCGGCGGCGACGATTTCGACCAGAGAATAATCAACTGGATGCTTACAAAATTCAAGAATGAAAACGGCCTCGACCTTTCCGGTGACAAGATGGTTATGCAGAGACTCAAGGATGCCGCCGAAAAAGCTAAGATCGAGCTTTCAAGCATGACCAGCACAAACATCAATCTTCCTTTCATCACCGCAACCGCGAACGGTCCGCTCCATTTCGACGCGACACTCACGAGAGCCGAGTTCGATAAGCTCACCGCAGACCTTGTCGACGCAACAATGGGGCCGACAAAGCAGGTTCTTTCCGACGCGGGACTTAAGCCGAACCAGATCGACAAGGTGCTTCTTGTCGGCGGTTCTACCAGAATGCCGTCAGTTCAGGCAGCAGTCAAAAACTTTATGGGCAAAGAACCCTTCAAAGGCATCAACCCCGACGAGTGCGTTGCAATCGGCGCGGCAATTCAGGCGGGCGTCCTCAATGATGAAATCAAGGATCTGCTTCTGCTCGACGTGACCCCGCTGTCTCTCGGCATCGAAACGCTTGGCGGCGTGTTCACAAAAATTATTGAAAGAAATAAGACGATTCCTTGTCAGGCAAAGCAGATTTTCTCGACCGCGGCAGATGGGCAGACATCGGTTGAAATCCATGTGCTCCAGGGCGAGCGTCCGATGGCTTCGGGCAACAAAACGCTCGGACGCTTCAATCTTGACGGAATTCCCGCAGCTCCCCGCGGAGTGCCTCAGATTGAGGTCACATTCGATATCGACTCAAACGGTATAGTTAACGTTACCGCAAAAGACCTCGGCACAAATAAAGAACAGAAGATAACCATCACTTCGTCAACCAACATGAGCAAGGAAGATATAGACCGTGCTGTCAGAGAAGCGGAAAAGTTCGCCGAGGAAGACAGAAAACAAAAAGAATCTGTCGATGCTAAAAATCACGCCGAATCCCTTATTTTCCAGTCCGAAAAAACTCTGAACGAACTTGGCGACAAGGTTTCCGAATCCGATAAATCAGACGTCAGATCGGCAATCGAAAAGCTCAAGGGCACAATCAGTTCAAACGCAGGGACGGAAGCTATAAAACGCGACACCGAGGCTCTTGAGAAGGCATTCTATGCTATTTCCGAAAAGCTTTACAAGAGCGGAAACGGCAACGCTGCAGGCGGACAGGGATTTAATTCAAATGCCGGACAAAAGGGCGGCAGCGACGGCACATATTATAACGCGGATTATGAGGACAAGACGAAATAATCCTTGAGAATCAGCTAATCAGCGGGAAAGGGCACGGAAGCCCTTTCCCGCATGCCCGTATTTACATATTTAATTATAATAAATTACAAATTAAATATGGCGGGTTATCTACGGAAAGACTGCGGCTTGAAGGATTTATCTTTCAAGAAGTGAGAATTGCGCTTGCTCCGGCAAGGCTGTCAAGGCCGGAATTGATCCTGAAAGATGGAAAAAGTTCCGCCTGGTGACTGCGGGGACGGCACAGACCTCACAGCAAGTGGAAAGGAATAGTCATAGGTATGGCGGATAAAAGAGACTATTATGAGGTGCTCGGCGTAGATAAGAACGCCGACGCCGACACTATAAAGAAAGCGTACCGGCAGCTGGCAAAGAAATATCACCCCGATGTGAATCCCGGCAAGGAATCCGAAGAGAAATTTAAGGAAATCAACGAGGCGTACGAAGTTCTGTCCGACCCGGACAAAAAGGCAAAATACGATCAGTTCGGTCATGCCGCCTTCGACCCTACGGCAGGCGCCGGCGGCGCCGGGGGCTTCGGCGGGTTTTCCGGATTTTCGGGAGATTTCGGGGATATCGGTGATATTTTCGGCAGCTTTTTTGGAAGCGGCTTCGGCGGCGGCACGCAGCAGAGACGCAACGGCCCTGTACGCGGCGACGATCTCGGCGTTCACTTGAGCATAAGTTTCGAGGAAGCTGCGTTCGGAGTCAAAAAAGATATAGCATACGACCGGATTGAGCGTTGCCCCGACTGCGGAGGCAGCGGCGCGGCAAGAGGCTCAAAGCCCGAGACCTGTCCCGGATGTCACGGAACCGGACAAAAGCGCGTCACGCAGCGCATGATGGGTATGTCTTTCCAGTCGGCGACAACCTGCGACCAATGCCGCGGAACCGGCAGAATAATCAGAGACCCATGCTCTAACTGCCGCGGAACCGGCTATATCAAGGTGACAAAAAAAGTAAGCATTTCTATACCGGCCGGAATTGACGACGGGAACAAAATTATTCAGGAAGGTCTCGGAAATGAAGGCAGAAACGGGGGCCCGGCAGGAGACCTTATAATCGCGATTTCCGTTAAAAAACATAGCATTTTTACACGCGACGGAAATAATATTTATTGCGAGGTTCCCGTTGCCGTTACAGAGGCTATACTTGGAGCAGAAATTAAGGTCCCGACGCTTGAAGGCAATGAAAAGTTCACCATCCCGGAAGGAACTCAGCCCGGAACGAGTTTTACAATAAAATCAAAAGGCATTCCATATGTCAACTCATCAAGGCGCGGGGATCTTATTTTCACTGTGAATGTGGAAATACCCCGGGGTCTAAATTCTAAGCAGAAGGACTACATCCGCTCGTTTGCAGAATCCTGCGGCGAGGGAAACTACACAAAGCGCACAGGATTTTTCAAAAGAATGTTTATGTAAAAAAATCAGAGGGAGGCGGTGGGAGCTTTCTGAGAAGAAGTACCCATGCTCCCTCGAAATTTTAGTAAAGGCATAGAAAGCTCTAATCTGATTGGCGCGGTGGCGTGAAGTTGTAATTTAAAATTTAATTAAAGGAATAATAAATGGATAAGGATTATATTTGCGGAGAGCGGAGCGGGGTCAGCGATTGGACTCAGATAAGGGTCACCGTAAAACTGGCGCAGCTGGACAGCCTGACCTCTATTATGAGTATGGTTAACAACAACCTGATGATAGAGGATTTCAGCGATATTGATCTTAAAACCTGTTACGGAGACCTCATCGACGAAAATATACTAAAGGCCGACAAAACGATCGCATCGGTCTCTGTTTTTGTTCCGGCAGAAGAAAACTGCGCGGAGGATATCGCTTTTATCCGCAGCCGGATGTCCGAAGAGGGGATTGATGGCAGGGTGGAGATAATCGGAGTGGCCGAGGAGGACTGGGCTAATTCGTGGAAAGCATATTATAAGCCTATTAAAGTAGGGAAAAGGATTGTGATTGTCCCGCAGTGGGAAAAGTACGAGCCTGCCGGTGAAGACATAATAATCCATATGGATCCCGGGATGGCTTTCGGAACAGGCACGCACGAAACGACGCGGCTTGTAATCGAGCTGCTTGAAAAATATACGAAGCCGGGCTGTCGGGTGCTTGATGTCGGTTGCGGAAGCGGGATTCTCGCTATCTGCGCCGCAAAGCTCGGAGCCGGTCTTTGCCGCGCATACGATATAGACCCTATGGCGGTAAGGGTCGCCAACGAAAATACAGCGATAAATAACGTTGTCGATAAGGTGAGCTGCAAAAAGTCTGATTTGCTTAAAGATGTATGTATTGACGGCGTGGGATATGATGTCGTCTGCGCTAATATTGTCGCCGATATAATAATTCGGATGGCGCCTGATGTCGGAAAATTCATGAATGCCGGCGGCGTGCTGCTTGCATCGGGAATTATTACCGAGCGCGTCCATGATGTCGTTTCGACGATGGACAAATACGGATTCGAAGTTATCGAGCGCGCCGAAGAGAACGGGTGGTGCGCCCTCGCGCTTAAAAAACGAAGCCCGGAGGATTGACATATTGACATGCCCAGATTTTTTGTAAGAAAAGATCAGATATCCGAGGGTATTATAACAATAAAAGGCGACGATGCTCATCACATTTCAAGAGTATTGCGCATGTCTGCAGGGGAACATATCATTGTTTGTGATATGCAGCTTTATGAGTATGACTGCGTGCTTGAAGGCTTTTCCGACGTTGTTACCGCAAGGATAAAAGAGGTTAGAAAGATTGACACAGAGCCGTCATACAGGGCGCATCTTTATCAGGCGCTGCCTAAGGGGGACAAGCTCGACACGGTAATTCAAAAATCCGTGGAATGCGGAGTGTTTGACATTACGCCTTTTGAAAGTGACCGCTGCGTTGTTCGTGTAAAGCCAGAAGCCGAAGCCGGAAGAACAGAACGCCGTCAGAGGATAGCGCTCGAGGCCGCAAAGCAGTGCGGACGCGGATTGATACCCGTTGTGAAGCCGACTCTTGGCTTTGATGATATGCTGGAGGAAGCCGGACAGTATGGTACGTTGCTTTTCTGCTATGAGGGAGACGGTACGCAGCCGCTTCGCGCCATTCTGTCAGCACGGCGGCGCGACAGGCCGGAGGACTGCCGCGATATCGCGGTTGTCATAGGCTCCGAGGGCGGGTTCTCGATTGACGAAGCGGAAAAAGCAAAGAAAGCCGGAGCAATTATGACCGGACTCGGTAAAAGAATACTGCGCACTGAGACCGCTGCCGCATTTGTACTCGGCTGTCTGGTCTATGAGTTTGAATTATAACATCCCATTATACCGTGACCAATGGTGGAATTTGATAATATAAGCTGTAAAAACACATGATAATTTATAAAAAATTTGAAAATGCCTATTGAAAAATCACAAATCATGGTGTAAAATATAGTTTAGTATATACAAAACACTATTGCAAGTATGGTATATTGAGAGGAATGACCGATATGTCAAACAGATTGTTTCAGGGTGTTATCCATCAGATGAAGGACGCTGTCGACCGTATCATCGGAGTAATAGATGAAAACGGAGTAATCATCGCTTGCTCGGAACTTGTAAAGATCGGGGAGATTCGGCAGGGAATCCGCGACGAGGTGGCTTATGCTTCCGATATGGTAGCGCGCGACGGATATACATACCGTCCTATCAGTACAGGAAACAAGACCGAATATATTGTGTTCGTCGAAGGCGATGACAAGATGGCGGAGAAGGTTTCAAAACTGCTGGCGATATCGCTTGGAAACATCAAAAACCTCTATGATGAGAAGTACGACAAAGGGTCATTCATTAAAAATATCATTCTTGACAATATTCTTCCGAGCGACATATATATAAAGAGCAAGGAGCTGCATTTCAACACCGAGGAAGTGCGGATAGTGTTCCTTATCAAGTTCTTCGGCAAGACCGACATGATGCCTTTCGAGATGCTTCAGAATATGTTCCCGGACAAGTCCAAGGATTATGTCATAAGCGTCGGCGAGCATGATATCGTTCTTGTCAAGGACGTAAAACCCGGCATTGAAATGAAGGAAATTGAAAAAATCGCAACGAATATCGCTGATACTCTCAGTACTGAGTTCTATACAAAAGTATCTATCGGTATTTCCACCGCGGTTGACAATATTAAGGATCTCGCCCGCGCTTACAAGGAAGCTCAGGTGGCGCTTGAGGTCGGCAAGGTGTTTGAAACCGAGAAGAATATCATAAGCTACGAGAACCTCGGAATAGGCCGCCTTATTTATCAGCTTCCGACGACACTGTGTGAAATGTTCCTTCAGGAAGTCTTCAAAAAAGGCTCGCTTGAGTCTCTTGACCGTGAAACGCTGATGACCATTCAGTGCTTCTTCGAAAACAACCTCAATGTTTCCGAGACATCGCGCAAGCTGTTCGTACACCGCAACACGCTTGTCTACCGCCTTGAAAAAATCCGCAAGCTTACAGGCCTTGACCTGCGTGAGTTTGAACATGCGATAACATTCAAGGTCGCTCTTATGGTTAAAAAATATCTGAATTCCAAACCGGCAAAATTCTGATAAAGAAATATTCCGGAGACGTTTTAAGCGGAATGAACCCCACAGGCCACAGGCGGGTTCATTTCGCTTAACTTGTTGAATGTTGAATTGTGAAACATATCGAAATTTGAAATAAGGTGCATTATAATGGCAAAAAAAATACCGTTGTCAATATTCATTTTTGTCTTGCTTGCGGCTATCCTTATAACCTTTATGAGCGCGTTTTTCGTCGTTTCAAATATTTATGACGCCAAACTGCGGGAAGCGGAGCTCTCAAACAACAAATCAGACGGTTCAGACACTTTCGCCGAGCTCGACACGCTCGATTCAATTTTCAAGACATTCTCATACTTCGATCTTGACAATGAAACGCTGGTCAATGCGGTGCTGAAGGCCTACGCGGATTCAACCGGCGACAAGTATGCGGAGTATTACAACGCGGAAGAATATGCGTCTCTTCAGTCAAACAACGCGGGACAGATGCAGGGAATCGGTATAAATGTTATTGAGAACACTGAATACAATGCAATTGAGGTCATTAACGTAATGCCCGATTCACCGGCGCTCGCGGCGGGGCTTAAGCCCGGCGACCTGATCGTTTATGTCGGGATCGGCGAAAATCGGGAGAGCGTCGCGGATTTGGGATATTATCCTGCGGTCGCGAAGCTTCAGGGACTTGCGGACACATATGCCGAGTTCGTCGTCAGACGCGGAGACGGTTATTCCGAGGAATTAGAGTTCAGCATCAAACGGGGATATATTAAAACACAGTCGGTGACTTATCGCGTCAGCGACATTGACCCAACTGTCGGCGTGGTCAAGATAATCGAATTCGATCTGACAACTCCGTCGCAGTTTTCAAAATCTGTCGATTCTCTCAAAGCACAGGGAATAAATAAATTCGTCTTTGACCTGCGGTACAATCCGGGCGGAGACCTGAAATCAATAATTGCCGTGCTCAGCTATTTCCTTAATGAAGGCGATACAATCATCAGCACTAAGGACAAGAGCGGAAATGAAGAAGTGTTCAAAGCTGAAGTGTCCACGCTTTCCGGCGACTATGCCGGCTGCAGCGTCAGCGCCGAGGATATAGGCAAATACCGTGGCCTCGACTGCGTAGTGCTCGTGAATAACAGCACCGCCAGCGCAGCAGAGCTGTTCACATCAAATTTCCGTGACTATAAGCTTGCCAAAATTATCGGGGTTACCACATACGGCAAGGGATCGATGCAGTCAATCCTTCCGCTTTCCTATTACGGTTATGAGGGCGGAGTCAAGCTTACCACAAAAATGTATTTTCCTCCGTGCGGAATCAGCTATGAGGGGACCGGAATTGAACCCGATATTGTGGTGGATCTGAGCGACGCCGCTAAAAAAGTCAATATTTATAAACTTGCCGACATCGACGACGATCAGATGAAAGCGGCAGTCGGCGAACTTAAAAAATAAAAATTCATATACTTGATCAAGAGGAGACAAACATGTCAAAATCAAAGCAGATGCTCTATACGCAGCAGGGTTACAACGAGCTTGTCGACGAGCTCAATTACCTCAAAAATACAAGACGCGAGGAGATTAAAGCGGATATCGCCACCGCACGGTCTTTCGGAGACCTTTCGGAAAACGCCGAGTATGACGAGGCGAGAAACGAACAGGCCAAAGTTGAGGCAAGAATAAAAGAACTTGAGGAGATGATTGTCAATGCGGTCATCGTCGACGAGTCGAAGATTGATTCGACAGTAATCAGCGTTGGCTCTACGGTAAAGGTTATTGACAAGGAGTTCAACGAGGAGATAGAGTACCAGATAGTCTGTTCAAACGAGGCGAACCCGCTTCTCGGAAAAATCTCCGATCAGTCGCCGATAGGAAAGGCGCTGATCGGCATGAAGAGCGGAGACAGCATTTCAGTTGAAACTCCCGGCGGGCTTGTACATCTGAAAATAGAGGAAGTCACAAGAGCTCATAATAACACTTGAACTGATGCAAACGCGGGTATGGATGCTTTCCGTATCCGCGTTTTGACACTTGAACGAGGTGGTTAGATGAATAAAGGAGAAAAAATCCCCGCAGGCGATATTAAGGCGAACAGCGTTTTTTTGCGCTGGCTGGATAACTTTTGGTATCACAATAAAGCAATTATACTGATAACATTGTTTGTGATATTTGTGATTGTGATATGCACGTTGCAGATGTGCTCGGTCGAAAAAGAAGATATTTCGCTGCTGTACGGCGGGCCATGCCTTTTGAACTCTTCCGAATTGGAGGGGGTCAGGTCGGTTTTCAACACCGTTATGCCGGAAGATTATAACGGCGACGGGAGAAAATTTACCGAATTGATAACCTATCAGGTCATGTCCGCGGAGCAGCTGAAGGAGCTTTCGGACGGCACGGGGGTGATTGACTCGGCCTATTTTGCAAGGGAATATGAAAGCTACTCAAATATGCTGCTCACCGGCGAGTGCTCGGTATGTCTTATCGACCCGTGGCTTTATGACAGTCTGGCCGCTGCCGGAAGGCTACGTAAGCTGAGCGATGTGCTCGGCAGCGTTCCGCCTTCGGCTTACGGCGAATACGGCGTAAGGCTCGGGGACACCGCGCTTTACCAGTATTTTGAGGCGCTCCGGGCCCTCCCCGCCGACACTGTGGTATGCCTGCTGTCGCCTTATGTCTTCGGAAAGAGCAGCGACAAGAACAGCTATGCGGACGCGGCGGCAATGTTTTCTGCAATAGTTAATTTTATCCCGCCCGAAACGGGGGACTGATTTTCGTCTTCAGGATACTGCCTGACGAATAATCAGACAGGACAAAAATTGCTGTTTTCAATTCGTCAAAATGCCGAATTCACAACGCGTTTACAAATTGGCTATAAACCGGCAATAATTTTGCGGCGCAGGTTTTGCAATTTATATTTATACAAGGAACCCGCGGATAACAGCCCTGAAAGCTGTATCCGCGGGTCAAAATTATTCAAAATAACGCGATAACACGATAATACGATAATAGGATAACGCGCTAACACGGTGACGCGCAGGTTGTGCATCTTGAAAACAGGAATGCAGGCTGCGCCGCCGCGTCGGCAAGGCTTCTGCCGGAAGCTGAAGCTGAAGCTTAAGTTGAAGCTGAAGTTGAAGCTGAAGTTGAAGCGGGAGCTCTAAGCGGTGCAGCTTTTTCAACAGTGCGCGGTCGGGGCGCGTTTGAGGTGCGGTTTTCTTAGGCAAGCTTGCTCTGTCCGCCGCTTTTTAACAGTGCGCGGTCGGCGCGCGTTTGAGGTGCGGTTTTCTTAGGCAAGCTTGCTCTGCCTGCCGCTTTTTAACAGCGCGCAGGCGGCGTGCGTTTGAGGTGCAGCATTCCGCGGCAAGCTTGCTCTGCCTGCCGCTTTTTAACAGCGCGCGGGCGGGGCGCGTTTGAGGTGCGGTTTTCTTAGGCAAGCTTGCTCTGTCCGCCGCTTTTCAACAGTGCGCGGGCGGCGCGCGTTTGAGGTGCAGCATTCCGCGGCAAGCTCGCTCTGCCTGCCGCTTTTTAACAGTGCGCGGTCGGGGCGCGTTTGAGGTGCGGTTTTCTTAGGCAAGCTTGCTCTGTCCGCCGCTTTTTAACAGTGCGCGGTCGGGGCGCGTTTGCGGGTTACTTCATCCTGATTTCCGCGTAGGGGTCGATGTTGTTGACGAAAGCCGGGAGAATCCGGAAGGAGAAGGTGAAATGCGTGGCGTTGAACTGCCAGCGCGGATTCAGCACCGGGCCGCAGGAGTTGGAGCCTATTCCGTTGTGGCGGGCGTCGATGTTCACGACTGTTTCCTTCAGCGGGACAAGCTCGTAGTCGTGCCTTGTCACGGTGAGCTGCGCCGGCGTGAAGTGCGAACAGTTGAAGCTGAAGGGCGTCCCGGTCATGGCAAAGAGAAGTCCGTGTCCGGCGATGCTTGAGACATATGCCCAGCGGGTGTCGGCGTGTGCCATGTTCTCCTGCGGGCGGACATAGTGCTCAAAGTTCCCGGACGCAGTGGTTTCATACTCACCGAGCTTTGAAGCAAGGCGCTTGTCTATATAGCTCTCGGCTGTGCCACGTCCGAAATAGCGTATCCTTTCGCTGCCCTCGGGCATATTGAACTGCATTCCGAAGCGCGGAAGGTCCGGCAGGTTTTCACGGACATTGACGTCACAGTCTATCCTGACGCCGCCGGCGGCATAAAACGTGTATTTCACATTCATGCGGAGCACCGGGAACCGGGCGCAGCAGGACAGTCCGGCTGTGACGACCGCGCTCCTGCCGTCGTTTGAGACAAGCTCAACAGAGCGGCATTCGGAACGCAGGCGGTCAAAGCCTTCGGCATACCACTTCTCCTTGATGCGGCGGTCGTTATCTGTCGGCGCGCGCCATATGGTCGGGGTAACGGGCGTGGTTATGAGCTTGCGCCCGTTGTCTTCTATCGATGTGATAAGGCCGCTGATGCGGCTGACAGTGTATGCCGTGCTGCCGGCGGTAATGCGGTAAGCCGGGTCCGAACCGTCAGCTTCGACAGATACGACCGAAAGGCTGGCCCCAGATGGGACGGCGTCCAGAACGCTTCCCCCGCATTCTGCCGCAGAGAGCTGGAGCTGCTCAAATCCGGCTTCGTAACCGATATCGGCCCACGGCATTTTTTTATTGTATCTCAGCGACACGTTGAGGCAGCAGTCTCCCGACGGCTGAATCGGCTCAATCCTGAACTGCTTGACTGTCTGCGGCTTTATGACGACAGCCGGAAATCTTCCTTCATACAGGATTTTTCCGTCGCGCTCGATGTTCCAGAAAAGATCATAACACGAAAGGTCAGTAAAATACAGCATATTGCGGATTTTTAGCGTCCCCGCCGCCGCGTCGAAGCCTGCAACCTTGAACGGCTTTATCGCCTGCTTGTACTCGAGAAGCCCCATATGCGGCCTGCGGTCGGGATACACCAGACCGTCGACGCAGAAGTTGCCGTCGTTAGGCTGGTCGCCGAAGTCGCCGCCGTATATGTAATGCGGGTCTGTGTATATGTTTTCGCCGGTCGCCACAGAGTGGTCGGTGAACTCCCAGACGCAGCCCCCGAAAAAGCTGTCGTGCGAGTTGATAAGCTCCCAGTACGCCGCAAGGTCGCCGGGACCGTTGCCCATCGCGTGAGAGTATTCGCAGAGAAAGAGAGGCTTCGAATAGGTCTTGCCGGTCAGATAGTCGGAAAGGCATTCCTCGGGCGACGGGTACATGCGGCTCTCGATGTCGATATAGTCGCATTCAACATTTTTCCGTACCTCTTTATTCTCGCTCTTCAGGTTGTCGTGCAGCCGGCGCGATATGTCCTCGCTGTGCACGATGCAGCCCTCCATGCGCGAGTGGAAATAGTCCGCCATGGCGCGGTGATTGCGCCCGATGCCCGATTCGTTGCCGACAGACCACATTATCACCGACGGGTGGTTCTTGTCGCGCTCGAACATCCGGCGGGCGCGGTCAAGGTATGCCTCGGTCCAGTCGGGCGAGTCGGTCAGCGCGTCCCAGTACCCGGCGCGCTGCATTCCGTGCGTTTCAAGGTCAGCCTCGTCGCAGACATAAAAGCCAAGACGGTCGCACAGCCCGAGAAACCGGGGGTCGTTAGGATAGTGGCTGGTACGGATTGTGTTGATGTTGTGCGCTTTCATTATGTAAAGGTCGCGCAGCATATGGTCGTACGGAGTGGCGGCGCCGAGTATGGGATGGCTGTCGTGCCGGTTCACTCCCTTCGCCTTCACCTTTTTCCCGTTTATTAAAAGCACTTTGTCCTTGATTTTTATATCGCGGAAGCCGACCGGAATACAGATGTGCTCGCCGCCGCATTTTACGCACAGGGTGTAAAGATCAGGTATTTCGTCGCACCAGAGGCGAGGCTTCGGGACAAGCATTTCATAATGGCCACTGCCGTCGATAATTATGCTGCCGCCCGAAATTTCGTTCCCCGTGGGGGTGAGCAGCCTGAATTCGAGCAGCGATTTGCCTGTAAGCTCGATGTCCGCGCCAAGAACACCCTGCGAATAATCTGCATTCAGTTCCGGCTTGACATATATGTCCCTTATATGCACAGGGTCGCGGTAAAGCAGGTATACCTCGCGGAAAATGCCGGACAAACGGAATTTGTCCTGGTCTTCAAGATACGAGCCGTCGCACCACTTGAGAACAAGCACCTTGAGAGTGTTCACGCCCGGAGCGACAAGCCCAGTTATCTCGATTTCGCTTGTCATGTGGCTCACCTGGCTGTAGGCGGCAAATCTGTCGTTCACAAAAAGATAAAAGCATGAGTCTACGCCCTCGAAGTTTATGTAGACGCGCTTTTCCCCGATGTTTTCAGGAATTGTGAAACTGCGGACGTAAAGACCGCAGGGATTGTCGGCGGGCACGTGAGGCGGGTCGACGGGATAAGGGTAGTTGACGTTGGTGTAGTGCGGAACATCATACCCCCTGCCGAGAACAGTCTGCCACGAGCGCGGAACAGTCATCCTGTCCATATCCATCACCGACGCGTCGAAGGACGGGGAGGTGAAGTCGTCGATGCTGTTTATCGATTCGTACCAGCGGAAATACCAATCCCCGCAGAGGGATGAAAAACGCTCCGACAAACCGCGGTTTTCCGACAATGCGGTTTTTTCGTCGCCAAAGGGAATAAAGTATGCGCGGGGAGCTTCGCAGCCTGAGTGCAGAACGGCCAGAGATTTATGAAAATCATAGTTGAATTTCATTATTTTTATCCTCCCGGTATTTTTCTTAACCGCGTCTATTATGCCACAGCCCGCGCGTGATGTCAATAAACAAAAGTCAAGTTGTATGGCGAAAATAATATCATGCCCGATATATTGATATATTATAAAATCGCGGTTTACAAGCCGGAGCTTCTGTGTTACAATATGGATATGTATATGAATGTCATTCGGCGAAAGGGGACTATACATGCGGCTTGACAAATTCCTGTCCGAAACGGGCGCGGCGACGCGCCGGGAAGCGGCAAAGGCCGCCCGGAAAGGACGTATCGAGGTCAACGGCGCAACCGAACGCGATACCGCGCGGCAGATTGATCCGGCGTCGGACAAGGTCAAGTTCGACGGGGAGGAAATCCAGTACCGCAGGTTTACTTATATTATGCTCAACAAGCCCGACGGATACGTCAGCGCAACCGAGGACGGAAAGGATAAAACCGTGCTTGAGCTTCTGCCGGAACGGCTGCGCCGGCCCGACCTATTTCCGTGCGGACGTCTTGACAAGGACACTACGGGACTTATGCTCCTGACCGACAACGGCGGGCTCGCACACCGGCTGCTTTCCCCAAAACGGCACGTTGAGAAAAAATACCGGTTCGAATGCGCATCAGAGGTGTCCGAGGACGAAAGGCTACAGCTTGAGACGGGGCTCGTGCTTGCAGACGGATATCTCACAAAGCCTGCGAAAGTGGAGCTTGACGTCGGCCGCAAAAGCGGCATAATCACGCTGCACGAGGGAAAATACCATCAGATTAAGCGTATGTTCGGCGCGGCGAACGGCAACAGGATCACCTGTCTTGAGAGAATAGAATTCGGGCCGCTGTCGCTTGACCCCGAACTGCCGCGTGGCGGCTGGAGATATCTTACTCCGGAAGAGGAAAAACAGATCGAAAAATACTGATACATCCCGTTTATTCAATAATGATGTAAACTGCGGACAGCATTATGCTTGGCAATACTGCTGCCGGCAGAAGAAAAATCATGCGGCGGCGGTTTTTTACGTAATCCGTCATCTTTGACAATCCGTAATATTCTA
Organism: uncultured Lachnospiraceae bacterium; assembly: GCA_964570825.1. GTDB lineage: Bacteria > Bacillota > Clostridia > Oscillospirales > CAG-272 > UMGS1002. The sequence goes on along the minus strand of CAZMZJ010000005.1, from coordinate 93,303 downwards.
TCTTGTATCTTGCTTGCCGGGGCGGTAATCAATACGGGCGGACTGTTATCCGATAGCAAAAAGCTTGCCGGAATATCAACCGACTATATTTGCGACGCGGCGTTATTTTCAATTCTTCTGCAGCTGTCTGATTTCATCTCGATGCTTATTAACCAAACCGCGGGAAGCTATCCGAATCATCCGAAAAGCATAAGGAGCCATAATGCAATACAATAAATTTGTCCTGAAAAGTGAATTCAAGCCCACCGGCGACCAGCCCGAAGCCATCGACAGGCTTGTGAGCGGAATCGAGCGCGGATGCCGGATGCAGACGCTGCTCGGCGTCACAGGCTCGGGCAAAACGTTTACAATGGCGAACGTCATCGCGCGCACCGGCCGCCCGACGCTGATACTCGAACCCAACAAGACCTTGGCGGCTCAGGTATGCTCAGAATTCCGCGAGTTCTTCCCGGACAGCGCCGTCGAGTTCTTCGTCTCCTATTATGATTACTACCAGCCAGAGGCTTATATCCCCGGCAAGGATATGTATATTGAAAAGGACGCTCTCATCAACGACGAGATCGACCGTCTGCGCCACAGCGCAACCTCGGCGCTCTTCGAACGGCGGGACGTTATCATTGTCGCAAGCGTTTCCTGCATTTACTCGCTCGGCGACCCGGAGGAATACAAAAGCCTTGTGCTCGCAATTCGCCCGGGTATGCTTATGAGCCGGGACGAGCTGGTGAAAAAGCTCGTGGCTATCAGCTACGACCGGAACGACATAAATTTCGTGCGCGACAAGTTCCGAGTGAGAGGGGATACGGTCGAAATATTCCCGGCGGCAAACGGCGACAAGGCGATACGCGTCGAGTTCTTCGGCGAGGAGGTCGACCGGGTGTCTGAAATAAACACTGTCACGGGCGAGCTCGTGCGCCTGCTCAATTACGCCGCAATTTACCCCGCCACGCATTACGCGGTGTCCGACGAAAAAAGAGAGGCGGCGCTCGGTCAGATCGAGTCCGAAATGCGCGAAAGAACCGAGTTCTTCCGCTCGCGCGGCCTGCTGCTCGAGGCGCAGAGAATCGAGGAGCGCGTCAAATATGACCTCGAAATGCTGCGGGAAATCGGATTCTGCCCGGGCGTCGAAAATTATTCGAGAATCCTCTCGGGACGCCAGCCGGGCTCGACTCCTTACACTCTGCTCGATTACTTCCCGAAAGATTATCTTATGTTCGTCGACGAGTCGCATGTGACTCTGCCGCAGGTGCGCGGCATGAGCGGCGGGGATACCGCAAGAAAGAAAAATCTTGTCGATTACGGCTTCCGCCTGCCCTCGGCGTACGACAACAGGCCGCTTTATTTCGAGGAGTTCGAAAAAAAGATAAATCAGGCGGTTTTCGTCAGCGCGACACCGGGCGACTACGAGAACGAAAACTCGGACGCGGTGGTCGAACAGATAATTCGCCCGACAGGGCTCATCGATCCTGAAATCGAGGTGCGCCCGGTCGAAGGCCAGGTGGACGACCTTATGGGGGAGATACGCTTAAGAGCCGCAAGAAACGAACGCGTTCTCGTTACCACGCTGACCAAAAAAATGGCGGAGGATCTCACAGACTATTTCGAAAGCAATGGAATACGGGTGCGCTACATCCATTTCAGCGTCGAAACCATCGAACGAATGGAGATTATCCGCGACCTGCGGCTCGGCGTGTTTGACGTGCTCGTCGGAATTAACCTTTTGCGCGAGGGCCTCGATATTCCGGAGGTTTCCCTCGTCGCCATCCTTGACGCCGACAAGGAAGGCTTTCTGCGCGCGGAGCGCTCGCTTATTCAGACTATAGGCCGCGCGGCAAGAAACGAAAACGGGAAAGTCATTATGTACGCCGATACGGTCACAGGGTCTATGGAAGCCGCTATCAACGAGACAAACCGCCGGCGCAGAATCCAGAGCGAATACAACAAAACGCACGGGATTACGCCGCACACGGTTAAAAAGGGCGTGCGCGATATTATCGATATATCGGCACCGGACAGCGGAAATAAAGACAAGGACAGGCAGGGACACCGCGGCCGCGGCGGCGCGGGCGAAGAGAGGGGCGCCGTATCCGGAAAGAAACTCACCGGAAGGGAACTCGAAGCCATGATAGAACGGCTGACAAGAGAAATGAAGGACGCGGCGCACCGGCTTGAGTTCGAGCAGGCGGCGTATATCCGCGACCAAATCAAAAAGCTGCGCGGCGCGGAGCCGGATAAAAATAAATGATACTAATTATTTTTCGCCCGGATACGCCGGAAACAATCAGAAAGGATATGTCATAAGCAAAACATGGATATTATCGAAACGCTTGCAAAAGAATTTAATCTCGGAGCGCCGCAGGTTCAAAGAACCGTCGACTTAATCGACCAAGGCAATACGATACCGTTTATCGCCCGCTACCGCAAGGAGGTCACCGGCTCGCTCGACGACACGGTGCTGCGCGGACTGTATGACAGGCTGACTTATCTGCGCAGCATCGAAAAACGCAAGGCCGAAGTCAGGGAGCTGATAGCCGCGCAGGAAAAGCTGACGCCAGAAATTGAAAAAGCAATCGACGCGGCGCTTACTGTCACCGAGGTCGACGACATTTACCGTCCGTTCAGGCCTAAGCGCAAAACCCGCGCGTCTGTCGCAAGGGAAAAGGGACTCGAACCGCTTGCGCTGCTTCTCCTTGAGCAGAAGCCCTCATACGAGCCTTCGATAGAGAAGCAGGCGGAGTCGTTCATAAGCGGGGAGAATGGAGTCGCCACCGCCGAGGAGGCGCTCGCGGGAGCCATGGATATAATCGCGGAGGATTTGTCGGACAACGCCGATTACAGAAAAACCATCCGCGCTCTGACATGGGACGAGGGAGCTCTCAATTCAAGCGGCGAGAGGGATTCGGTCTATACTCAGTACTATAATTACACCGAACGCTTAAAAAGGATCCCAGGTCATAGAATCCTCGCCATCAACCGCGGCGAGAAGGAGGGAATACTCAGGGTCACGCTCGCCGCTCCGCGCGAGCTTATTCTGAAATACCTTTCCAAAAAACTAATCAAGGATAACGGAAGCCCCGCATCGCGCTATATTTCGGCGGCAATTGAGGACGGATACGACCGGCTTGTCGCGCCAAGCATAGAGCGCGAGATTAGAAACGATATGTTCGACGCGGCAAGCGAAGGGGCAATAAAGCTTTTTGCCGACAACCTCCAGCACCTGCTCATGCAGCCGCCGCTCAAGGGCAAAACGGTTCTCGGCTTCGACCCCGGATACCGTACCGGCTGCAAGCTCGCGGTCATCGACCCGACCGGCAAGGTGGTCGATACCGCGGTGATCTATCCGACAAAGCCCCAGGAGAAAATAAAGGAGAGCGGCGAAACCGTCGTCAGGCTGATAAGAAGGTACGGTGTGAATGTGATTGCCATCGGCAACGGCACGGCCTCCAAGGAGAGCGAAATATTCATCGCCAACCTGCTGAAAACAATTCCTGAAGACGTAAAGTACATCATGGTCAGCGAGGCGGGGGCGTCGGTCTATTCGGCTTCAAAGCTGGGAGCGGAGGAGTTCCCCGATTTCGACGTAACGCAGCGGTCCGCCGTTTCGATTGCAAGACGGCTTCAGGATCCGCTGGCCGAGCTGGTTAAAATAGATCCAAAGTCGATCGGTGTCGGCCAGTATCAGCACGATATGAAGCCCGCGCGGCTCGACGCGGCGCTTACGAGCGTCGTCGAGGACTGCGTCAACTCAGTCGGCGTAGACCTGAACACCGCTTCATACTCGCTGCTCTCGTATATTTCAGGCATCAACGCGGCGAGCGCGAAAAATATCGTTAAATACCGCGAGGAGAACGGGGAGTTCAGCTCGCGCGCGCAGATACTGAAGGTGCCCAAAATCGGAGCCAAGGCTTTCGAACAGTGCGCGGGTTTCTTGCGGATCCCGGGCTCGGAAGAAATTCTCGACAACACCGGCGTTCACCCGGAGTCGTACGATGCGGCAAGAAAACTGCTCGTCATGTTCGGCTATACCCAGCGCGATGTTAAAGAAGGAAGACTTTCGCTGCTTGCCGAAAAGGTGAAGCTTAAGGGATACGCAAAGGTCGCCGCCGAGCTCGGTATAGGCGAGCCGACGCTCTGCGACATCATCGGCGAGCTCGAAAAGCCAGGACGCGACGTCCGCGACAGCCTGCCGCCTCCGGTGCTGCGCGAGGACATTCTTGACCTCGCAGACCTGAAGGAGGGAATGATTATGACGGGAACGGTCAGAAACGTCATCGATTTCGGCGTTTTCGTGGATATCGGCGTCCATCAGGACGGCCTGGTCCATATATCACAGATCTCGGATAAATTCATTAAGCATCCGTCCGAGGCCGTATCGGTGGGCGATACCGTGAACGTCAGGGTGATAGGGGTTGATTTGCAGAAAAAGAAAATTTCGCTCTCGATGAAAGGTCTCACCCAGGGCAAATCTTAATATATTAAAATAAATACTATCCAGCTGCTGTATAAACCGACTGTTCAATCAAACGCAACTGTACAAGATGTACAAACAAAGCTTAAAAAATTTGGAGAATTAACATCTTCCATTTTGACGCTTTTTTTGGTACAATATATGTTGTTGAAATTTATGAGTCCCGGGGTCTGCCTTTTTGCGGCGATGTCGGTGGATATTCAAGGAGGAAATTTTCCAATGGCAAGCATTTCATTCAGACACATTTATAAAAAGTATCCGGGCGGTGTCACCGCTGTTTCCGACTTCAATCTTGAAGTCAAGGATAAGGAGTTCTTGGTTCTCGTCGGCCCTTCAGGATGCGGAAAAACAACCACGCTCCGTATGATCGCGGGTCTTGAGGAAATTACCGAAGGAGAGCTTTTCATAGGCGACCAGCTCGTAAACGACGTCGCGCCAAAGGACAGAAAAATCGCGATGGTGTTCCAGAACTACGCGCTTTATCCGCATATGTCGGTCTTTGAAAATATGGCGTTCGGCCTTAAGCTCAACAAAACTCCCAAGGAGGAAATCAAACGCCGCGTCGAGGAGGCCGCGCGCATTCTCGATATCACTCATCTGCTCGACAGAAAGCCGAAGGCTCTGTCCGGCGGTCAGAAGCAGCGTGTCGCGCTCGGCCGCGCTATCGTCCGCAACCCGAAGGTGTTCCTACTCGATGAGCCGCTCTCAAACCTTGACGCCAAACTCCGCGCCGCAATGAGAACCGAGCTCACAAAGCTGCATCAGAGAGTCGGAACCACGTTTGTTTACGTCACGCACGACCAGGTAGAGGCTATGACCATGGCGACAAGAATCGTCGTTATGAAAGACGGTCTTATTCAGCAGGTTGATACTCCGCAGAACCTTTACGACTACCCCTGCAACATGTTCGTCGCCGGCTTCATCGGCACCCCTCAGATGAACTTCATCAACGGCACTATCACAAAGAAGGGCGAGGACCTCTTCTTCAACTTCGAGAACAAATCCATTAAGCTTCCGGCAGACAAGGCCAACAACCCTGCTCTTAAGGATTACATAGGCAAGGAAGTCGTTGTCGGCATACGTCCAGAGTGCATACACGACGAGCCTGTGCATCTCGCAACACTTACTGAGAGCGTCGTCGAAACATATGTCGACGTCACCGAGCTTATGGGCGCCGAGATTTATCTCTACCTCACAGTGGGCGAGACCAAGCTCACGGCACGCGTGTCCTCACGCTCGACGTCGCGCGCCGGTGACACCATCAAGGTCGCGTTTGATATGTCACGCATTCATATCTTCGACAAGGACACAGAGCGCTTCATAGTGCACTGAGTAATTGAAATGAATAAAATCAAGCGGCTGCCCGATACGGGCGGCCGCTTTTTTGCCGGCATGACGTTTCAGACGATGGAGAACGGGGAATGCTTGATTGCGTAAAGCCCGGAATTTTATGCTGCTTTATATTGTTTAACGTTGCTTTACGTAATTTTACGCTGCCGCCTGCTTATTGACAAAAAATGAATATAGGGTTATAATGTACTAAATTACTGCCTGAAAGGAACGTTTTTAGGTGATGGATCAGACAGAGAAGGATTACCGCAGCGTCATGCTGCGCATAGGCAGCGCGATGCTGCTTTTTCTGGTGCTTTTTCAGGGACTGAACGCTGTTCTTTTTTTCATAAATATACTGACAGCACCGGTTCTGAGCGAAAAAGGAGCGGTTATTTTCAACGATATTCTCTATGACGCCGTGTATTTATTCTCGTTCCTGTTCCCGGCGGGCTTTTTCTATATGATAAGCAAAAACAAACACACCGAAAAGGTGATGACCGAGGTAAGGCTCGGCAAAAGCTATCCGCTGATGCTTCTTGCCGGATTGGCGGCGATTTTTGCCGCGGCGTATATTAACAGCTCCATTATGGAGGTGTTCAATTACTCGGAGTTCATGGAAAGCCTGTTTTCGGAGGACCTGAGCGAAAATTATCTTTTGATGCTCTCAATTATCAGAACCGCGCTGGTTCCGGCTTTCTGCGAGGAATTCCTGTTCCGCGGCGCAATTCTGTCAAATCTGCTTCCTTACGGAAAAAATACAGCGGTCCTGGCAAGCGCGGTGCTGTTCGCACTGATGCACCAGAACGGCGGTCAGCTGTTTTATGCATTCGTCGCGGGAATAGTGCTCGGACTTATTTATGTGCGCACACGCTCAATCTGGGGAGGAGTGCTGCTACACTTCTTCAACAATCTTATGTCTATCATAGAGCAGCTTGTTTTTAACAGATTGGGAAACGATGCCGCCACGGCCGTCTGCACTTATATCGAGGCTTTGATATTTGCCCTCGGAATTGCATCCGCCGTAATACTATTCGTCATCGAGCGGAAAAGAAAAAAGGATTTTTCAGAAAGCGCGTTCGGCGTCATGCTTGAGCCCGATGAAAACTATATTGATAAACCGCTTGCACCGGGACGCGCGGCAAGGCTGTTTTTCTCGCCTACAGTAATCATCTTCACCTGCATTTCAGCCTCGGAAATGATTATTTACATTTTATTGGCAGTAAGTGCCTGATAAGCGACAGCATGATAATTCATGAAAATGCCGGAACTTCAATATTTCAAGACGACAAGACGATAAGACTACAAGACGATAAAACGATAAAATGACAAATGACAAGAGATGAAATTTTTATGAACGTCGCCCTTGACCAGGCGCGTATGGCGGCGGAGGCCGGAGAAGTGCCGGTCGGCGCAGTGGTCGTTTTTCACGATGAGATTATCGCCGCCGCTTGCAACCGGCGCGAGAGCGATAAGTGCGCGACATCCCATGCCGAACTGCTGGCTATTATGGAAGCCTGCCGGGCGCGCGGCGGCTGGCGGCTTTTCGGCTGCGAGCTTTACGTTACCCTCGAACCGTGCGTGATGTGCGCGGGAGCAGCCGTTAACGCAAGGCTTGACCGGGTGGTGTTCGGCGCGAAGGATCTCAGGTTCGGAGGGCTCGGAAGCATCACAGACATCAATTCTTTAGGCCTTAACCACAGGTTTGAGGTCGCGGGCGGCATACTTGAGGACGAATGCCGCGGCCTTTTACAGGAGTTTTTTCAAAAAAAGCGAAACAAGGCAGATGTGTGACGTATGACGAATTACAAATGACGGATGACGAATGACGAATGGCGAATGACGAATGGCGAATGACGAATGGCGAATGGCGAATGACGGATGATGATAATGACAATGATTAAAGCTGCTGGCGTCAACGCGATTTACTGTTTACTTGCTTTGAACGCCTGATGCCTTAAGAAATTCGTTGATATTCTCAATAGTGCGCGGGCTGAGGTAGTGCTCGATTTTTTCGGTCTCCTCAAGCTCGCTTTCTGTTTTGTTTATAAGACACAAAAGGCGGTTTATTATCTCGTGCCGCCGAACCAGCGATTCCCCAAGACGGCGGCCCTCGCGTGTCAGCACAATCAGCCCGTACCTTTCAAAGCTTATAAGTCCCACGTTCCTTAGGTTGTCTGCCATCTTCGACGCCGACGACGGGGTGACGTTCAGCTGCCCGGCAAGCGTTTTTATACGCACTGGTCCGGTATCGGATAAACGGTATATCATTTCAAGATAATCCTCCATAGCCATGGTGACGCTGTTCGGGTACGTGAGCATATATCCTTTCAGCGTGTAGTAATCCGAATTCTTCATTTTATGTCCCCCTTCACGTTTATCCGACAAAATTCATATATTTAAGGATAAGGAAACTTTGTTTCCTTAAATCAAATCTGCCGGGCCCGCGCCGCGGCGGAAATTCTAAATATATGAAAAGGATTCGATATGTACGCTTCAATACCATTATATGAACTCAGCACCGGCGGCAGTGCGGTGGTTTTATCGCTCTCGAGCGAACATAATATCTCTAAAAGGTTCAGAGAACTCGGAATAATCGAAGGGACGGAAATTAAAAAAGTGTTCACAAGCCCTTTCGGCGACCCCTCGGCATACAGCGTGCGCGGCGCCGTCATAGCTATCAGAAAAGCCGACGCCAAAGCTGTGGCGGTCGGCCCCATACACGGCGAGGAACTGTCAGCAGAAAGGGCGGCTCGATGCAATGAAACCGAATAGGATTCCACTGCCCGCAGCCATGCCCGAAAATATCACCGTCGCGCTTGCGGGCAATCCGAACGTGGGCAAGAGCACTATTTTCAACGCGCTGACCGGAATGAAACAGCATACCGGCAACTGGACGGGAAAAACTGTCGGCTGCGCTTCGGGCGAATATTGTTACGAAGGAAATACATTTACTGTCGTCGATCTGCCGGGAACCTATTCGCTTGAGCCGCGCTCCGGCGAGGAGAAGTCCGCATGGGATTTTATTTCAAGCGGGATAGCTCGGAAAACCGTCGTGGTCTGCGACGCAGGCTGCCTGTCGCGCAGCCTCATTCTTGCAATGCAGATTATCGATTGCTCAGGCGGTTCGGATGTGATTGTCTGCGTCAATCTGATCGATGAGGCGCAAAAAAAGGGAATACATATCGACGGCGCCGCGCTCTCGGAAAAACTGGGAGTCCCTGCGGTACTGACGGCGGCAAGGAACGGAACCGGACTCGACGAGCTGAAAAAGGCTATCGCACAAAAAAAGACGGCGGAACTTCCGTCAGAATCCGCGTCCGGCGCCTCAGCCGCAGAAAGCAACGACAAAGCCGTAAACAGCGATATATGCTTAAAAGCACCGGCAACAAAAAGCAAAAAAACAACCGAGGATTATGTCAGGGCAGCTGCCGCGGCGGCTGCCGCAGCGGTAACTGCAGGTGAGAGCGCAAGCGGATTTCAGGAGAGGATTGACCGCGTCCTCACGGGAAGGCTAACCGGGTTCCCGGTAATGCTGCTCATGCTGGCCGGAGTGCTATGGCTGACACTTTTCGGCGCCAATTACCCCTCCGAGCTGCTCTGGAAATGCTTTTATTTCATCGAATGCAGGCTGTCGGAGCTGCTTTTATGGGCCGGCGCTCCGTGGTGGCTCACGGGAGTGCTGGTCAGGGGAGCTTACAGAACTCTCGCCTGGGTGGTTTCCGTCATGCTGCCGCCGATGGCGGTTTTTTTCCCGCTTTTCACTTTGCTCGAAGACCTCGGTTACCTGCCGCGCGTGGCGTTCAACCTCGACCGCTGCTTCTACTGCTGCAGCACCTGCGGAAAGCAGGCGCTGACAATGTGCATGGGACTCGGCTGCAACGCCGCGGGAGTGGTAGGCTGCCGGATATTTGACTCGGACAGAGAGAAAAAAATCGCGATGCTGACCAACTCTTTTATGCCCTGCAATGGCAGGTTCCCGACTCTCGTCGCGCTTATCTCGATTTTCTTCTCCGGCGGCGCTGCGGGCGCAGGATCTTCGCTGATATTGACAGGGGTTGTTGCCGCCGGGGCAGCCGCTACTTTTCTGTTTTCAAAAATACTTTCGTCAACCCTGTTTCACGGCGCGCCGACGTCCTTTACTCTCGAGCTGCCGCCCTTCCGCCGGCCCGAGGTTGGAAAGGTGATCATTCGCTCGGTGAGGGACAGAACGCTGTTCGTGCTCGGAAGGGCAGCCGCGGTGGCGGCACCGGCGGGAATTGTTATCTGGCTGCTCGCCAATATCAAAGCCGGCGGAATTCCGCTGCTCGCCTTCTGCACCGGGTTCCTTGAACCGGCGGGACGGCTCATCGGCATGGACGGCGTTATCCTTTTCGCGTTTATTCTTGCACTGCCGGCAAATGAAATCACAATTCCGATCGCCCTCATGGCCTATTCATCGGCGGGAGAGCTGAATGGCTACTCGTCGCTCGCGGAGCTTAAAACGCTTCTCACCGCCAACGGCTGGACGGCGGTCACAGCCGCGTGCGTGATAGCTTTTACCGTTTTTCACTGGCCCTGTTCGACAACCTTGTGGACTATAAAAAAAGAGTCGGGAAGCTTCGGAATGGCGGCGCTCGGCGCGCTCATTCCTACTTTGTGCGGCATCGCAGTCTGCGCCGCCATCTCGGCTGCATCGCGAATATTCGGCATATAATATATGTAATTTATGTGAAAAGGATTGCAAAAAAATCCGGTATAGTGTAAAATGATATGGAATATTCAAAACGGGGGCAGTTGATGGAACCTCTCAAAATTAAAATCTCGGATTCGGCCGTCCTTATGGCCGTCAACACTGATAAATTCAAAAAAAATCTGCTTTCAATGTCGGTTTTTCTGCCGGTGGGCAGCGGCACAACGCCCTGCGACCTGCTTTTTCCCGGCGTCCTGCTGCGCGGAACCTCAACTTACCCGACAAACGCAGACGTCAAACGCAGGCTTGAAGAGCTGTATGCCGCGCGGATAAATGTAAACGGCGGCTACTACGGGGACAGCCTTGCCACCGGCTTTTTAGCCGAATTTCTGAACGACGGGGCGGTCGGGGGCGGCTTCCCGATCCTTCAAGGCGTTATTGACATCCTTTCCGATATCTGGCACCGCCCGGCGACCGACGCCGGCGGGCTGCTCAGGGCGGATGAGGTGAGAATGGCTAAAAATTCTTTGATAGATACCATACGCTCCGAAATCAACAACACCGCGCTTTATGCGACAAACCGGACGCGCGAGCTGATGTGTCCCGGCGAACCGTACGGGTACAGCGTGACCGAGGACGAGGTTAACGCGGTTACGGCAGCCGGCCTTACGGAAAGGTACAGGTATGTACGCGACAGTTCATACGTTACTTTTTCCTATATAGGTTCACGCCCGGCTGAAGAGGTCGCGGCGCTGCTCAGGGCGGCGTTCCCGGCAGCGCCCGACTGCCGCGACGGCAACGGCGACGGCAACGGCATAAAAAAACCCGCGGTGAAAGCGACAGAACCGGCAGAGCCGGTCCTGAGGGAAGTCAGGATGCCGGTGACGCAGGGCAAGCTGACAATGGGCTTCACATCGGGCGGCGTCGTGATTGACGACAGCGATGATTATTACGCGATGTGCCTTTTCGCGGATGTCTTCGGCGGCCTGCCTTCCTCCAAGCTTTTCATGAATGTGCGCGAGCGGCTCGGTCTGTGCTACTACTGCGGAGCTTACTATGAAAATTACAAGGGAATAATCTACGTGTCAAGCGGCATCGATACGGCAAACAAGGACGCCGTAAAAAACGAGGTGCTCCGGCAGCTTGAGGCAATGCAGAACGGACAGATAAGCAATGCCGAGCTTGAGGCGGCGGCGCTTTCAGTTTGCAACAGCTACCGGCAGATCGAGGATAACCCTTTCTCAATGCTGTCATTCTGCTTCGGACGCCTGACGCTCGGGCTCGACTGCTCGCCCGAGGCTTTCGTTAAGCGGATTATGAGCGTGAAAATTCCCGATATTGTCAAAGCCGCGGGACGGGTTAAGCTGAAGGCGGTATATTTTCTTGCCGGAACCGATGCGTCGGGTGCCGGCGGCAAGGAAGGTTCGGATGAGTGACAGGCTAAATTATGATTTAATGTGGTTCAATTCGGCGGAGCTCGGGGAAAAGTACTGCCGGATAAATATACCCGGGCGTCCGGATATATATGTTTTCCCAAAGGATATGGCAAACACCTATGCTGTCGCCGCCGTACGCTACGGCTCCTGCGACTCAAAATTCAGGATCGGTGGCAGCCTCATTACCGTCCCCGACGGCATCGCTCATTTTCTTGAGCATAAAATGTTTACCGGCGAGGACGGCAGCGATGTATTCGAGCGCTTCACCTCGCTCGGAGCCGATGCGAACGCGTATACGACGTATGACAGGACGGTTTATCTCTTCAACTGCACTGACCGGTTCCCGGAGGCTTATTCGACTCTTCTGCACATGGTGACCCATCCTTATTTCACCGATGAAACTGTGAAAAAAGAACAGGGAATAATCGCTCAGGAAATCGGAATGTACGAAGACGACCCGGACGACGTATGCTATCAGAACCTGCTTAACGCAATGTATAAAAACCATCCGGTCAAAATTAACGTGTGCGGAACCGTCGGTTCGATCGGCCGGATTACGCCAAAGATGCTTTACGACTGCCACAGAACCTTTTACAACCCTTCCAACATGGTGACGATTGTGTGCGGAAGGGTTGAGCCTGAGGCGGTTATTGAGATGGTTTGCAACGAAATCCCTTTCTCGGAGTCGGTACGGACTGAGAGATGCCGGTATGACGAGCCCGGGGAGGTCGCCGGAGAACGGGTGTATGCCGAAAAGCAGGTTTCTAAGCCGCTTTTCAGCATCGGCGTTAAGGACATTAATATTAACGAGGATAAGATTCAGCAGCTGCGGAAGCATCTTCTGCTTAAAATCATTTTACGGATGATATTCGCTTCGTCCGGCGACCTTTACAACCGGCTTTACTGCGACGGTCTCCTTACCTCGCCCTTTTCATATAGTCATGACTTCTCCGACAGCTTCTCGCACTTGATAATTTCCGGCTCCTCGGACAGACCCGACGAAGTTTACAAAAGAGTGCGCGATTATATAGCGGATATGCAGAAAAAAGGAATTGACAGCGCCGCCTTTGAACGCTGCCGGAGAGTCGTGCTTTCGGATATTATCGCAAGGTACGATTCGACCGAGGACATCGCAAACTCGCTCGTAAGAAGTGCCTTCGCGGGAGTCGACATTTTCCTCGAGGGGCAGATTGTATCGCTTCTGACGCCAAAGGACGCCGAAAGCCTTTTTGCAGACGAAAATTTCTTCGGAGGCGACAGGTTCGCTCTGTCGGTCGTCGCTCCCATCGCAGCAAAAACGTTAGAAAAAGAAAGGATTTGATAAAATGACGACTGTATCGTTCCCGGGCCTTGGCATCGGCGAATTCACAATGAACAAGGTTGCTTTTTCGTTCTCTTTATTCGGCAGCCAGATTGAAGTTCGCTGGTACGGCATACTGATAACCATCGGCATAATACTTGCTATTCTGTACGCTTCCAAACGCGCAAAAGACGAGGGAATAATTATCGATGACCTGCTCGATATGGGAATATTCGCGATTATTTCCGGCGTTATCGGAGCCAGAATTTATTACGTGCTCACTTACGGGGTGTCTAATTTCATAGTCAGGGAAGGCGCGGGAAGCGCGGCGAAGGTAAATGTGTGGAAAACCTTCGTCAGCCTGATAGCCGTGTGGAACGGGGGCATCGCCATTTACGGAGCGATAATCGGAGGAGCAATCGCCGTTTTCTTCGTCTGCCGGCATAAGAAAATCAAGGTAATGAAAGCGTTTGACGTGATTGGCCCGGCGGTGATGATTGGGCAGATTCTCGGACGCTGGGGCAACTTCGTCAACGGCGAAGCCTACGGATACGAGGTCGAAAAGGGAAGCTTACTTTATCCCTTCCGCATGGGCCTGCTTCCGAACATAGAAAGCTCGACGGTTATGCACTATTTTCACCCGACGTTTTTCTACGAGTCGCTGTGGAACCTTATTGGGTTCGCGATAATCAGCCTGCTGTATAAAAGAAAAAAGTTCGACGGCCAGGTGTTCCTCATGTATATCACCTGGTACGGCTTCGGACGCATGTTCATTGAGGGGCTGCGCACCGACAGCCTTTATATCGGCGTTTTCCGCATATCGCAGGTGGTCGGCTTCTGCTGCTTCATCACAGGCTGCGCGCTTATTGTAAACGGTATCGTCAAGGCCAGAAAAGCCGCCTGCGAGCTTGCCTCGTATGAGCCGGTCTATCCCGGCCTGAAAAGCAGAATCACAGTCAATACTGCCAATAAGGATGAGCAAAACAACAAGAACGAGAACGCGGAAAGCGGCGCCGGAAGGAATAACGGCGAGGCGTCCGGCATCGATGCCGGAACAACAACTGGCGCAAGCCCGGACGACGCCCGAAAAACACAGGCAGAGGACGGCAAAACAAATAAAGATAATGACTTAAAGATTCCGGAGGATAAAAAAAGTGGCGACAATAATTGACGGCAAGGCGATATCAAAACAAATACGCGATGAAATCAAAGCCGAGGCCGGCGAATTTGCGGCAAGGCACGGCGTGGTCCCGGGGCTGGCGGTCGTTATCGTCGGCGAGGACCCTTCCTCACAGATTTATGTGCGCAACAAAAAACGCGCATGCGAGGAGGTCGGGTTTTACTCGGAAATTATTGAAATGCCTGAAAGCACGACGATGGACGAGCTTAAAGACGTCGTCAGAAAGCTCAACCAGAACCCGAAAATACACGGGGTCCTTGTGCAAAGCCCCCTTCCGCGGCACCTCGACGAGTTTGAAATCCTGCTCATGATCGATCCGAAAAAGGATGTCGACGCCTTCAGCCCGTACAATACCGGACGCATTATGATTGGAAAATATGATTTTGTCCCGTGCACACCCGCCGGAGTCATGGAGCTGCTCGCCAGAAGCGGCGTCACTGTCGAAGGCAAGGAATGCGTTGTGGTGGGCAGGTCCAATATTGTCGGCAAACCGATGGCGCAGCTTCTGCTCGCGGCCGACGGGACTGTCACAATCTGCCACAGCAAAACCAAAAATCTCGGCGAAATCTGCCGCCGGGCGGATATAATCGTGTCAGCCGCCGGCAAACCCGGGATTATCAAGGCCGGTATGGTCAAGCCCGGAGCCGCTGTCATTGACGTGGGCACGACGCGAATGCCTGACGGGAAGCTCGCGGGAGATGTGGAGTTCGACGAGGTGAAAAATATCGCGTCGTTCATCACGCCGGTCCCCGGTGGAGTTGGCCCGATGACTATCGCTATGCTGCTGAAAAACACGCTCACGGCCGCAAAGAAGAGTATTGATATTCAGTGAATCACAAAACAAAAACCGGGGCGCAATCTGCCTCGGTTGGTTCATATATGTGATATGTATTATGGGTCGCGCGCAATTATTTCAGATGCTCTTTTATATATTTTTTCAGCTTTTCAAATGAATCTCCGCTGAGGTCGTGCTCTATCCGGCAGGCGTCCTCCTTTGCCGTCGCCTCGTCAACCCCAAGCGACATCAGGGCTCTTGCCAAAAGAGTGTGGCGCTCGTATATGCGCTCGGCGATTTCAAGCCCCGTTTCAGTCAGCGTTATTTTCCCCCCGCCCTCAATTTGAATGTATCCGTTTTCTTTAAGCTGCTTCATGGCTATGCTGACGCTCGGCTTGGAGAACCCAAGCTGCTTCGCAATATCGACCGAGCGAACCTGTCCTTCGCTTTTCCCGAGCACAAGAATGGCTTCAAGGTAGTTTTCTGCCGATTCATAAATTTTCATTCAGACTGCCTCCCGGTTCGGCTTTGTAATTTTCGGGGACGGCTGCCCGCCTCATTCAATGCGAAAAGACGGTTCTGCCGATTGTTTCTCAATGGGTTTTCTGCTATTATACCATAAATTTCAGCAGTTTTCAATAAATTTTATGTAATATGGAGAATGAAGCTGTGATTTTTGAAAAATCTGTGTGGATATGGCGGGATTCGAACGCGAAAGCTGACGAATACGCTGATTTTCTGTGCTTTTTTGACGGAAATCAGGACGGGAACTTCAGGCTCAGGATTGCGTCTGATTCCAATTATACGGCATACCTCAACGGCAGGCTCGCCGCCTTCGGGCAGTATGCCGATTACCCCGATTATAAGGTCTATGACGATATTGATATTGGCAGTCTTGTCAGAAACGGCGAGAACCGTCTTGTTATAGTCGTATGGTACTACGGGCGGGATTCTCAGACTTACAAAACAGGGAACGCCGGCCTGATTTTCGAGGTCGTCAAGGACGGCAGGGCAGTCGCTTTTTCGTCGCCGCAGACGCTTTCGCGGCTCTCGCGCGACTACGTTTCATGGGGCTGCCGGAATATCTCGGTTCAGCTCGGCATGACTTATCACTATGATATTAACGGGTACGACGGCTTTATAACTGGCGGAGGCGAGGGCTTCGGAAACAGCGCCGCCGTTTCTGGCATGACAGGAAATTTTCATCTCCGCCCGGTGAAAAAGCTTGAGCTTCATGACAGAATGCCGGCGCGCCCGTTCAGGTTCGGCTCGTACAAATATAAAGACGGACGGGCGATGCCGGAGCTGAGAATGCAGTACGCCGAACTCGCGGATGCTAAAACCGATGACTGCTCCTTTCCGCTGACTGTAGGCAAACAGTCCGGCTGGGACGGGGTTTTCATCATCGCCGACCTCGGAAGCGAGACGGCCGGCTTCCTTGACCTTGATATTGAGATCCCAGACGCCTGCACCGTCGATATCGGGTATGGCGAACACCTTGCCGACGGCAGGTGCCGGACAGCCGTGCGCAATTTCAGCGCGCAGGTAGGATGCCGCAAGGGAAGAAACGAATATCTCAACACCTTCCGGCGCTTCGGATGCAGATACGTCCAGCTGTTCGCGCCGGTGGACAGCATCAAAATCAATTATCTTGGAATAAGGCCGACAATGTATCCTGTGGAAACCGGCGAATACAAATTCAAGGATAACAACAAGCTCCGGAAAAGAATCTGGGACGTGTGCTTAAACACGCTGCGCCAGTGTATGCACGAGCATTACGAGGACTGCCCGTGGAGGGAACAGGCGCTTTACACGATGGACTCCCGCAATCAGATGCTCGCGGGGTATTACGCTTTCAAAGAATATATCTTCCCGCGCGCGTCTCTTGTGCTTATCTCAAAG
The DNA here is from genome assembly GCA_964570825.1 of uncultured Lachnospiraceae bacterium. Classification (GTDB taxonomy): domain Bacteria; phylum Bacillota; class Clostridia; order Oscillospirales; family CAG-272; genus UMGS1002. Next base: position 76,244 of record CAZMZJ010000005.1, on the reverse strand, counting down.
GGAGTGCGGCAGGACGGCCTTCTGTCGCTTTGCTTCCCGGCCGGCATTGATTACCCGATACCCTCATTCTCTCTGATGTACTTTGTCGAGGTGAAGGAATATCTTGATTATTCAAGGGATCTGACTTTAGCCGCCGAGCTTTATCCGACGCTTGAGCGGCTCATTAAGGTGTTTCTGTCGCGGATAGATGCGACAGGGTCCGGACTTGTTCTGAGCTTTCCCGGCTGCTGGAATTTTTACGAGTGGTCCGACGGAATGAGCGGCAAAATGATAGAGGACAGCCCGGCGTTCGAGGCCCCGCTTAACGCCTTTCTGGCGCTCGGCCTGCAAGCTATGGCGGACATCTCGTCTGTGCTCGGAAAAAAAGCCGAGGCTGAACGCTATAAATCAGCAGCGGAATCTGTCGCTGATGCCGTCTTCCGGAGGTTCTACAACAGCAAAACAAAACTTTTTGAGTCGTATGACAACCGGCAGCGGGGAAGGTACAGCGTCCTGACAAATTCCTTGTGCCTGCTTTGCGGCGCCGCGAAAAATGCCGAAACAGAGCATATTCTGAGAATACTTGCTTCAAACGGCCGGGATAATTGCGGCTTTGTGACTGTTCCGAATACTCTCAGCATGAACTGTTTCCGCTTTGATGCGCTGCTTTCGGTTGACCGTGACAAGTACGCTCCGGTAATTCTGGACGAAATCGACAGGGATTACGGCTATATGCTTGACAGGGGCGCAACGTCTTTCTGGGAGACGATAAAGGGAGAGGCCGATTTCAACGGTGCCGGCAGCCTGTGCCACGGATGGTCTGCGCTTCCGGTTTATTATTACAGCATACTTGACGCATGAATGGCTGAGAAAAGTCTGCCATAGGCTCATAATACGGTTTGATATTTTAATATGACGTTATGCTTTTTCAGCGAGCGCCGCTGGCGCGTGGAAAAGTGTTTGACAATATCCGGATTTTTTGTTATAATTAAAAACAGTTTTCTGCATAATGATTTTTCTGACGCAAGGGGGACAGGCCGGATGAGCAGCATTCAGAAACAAAACTTTTTTTTCGGCGGAGCCGCCTTTTTGTCGGCCCTGCTTGCTTTATTGGGATTTTTATCGGCGTCGGGAAATGATTCTGCCGCGCAGCGCGCGCTCCTGATTGTCTGCTCGATATTGCTTGCCGTGCTTGCGGGGCTTTATACCTATGTAATCCTGCTCTCGCGCGACAGAGAGCCCAACTACTTCCTCTACGACAGGCTGTCAGGACACAATATCCCGCTGTCTGAGCTTACATGGCGCATGGTCAACGACAAGGTCGGAAGGTTTATATCTGAAAATATCGGCAGCGATGTTTTACTCTTTACGACCGGTCTGCTTTCAGCGGAAAACAGGTTTGGCCCGGGCGGGGCGATGAGGCCGCTCGCGGCTTTCAAAATGCTGTGCGATATCGCGCTTGACGAGACCGGCGACTTCTTCAGGCTGTTCGAGCAGGCTGACGAATCGGTAATCCTTTCCCTCTGCCGCATAATCGACGGCGCCGGCGAGCACGATATGGCTGCCGCGATTCTCACATATAAAACCAAAGGAGGCTCGCCGGATAATTTCAGGCGCTACCTCTCAAGCAATTCAAGATATATCCAAAGCCGTATGCTCGTGTACACGCGCCGGAACATCGAGCTGTTTTACTGAAAAGGTCAAGATATGTTTTCAATAAGGATTGCCGACATAAACGTCGGCATTGACAACCGGTATGACGGAGTGAGGCGCCTCTGCCGCGATTATTGTATCGATTCGGCCGCCACAGAGTTTACGGCGTCTGCAAGCGATTCGGAAATTGCCGAAGAAATAAAGGCGTCCGAAAGGCCGGTCTCTCCCGCTTATGCGGAAAGCATTTGCATTTACCGGAAAATCTGCCGGATTATGCCCGATTACGGCGCGTTCCTCTTCCATTCGGCTGTTGTCGAGTTCGACGGCAGGGCTTATGCTTTCTCCGCGCCGAGCGGCACCGGAAAGACGACGCACGCGCGATTGTGGGTCGAGCGCTTCGGCAGCCGCGCACGGATAATCAACGGAGATAAGCCGATAATCCGCTTTTTCGGCAGGGACGCATATATTTACGGCACGCCATGGTGCGGAAAAGAAGGTTATAATCTTAATGTCCGCTCGCCGCTCGGGGCAATATGCTTCCTCGAGCGCGGCAGCCGGAATGCAATAATACCCGCCCAGAATCATGAGATCACCCCAAGGCTCCTTCGCCAGATCCTTGTTCCGCGCAAGGCGGAGGAAATAAAAAAGATGATGCCGCTGCTTGATCTGACTGTTAAAAATATTCCGTGCTGGGTGCTTTCATGCACGATATCGCAAAAGGCGGCCGAGGTGGCGTGCGGCGCTATGGCAATACACGGCAAAGGGAACAACAACGATGGAGATGAAAACCAAAACGGCTATTCGCAGTTACCTGATTGACGATATAATGGTTATAGCGCGCGCGGTCACTGATACGGGAGGCGAGTTACGTTTCATGCCGCGCGGAACAAGCATGCTGCCTCTGCTCAGGGAAGGGCGGGACAGCGTCGCTATAAAGAAAATTCAGGGCGGCGCGCGTAAATACGATATCGTTCTGTATCGCCGGAAAAACGGCAAATATGCGCTGCACCGCGTGATCGGGAAGAATAAATCGGGATATATTATGTGCGGCGACAACCAGCTTATAAAAGAGTATGGAATAGAGGACGGCCAGATTGAGGCAGTTGTTTCTGCGGTTTACAGGAGCGGGAAAAGAATTGACCTGAGCGGCTTCGGCTCAAGGGTATATTCAAGGCTCTGGTGCTTTATGCCGCTGCGCGGGTGCGCTTTTTTTATCCGTCGGGCTGCGTTAAAAATTAAAGGGTTTTTCCTTAAGTCCAATAAAAACAGTCCGGGCTGAAATATTCAGCCCGGACTCGTTATGTAGAATACGTGCTTAGGATTTTATGGCTGCGCCAAAAATAAATATCGCTGGGAGTTATTCGTCCTCAAGCAGAGCGAGCGCGTTTTTATAAAGGATTTTTTCAGTCTTCACGTCGCCGAGTTTTGCCGAGTATATGAAATTTATTTCGTCCTTTGCGAATGACCACGGCGTGTCGGAGCCGAAGAGAAGCCGGTCAGGGTCATGCTCGCGAAGGATACGGTGCAGGCCCTCAATCCTTTCGGGACGCTGAGAGGACATCGAGGTGTCAAACCAGACGTTCTTCTTCCCAACAAGATGCTCAAGCACTCCGTCTAAACGGGCAAATCCTCCCAGATGCGCCGCTATAAGACGCAGGCCGGGATAACGGTCAAGAACAGCCGAAATCATTTTCGGATCGGCGTGCAGATGCTCGGGGGATATGGGGTCAAGTCCGGCGTGCGTGACTACGAAAAAGCCCATCTCGCAGCACAGCTCGAAAATCTCGCCGTACTCCGGTTTGTCGATATCTATGCCCATGTAGTCCGGGTGGATTTTGATTCCCTTAATGCCTGCCTCGCGCAGCCGGAGCAGCTCGCCGCGCTTGTCCTCGCCATACGGATGAAGCGAGCCGAGAGAGTATAGCATTTTGCTTGTCTGTTTGATGCTGATGGCAAAGGTGTTTACGTTGTGCTGCTGGCGCGCGTTGGTTGCTATATTGCAGATCACGCCGCGGTCGACGCCCTGTGACTTAAGATGCTCCTCGGTGCCCTTCAGGGTGCCGTCGGTGCAGGGAAAATTAGGATTGTCAAGCGCGTGCTCCCTGAGCTGCCCGAGCGCTCGGGGCGCAAGAGAATCCGGAAAACAGTGAGTGTGAAAATCTATTATCATCGGTCGGTTCGTTTACGGTTCAGTTTCAATATGAACCGGATTCTTCCTTTTTCATTATTTTTACAAGAGAGCTTGTGCCGAGCCTCGATGCGCCCAGCCTGATGTATTCCTCAGCGTCCTGAAAGCTTTTTATGCCCCCGGCCGCTTTAATTTTCAGCCCGCCTTTTATATGCGCGGCAAAAAGAGCCACGTCTTCGCGGGTCGCGCCGCCGGACGAAAAGCCGGTCGATGTCTTAATATAGTCGGCGCCTACATTATATACAACATCGCACATGCGGATTTTTTCTTCCGCGGTAAGAAGGCAGGTTTCTATTATGACTTTCAGCACATGGTCCCCGACTGCCTCCCTGACCGCCGCAATATCGCTTTGCACCTCGCCGAACCTTCCTTCTTTGATCCGGCAGATGTTTGCGACCATGTCGATTTCGGATGCGCCGTCGGATAGGGCCTTCTTTGCTTCAAAGCACTTGGTTTCGGTAGCAGAGTAACCGAGCGGGAACCCGACTACGGCGCAGATCCTGATCCTGCCTTTGACATACTCCGAGGCAAACCTTATATGCGTGTTCGGTATGCAGACCGAGGCGCAGCCGTATTTTACGGCGTCATCGCATACTGTCCTGATATCCGCTTCGGTCGCGGTCGGGGCGAGCAGAGTATGATCGACGTATCTGAGTATCTCCTGATTTGTCATGGCCTTTCTCCTTCTTCTTATTCTTCTTATTCTTCTTCGGTTAATTGAATATCAGAAATGCCAGAGTGTAGTACGCGATGCTTCCGACCATCAAAAATGCGAGAATTCCGCAGATGACGCGGATCATGAGATCTCTTTTGGATATATGCTTCCTTGATTCCGACATTGAATTTTCCTCCGGATTCATTCTATTTTTATTTGACGGGCGTCTATGTCCTTTTCGGCAAGCGGAACGCCCGCGGCGGGTATCTTGAGCTTGCGGTAGCCCTTCATATCGCCGTATTTTTCCGCAAAGTCCTTTATTGCGGATATGACTTTCTGTCCCTTCTTCAGGGTGATTACCATCGTCCCGCTGGACGTCCTTGTGGTATTCAGCGAGAGCAGGGAAGACTTGACGACGACGGCGCGGCCTACGTCGGTTATTATCATTATATCGAATGGCTCGTGTTCGTAGAAGGCTGCGACAACCGGCGAGGCGGCAGAGTAGGCGCTTGTCAGCTTGCGGCGGTTGCCCTTCGTCTGATATGCCGATACCGGTATCCGCACGCCCTTGCCGTTCTCAAAAATATAAACCATATTGTCGCCTTCTGGAAAGTCGCACTCGGGCTGCGCAAGCATCAGAATCGGCTTCTCTCCGCTGTCCATGCCGAGCTTTGTCGGAATATAATCGCCCATCACCGACGCCTTGACGCAGTCGAAATCGTTGATTTTAGCGCGGTACATCTGCGCCTTGTCGGTGAAGAACACTATATCGCTTTTATTCTCGGAGTCGAATTCCTGCAGTATCGAGTCGCCCTCCTTGAAAAGATGATTGTCGCTCGCACGCAGCGAGAGCAGCGTGATTTTTTTGAAATAGCCCTCCTTAGTTAACACAAGGTGGACATTGTAATTCTCTATGTGGTCTTCCTCGTTGTATTCAACAATGGCTTCCGCGCCGATTATCTGCGAGCGGCGGGGCTGTCCGTACTTCTTCTTTATTTCAACAAGCTGCGCGGCGATATATGATTTTATTTTCAGCTCGTCGCCGAGAAGCTCCTCAAGCTCGGCAATCTCTTTCTGCAAACCCTCAATCTCGCTGACACGGTTGAGTATATATTCACGGTTAAGATGCCTGAGCTTTATTTCGGCAATATACTCAGCCTGTATCCCGTCTATGGCGAACCCCTTCATCAGGTTGGGGACAACCTCGTCCTCCTTCTCGGTCTGGCGGATTATGCGGATTGCTTTGTCAATGTCAAGCAGGATTTTCGCAAGACCCAAAAGAAGATGAAGCTTCTCCTTCTTCTTATCAAGGTCAAAGGTAAGCTCGCGCCTGACGCAGGAAATGCGGAACTTTATCCACTCGTTGATTATTTCAAGCACCCCCATCTGGCGGGGGACCGAATTTATCAGCACGTTGAAGTTGCACTTGAAGCTGTCCTCAAGCGGAGTCATTTTGAAAAGCTTCTGCATCAGCTTGTCCGGGTCGGTGCCGCGGCGGATGTCCACTGTCAGCTTGAAGCCGGACAAGTCAATTTCATCCCGGAAATCGGTGACCTCCTTCAGTTTCCCTTCCTTGATCAGTTCCGCCATCCGGCTCATTATCAGCTCGATGCTGGTCGAGTAGGGAATCTGGGTTATGTCGATGCAGTTGGATTCCTTGTCGTAGCTGTAACGCGACCGTATACGCACCGAGCCGGAGCCGGTTTCGTATATCTCGCGCATAGCGTCACGGTCATATATTATCGCGCCGCCGCCGGGAAAATCGGGAGCCTTGATTATTTCCATGAGCCTGCTTACGGTAGTTCCGGGATTTTTCAGAACGGCTATCGTGCCGTCGCAGACTTCGGCAAGATTGAACGAGCAGATGTTCGACGCCATGCCGACGGCAATCCCTATGTTCGGCATGACGAGAATATTCGGGAAAGTACACGGAAGCAGCACGGGCTCCTGCATGGTGCCGTCGTAGTTGTCGGTAAAGTCGACTGCGTTTTTGTCTATGCCACGGAACATTTCGGCGGCAAAGGCGTCAAGCTTGACTTCCGTATAGCGCGCCGCCGCGCATTTCATGTCCGACGAGTATTGCTTGCCAAAGCTGCCCTTCGAGTCTATAAACGGATGCAGCAGGGTTTCGTTGCCACGGGTAAGGCGGACAAGAGTATCATATATCGCCATGTCGCCGTGCGGGTTCAGCTTCATGGTCTGGCCGACTACGTTGGCGCTCTTTGTGCGTCCTCCGGTGAGCAGCCCCATTTTATACATTGTGTAAAGCAGCTTGCGGTGGGCAGGCTTGAGGCCGTCTATTTCGGGAATGGCGCGGGACACTATGACGCTCATCGCGTAGGGCATGAAATTTTTTTCTATTGTTTCGGTTATTAGCTGCTGCTGCACTGGAGCAGCCTTTATTTCTTCGGTTTCATTTGAGGTTCTGTGTTTTTTTGCCATGCGGACCTCTCTTAAGCTTTTTTATTGTGTCTTATCGTATATTCAATGTATTCAATGCAGGAATGCGGCTGCCGCCTGAAATTCTCTCAGATTTTAATCACGGTATGCGACGCGGCGCGGATCATGCGGTTGTAAAGCGCAAGCCCGAGCCCGGTCGGGTCGGGCTTTCTTGCGTAAATTACGTCGCAGCCGAGCGCGTCGGCTTCGCGCAGCGCCGAGAAAAGCCTCTGCGCCTGTGTCGGAAGATTGTTCTCCGAACCGGTGATAACAAGATTTTCACCGCCAAGAATGCCTGCTTCTTCTGGAGAGCAGATAACGGCGCATTTTACGTTAAGCCGCTTTTGTCTGATAAATCCGACAAACGCTTCGCTGCTTCCGTCAATCAGCACAAACGGCGAGGCCGGCGCATAGTGGCGGTATTTCATTCCGGGCGCTATTGGACGTTCCCCCGCCGACAGCTCTCCCTTCGCCGCTTCGGAGAGCTTTACGCTCTCGCAGACGCAGAGCAGCGCGTCAAATGTGACAGCGCCGGGGCGCAGAATCGTCGCATCGCCGCCGCTCAGCGATATGATTGTCGACTCAAGGCCGATCTCACAGTCGCCGCCGTCGATTATCATATCGACTCTGCCGTCCATATCCTCCGCGACATACTTCGCCGAGGTGGGCGAGGGCTTCCCCGAAAGATTCGCCGAGGGGGCGGCTATCGGCAGGCCAGACGCTTCTATAAGCGCGTGAGCAACCGGGTGCGAAGGGCAGCGCACCGCAACAGTTTCAAGCCCGCCGGTCACTTCGCGGGGTATGATTTCTTTCCTCGGCAGGATGACTGTCAAGGGCCCGGGCATGAAGGCGCGTGCGATCTTATAATAATATTCGTTTGTCACCGCATACTTTTCCGCGTCTTCCGGACGCGCTATGTGTATTATCAGGGGGTTGTCTGAGGGGCGGCCCTTTGCGGCGTATATTTTGCGAGCCGCCATAGGATCGGTGCCGTTCCCTCCAAGCCCGTAAACTGTTTCGGTGGGGAACACCACAAGCCCGCCGCGGCGTATGACCGCCGCGGCGCGCGATATCTCAGCGCTTTGCGCGGCGGGGTCGATTATTTTTATGATTTCTGTTTTCAAATTCAGCCTCGTTGTCTATAAACTATATAGAGGTACGATTATATACCGATTTTTTTAAGATGATTATTTTTCAGGGGATTTATTAAAAGTCTCAGGCAGCGGCACGGCAGGTGCCGCGCTTCATGTTATCCTTCGCCCTTGAGCTTTTCCGCAGTGTCGGCGGCGATCAGGGCGTCTATCATGCCGCCGATATTTCCGTTGAGAAAGGTGTCGAGCGAATAGAGCGTCATTCCGATACGGTGATCGGTGACGCGGTTCTGGGCAAAGTTGTATGTCCGGATCTTTTCGCTGCGGTCTCCGGTGCCGACCTGGTTCCTTCGTGCCGACGCAATCATTTCATCCTGCTCCGCCTGCTTGATTTCATAAAGGCGGGCGCGGAGCATTTTGAGAGCCTTCTCCTTGTTCTGAAATTGGCTGCGCTCGTTCTGGCACTCGATGACAATTCCGGACGGCTTATGGGTAAGACGGACCGCCGATTCGGTTTTATTGATGTGCTGACCGCCGGCCCCGCTTGATTTGCAGGACTCGAAAACAATATCGGAAGGGTTGATTTCCACTTCAACGTCCTCCACTTCGGGAAGCACGGCGACGGTTACCGTCGAGGTCTGAATCCGCCCCTGCGCCTCTGTCACCGGCACGCGCTGAACGCGGTGCACGCCGCTCTCAAACTTGAAGCGCGAGTATGCTCCGTCGCCCTCAACCATGAACGAGACTTCCTTGAATCCGCCGAGCCCGGTTTCATTCGCGCCGAGCAGCGAAACCTTAAATCCCGCCGCCTCGGCATACATATTGTACATCCGGTAAAGGTCATAGGCGAACAGCGCTGATTCCTCGCCGCCGGCGCCCGCCCTGATTTCCACTATGATGTTTTTGCCGTCGTTCGGGTCGCGGGGAATCAGCATCACTTTCAGTTCCTCAAACAGCTTTTCTGACCTTGAGCGGCAGTCGCGATATTCTTCGTTTGCCAGCTCGCGCATCTCGGGGTCGAGCGGCCCGTCAAGCATCGCTTTGGCGGATTCCATGTCAGATACGGCTTTCTTATACTCGCGGAACTTTGCTATCACAGGGGACAGCGTCTTATATTCCTTCATCAGGTTCCTGTATTCTTCCTGATTTGAAATGACGTCGGGTGAAGCCAGCCGAGCCTCAATATTATCAAATTTCTCCTCGGCGGCTTTCAGCTTGTCCAGCATGATTACTCCTTAAAGTGACAATGTCAGTGTTTTGATTTAATATCTGCAGAAGGCTCCGAATGCGAGAGCCGCCTCGTACAGGTCGGTCTTCGCTATCACTTCATATGGCGAGTGCATCGATATGACCGGTATGCCGAGGTCTACTGTTTCTATATTTTTATTCGCTATATATTTCGCCACGGTGCCGCCTCCTCCGGCGTCAACCTTTCCAAGCTCGCCTGCCTGCCAGACGACGCCGCCCTTGCGCATGATTTCACGCAGCCATCCGATATATTCCGCGGAGGCGTCGTTCGTATCGCTCTTTCCGCGCGAGCCGGTGTACTTGGTGAGCACAACTCCGCAGTTTATGAGCGGCGTGTTGCGCTTCTCGAATACGTCGGGAAACATCGGGTCGAATGCGGCCGACACGTCAGCGGAAAGGCACTTTGAAGCGGCGCGCACAACGGCAGGGTCGGCGCCCTTGGCTTTGCTGATTTCGTCGATTATATCCAGCATGAGAGAGCACTGCATCCCCGAAATGCCGTTTGAGCCGGTTTCCTCCTTGTCGGCGAGAATCAGCATAAGCGAATGCTCGGACGCGGCGTTCTCAATTACCGCGGTGAGCGCGGGGTATGCACAGCAGCGGTCGTCATGTCCGTATGAACCGATAAGAGCTCGGTCGAGCCCGATGTCCCGCGCCTTTGCCGCCGGCACCAATGACAGCTCGGCGGAAAGAAAATCTTCTTCACTGATTCCGTACTTCTCGTTAAGCAGGCGCAGGACATTGAGCTTTATCGCGTCGGCTCCCTCGCCGTACGGGCGGCTTCCTACCAGCACGTTGAGCTTCTCGCCCTGAAAAGCTTCGCCGACAGGCTTCTTCATCTGCTCGGCGCCAAGGTGCGGAAGCAGGTCGTTGATATAAAACAGCGGATCGCCTTCATCCTCGCCGATGACAATGTCGACAACCGAGCCGTCTCCCTTTACAACGACACCGTGAAGCGCAAGCGGCGTGGCCACCCACTGGTATTTCAATATTCCGCCGTAGTAATGCGTCTTGAAAAAGCTCATTCCGTTGTCCTCGTAAAGCGGACACTGCTTCAGGTCAAGACGGGGAGAGTCGATATGCGCCGCGCAGATGCGTATGCCCCGCTCGAGCGGTTCGCTCCCGACGGTGAAAAGAAAAAGATTCTTGCCGTGGTTGTTGTAGTACAGCCTGTCGCCGGTCTTTATCGCGTCGCCGAGTCTGTATGGCAAAAAGCCGGCCGCCTCAGCCATCTTTATGCCTTCGCGAACGGCTTCACGCTCGGTCTTTGCCGCGTCGAGAAAGCTCATATAATTTTTTGAGTATTTGTAAGCCGCGTCGGCTACCTCGTCGCCGCAGCGCTCGAATACGCTCTTTTTTTCATAAAACAGGTTCTTCTTCAGATTTTCAGTTTCCATTTTTAGTCTCCTTTATCGTAATATAATCTTTTGTAAATCCCGGCGGATTTGTCGGCCAGCTCCACATACCTGCGCGTTTCGGCAAAGGGAATAAAGGTGAGATTGCCCGAACCGTCTGAATATCTTTCATCCTCCAGCCACTTGTTTACGTTGCCCATGCCGGCGTTGTAGGCGGCAAAAACAGTTTTCCAGTTGCCGTACTGCCCGTAAAGGCGGGATAAGAGAAATGTGCCGTATCTGATGTTGACGCCGGGATCCTTCAGCATCGCGGCACTGAGATTTTCGTTCAGAATATCGTTCGTCAGCCATTCGAACGTCGACGGCATAAGCTGCATGAGCCCTACGGCGCCCGCAGGGGATACCGCGCATGAGTCAAAATCGCTTTCGGTCCTGATGACGGCGTAAACCACCTGTTCCGGCACCCCGAATTCGGCAGCGCTTGCCGCTACATAACCGCTGAATTTCTGCGGGTACTCCGCGTGCAGATACATAATATACATCTGCCTGTACAAAAGGCCGAACAGCAGCGCAAAAACAACCGCCGCCGCTGCCCGTATCAGCTTTTTCCGCTTCACTTTCATTCCGAAAGCACTCCCTCGCGGCGCAATATGCCGACAAGCTTTTCCTCGAGATCTTCGGATGTTCCGTCGTTTTCTACCGTATAATCGGCGCGCGAGGTGTAGAATTCTTCCGGCGGCTGGCCGTTTATGCGCCGCTCGGCAGCAGCACGGTCAAGCCCGTCGCGCTGCATTATGCGGGTTGTCCTCGAGTCGCGGTTCGCGGTGACGGCTATGATAAAATCGCATTTTTCATCAAAGCCCGATTCAAAAAGCGCCGGCGCGTCAACAGTCACCGCGGCAGACCCGCGGCGCCGCCGGTACGAAATTCGCTTGTTTGTTCTTGCCAGAATATACTTATGGGTGATGGAGTTCAGCTGCGCAAGCTTCTCGCGGTCGGCAAAAACCACTGCCGCAAGCGCCTTGCGGTCAAGCGTTCCGTCCGGACGTATTATCGACGGACCGTAGGCTGCCCTCAGCTCGTCAAGACACATCGAAGGCGGGATCAGTATTTTTCTATATACAGCGTCGGTGTCGATGGTCGGTATTCCGTGTTTTTCAAGCAGTCCGGCCGCGGTCCCCTTGCCGCTGCCGCTCGGACCGGTGAGTCCAATGATCTTCAAATGTGTCCCCTCCGGAATAATGTTAAAATTCTGTTTAATTATTATACATTATTATGCGCATTTTTTCAAGTACCGCGATGCTTAAAACTGGAAGATTATTATATTGCCGGTGTTGAAAAGGCAATAAAATTATTGTATAATAATAAAAATACAAATTATACTCCGGGGATTGCTGATAAGATATGAGATATAAAATTCTGCTGTTTGACGCCGACGGTACTTTGCTCGATTTCAAAAAAGCTGAACGCGAGGCTCTTTCGGATATGCTTCGGGAATTCGGCGCGGCCTGCGACGAGGACGTCATCCGCCGTTATTCCGAAATAAACGATAGCATGTGGAAAATGCTTGAGCGCGGAGAGATTGCGCGGGGCGACCTGAGCCGGAAAAGATTCGAACTCTTCGGAAAGGAATACGGCATCTGCCAGAGCCCGGATTTAATGTCGGAAAAATATTTTTCCGCTCTGGCGACAAAATCCTTTATGATCGACGGCGCATACGACGTGTGCCGCGAACTGCGCAAAGGCCGCCGCCTTTTTATAATAACCAACGGATTTAAGCGCATACAGGATAAGAGGTTCGCCGGTTCTCCGCTGTCGGCTTTTTTTGAAAGGTCGTTCATATCAGAGGAGATCGGAGCGGATAAACCGGCGCGCCGCTTTTTTGAGGCCGTCGCCTCGGCGATTCCCGATTTCAGCGTGCGGGATGCCCTTGTAATCGGCGACTCGCTCAGCTCGGATATCGCCGGAGGAATTGATGCGGGGCTCGACGTCTGCTGGTATAATCCATCCGGCTCGTCGGCGCCGGAAAATTTCAGTAAGAAAATCAATTATGTCATTTCCTCGCTTGAGGAGCTGAAAAAAATAGTATAAAGCATGGGTACTATATCACATTTTAACAAACGGGGCGTTGATGATGAAATATATTAAAGAATTGTGCGCCTGCCTCGACGCCGCCGGCGTCCGGTATATCAAAGATGCGCCGCTGCGGGATTATTGTACCTTCCGCATCGGAGGGCCAGCGGCGCTTGCCGCTTTCCCGGATGACGAGGACGGGTTCATTGCATCGGTTGACAGCGCGGCGGATTTCGGGGTAAGATATATTGTAATAGGAAACGGCAGCAATATACTTTTTTCGGATAATGGCTTCGACGGCTTTGTCATCATTACCGTAAACATGAAATATATTTCAGTTTGCGGCAATACGCTGACCGCCGGGTGCGGCGCGTCTGTCATCGCAATGTCGCTCGCGGCCGGACACGCCGGCCTTTCCGGGCTTGAGTTTGCATACGGTATCCCCGGAACCTGCGGCGGCGGTGTGTTCATGAATGCCGGTGCGTACGGCTCGCAGTTCTCTGACGTGCTGAAGTCGGTCCGCTGCTATGATACCGAAAGTGGCTCGGTTTCCGAACTGCCGGCGCCGGAGCTCTGCCTCGGCTACAGGCACAGTGCGTTTATGGAAAAAAACAACCTTTTGATTTTGTCTGCCGCCTTGTCGCTGAGCCCCGGATGCAAAGACGAAATCGAGGCGCTTATGCGCGAAACGATGAAAAAACGGCGCGATAAGCAGCCGCTTGAATACCCGAGCGCGGGAAGCGTTTTCAAACGGAAAGACGGTTATTTCATGGGCCAGATAATCGAGGAAAGCGGTCTTAAGGGCTTCAGAATCGGAGGCGCGATGGTGTCCGAAAAGCACGCCGGGTTTATCATAAACTATGACGGAGCTACGGCGGCAGATGTGCTCGCGCTGATTGAACATATAAAAAACGTTATACGCAAAAACTACGGCTTCGAAGCCGAATGCGAGATCCAATACATTGAATGAGTGCCGTTAACATCACAATGCTTAAGAAAGCGGGCGATTATTATGACATTTTCCGATTCGGTGAAAAAGGAGCTTGCAGGTCTGCAGGTGAAAAACCTATGCTGCCGGAGAGCTTTGGCTGCGGGCATCGCATACGGGGCGGGTGAGTCGGAAGAAGGACTCACTGTCGCATCGGGCAGCGGCGAGGTGACGGCTTTTGCCGAAAAAATGATATCCGAACGGTTCAAAAACGATGCCGGCACAATGAAAATAACAAGAAACGGCGCGCAGAAGGAAACACTTATATTTTCCGGCAAGGCTGTTCGGGAGCTTGCCGAGGCGGGGAACGTCGGAAACGAGATAAAATGCCAGAACTGTGCCGCGTCGTTCCTTCGGGGCGTTTTTATCACATCCGCGACTGTGAGCGACCCGCGCTCGGCTTCGTATCACGCGGAATTCGTACTGCCGGATGCCGTGCGGGCAAGAACAATATATGGCTTACTTTCGGAGCACGGCTTTACGCCTAAAATCGTCAACCGTAAATACGGGACGGGACTTTATTTCAAAGACAGTGAAAAAATTGAGGGTCTGCTTGTGCTTCTGGGCGCAAACAACGCCGCTTTCAGTCTGATGAACTGCAAAATTGAGCGCACTATAAGAAACGATGAAAACCGCGCGACCAACTGCGTCGCGCAGAATATAGCAAAAACTGTGTCCGCCTCCCGAAAGCAGGTGGACGATATTCTCAAGCTAATGGCCTGCGGGAGGTTTGAGGCTCTGCCTTACGACGTAAGAGTCACCGCAAAGCTGCGCATAGATAACCCCGAGGCATCGCTTACCGAGCTTGCTGCCCTTCATAAGCCTAAAATTTCAAAATCCGGCCTTAATCACAGGCTTAAAAAAATCGCGCTTGAAGCCGGGAAAAATTAGCCCGCGCAATTCCGCGCCCTTTATTCCGACAAAAGACGAGCGCAGGCGCTCCGGCGGATACGGTAAAATCCTTATGGCATTCAGAAAGGACAGGTTATAAAAATGTCTGATTTTGTGCATCTGCATCTGCACAGCGAATACAGCCTGCTCGACGGAGCGTGCCGGGTGAGCGAGATACCGAAACGCGCCGCCGAATGCGGACACAGCGCGGTGGCGCTGACCGACCACGGCGCAATGTACGGTGCGGTCGCATTTTATCTTGCATGCAGGGACGCGGGAATCAAGCCTATCATCGGCTGCGAGGTTTATGTGGCGCCCGGGTCACGCTTTGATAAATCAGGAACCGCAGAAGGCAAAGCTTATCACCTTGTGCTGCTGTGCCGTAATGCTGAAGGCTATAAAAATCTGATTTACCTTGTGTCGAAGGGGTTTACGGAGGGGTTTTATTCGAAGCCGAGGATTGACTACGAGCTTCTGCGCGCGCATTCGGGAGGTCTTGTCGCGCTCTCCGGCTGCCTTGCCGGCAGGATTCCGACGCTGCTCTCGCGCGGGGAATACGATGAGGCAAAACAGGCGGCGCTTGAGCTTTCGCGGATATTCGGAGAGGATAATTTTTATATTGAGCTGCAGAACCACGGTCTTTCCGAGCAGAAACAGATACTGCCGCAGCTGATAAGACTCGCCGGAGAATGCGGTCTGCCGCTTGCCGCGACAAACGACTGCCATTATCTGCGCAGGGAAGACGCGGAAACACAGGCCACGCTTCTCTGCATACAGACAAACAATGTCATCACCGACGGGCGCCCGATAGGCTTTGAGACCGACGAGTTTTATTATAAGACGACGGAGGAAATGAAGCTGCTTTTCGGGAAATATCCGGGAGCTATTGAAAATACGGTAAGGATTGCGGAAAGGTGCAATTTTGACTTCGATTTCGACAAGCTTTATCTTCCCCGCTACCGCTGCCCGGAAGGGTTCATGCCGGCCGAGTATCTGAGAAAGCTTGCCTACGACGGGTTTGAGTCGAAAATAAACCGCGGATATATCTCATTCTCCGGACATACGCAGGAGGAGTACCGCCAGCGAATCGAATATGAGCTGTCTGTGATTGATAAGATGGGGTATTCGGAATACTTCCTTATTGTCTGGGATTACGTCAACTTCGCAAAAAGCAGGGGAATCCCGGTAGGACCGGGGAGAGGTTCGGCGGCGGGCAGCCTTGTCGCGTTCTGCATCGGAATTACCGATATCGATTCGATAAAATTCGAGCTGCTGTTTGAGCGCTTCCTCAACCCGGAACGCGTAAGCATGCCGGATATAGATGTGGATTTCTGCTACATCAGGCGCGGCGAGGTCATTGATTACGTCACGCAAAAATACGGGGACGACCATGTGTCGCAGATCATCACTTTCGGAACTCTCGCGGCAAGAGCTGCGGTGCGCGACACCGGAAGGGCGCTCGGAATGCCGTACGGCGATGTTGACGCTGTGGCTCGGGCGATACCTCAGCAGCTGAACATGTCGATCGGACTGGCGCTCAAAATGCCTGAACTCAAGGAGCTTTACGAGTCCAGCGAGAAGGTGAAAAAGCTGGTGGACACCGCCGCCTCCCTTGAGGGAATGCCGCGCAACGCGTCGGTTCACGCGGCCGGCGTCGTGATTACCGACGCGCCTATATGGTCGTATGTGCCGATGGCGGTCAGCAACGGAACAGTCATCACACAGTATGATATGGACACCATTGCAAAGCTCGGTTTATTGAAATTTGACTTCCTCGGACTGCGTTACCTGACTATAATAAACGACGCTGAAGCGCAGATACGTGAAAGATGCCCGGATTTCAGCGTCGCATCCGTCCCTCTCGACGATAAGCCGACATACGAGCTTATCTCGTCCGGCGGCACCTCGGGAATATTCCAGCTTGAGTCGGGCGGGATGCGCCAGATGCTTGCGGTGCTTAAGCCAGAGAACATCGACGACATTCTTGCCGCCATAGCTCTTTACCGCCCCGGCCCTATGGACTCGATTCCAAGGTATATCGAATGCCGCCACGACAATTCAAAAATCAAATACGCGACTCCCGCACTTGAGCCGATCCTGCGCAGCACCTACGGCTGCATAGTGTATCAGGAGCAGGTCATGAGCATATTCCGCGAGATTGCGGGGTACACCTTCGGCCACGCGGATATAGTGCGGCGCGCTATGGCAAAGAAAAAAGCCTCGGTGCTGGAAGCCGAGCGCGGGAGCTTTGTCAGCGGCGCCGTTGACAGGGGAGTGCCGGAGGACGTCGCCGCAAAGCTTTTCGACGATATGGCGGGATTCGCCAACTACGCCTTCAACAAAAGCCACGCGGCGGCATATGCCGTCATTTCATATCGCACGGCCTACCTTAAAGCCCACTACCCGCGCGAGTATTTCGCCGCGCTGCTTACCTCGGTGCTCGACAATATGCCGAAGCTCGCCGGGTATATTGCCGAGTGCACAAAGCTCGGAATCAGCGTGAAATCCCCGGACATCAACCGAAGCTCAATGTATTTCCACGTCAGCGGAAACGATATTCTTTTCGGTCTGCTCGCCCTCAAAAACGTCAGCAGGCAGTTTATCGCCAATATCATCGAGGAACGGAAGAACGGAGAGTTTTTATCGTTCGAGGACTTTGCCGACAGAATGGCCGAAAAGGATCTTAATAAAAGGCAGGTCGAGTCGCTCATAAAGTCGGGCGCATTTGACAATCTCGGCGCGCGCCGAAGCCAGCTGATGACGTCATATGAAAAAATCCTTGATATGACCGCCGAAAAAAAACGCCGGAATATCTCAGGACAGCTCGACCTTTTTTCAACCGCCGAGACAAGGTCGGAAAATCCGCGCTTCAAGTACCCGGATATCCCGGAGTTTTCCCTGAGAGACCGGCTGATGCTTGAAAAAGACAGCTCCGGAATGTACTTTTCGGGTCACCTGATCGACAGCTTTTCCAAGTGCATTAGCGCTCTGAACGTCGTGCCGATAGCCGAGATTTCAGGGGACGGCAGCGAGGAAGGACAGGCGGGCGGCCTGCCGGACGGACAAAGGGTCGCGGTCGCGGGGATTGTCAGCTCTGTCACCGCAAAAACAACAAAAAAGAACGAACGCATGGCGTTCATTAAAATCGAGGACAGATACGGCGAAATCGAGTGCATTCTTTTCCCGAAAATTTTCCGAAGCTGCCACGAGCTTATACACATCGACAGCGGCGTTTACATCGACGGAACAGTGCAGCTGCGCGAGGACGAGCCGGCAAGAATAATTGTCAACGAAATAGCCGCCCTCGTGGAAAACGGCAGGTACAGCGATAAGCCGGACGGCGAAGCGAAAAATAATCCGTCTGATACTGCCTGCCCCGAGGGCGGCGGCGCGATGACTCAACCCGCCAAACATGAAAAATTCAGCGAAAGTCAGGCCGGAGGGACAGCAAAATCACAGGAAACGGAAAACAGGCGCTCCGCGGTCAAGGTGTTTTTAAGAGTGCCGGGCACAGATTCGATCGAATATCTGAAAGCAGTCAATCTTATCGAGATATTTCCCGGACCGACGCCGGTGGTCTTTTATGATTCTAAAAATTTGGCGTACCTGCAGCATGAAAAGGGAATAGGATTGACCGAATTCATTTCCTCCGAACTCAGGTCGCTTCTCGGCGATGAAAATGTGGTTATAAGACAGGCAAAATAAAAGGGAGCTGCCGCCGGCAGCTCCCTTTATTAAAAATTCGTCTGCGCTTATCCGGTGTAATCCTCTATCAGCGAATTCAGCTCGCTTTTCGAAAAAGCGTAAATGCCGGTTTCAAGCATTTCCCGGTCAGCCTCGGGAAGGCTGTTTACCTGAACGTCGATTATGTCGGTCAGCACGCCGGAGGCGTCGAAAACTCCGATTATGCCGTCGTATTCGCGCAAAATGAAAATTTCTTCGGCCGGCTGCGTTACGGCAAGCCCGGCAACAGCTTCGTTCAGCTTCTCAGCGCCTTCGGCAAGCTCCGATATCCTGCCGGTGAGCGTAACCGTAAAATAAAGAGATACGGCACAGAGAAGCGCCGCAATAACGGCGGCAGCAAGCACCGCCACCGACAAACCATTTTTGTTCTCCATAATTATCACGTCCTTTTTGCTTTATGGTGATTATATTATTGTCATCCGGGAAAACATATATACGGAAAAGAAAGAATATCCCGGAACCGCAAAGCATATGTCTTTCCGGATGAATCGCACTCTGTTTCATATGAGGAACTGATTTATGGATATAGAAAATAAAAATCATAGGACAAGGCACGGATTGAGGGTTTTTGTCAGCGTCATTGCGATAATATTCATTTTAATGATGCTGACGCTGCTTGCCGCCGGATTCTGGGTTACAATATACCTCAGCTCGAATTATGAGGACAGCATCGATGTGTCTATCTTTGCGTCTGCGGCGCAAAAAGGAGCTACAAAGGTATACTGCTACGATTTCAGCGACCGCGCGGCGCGGAAGGGAGAACTGATAGAGCTGACCGGCGAGCAGCTTTACGGAAGCGGCGTCTGCATCTACGTTTCATACGACGCCGTCCCTCAGAATCTCATCGACGCTTTCGTGGCAATCGAGGACAGGCGTTTTTTCAGCCACTCGGGAGTTGACTGGCTGAGAACAGTGTCGGCGACGGTCAATTTCTTCACGGGGTCAAAAAAAACTTTCGGCGGCTCGACTATAACCCAGCAGGTCATCAAAAATATCACGGGTGAGAACGAGGTTTCGCCCGAACGCAAAATCCAGGAGATTATCTGGGCGCTCGACCTCGAAACAAAGCTTGACAAAACCGAAATCCTTGAGCTGTATATGAATATCATAAACCTGTCGCACGGCTGCACTGGAGTGCAGGCGGCGGCAAACACGTATTTTTCAAAGGATGTGTCCCAGCTGTCGCTGATTGAGTGCGCCGCCATCGCGGCGATTACCAGCAACCCGGCTTATTACGATCCGGTGCGTCACCCTGAGAACAACAAGACAAGGCGGGATATCGTGCTTGAGCAGATGCACGAGCAGGGTTTCATAACCGACGAGGAGTTCAATGACAGCTACGATAAGGAGCTCGTCACCGACCTATCATGGTACAACAGCTCCGACGGGGTCAATTCGTGGTATGTCGATATGGCGGTCGAGGATGTGATAAACGATTTGTGCGGCGAATACGGCTACAGCAAAGAGGCCGCAAGCCTTATGGTCTATTCGGGAGGACTCAGAATTTACACCGCGATGGATCCCGACGTTCAGAAAGTACTTGAGGACTATTACTCGAATCAGGATAATTTCCCGAATGCGGACGGCGCAAACCCATTCCAGTCCTCGATGATTATAATCGATCCCTACACGGGCGATATCCTCGGCGTCGCGGGAGCCATAGGCGAGAAAAACGCTAACAGAGTGCAGAATTATGCGACTATGACGCTTCGTCCGTCAGGCTCGACCATAAAGCCGCTTTCGGTCTACGCGCCGGCGCTCGATGAGGGAATAATCACAAGCGCGAGCGTCTATGACGACGTGCCGGTGCTCTTCAAACCCGATGACTCCGGAACGCTTTGCGGATGGCCGAAAAATTCGCCGTCAGTTTACAGGGGATTGACCAATATTATAACAGCCATACAGGAATCGATTAACACTGTCGCACTCAGGGTGCTCAAAGACCTCGGCGAGAGGGAGTCGTTTCTGTTCCTGACCGAAAAGGCCGGCCTTACAAGTCTTATCGAACGCAAACGCCTTGATGACGGTACGGTGATCAGCGACATCGGGCCGGCGTCACTTGCGCTCGGCCAGCAGAATTACGGCGTCACGGTTCGCGAGCTAACCGGGGCATACTCAATGTTCGCAAACAAAGGGATATGCAGCAAAACGCGCTCATATCTTAAAGTGACAGACGCGGCGGGCAACATTATTCTTGCAAACGATTATTCGGGAACCCGCGCAATAAGCGAGGAAACTGCCTCGATTATGACCCTGATGCTCGAAAACGTCGTGTCCAACGGAACCGCAAAGGCGGTGACGCTGGATAAGTACGTCGAAACGGCGGCAAAAACCGGAACGACACAGGATAACTGCGACAAATGGTTTATCGGCTATACTCCGTATTATCTCGGCGGCGTCTGGTGCGGGCATGAGTATCCTGCCTCGCTTGACGGCATTTCCGGCAACCCGTGCCTCAAAGTCTGGGACGAGGTCATGACAATACTTCATGAAAAATATGTAAAAGGCCAGGATAAACCCGCAAAGTTTGACATTTCAAAAAATATCGTTAAAATGAAAGTCTGCGCGGACTCTGGCAAACTCCTGACTTCCTCGTGCCGGATCGATCCGCGCGGCGACCGCGGCGTTTACTGCTGGTTCGTCGCCGGAAAGGAGCCGACGCAATACTGCGACTGCCATGTAAGCGTCGATTACGATATTGTCGGCGGCGGGGTGGCCGGCCCCTACTGCCCGGCGGAAAACATCAAAAAGGTCGGAATGATTCAGGTCGAGCGAAGCTTCCCGGTCCAGGTGTATGTGACCGACGCGCAGTACGTCTTTCGGAAGCTGACCGGCGGAGCCGAGCCGTCCATTCTTTGGAACGAGCCTTTCTTCGCCAATATGCTGAAAAGCGGCGAATACTGCGGAATATCGAATACCGCCTCGCAGTTCAACAGGTACTGCGCCCTCCATTATAAAAAAAATGAACCAGAGTCCACAACAGCGCCCGGAATAAACTGGTTCTGGCCGACGGGATAAATTCATAAAATAAAAATCGCCTCATATCATTTACTGTGTGAGGTGATTTTTTATGGCAAAAAGAAGAATCAAGTTCCGATTGCCGTGTGTCAGGCCCGGCGGCGCCGAGTTTACATGGGCGGCAGTGTCAGCACTCGCAGCTCTGATTGTCGCGCTTATTGTGCGCGCCGCGGCGGGAAGCCCTTACCGCGTTATAAGCTACTGCGGCCTGCGCAATATTATTCCGCCGGTGTGGGTTATGGTTGTATCGTGGACTGTGTGGTACATCCTGCTCGGCGCGGCTATCGGCTCGGTGCTCGGCTGCTGCTCCTGCCGGGACGATGTGTCAAGGTACAAGGGCGGCATGCTGTTTGTCCTGATGATGGCACTTTCCTATGTCTGGTATCCGCTTTTCTTCGGAGCAGCCGCGCTCTTCTCGGCGCTTCTTGTTGCAGAGGCGGTGCTGCTTCTGTCGGTGCTGTGCGCGCTACTTTTTATTCGGGTGCGCAGATGGGCGGCGTGGGTTATGCTCTTTTTCTCCGCCTGGATGCTTTACATGGTCGTCCTTAATGTCATGTGCGTATTCGCACAATAACCAGACGCTCTGAATCAAAACGGTATGCGGGCTTAATATGTTATTTTATCCAAATGCGCTTGACAACCGCAGGTTTTGGTTGTATAATTTAGAAGTTGATAAAACACGGAGGTTTTTGAAAATGAAAATCATTAAAATTCTAACCTTGATTATGGCGGTTCTTATGCTGGCATTCCCGCTTGCTTCATGCAACAACGGGGGCAAGGAAGGAAACGTTACAACGGCGGAAACAGCCGCGGATGTCACTATTAAGGTGACAATGAAGGTCAAGGACTTAAGCGGAAAGGTTGTTTACGATATTCCTTCGTATACATACAACGGAAAAGCCCCGACGCTTATCGATATTATTGATGACTATTTCTACATGGAAACAGAAAACGAAACCGTTGAAATTGACGACACCAACGATATACGCACGATTATTTCAATCGGTTCGGTTTCAGCGGGCGATGTGACCGGAACGACGGGCGGCTCAGATGAAACAACAGTGCTTTACACAACGTACTGGTGGTATTCTCTTAACGGCAAGGAAGGAACTAAAGGTTTCGACGATTATACGGTACAGAACGGCGACGTGATTGAGTATTATCTCAAGAAGGTTACACCGGAAACGGCAAAAAAATAAATAATATGGAGCTGCCGCAATCAGATTGCGGCAGCTTTTCTAATTAAATGTATAATATCAGACGGAGCGCCTTGTAAGCGGCGCTCAGACCGGTGGTATGATGAGAAAACAGGAAATAATGGATATTATTTTACTTATCGTTCCATGAGTACTTCGTCAGCTCTCCGGTTTCCCGCAGCCCCTTGAAATTGCGCTGACGCAAAACTTCATACACGGCTATCGCGGCGGAGTTTGACAGATTCAGGCTGCGAAGACCATCGCGCATCGGAATGCGTACGCAGAAATCGCGGTTTGCTTTCAGCAAATCCTCGGGAAGCCCGGCGGTTTCTTTGCCGAACATCAGAAACACCGGGTCGGGATATGTCACGTCGGTGTATTTCTGCGGCGACTTTGTCGAAAAATAATATATCTGTGACGTGGGATTCCTTCTGAAGAAATCATCAAGCCCGTCATAGTATGTTATGTCAAGGGCATACCAGTAGTCGAGGCCCGCACGTTTGAGCTTTCTGTCGTCTATCTCAAACCCAAGCGGACGTATAAGATGGAGCGAAGCACCGACAGCCGCGCAGGTGCGGGCTATATTGCCGGTGTTCTGCGGAATTTCCGGCTCGTGCAGAACTATGTTGATGCTGTTCATATAAATAAACGCCTTTCACTAAAAGGAAAACCGGTTTTTTAATTCTTCCGTCCCCAGTCCTCCGCGCGGGCGCAATTTTATCGCACCGCGCCGGATTATTATACACGAAAATTATGGCTGATTCAAGGTTTTTTCCGCTTTTAAGCATCATTATGGGTATGTTAAATAATTATTTCATAAAAAGTGTGGAAAATTCATGCGGATTGATGTATAATAAAATGAATTGCAAATAACCATCGGAGGTTAAAATGGGACTCGCAGCAAAAATATTCGGCACTTACAGCGACAGACAGATCAGAAAATTAAAAAAGACAGCCGACAAAATTGAGAGCCTGGCTCCGCGCTTTGGCGCTATGAGCAATCAGGAGCTTTCGGGCATGACTGAAAAATTCAAATATAGATTAAACAACGGCGAATCGCTCGACGACCTGCTCCCGGAGGCGTATGCCGCCGTTCGCGAGGCAACCGAGCGAGTACTCGGCAAACGACTCTTCTATGTGCAGCTGCTCGGCGGCATAATCCTGCACCAGGGCAGAATCGCCGAAATGAAAACAGGCGAGGGCAAAACCTACGTCGCGATTCTGCCGGCTTACCTAAACGCTCTTACCGGCGAAGGCGTCCATGTCGTTACCGTGAACGATTACCTCGCACGCTACGGACGCGACGACGTGGGAAGAGTCTACGAATTCATGGGCATGACTGTCGGCCTCGTGGTTCACGGGCAGTCAACGGCGGAGAAAAAGGCCGCTTACGCCGCGGATATAACATACGGCACAAACAACGAGTACGGGTTCGACTACCTGCGCGACAACATGGTGGTCTACAAGGAGCATATGGTCCAGCGCGGCCACGCTTTCGCCATTGTCGACGAGGTCGACTCGATTCTCATCGACGAGGCGAGAACCCCACTCATCATCTCGGGCGCCGGAGAGGAATCCACAGACCTTTATGACCGCGCAGACGCTTTCGTCCGCACCCTGCGCAAGTATGTCGTCAAGGAGATGGACACAAAAGAAAGCTACGACGATATCGACGCGGATTATATCGTGGACGAGAAGGCCAGAAACGCAACTCTTACCCAGAGCGGCATCAGAAAAGCCGAGGCTTTCTTCAATCTTCAGAACTATGCGGATGCCGAAAACTCGACTGTCGCACATCATATCAATCAGGCCATACGCGCTCACGGAGTAATGCAGCGCGACGTCGATTATGTCGTCAATGAAAACGGCGTCATAATAGTCGACGCCTTTACCGGCCGCCTTATGCCCGGACGCCGCTATTCGGACGGGCTGCATCAGGCTATCGAGGCGAAAGAACACGTCAAAATCGAAAAGGAAAATAAAACGCTCGCCACAATCACGTTCCAGAACTACTTCAGAATGTACCGCAAGCTTTCGGGCATGACCGGAACCGCGCTGACCGAGGACAACGAGTTCCGCGAAATATACGGGCTCGATGTCGTCGCCGTGCCCACAAACAAGCCGATGATAAGAATAGACCACCCGGACGTGGTTTATAAGAGCGTCAAGGGCAAGTACAACGCAATATTAAAACAGGTTATTGAATGCCATGAAAAGGGCCAGCCCGTGCTTGTCGGCACTATTTCAATCGACAAATCCGAGCTGCTTTCGGCCATGCTCAGGAAAAACGGCATACCGCACACCGTGCTCAACGCGAAATTCCATGCCAAGGAAGCTGAGATAGTGGCTCAGGCCGGAAAATTCGGCGCAGTTACCATATCTACCAACATGGCCGGGCGCGGTACCGATATTATGCTCGGCGGCAACCCGGAGTTTCTTGCCAAGGACGAAATGCGGAAGCTCGGCATGGACGAGGAGCTTATTAACAAAGCAACCGGAAGCGCGGAAACAGATGACAGCGCGGTTCTTGACGCGCGCAAAATTTACCGCGATCTCCTCGCTAAATATAAGGCGCAGATCGAGCCGGAGGCGAAAAAAGTCAAGGATGTCGGTGGCTTGTTCATTCTCGGCACCGAGCGCCACGAGAGCCGGCGTATCGACAACCAGCTCCGCGGTCGCGCGGGACGTCAGGGCGACCCGGGTGAATCGCGCTTCTATATCTCTCTTGAGGACGACCTCATGCGGCTGTTCGGAAGCGACAGAATCATAAGCATTGTTGATAAGCTCGGCCTTGACGACGACACGCCGATCAACGCGAAAATACTCTCAAATTCAATTGAAAACGCTCAGAAACGCATTGAGGACAACAACTTCAAACGCCGCAAGAACGTTCTCACATACGACGACGTTATGAACCAGCAGCGCAACGTTATTTACAAGCAGCGCCAGATGGTGCTCAACGGCGACGATATTTCGCCCACAATACTCGGAATGATTAAATCGACAATCAAAGATGCCGTCGATTCCTTTACCCGCAGCGACAACCCTTCAGAGTGGAACCTTGACGCCCTGCGCAGCCAGTACCTCGGCTTCCTCTGCCGCGAGGACGATTTCAAATACACGGACGAAGAGCTTAAGCATATTAAAAAAGACGAAATAGTTGAGATGCTCATTTCGCGCGCCGAGGCGGTCTATAAGGAAAAAGAGGAAATGTTCGGAGCCGACAGGTTCCGCGAGGTGGAGCGCGCGGTGCTGCTCCAGAACGTCGACCGCATGTGGATGGAGCATATCGACGCCATGGAGGATCTCAAGGAGAGCGTCGGACTTCAGGCGTATGCGCAGCGCGATCCTATTAACGAATACCGCATCATCGGCGCGGATATGTTCGACGCGATGGTCGCGGATATCCGCGAGAGAACTGTGCGCATGATACTTTCAATCCGTCCCGTCGGCGAGAACAGGCAGACTATCAGAAGAGTACAGATAGCAAAGCCCCTCACCGAGGGATTTGAGGGCGGTCAAACGCCTGCTAAAAAGCTTAAATGCACAACCCCCGTCCGAAGCGCAAAGAAACCCGGCCCGAATGACCCCTGCCCGTGCGGCAGCGGCAAAAAATATAAAAAATGCTGCGGAGCAGGCTCGAACAGCGGGGAGGAAAACAGTTAAGGACAGCAGCGATGGGCGCAAAACGCGGAAATATTCCTTATTGCGTGAATGCGAGCTTATTCTGTCTTTTCAATAAAATTTATATGCTGAAAGGCTTTGATGTATAAATGGGCTTCGGTCTGCTTTTCATCGGATACTTCATAACATACGTCATGTCGCTGAACAGCTTCGGATTTATATTCCGGCTGCTCGGCTACACGGTCATGTCGCTGTCGCTGCTTAAGCTGCGGGACTATGAATACGGTTTCGCCTACCCATTGAGCTGCTCGCTGGCTCTCGTTTTACTCGGAATTTACGGTTTTATCCAAGAGGGAGCCGCAAAGCTGGCCATCACCCTTCCCGAATGGTTTTCTGCCGCAGGCGGCATCGCCGTCTGGGCGGAATTTATCCTCAATATTGCCCTGAATTTAACTGTCCTTTATGCCGCGGCTCTTCTCGCCGCAAGGCTTGAACTGCAAAAACAGCGTACAGCGGCATGGCGAAACATGGTACTCGTCGGGATTTATTTCGTGCTTGAATTTCTCGGCATGGGCCCGCTGGCAAAAAATCAGATGTATATAAAGTATTTTGCACAGCCGACATTATTGCTGCAGCTCATCTGGTCTGTCCTTAATCTTTCGCTGCTGTTTTCATGCTATATGTATATCTGTCCGGAGGGCGACGAGGATATGCCGGCGAAAAATGCGAAAAATACGTTTTTTGATAATCTGAAAGTCAAAAGCCGCAGCAAAAGCCCGGAGAAAACCGAAGAGGAGAAAACTGAGCATAATCATAACAGGGACAAGTAAAAAAAATTGAAATTTTATTAAGGAGGCGCATCATATGACCGGCAGCAAAAGCGAACAACCACTCAGGCTGATAGGATGGGGCGGCATCATCGCCGCAATCATATTCTTCTTTAACCCGGATGTCGGAGTCATTGATATACTTCCCGATTTTATCGGCTATTTTTTCCTGTGTGCGGCAATAAAAAAGGCGGCCGATATCGACGACAGAATCAACGAAGCGCGCGAGCTATTCAGACGGATGCTTTATGCGAGCCTTGTCGGTTTCTTTTCAATTTTCGTGCTCTTCGGCTTTATACCGTCCACAGACCAGTCGGTATCCATGCTGATGTTCGCCTTCATTCTGTCAGTGTTTGAAATCGTCACCGTCGTACCTGCCGTCATTAAGCTTTTCGACGGCATTCTGTACCTTTCGGCCCGCCACGGCGGAGAGGCTGCTTTTGCCCCGGCACGGAAGAACGGCGGCTCAGTTTATCAGAAGAACATTACCGAAAAAATCAGAAACATGACTGTCGCCTTCATTATTATCAAGGCGTCCTGCCGCACGCTCCCCGAATTCGCTTCCCTCACCGAGCAGACTTATAACGAAAGCGCGGTCGGCCAGCTCTACCTTTACAAGGATCTTCTGAGAGATTTCGGAATCATAATAGCCGTTATCGCGGCAATCATATGGATTATCAAGATGCTTCGGTATGTGGCGGCGATAAAACGCGATGTGAGGCTGCTTGAAAGCCTCGGCGTTCTCTATAAGGAAAACGTCCTTACGCATAAAGACATTTTCGCACGCAGGGCGGTGAAAGCCGCGTTCGGCTATTTCGGCGCGGGCGCGCTGCTGACGATAGATTTTTATGTCGATAATTTTAATATCCTTCCCGATTTTTTGTCGGCTCTGTGTGTGACGGCGGGACTTCTTATAATCAGAAAGTACATCAGGGGCTGGAGAACAGGAGTTGCCGCGGCGGGAATCTACGGGCTGCTTTCTTTGGGCACGGGAATTTACGAATACTGGTTCAACACGAATTTTTATCCAGAGGCGATAATGAGGGACGAGACAACTTACGATGCCTTCGTCAGGCTGTGCGGATTTACCGCCGCTACAGAAGCGGTATTCCTCGTTTTTATCGCAGTCCTTCTGTTCATAGTTATCAGAAATATAATACTGCAACATACAGGCTTTTCTATGACGTCTAACGATTCTTACAACCCGTCCGAGAAAATCAGGCTTCTTCATGCGTCGCTGACGAGCAGAATGATTGCTCCGGCAGCCTTCGCGGTGCTGGCGGCGGCGTCGCAGGTCGCAGCCGTGCTGCTTGTCAATACGGTGGATTTTATGTGGATGATTGAATTTCTGCTCTCGGGATTATTTGCGTTTTATTTTATTAAATTGTTAATGGAAATAAACGAGCAGATAAGCTATAAATACATGCTGTCGTGAAATTTTTAATGTATAATAAGTTCATGTTCTGCGGATAACTATTTATGTGGCAGTTTGATAATTGCCTACTAATAATGTTGTTATCTTTGAAGGAGATACGCAAAAATGCAGAACAACAAGCCGAACAAGCGCCGTCAGAACGCATCTGACGTCCAGGGAAACCAGCAGACTCAGGATACCCGTGAAACACAGGGCACACAGGGCACACAGGACAACTGGGGCGCGCAGGCCCAGGATAACCAGGAAACGGGAACCCAGGGACAGGATAACCAAGGCACACAGGGCACACAGGGATCTCAGGGACAGGACTGCCGGGGCTGAAATAATAAACAACAGAATCCGCAGGGCGGATGACTTTATTAAATTAAAGAGTCCTCTTGAGGACTCTTTTCCTGTTGCAAATGTATCACGTTTATAGTATAATAAAAAAACAGATTATAACTGCGGCGTGTATTTTTCGTCCCGGCCATACCGGGTGAAAGAGAATGCCGCTTTTTACAGAAGAAAGGTTTACATATCAGATGAATGATCTTCCGGGCAGATATCTTGCCGCTAAAAGAAAGCTTTTTGACAAATATTACTCAGATCTGAACGCGGAGCAGAGAAGGGCGGTTTTCACGGTAAACGGGCCGCTCCTTATTCTTGCAGGAGCGGGAAGCGGCAAAACGACTGTGCTGGTTCGCCGCATAGCATATATTATCAGGTACGGCAACGCATATATGAGTTCCAAAACTCCAAAAGACATTACCGAAGCAGAGGTGGCGCAGCTCGAGGCGGCTTCATCGCTCCCGCGAGAACAGATTGCGGACATACTTCCGGAGTTCATCGAAGCTCCGTGCCCGCCGCACCGTATGCTCGCAATCACGTTCACGAACAAGGCCGCAAACGAAATTAAAAACCGCCTTAAGTCGGAATTCGGCGACGAGGATATCGGTGGAATATGGTCGGGCACGTTCCATTCGGTTTGCATGAGAATCCTGCGCGCCCATTATAAAGAGGCGGGTCTGGAACCGGGATTTTCAATATATGACACCGAGGACTCGAAAAACGCTGTAGCCGCGGCGATGAAACGCTGCAATATCGACGAGAAAACTCTCCCGCTTAAAAGCGTTATGAACGAAATCAGCCGAGCTAAGGACAAGCTGAAAGGTCCTGACGAATACGCAGCGGATGCCGGAAACGATTTCAGAATAAAGCAGATTTCCCGTATTTACAAGGAATATCAGGCGGGACTTTCCGCTTCGAACGCGCTCGATTTCGACGACATTATTCTAAAAACCGTCAGGCTGCTTCAAAACAACAGCGAAATCAGGCAGCATTACCAGTCGCGCTTCCTTTATGTGAGCGTCGACGAGTACCAGGACACAAATGAAGCGCAGTTCGCTCTCACCGCCCTCCTTTCGGGAGGCTTTTGCAATCTCATGGTGGTCGGCGACGACGACCAGAGCATCTACCGCTTCCGCGGCGCCACAATAGCTAATATTCTCGGATTCGACAAGTGCTTCCCGGACGCCAAGGTCATAAAGCTTGAGCAGAACTACCGCTCCGCAGGAAACATTCTCGGCGCGGCCAACGGCATCATATCGAAAAACCGCGGACGCCGCGGCAAAAATCTATGGACCGAAAAGGATGCCGGAGAAAAGATTACGGTGCGCGAGCTGGACAACGAGAACAGCGAGGCGAGATTCATCGTTGACACTGTCAGCCGTGCGGTCAGAATGAAAAAGCATTCATTAAGGGATTTCGCCGTCCTTTACAGGACAAACGCGCAGACGCGTGTCCTTGAGTCGGCTTTCGCAAAATCCGGAGTGCCTTACCGTACGATAGGCTCCGTGCGTTTCTTCGACCGCAAGGAAATACGCGATATCGTCGCATACCTCAGCGTTATCGTTAACCATAACGACGCGGAGCGCCTGAAGCGGATTATCAACGAGCCAAAGCGGAAAATCGGAGATAAGACCATCGACGAGATTTCACGCATCGCAGGCGCGGAAGGGGTCGGAATGTTCGATATACTCGAACACGCTTCAAGGTACGAGGAGCTGGCGCGCTCGGCTGCCGCGCTTTCACAGTTCGCCGGCCTCATAAATAAGCTCACGGAAATGTCAAAGACAACCCCGGTCGCCGAATTCATCGGCAGGGTCGCAGAAATGAGCGGTTACCGCGCTATGCTTATCGCCGGAGGAGAGGCCGAGCAGGAAAGGCTCGAAAATATCGACGAGCTGATTTCCGGCGCCATTGAATATCAAAAGGCCAACGACGACGCAACGCTTTCCGGATATCTTGAGGAAGTGGCGCTCGTTTCGGACGTCGACAGGTACGACGAGAGCGCGGATGCAGTCACGCTTATGACTATTCACAGCGCAAAAGGCCTTGAATTTCCGGTGGTTTTCATCCCGGGCATGGAGGACGGTATTTTTCCCGGAATGCAGACTATAAATTCTTATGACGAAAACGACATGGAGGAGGAGCGGCGCCTTGCCTATGTGGCGATAACAAGAGCCAAGGAAAAGCTGTTTATTCTTTATGCCGCCGAACGCACGCTGTGGGGAAGAAGCGGACACAACCAGCCCTCAAGGTTCATAAGCGAAATTCCCGAACAGTATCTCGACCTCGTTCCCTCCGGCGAGGCGGAAAAAGAAAATCAGCCGGCTGTGCCCGTGTCAAAGGTGTATTTTTCAAATAAGCCTCCGAAAGTCCAAAAGGTTGATGTCATTACGGTCAACCGGCCGGTGGTCAAAAAACAGGAACCGGGCGAGCTTTGCAGCATAAAGGACGGCGACCGCGTCCGCCACCGGATTTTCGGCGACGGAGAGGTGCTTTCAGTACGCAACATGGGCGCGGATATTTTGTATGAGATCGCCTTTGACACGGCGGGTACAAAAAAGCTGATGGGCTCATACGCAAAGCTGAGCAAAATCTGATTCATTAAACAGCGCGCGGCCTCAATAAGCCGCGCGCTTTTATATTTAATATTAGATCGGACAGTGTAAAGCTTGAAATCCGGTATGCCTTTTGCGCCGTGAGAGCCGTGTGAGTCGTGTGCTGAAAAAGCCTGAAAAGCGTGCCGTCAGACATCAGACGTCAGCCGTCAGACGGCAGACGACAGAAGACAGACATTAGGAGATAGACGTTAGACGATAGCCGTTAGCAGATTGGACGATTAGGATTACGCGAAAACCGTTTCAATCACCCGCTGCGACGAGGCGGGCGAGTATTGCCAGCGGTCAAGATGGCGGACGCGCGAGGCGTCGATATAGTACTCCGGAGGAGACGGGGGAACGGCGCCTTTATGGGTGTCGATCAGAACAAGCTTGATTTTCATGCGTTCCGGAATAATGCTTTTTATGTAAACGGCGGCCCATTGGCCGGGGACGACCGGACAGTGGAGCGAATCGGCTTCGCGAAGTTCGGCAAGACCGGCAAGGTTCGGCGTCAGCTCGACAAAAATTCCGTACTGCTCGACGCTGCGGATGATCCCCGCCACGGTCTGGCCGGGAGCAAAGTTCGCGGCGTTCTCCTCCCATGTGCCGAGAAGTTCGCGCTGGGTGACGTAAATTCTGCCGGTCGCATAATCTATGCTTTTTATTACTGTCATAATATTCATTCCGCAGGCGAGCCGGTCGGATGGATGGGAGATCCTTGAAACCGATATGCAGTCCACCGACAGTAAGGACGGTATCCCGCAGCCTATGTCGACGAACGCCCCGAAATTTTCAAGGTGAGTTACCTTGGCGGGTATTATATCGCCGGGTATGAGCGAGAGAAGATAATTGTCATAGCATTCCGTCTGCGCATCTTTCCTCGAGAGAACCGCGCGCGTTTTTCCACAGTAATTTTCAAATCCCCTGACTTTGAAGCAGACCGGCTTGCCGACACGGGTGATCACGGCGATGTCCTTGACGGCGCAGCCGTCCCGGCTTTCCGCAACCTCGCTGCGCCGGATGATGCCTTCCATGTCGCCAAGACTTATATGAAGGTCGTATCTGCCGTCGCACAGCATCGCCATTCCCTCAAGAATCATGTCGTGCTGCATGGCATACTCAAGTCCCGACAGCGAGGAGATAAGTTCGGTGTTGCGGGGAGTGTCTATAAGATTTCCTTCGGGTTTATATGATTTCTGCATTGTTCCGGCTCCTTTGTTTTTTTAAGATTACTATATGATATTTCGATCCGACCGCGATTATGACTGTATGTCCGGCGCTTGTTTATTAAAATGTAAACTCAAAACGAGATAACATGCTCCAAAACAAAGCAAAAATGAGCAAATAAGAGTAAATGTAATGCTAAATTAAAAAAATCCGAATTTTTTTCGGCAAAACTATTGACAACCAAATTAAGGCATGTTATAATGTGCAGGCTGAAAAATTATTGAATATATTTTTAAGGAGATGCGCAAGATGTCCACATTCATGGCAAAAGCAGAGACAGTGGATCGCAAATGGTACATCATCGACGCAGCAGGAAAGCCACTCGGTCGTACCGCTGCCGCTGCTGCAACCATTCTTCGCGGCAAACACCGCGCGATTTTCACGCCTAACGTTGACTGCGGCGAATTCGTTATCATCATCAATGCCGACAAGGCGGTTCTGACCGGCAAGAAGCTTATTCAGAAGTATTACCGCCGCCATTCCGGCTACCTCGGAGGACTCAAGGAGATGCAGTACAAGACACTCATGGAGACTCGCCCCGAGTTCGCTATGGAAAGAGCCGTCAAGAGAATGCTTTCCAACAACAACATCAGCAGAAAAGCTTTAACCAGACTTAAGGTCTATTCCGGCGACGCCCATAAGCATGCGGCCCAGAAGCCCATTCCTTATGAGGTAAACTAACAAGAAAGGATGGCAGAAATAATGGCAGTAGATTATACAAGCTCTAAGCCGTATTTTTACGGCACGGGAAGAAGAAAGAAGTCGGTTGCCCGCGTGAGAATTATTCCGGGAACAGGCGCTATAACCATCAACGGCCGCGGCATCGACGATTACTTCGGTCTCGAAACGCTTAAGCTTATTGTTAACCAGCCTTTCACAGTTACCGGAACAACCGGCAAGTTCGATATTGACGCCAAGGTTATCGGCGGCGGCATTTCCGGTCAGGCCGGAGCAATCCGCCACGGCGTCGCGCGCGCCCTCGTCCTTGCCGACGAGAGCTTCAGAGCTTCTCTCAAGGCCGCGGGACTCCTCACCAGAGACCCTCGCATGAAGGAAAGAAAAAAGTACGGACTCAAAGCCGCACGCCGCGCTCCCCAGTTCTCAAAGAGATAAGGCTTTATGCCGGAAAGCCCCTGAATTGCCAGGGGCTTTCTTTTGTTTTATATTTAACAAACCACTGGACAAGATGCGCCTTCTGTTGTATAATTATTCTGTAGTGAATTATTTGTCAGATCATCTGATGCCGGAAATGCATTTTATAAATCTTTCGGGGAGTAGCGTTTCTGTCCGGCGGGAACGCAATACTTATTTATGAAAATTAAAACTATTATCGAGCTGCTTGACGCCGAGGTCCTCGCATGCGCTGACAAAACTGACAGCGAGGTTTTTTCCGCGTGCGGCAGCGATATGATGAGCGATGTGCTCGCGTTTGTCAAGGAACAGGCCATACTGCTTACCGGCCTTGTCAACCTGCAGGTGGTCAGAACCGCCGAAATGATGGATATGAAGTGCATCGTCTTTGTTCGCGGAAAGAATCCGACCCGCGAAATACTTCAGTACGCGGAGGAATGCGGAATCGTCGTTCTCCGCACAAAAGAAAGAATGTATGTCGCCTGCGGCAAGCTTTATGAAAACGGCCTGCGGGGGGGAAGCGTGTGCGGGGCATGAACACTAAAGAAAAGGAACCTATCTGTTTCCACTTCAATATCGACGGCGAGGATTTCACCTCTGCCGGCAAAGCGTCGGTTCAGGTAAAAAAACTGTTACGGCAGCTCGATTTCGACGCCGACACGATCCGCAGGGTATCGGTCGCAATGTACGAGGGTGAGATAAACATGGTTATCCATGCGAACGGCGGCGTGGCGGACGTTTATGTCTGGGACGACTCAATTCGCGTCGTCCTGGCCGACACAGGCCCCGGAATACCTGATGTCGAACTCGCCATGCAGGAGGGGTATTCAACCGCCAAGGACAATATAAG
Organism: uncultured Lachnospiraceae bacterium; assembly: GCA_964570825.1. Taxonomy (GTDB): domain Bacteria; phylum Bacillota; class Clostridia; order Oscillospirales; family CAG-272; genus UMGS1002. The sequence continues at coordinate 41,708 of CAZMZJ010000005.1, read as the reverse complement.
GGCGCTCGGCTTCGGCGCCGGCATGGGATTGCCAAACATGAAGAGATATTCCGACGAGATGATCATTGACACCGTTGTGGGAAAGGGAACGACAGTCATTATGAAGTTCAGAGTGCCCGGAGCCGCGTCGCCCGCGGCAGACTGATTCTTTTCTCCTTCGCGCTCCGTAACGGTTATTTTATACAACAATACAAGAAGACAAGAAAGGAAATACCGAGATGAACGTGGTACAGCACTCGGTGACTCTCCAAAAGGATTTATGCAAGGGATGCACTCACTGCATAAAGCATTGCCCGACGGAGGCTATCCGGGTCAGGGACGGCAAGGCCGTTATCAAGAACGAACGGTGCATCGACTGCGGCGAGTGTATCAGAATATGCCCATATCAGGCTAAGCGGGCAAGCTATGACAAGCTTGAAAAATTCAAGGACTATAAATATAAAATTGCTCTTCCAGCGCCTACCCTATACGGCCAGTTCGACAAGCTCGACGACATCGACTATATTATCAGCGGGCTTTACCGCTGCGGATTCGACGATGTCTTCGAAGTGGCGCGCGCAGCCGAGATTGTGTCGGAATACACAAGGCAGTATATGCACAGGGAGGGCATTAAGAAACCGGTTATCAGTTCGGCCTGCCCGGTTATCGTAAGGCTTATCACCGTCAGATTCCCAAGCCTTATCGAAAACATTCTGCCGATAATGCCGCCTGTAGAGCTTGCGGCGAGAATGGCAAAAAGGGAAGCAAAGAGAAAACATCCGGACCTGCGAGACGAGGATATCTGCGCCCTGTTTATTTCCCCGTGCCCTTCAAAGGTTTCATACGCTAAATTTCCTATCGGCACCGAAAAAAGCGCTATCGACGGCGTTCTGGCCATAAGCGATATTTATTTTATGCTGGTGTCGGAAATGAATAAAATTTCAAATCCGTCCAACGCTTCACAAACCGGAATAATCGGCATCGGCTGGGCGGGAACCGGAGGCGAGTCCACCGCGCTGATGAACGACCGCTACCTCGCCGCGGACGGAATCGAGAACGTTATACACGTTCTCGACGAGATTGAAAAAGAAAATATCCGAGGTCTCGATTTCGTCGAGCTGAATGCCTGCAACGGCGGCTGCGTGGGCGGCGCGCTTACGGTCGAAAACCCATACATTGCAAAAGCCAGACTTCAGACGCTGCGCCGCTATCTCCCGGTTTCGATGAACCATATCCAAAACAGCAAAAACGGGGAGGTCCCGAAAGAGATGCTGTGGGACGCCGAGGTCACTTATTCGCCTGTGATGCGGCTTGACCCCGACCGGGGCGAGGCCCTTAAAAAAATGGCCCAGATACAGGAAATCCGCGAGTCGTTCTGCGACCTTGACTGCGGTTCCTGCGGCGCCCCGACCTGCCAGGCGCTCGCCGAGGACATTGTCAACGGCGAGGCTTCGATTGACGACTGCATAATCAATCTCCGCCGTAAGGTGTGCCGGATGAAGGACGAAAACAAAAGCACCGACAAGAATGTTTTCCTCGGAGAAAGCGACAACAAGGCTGATAAGTCAGACGGTATCAGCGGCGGCAATAAAAATTCAAATTGACTGATTCTTATTATTGAAACAAGAGGGAATTATGACAATATCCGAATTAGCCGGAAGGCTTGGCTTTGAGGCGCTTTCGCTTCCGTCCCCCGGGGCCGAGGTGACGGGAGGATATACCGGCGACCTGCTCAGCTGGGTTATGGGCAGGGCAAGAGCAGGTCAGGTGTGGATTACCATTATGACGAATATAAATATTGTAGCCGTCGCGATGCTCGCCGGAGTCAGCGCAATTGTCATCGCCGACGATTCGCCGGTTTCTGACGAAGTGGTCAAGAAAGCCGGAGAAGAGGGAATCAACCTTTTGAGAAGCCGGGACAGCGCGTTTTCGATATCCGTCGCCGTCGGCCGCGAGCTCGGCATATAAAATCGACATGGGGAAGCTGACATACGATCTGCATATCCATTCCTGCCTGTCCCCGTGCGGAGATGCCGACATGACGCCTAACAACATCGCGGGAATGGCTATGCTTTCGGGAGTGCGAGTAGCGGCGCTGACCGACCATAATACGTCGGGCAACTGCCCGGCGTTTTTCGAAGCCTGCTCAAGGCGAGGCGTAATTCCGGTCGCCGGCATGGAGCTTACCACTCTTGAGGATATTCATGTGGTCTGCCTGTTCCCGACGCTCGAGACCGCAATGGATTTCGACAGATTCGTTTCGCGTCACCGCATGAAAATCAAAAACCGCCCCGATATTTTCGGCGACCAGGTCTTAATGAACGGAAACGACGAAATTATCGGCAGGGAGGAATATCTTCTCACACCGGCGACCGACATCGACATAACAAGCGCCGCGCGGATTGTCAGGGAGCGGGGAGGTGCGGCATTCCCCGCTCATATCGACAAGCAGGCAAACGGGCTTATTTCAATACTCGGTTCATTCCCTCCGGAACCGGGTTTTGCGTGCGCGGAATTTTTTAATGCGACAATAATCGACGAATATAAGGAAAAGTATCCGCTGATCAGGCGGCTGTCAATATTGTCAAATTCTGACGCACATACGCTTGACAGAATGCCGTATAATCCGCCGCAGTTTCCCGGCCTTGACGACAGCGGCGGCGACGACGAAATCCGGAGACTTTTGATAGAGCGGTTAAACGGTGTCTGAGATAATATTAGCTATGGTCGAATTCAGACATCATATCAATAATTTTTATCATAAAATTCAAAAAATACCTGTCGGTTTTTGAATAATTATGAAAAAATACTATAGACAATTATAAAACAATGTAATATAATATTAGATGTGTGTTTATAAGTATGTTTGCATACTCACCCTATCCCATTTTATAATGGGAAGTTTTTACGGTACGATTTGTTAAAATAATATCAATCAGGGAGGAAATACCACCAATGAAAAAGAAGCTGACCACTGTCGAGTTTCATGGCACGAAGGAGCAGGAGGAGAAGCTCCTTAAGGTTATTGCCAGCTACAAAGACATAAAGGGCGCAATGATGCCGATACTTCAGGAGGCGCAGGATATATACGGTTATCTTCCAATCGAGGTTCAGAAGATAATCGCAAGAGAAACCGGCGTGCCGATCGAGGAGATTTACGGCATTGTTACTTTCTACTCGCAGTTCAAACTCAATCCGAACGGAGTATACGCAATTTCCGTATGCCTCGGAACAGCATGCTACGTCAAAGGCTCTCAGAAAATTATCGAAGAGGTTTCCAAGCAGCTTAATCTGCCGGTGGGAAGCACGTCGAAAGACGGCAAGTACTCGCTTGAGGCAACCCGCTGCGTCGGCGCCTGCGGACTTGCGCCTGTCATGACTATTAACGGAGACGTTTACGGCAGGCTTACACCGTCGGATGTCGCGGGCATACTTGCAAAATATAAAAATTAAATGAAAGAACTGTCGCTGAACGTTCTTGACATAACGCAGAATTCCATAACAGCCGGAGCGGCCCATATCGACATTTCGCTGATCGAGGACGACAGCCATGTGCTGACTGTGACTGTCAAAGACGACGGCTGCGGAATGACGCCGGAAATACTCGAACGCGTCACAAATCCATTTTACACGACGAGAAAGACGCGCAAGGTCGGGCTTGGCCTGCCTCTCCTTCGGCTGGCGGCCGAGCAGGCGGGCGGAGAACTCAAAATTGTGTCAAAAACGGCCGACGCAGACCCCGAAAACCACGGCACTACCGTGACCGCTACCTTCCATACCGACAGCATTGACTTCACTCCAGTGGGAGATATGGCGTCAACAATCTGCGTGATTATTCAGGGACATCCCGAAATTGAATATACCTTCAGACACAAAACGCCAAAGTTCGACGTCCGGCTCGACACGGCCGGGCTGCGCAAGATACTCGGCAACGTGTCACTGGCTGAACCGGAGGTCCTGGAGTGGATATCCGGATACCTTGCGGATCAGTATAACATCGAAAAATAATTCGGAGGATATTAGCTATGAAAACATTAGCAGAACTCGCGGCACTCAGAGAACAGATGAAAAATAAAGTTTCCATCCGCGAAGGCTCGGGGAAAATCCGCGTCGTCGTCGGAATGGCTACCTGCGGAATCGCAGCAGGCGCGCGTCCTGTGCTCTCGACTTTCGTCGAAAAAGTCAACGCGCTCGGACTTAACGATAAAGTCACAGTCACCCAGACGGGATGCATCGGTATCTGCCAGTACGAGCCGGTTGTCGAAATCTTCGAGGACGGCAAGGACAAGGTTACTTATGTCAAGATGACTGCCGACAAGGCTGCAGAGATTGTCGAAAAGCATCTCAAGGGCGGCCAGATTGTTGAACAGTATACAATCGGCTACGGAAAGAAATAACCGGATATAATCAGGAGGATTAAATATAAATGATACGCTCACACGTTCTGGTCTGCGGAGGTACTGGATGCACGTCTTCCGGCAGCGCAAAATTAAAGGAAGTGCTTGAAAAAGAGCTGGCCGCAAAGGGTCTTTCCGATGAAGTGAAGATTGTCACTACCGGTTGCTTCGGACTCTGCGCGCTCGGTCCGGTTATGATTATTTATCCGGACGGCACATTCTACAGCATGGTCAAACCTGAGGATATCCCTGAGATCGTCGAGGAGCATCTCCTCAAGGGACGTCCCGTAACACGTCTTGAATATCACGAGAAGACAGGCGATCACCATATCGCTACGTCTCTTTCCGACACGACATTCTATAAAAAACAGGTACGTATCGCGCTCCGCAACTGCGGTGTCATAAACCCTGAGGATATCAACGAGTATATTGGCGTCGACGGCTATTCGGCGCTCGGAAAAGTACTTACGGAAATGACACCGGATGAGGTTATCCAGACAGTCCTCGATTCCGGACTCCGCGGACGCGGCGGCGCCGGATTCCCGACAGGCCTTAAGTGGAAGTTCGCCTGCTCAAACCGCGGCAACGTCAAAAAATATGTCTGCTGCAACGCCGACGAGGGCGACCCCGGAGCTTTCATGGACCGCTCGGTGCTTGAGGGCGACCCGCACTCAGTAATCGAGGCTATGGCCATCGCAGGCTACGCAATAGGTTCGGATCAGGGCTATATTTACGTCCGCGCCGAGTACCCGATCGCCATTCACCGTCTGCAGATAGCAATTTCTCAGGCCCGCGAGATGGGCTTCCTCGGCAAAAATATCTTCGGCACAGACTTTAACTTCGACATCGAGCTCCGCTATGGCGCGGGCGCGTTCGTCTGCGGCGAGGAGACCGCTCTTATGACTTCGATCGAGGGCAAACGCGGCGAGCCGCGTCCCCGTCCTCCGTTCCCGGCGGTCAAGGGCCTCTTCGAATCGCCCACGATACTCAACAATGTCGAAACATACGCAAACATCTGCCCGATAATCCTTAAAGGACCCAAGTGGTTCGCTTCAATGGGAACCGAGAAGTCCAAGGGCACAAAGGTTTTCGCCCTCGGCGGCAAAATCACCAACACCGGACTCGTGGAAATCCCGATGGGCACGACTCTTCGCGAAATCATCGAGGATATCGGCGGCGGAATACCCAACGGCAAAAAGTTCAAGGCCGCGCAGACCGGCGGTCCTTCCGGCGGATGCATCCCGGCTTCCCTCATCGATACTCCCATAGATTACGATAACCTTATTGCAATCGGCTCGATGATGGGCTCGGGCGGACTTATCGTAATGGACGAGGACACCTGCATGGTCGATATCGCCCGCTTCTTCCTCGATTTCACTGTCGACGAATCCTGCGGCAAGTGCACGCCCTGCCGCGTCGGAACACGCCGCCTGCTTGAAATACTTGACAAAATCATCTCCGGCAACGGCGAGATGGAGGACATTACACGGCTCGAAGAGCTCTGCACTTATATAAAGAGCGCATCTCTCTGCGGCCTCGGACAGACCGCTCCGAACCCCGTCATTTCCACTCTCCGCTACTTCAAGGACGAGTACATCGCGCATATAGTCGATAAAAAATGCCCGGCCGGCGTATGCAAGAGCCTGCTCCGTTATACAATTGATAAGGAAAAGTGCATAGGCTGCGGCAAGTGCGCTAAGAACTGCCCGGCAGAGTGCATCTCGAAGACCAACTATACCGCTCCCGGACACAAGCTGCCTTCGTTTGAAATCGATCCGGCTAAGTGCATCAAGTGCGGCGCGTGCCTCGACAACTGCAAGTTCGGCGCAGTATCCAAGAAGTGAGAAAGGAGACCAAGCATAATGGAAACAATAAATGTTAAAATCAACGGCAAAGATTATGCGGTCGCGAAGGGCTCGACGGTCCTTCAGGCTGCAAAAGCCGCAAAAATAGATATTCCCACTCTGTGCTACCTCAAGGAAATCAACGAGATAGGCGCCTGCCGCATCTGCCTTGTCGAGGTCGCCGAGAAGGGAAGAGACGGCGCTCTCGGCCCGTACAGAATGGTCACTGCATGCGTTTACCCCGCAACCGAGGGTATGTCGATTCTGACAAACACTCCCAAGATCAACAACTCGAGAAAAATGAACCTTGAGCTGCTGCTCTCAAACCATAACAAGAACTGCCTCTCCTGCATCCGCAGCACAACCTGCGAGCTGCAGAAGCTCTGCCTCGACTACGGCGTCGAATCTACACGCTTTGGCGGAGCTAAAACCGAGTCGAAGATTGACACCTCGTCGGCTTCGATTATCCGCGACAACTCAAAATGCGTGCTCTGCCGCCGCTGCGTGGCAGCATGCAAGAATATTCAGGGAATCGGCGTCATCGGCGCCAACGACCGCGGCTTCGACACTCATATCGGCTGCGCGTTCGAGACTGATCTCGCCAACACCACCTGCATCAATTGCGGTCAGTGCATTGTTGCCTGCCCAACAGGAGCTCTGCACGAGAGAGACGATACCGACAAAATCCGCGCTGCAATAGCTGATCCGAAGAAAAAGGTGTTTATCTGCACCGCTCCCTCGGTCCGCGCGCAGATAGGCGAGTGCTTCGGCTACGAACCCGGAACCGACTGCGAAGGAAAGATGGTTGCGGCCCTGAAGCGCCTTGGCTTTGACGGCGTTTACAATATGAACATGACCGCCGACCTTACGATTATGGAGGAAGCTTACGAGCTGCTCGGCCGTCTTAAGGAAGGCAAGAAGCTCCCGCTTATCACTTCCTGCTCGCCGGGATGGATCAAGTTCTGCGAGCATTATTTCCCCGAGATGACCGAGAACCTCTCAACCTGCAAGTCGCCTCAGCAGATGTTCGGCGCGCTGATGAAGACTTATTTCGCACAGAAAAATGGCTGGGATCCGAAGGATATATTCTTCGTTTCGGCAATACCCTGCACGGCAAAGAAATTCGAGGTCGGCCGTCCCGACGAGGCCGCCGCAGGCGTTCCGGATGTCGACGTTGCCGTCACCACCCGTGAGCTCGGCCGCATGATTGAAAGAGCCGGAATCAACTTTAAGGCTCTTGACGACGAAAAGTTCGACGATCCGTTCGGAATCGGCTCGGGCGCGGGCGCTATCTTCGGAGCCACCGGAGGCGTTATGGAGGCTGCGCTCCGCACTGCCGCTGAGGTGGTGCTCGGCGTGCCGCTTCAGAAGCTTGATTTCGAGGAAGTCAGAGGAACCGCGGGAATCAAGTACGCAACATACAAGCTCGGCGATCTTGAGCTTAAGGTTGCGGTCGCAAGCGGAACCGGCAACGCAAAGAAGCTGCTCAACGCCATCAAGTCCGGCGAAGTGAACGTTCAGTTCGTTGAAATCATGGCTTGCCCGGGCGGCTGCGTAAACGGCGGAGGTCAGCCTTATCAGCCGGCATCGGTCCGCGCTGAAATCGACCTCAGAGCAAGACGCGCATCGATTCTTTACAATGCCGACAAAAAGATGGATCTGCGCAAGTCGCATGAAAACTCGGCTGTCAAAATTCTTTACAACGAATTCTTCGGCAAGCCGAACAGCCACAAGGCACATGAGATCCTGCACACCACCTATGTCAAGAGAGGCATGTAAATTAGGTCACAAAATACAAAGCAGCAGCGGCGATTTCGCCGCTGCTGCTTTTTATGTGATACGTCATGCGTTAAACAAATTAAACAAGATATAAGATAAAAAATCCGCCGGAGTCTTTCTAAAAACGTAACGCTGTTATTTGCAATCGGTTTTGTTTTAAGGGTAAAATTTCTCTCGCCGCCTCAAGCCTTAATATTAAAGTCCTTTGCGGCTTCATGACTTGCATTACATGACAAGCTTGCGGATGATAAGCCCGAGGATAAGAAGGTGCAGCGGGTAGAACAGGTAAAATGAGTATTGCACTACTTTTCGGGACACTTTCGATTTCAGTTCGTAACCGCGGCTGCCGTCGCAGAAAAGAATCGGCACAACAGCAAGAACTGCAAAGAGCTGCATATAATCCCATTTTGATATCGAAGGCCAGTACAGCGGGGTGAGATTTTTAATCGAATGGTACAAAACGGCTGCATAAGCGAGGATGATTTTCCGGGCCGCAAATACTATGGAACAAGCTGATATGGCTATACGGTTGGTTCCGGATATATGGAAAAAGAAGATAAGCAGCACGCCGTAAGCTCCATAATCGGTGCCCAGTATATTTGCCGCAACCGCAGCTATTATGACAGGCAGGAACGAAAAATACACAAGCCGGGTCCCGGATTTTGCACAGTAATCAGACAATATTATCGCGGCAAGACCCAGAGCCAAGGTAAAATATACGTTTGTCAGCGTGAAAAAACTGACTTTACCCCAAAAGCAATATCTGAACGGCAGCTCGGAGATGAGTCCGACGGCGATAAGCCGCAGCAGGTATTTATATTTGTTGCCTGTTTTGCTGTATCCGTAGGCAATCAGATAGGAGAAAATCGGAAAGGCGATTCGGCCGAATGCGCGCATCGCGTCTCCGTATTCCGTAAAGCCGTAATGCGAAAAGTAGCCGATATGGTCGCAGAGCATCGCGACACAGGCGAGTATTTTCAGCCATAACGTACTCATTTTTTGTTTTTCTCCACAAATACGATTTTTCCGTCTTCCGTTACGTCGAGCACCGCAAGAGAGTAAAGGTCGATTCCCATGTTGCGTATGATGTCCCCGCCATCCTGAAATGCCTTTTCTATGCAGATGCCAGCTCCGATTATTTCAGCGCCCGCCTGTCCCGCAATGTCGGCAAGCCCCATAAGCGCCCGCCCGTTTGCGAGAAAGTCGTCTATAAGAAGGATTTTATCTTTTGCGGTTATATAACGTCTGTCGACACGGATGGTGAACATTTTGCCTTTCGTGTAGGAAAATACGTCTGCCGTATAGGTTTCAGAGGAAAGATTCTTTGATTCGGACTTCTTGGCGAACAGCACCGGAACGCCGAAATACCTTGCGGTAAGACAGGCAATACCTATGCCGGAAGCTTCAACAGTCAGGATTTTCGTCACCACGCGGTTCTTGAAATATTCATAAAATTCGCGTCCCATATCATCAATTAGCGCGGTGTCCATCAAGTGGTTCAGAAAACTGTCAACCTTTATAATCCCGCCGGGGCGGATTTCTCCTGATTCCATAATACGTTTTTTAAGACTGTCCATGCCAATACCTCATGCCGCCTGCGGCGGCCTTCACATTTTTTTTGATTTTCCGCCGGCCGGATTTATAATAAAATAAACCGGGAGAGTCCAATCTGCAAATGACCTGCGTCAAATGCAAACCTTGATAAATTGAATTTAATGCCGGCTCCAGTTAAAAATTATAAAGTAATTATACAACAAATATAAATTAAATTAAAGACCTTTCTGTAAAATTAACCCGAAAATCATTGATTAAGTTATTGTATTTTGATATAATGTCATAAGAACGGCAGCAGCACTGCAAAACAGGAGAATTGAGGTCTGATTTTTGCGGAAGCAAGCAGGGAAGAAATACAGGCGGGAGTTGAAGTAATATGGTTGAAATAAAAATCGGCGAGAAGATTAAATCCATAAGAAACATGAAAATGATGACGCAGAAACAGCTTGCCGGTGAAAGGATTACTCGGAATATGCTCAGCAGGATAGAAAACGGCGCCGCGCTCCCGTCGCTCGACACCGTCTTTTACCTTGCCGGACGGCTGAATGTGTCTCCCGGATACCTTCTTTCCGAGGGCGAGGACGAAATGCTGTTCCGCAAGATTTACAAAATCGAAAATATCAGACGCGCATATAAGAACGGCGACTTCAGAATCTGTATGGATATATGCCGCGCTCCGGGGCTTGAAGACGACGACGAAATAAAGCTTATCATGTCACGCTGTTCATCGGAAATAGCAAAGGAGGAATTCTGCGCCGGACGGCTGCGCTCGGCGGCTAAAGCTTTTGAAGAAGCTGTGGAATATGCCGAAAAAAGCGTCTATAACGACGATACCGCGAGAGCAGAGGCGGTTGTGTATTTCAGATACATGAAGCGCATCTCACAGACTCTCGGCGGCGAACTGTCAGGCAGAGCTGTCAGCGAGGGGCTTGCTTACGGAGATAGTTTCTGCGTTTATGTTGCCGCGCTCGAGGCGCTCGAAAACGGGAAAGCGGTACCCGATGATAAAATTTCACTGTTGCTCAACCGCGGCGAGGACAGCCCGCTGTATGCACATATAAAAGCCAGAGAGGCTATGAAAACAAATAATTTCCCGGATGCGGCAAAGCTTCTCCGCAGTATTCTGACTTCCCAGAACACTGTGCCGGATCCGTTCCTGTTTACCGTTTTTTATGACCTTGAGATATGCTCAAAAGAGATTAACGACTACCGCGGGGCTTATGAATATGCGGCGGATAAGGTAAACCTGCTTGAGCGAATGCTCTCGGAGGCGGATGACTGATGAAAATCAAATACATTCTGTTTTGTGCCATTATTCCGGTTCTCGCTCTGGTTTTAACCGGCTGCTCTGAATACTCGGACTTCAGCCGCGGATTTTATGCCGGCGAAACCGTCACTCCCGAACAGATCGCCGCAATATCGGCCGGCCTTGCGGCGTCTGAAAGCGCCGCTTCCGAGGGCGGGATGACAGACCTGAAAACCGAAGCTGAAAATTATACGGCCGATACCGACGCTTACGGCAACGTAATCGTTTACTGGACGGCGGGAGGCAGCGTCTGGCATATCGACCGGAACTGCAGCGCGCTTTCAAACTCCGCTGCCGTGGAAAGCGGAACAATAAAGGAAGCCGAGATGGCCGGAAAAAGCCGGGCCTGCAAAAAGTGCGGTCAGAATTATTCATATTCATATGTTACGGGAGCCGACGGCGCCTCAACCGATGCGGCGACGTGATATCCTGAAACGGTAATTATTGTGCTTCGTCAGAAAACGCTTGATTTTTTATCCGGGATATAGTATAATAAAATTTACTGCACAGAAATCTGCGAAAGGAGGGCGGCTTATGGCGGAAAAAAGCAGGGACGGAATTAAAATCGTCGCACAGAACAAAAAAGCGTGGCACGATTATTTCGTCGACGAAAAATACGAAGCCGGCATTGCTCTCTTCGGCACAGAGGTTAAAAGCATACGCAAAGGATCAGTCAACCTCAAGGATTCCTACTGCACCATTAAAAACGGCGAAATATTCGCGGTGGGGATGCATATAAGTCCATACGAGCAGGGAAATATATTCAACCGCGACCCGATGCGTGACAAAAAGCTTCTGATGCACAAGAAGGAAATTATCAAGCTCGGCAGTCTTGTCAATCAGAAGGGTTTTACGCTTGTGCCGCTGTCGCTTTACTTTTCTGGCTCAAATGTAAAAATCGAGGTCGGCCTTTGCAGAGGAAAAAAGCTGTACGACAAGCGCGACGCCGAGGCCGAGCGCGACGCCGACCGCGAAATTGACAGGCGCATGAGGGACAAGAGCAAAGAATACTGATAAAGGAGGCGGGTCTGCCGTGGATTTTAACGAGCTGGTTAACAAAAGACGTTCGGTGCGCGGATTCACCGACGCCCTTCTGACAGACGGTCAGATAAATAAACTTATCGAAGCCGCAACGGCTGCGCCGAATGCCTGCAATTATCAGTCGTGGCATTTTTATGTCGTGCGCGGCAGGAAAATGATAGCCGGGTTAGTGCCGTCGGTGTATTCAGGCGAATGGTTAAAAAGTGCGGCGGCCGTTTTTGTGGTCTGCACAGATGCGGCAAAGCTCACAGAACGCTTCGGCAGCCGGGGAACTGAGCTTTTTGCAATTCAGGACACCGCCTGCGCGGCCGATCACCTCATGCTGATGGCGGCGGAGCTGGGAATCGGCAGCTGCTTTGTCGGAGCGTTTGATGAGGACGAGTGCAGAAAGTATCTGAATATACCAAAAGAACGGCGCCCGGTGGCGCTGGTGCCGGTCGGATTTGCCAAGTCGGATGTTCCAAAACGGGCAAGAAAGCCCGTCGGCGAGGTTGTTACTTTTATCGGAGAGGAATCAGAGAACAAAAATTAAATTACTGTTGAAAAACAACAAGGAAACCGGATACAATATTACTGTATTCCGCCATATGGGGGCGTAAAGGTTTCGACGGGGATTTTGATTTACGGTAAGCGGGTAGAGCCGGGTAATCTCTTAAACTGCCCAAATTAAATTTAAACGCTAATAACGAAGTAGCACTCGCCGCGTAAGCGGTGACGCTGCCGCAAGGCAGCCCGTTCCTCTCGGGAGTATCGCGGCCCGGGACTGAACGTCAGTAAGCGGTGAACGTGCATCCGGGACTCGCCATCAGCCGGATCACGCATAAGATGGCTACCTGCGACCGCAGCCTGTATGTCGGCGGCGGACAAGGGGAAGCTCAAATGACATAATGCACCCGGAGAAAGCCGTATTGAAGAATTTTCGGACAGGGGTTCGATTCCCCTCACCTCCACCAACACAAAAAAATCCCGTATTGCCTTATATTATATGGCGATACGGGGTTTTGCTTTATATGTCAATGCGATTGGATTGCATAAGGCGAAATTAAGCCTGAGCCATTAAGACAGGCCGCAGAAAATGAATCTGCAGCCTTTTAATATTGTCTTGCATCGGGAGGCTCTAAACCCCGTCCTGCTCGGCGCTATCTCGCAACGGCTGAAGGCCGATTGTTCGGGTTTAATGCTTGACGTTTGATGTTTGACGTTTGATGTTTGATGTTTGATGTTTGATGTTTTATGTTTGATGCTTGAAATTTGAAGTTTGAAGTTTGAAGTTAAAAGTATGAAGTTTGGAGTTTGGCGGCATCTATGAATTTAACCCGTATGTATCAGAACGCATTCATAGCTGCTAATATTATTATTGGTTATTTTAGTAATGTTTAATGCAAACATGATTATGATTAGCAGTATATCGGAGAGAGTGCTAATGTTTACAAAAAGTTAATATATTATTGCATAAATGTTCACAAATAAAAAGTAAAATAAAACTGTTAAAAAAATGAAAAACGGGATATTATCAGTTAAAAGGAAAATCAGAATATGTGAAAGAACAGGTGAAATATTATGAACACCCAAAAATTAACGCAGAAAAGTATCGATGCGGTAGGCCGTGCGCAAAGCATTGCCCGCGAAAACGGCAACCAGCAGCTTGAACAGGCGCATTTTTTGCTCGCGCTTGCAGAACAGGACGGCGGAATCGCACGTGAACTCATTAAAAAATGCGGAGCATCGCCCGAAAACATAACGTCGGAACTCAACAATATCATCTCAAAATACCCGAAAATCAGCGGGGGCTCCGATTCTCTCTACCTTTCGTCAGCCGCTGACAAAGCACTTAACGAGGCTGAAAAGCTCGCCGAGGGGATGAACGACGATTATATATCGGTCGAGCATATCCTGTTGGGCATCGCAAACACGGCCGACAGGGACATAAAAGAGCTTCTCTCAAAATATGGCGTCGAAAAGAACAAGCTGCTCGCAGCACTTAAGGAAATACGCGGCAACAGACGAGTCACCAGCGACAATCCGGAGGATACCTACGAGGCTCTCAAAAAATACGGCTCGGACCTTGTCGAGCTCGCCAGAGCACAGAAGCTTGATCCGGTCATCGGACGTGATGAGGAAATACGGAACGTTATACGCATTCTATCTCGGAAAACAAAAAACAATCCGGTGCTGATCGGCGAGCCGGGCGTCGGCAAAACCGCTATTGCCGAGGGCCTCGCTCAGCGTATCGTCCGCGGAGACGTGCCCGACAACCTCCGCGACCGCTCCGTCTTCTCACTCGATATGGGGGCGCTGATCGCCGGAGCCAAATTCCGCGGAGAGTTCGAAGAACGTCTGAAAGCCGTACTCGAAGATATTAAAAAGAGCGATGGCAAGATAATTCTTTTCATCGACGAACTGCACAATATCGTCGGCGCGGGAAAAGCCGAGGGCGCGATGGACGCCGGCAATATCTTAAAGCCGATGCTCGCGCGCGGCGAGCTCCACTGCATCGGAGCAACAACCCTGAACGAATATCGGCTGTATATTGAAAAAGACGCGGCGCTCGAACGCCGTTTCCAGCCTGTAATGGTTGACGAGCCGAGCGTGGAGGACACAATTTCAATACTACGCGGACTCAAGGAGAGGTACGAGGTATTCCACGGCGTGAAAATCCATGACCAGGCTTTAATCGCCGCGGCAACCCTATCAAACCGCTATATATCGGACAGATTCCTGCCGGACAAGGCGATTGACCTTGTCGATGAAGCCTGCGCCCTTATAAAAACCGAAATGAACTCAATGCCGGCTGAGATGGACGAGATTCAGCGGCGTATAATGCAGCTCGAAATCGAAGAAGCGGCACTTAAAAAGGAAACGGACAAGATTTCTCTTGAACATCTGGATCAAATCCGCAAGGAGCTTTCCGAACTGCGCGAAAAGTTCAACGCCATGAAAGCAAAATGGGAGAACGAAAAACGCTCGATCGACAAAGTGAGCGAACTGCGCAAGGAAATCGAACGCACAAATTCCGAAATTGAAAAAGCGCAGAACGAATACAATCTGAGCCGCGCCGCCGAGCTTAAATACGGCATTCTTCCGAACCTGCAGAAGAAACTCGCGGAGGAGGAGGGAAAGGCGGGCGGCGAAAAAACAACTCTGCTGCGCAGCAGCGTGACCGAGGAGGAAATAGCAAAAATCGTCGCGCGCTGGACAGGTATTCCGGTATCCAAGCTGCTTGAGAGCGAACGCAAGAAGCTCCTCTCAATGCCGGAGATACTCCATCGCCGGGTGATAGGCCAGGACGAGGCCGTCACCATAGTCAGCAACGCTATTCTGCGCTCGCGCGCGGGTATCCAGGACCCGAAACGCCCGATTGGCTCCTTTATGTTCCTGGGCCCCACGGGAGTCGGCAAAACAGAGCTCGCAAAGGCTCTCGCCGAAGCTTTGTTCGACGACGAGAAAAACATTGTTAGAATCGACATGAGCGAATACATGGAGAAGTTCTCAGTTTCGCGCCTTATCGGAGCGCCTCCCGGATATGTCGGCTACGACGAGGGCGGGCAGCTCACCGAAGCGGTGCGACGCAGACCTTATGCGGTAGTGCTTTTCGATGAAATAGAAAAAGCGCATCCCGACGTATTCAATGTTCTGCTTCAGGTGCTCGACGACGGCAGAATCACCGACAGCCAGGGCAGAACTGTCGATTTCAAGAACACAATCATTATCATGACTTCAAACCTCGGTTCCGACGTCATTCTCGAAGGCATCACGCCCGACGGCCGGATAAGCGAGAGCGCCCGCAAAACAGTCACCGAGCTGCTGCGCCGCAGCTTCCGCCCCGAGTTCCTCAACCGCATCGACGAAACAGTTATTTACCGCCCGCTGACCAAGAGCGATATACGCGGGGTGGCAGAGCTGCTATTCCGCGACCTGCGGCGCCGCCTTGCAGACCTGCGCCTCACGCTGAATGTAACCGATTCCGCCCGCGACTATATAATAGCCTCAGGCTTCGATCCGGTATATGGCGCCCGTCCGCTCAAGCGCTTCATTCAGTCTAAGGTAGAAACTCTCGTCGCGCAGCACATCATAGCAGACGACCCGTCGCCCGATACGACTCTGACTGTCGATTTCAACGGAAGCGAGCTTTATGTAAGATAAGCAAAAAGGGAAAGCAGCAAGCGAAGTCCTCAAAAAATCTGCATCCGCCTGCTTTTTGCAGAACTGTTTCCCGGACAAATAAGGCGGCTGTCTTTTGGCAGCCGCCTTGTATTTTTTTTCCCAATGTCCGTGTCCGCGCTCAGAGCCGCAAGCCGTTCGAATGTCTATAAGCGTCAGTCGTTTGTCTTGACGGCAGTTCCGCCGGTTAAAACTATCATTTTGACGGCGTTGGGTGAAAACTGGTTTGCTTCGACGGTCAGAGCCTTGCCGAGCGTTCCTCGGCCGATGACTTGTATATGGCGCGTGCTGCGCGGGACAAGTCCCTTCTTTATCAGAACTGCGACGTTGACAAGGTCGCCGTTTTCAAAATTTTCGCCAAGCGTATCGGTATAGACGATTGCGCTGTTCAGCTTTTTTGACGTTTCGTCGTCGCTGTCCATAGTTTCAATAAGCACTCTGGCGGTTTCGTCGTCAATAAGGCTGTCTGCCTGTTCGGCTGTGATTTTTTCTGCCAGAACAATTTCAGCGCGCAGGCTTTCCCGCTTTTTACTGGTTTCGGCGTCTTCAACGATTATCTTGCGCGTTTCGGCGTTGTGTATGGCGCTGTCGATTCCGTTCCGGCAGAGGCTTTTCTGCTTATATGGCTGGGATGTGATTAACACTTCATAATTTGCCGCTTTAAGCCTGAAGCGGAACTCGCCCGTATTCTCGGCATATAATTCAAATTTCGGTGCGTATATCTTTCCGTCGGAGGGCTCCGTCTGATCCTCGATTACGGCTGCCGGCGCGTTTTTTGCAACGCTCTGAATACCTTTCCTGCAGGCGGCAAGAGTTGAATAAATCTCGGAGGTCGCGATAATTTCATGCGCCGCCGTTTTGAGATTGAACATATACCCGCCGTCCGGAGTCTGTTTGATGTAGTAATAACCGAGAATACCCGGCTTTTCGCCTGAAGGGGCAATAAGAACTGCCGCTGCGGCTGCTGATGCGGCTGCCGTCAGGCTGCCGCTTGTGTTTGTGCCGCTGCTGTTGCTGTTGCTGTTGCTGTTGCTGTTACTGTTGACACCATCAGCCGGCGCGACAGTCTGCCCTGTATGCAAAACGGTCTGTTCCGCCGGAGCCGGCGTCTCCGATGAGAATCCTTCGCCCTTTTTTCCGTCTTTCGGCGCTTCTTCAGCCTGAACGCCTGCGGCTTCGCTTTTGTTCGGCGCGTCCGCCGCCGGGATGTTCAATATTGCGGACGCAGAAGTGTTTTCTTCTTTTTCTTTTATTTTTTCCGACGCAGCATCAATGCTTTTTTCGATTTTTCTCTCAGCTTTCATCGAGTCATCCGAAGAAGAGCCGGCAGCTTTCTGCGGTTCCCGCCTGCGCTCAAGCGTAAATAGAAACGCCGCGCCGATTACCACGCAGGTGGCTGCCAAAAGAATCCAGAACCATAAACTGCTCATCCCCGATGAAACCGCTTCGGGTTCGATTATTGTTTCGTTGTTTTCGCCGACAACAGAATCTTTCGTCGCTGCTCCGACTGCATGGGAGTTTGACACGGTTGCACAGCCGGATACTTCAAATAAGTGACCGCATCCGCCCGTGACATAGCCCGCAACCGCGCCGACAAAGCTGTTGTAGCAGCTTGTATAAACACTGACGCTGCAGTTCTTTATGCTGCTGTCGCGGCTGATCGAGCAGGCATAGCCCGCGACGCCACCGACGTAATACATTCCGCTTATATAGCTGTCCTTTATTATCAGGTTTTCAACCGAGCCGTCCGCAATCTGTCCGAAAAATCCGATAAAGCCGGATTCGGATTTGCAGTAAAGGCCGCTGATTGTGTGTCCGCCGCCGTTGAACGTACCCGAGAACGGACTGTAATTGTTGCCTATCGGTATCCATTGCTTTGGGGTCCCTGACTCAGACCACGTTCCGTCGGGGGCGAACGTCCCGCTGTTCAGTACTATGTCCGCGCCGAGCACAAATGTGACGCCGCTCATGCTCTCGCCGGAATTGACTTTTGTTGCAAGCAGGTACAGCCCCGCCTCGTCGTTTATCGAATATGTGTCTCCGCGCAAAAATCCGGTTGCAAAGGTTATATCGGGGTATAACGGTGCTTCAGCACAGCTTGCTTCCGGGCATGAGAGTATGAATACCGTCATTACAACAAAAATAACTACAAAAAATTTTTCAAAAATTTTCAGATTGATTATTTTCATGGTTGACCTGCCTTTCCGATATAAATTAACCTTCTCAGATTTGATTTTAGCATGTTGTTACTGTAAAATCAAGACTATGTGCAAAAAATATAATATATGCGGAAAAAAATAGCAGCCCGCGGGGACGCCCAGACGCTGCTTTGAGGCGATATTTTTCATAAACAAACAAATTTATTAGAGAATGAAAGAAAGACATTGTCAAACGTCAAAAAATAGTGTATAATATAAATATACAATTATTATTTAAGCCTGCCGCAAGGTATTATTCTGCGGCGGGCAAATATCTGCCATTTAAGCGGAACGTTCCGCTTGCAAAAATGCAACACGGGTCGAAATATAATGAATTGCAAAACGTATAACGACAAAGGTACAGGTGAAACCCATGAAGAGGACAGCGGAAAGATACACTGAAAAAGAATTCGACACGGTGGTCGTCGGCGGCGGCATGGCGGGCCTATGCGCCGCAATCTCGTCGGCGCGACATGGCGCCCGCACCGCGCTTGTGCACGCTCGGCCGGTGCTCGGCGGCAACGCTTCAAGCGAAATAAGGATACATATTTCGGGCGCGGACCAAAGCCTTAAGCAGCCGCAGTATGCAGAAACAGGAATTTTGTACGAGCTTATGCTCGAAAACAAGGCAAGAAATGATTTTTTCAATTATTCAATCTGGGACGCCGTCCTTTTTGAAGCTGTTAAAAAAGAAAAAAACCTTGAAACTTTCCTTAACACAACCATGTACGACTGCGAAACAGACGGAAGCCGGATTGCAAGCATAAGCTGCGTGCAGGAAACCACCGAGATGCGTATCAAATTCAAGGCAAATATATTCGTTGACGCGACCGGAAACGGCACTCTCGGCTATTACGCCGGAGCGGAATTCAAACAGGGAAGCGAGGCAAGGTGCGAATACGGCGAACCTCACGCTCCGGAGAAGCCCAACAATAACAGAATGGGGAACACCATTCTCATCAAAGCGTATGACACCGGCCGGCCGGTAAAATACACCCCCCCTGCATTTGCGAAAACTCTAACCGAGGAGCAGCTTAAGTACAGGATGCACTGCGCGGTGCACAAAATAGACTCAAGCATGGCGCCAGACCCAGTTGAGTGGCTGAGACTTTCCGGAACAAGCTGCCGCGGAGTCGACTACGGCTACTGGTGGCTTGAGCTGATGGGCGACAAGGATGATATAATTCCCGATTACGAGAATATCCGCGACGAACTGTATGCCTACGCATACGGGCTTTGGGATCATATTAAAAACGGAGGAAATCACGGCGCCGAGAACTACGCTCTCGAATGGGTCGGCGCGCTGCCCGGAATGCGGGAGAGCAGACGCCTTGTAGGCGACTATGTCCTCACCGAAAACGATATACTGAGCCATAGAATTTTCGACGACGCGGTGGCTTACGGCGGCTGGTGCATCGATATGCACTCGCCGCACGGGCTGCTCGACTTCAATCTCCTGCCGAGCGACTGCAACCATTTCTCGGGCGTATACACCATTCCGTACCGCTCGTATTATTCGAAAAATATCGACAACCTCTTCATGGCGGGCCGCGATATATCAGTTTCAAGGCTCGGACTTGCCAGCACGAGAATTATCGGCTGCTGCGCTGTCGGCGGACAGGCCGTCGGAACCGCGGCGGCGCTGTGCAAAAAATACGGATGCACGCCGCGCGGTCTCGCCCCTTATATCGGCGAGCTCCAGCAGGAAATACTTAAGGACGACGGCTTCCTGCCCGGCTTTACAAACACCGACATGGCCGACAAGGCAAGATGTGCGTCATTCTCAGCAAGCTCAAATAAGGCCGGCGGCGAGCCGCAGAATGTTATCGACGGCATATCCCGCAGGCTCGACGGCAGGTCCCATGCGTGGATTTCAGACGGGATATCCGCAGGCGGCGAAACGCTCACGATGAAGTTTGAGAAGCCTGAGATATTATCGCAGCTGCGTCTTACCTTCGATTCCGATTTCCGCTACCCCATCCGCGTGACAATGGCTTACAACCGTCAGATTCAGCAGAGAATCGGAGTCCCGGCAGAGCTGGTCAGGGATTACTCCGTTGCGCTCAAAAAGGAAGGAAAGGAGGTCGGGAAAATAGAAGTCAGGAACAATCACCAGCGCCTGAACGTCCTCGATTTTTCACCGACCGAATGCGATACCGCAGAAATACACATAACCGCCACCAACGGCGCCGGTGATATAACGGTATTCGAAGTCAGGGCGTACTGAACAAAAGCCTGTCTGCAATTTCAAATTGCGGAACTGTTCTTCCTTGCGGTACTTATGCCGTCCGGCATTATTTTGAACTGTAAAATCATAAGACAAGAGCAAGCAGCCTAATAAAAGAAGCGCCGGTCAGCCGGCGCTTCTTTTCAGCTCCTCGATTTTCGCCAAAAGCACGGTATATGCTTCTGCCGGATCGTCAATATCCTTTACCGCAGCCTCCATCGGACATACCCCGTCGCCTTTTCGGTTGACAATGTATCCGGCGCGGGCGCCGCACGAATAAGGGATTCCGTGCGCTTCAAGCACAGCCGCAGCCCCGTCGCTGAGCACCCCGGCGTAGACGCCGGCAATCCCCGCAAGGACAAACATCAGCGCCGCCGCCTTCCCGACAATCCTGTCCGCCGCTGAAAAGCCGCGTATATCTGTACCGGAACTGATTAGCTCCATTATCGGCGCTATCCCCGTGCGCTCGGATGTCAGTACTTTGTCGCCGCGGCAGAGAACGCAGGTGTACTTTGAACTGCCGAAAACCTCTTTCGCTTTTTCTATGTCAGTCATTTTTCTCAAATATCTCCGCCGCCCGTTTCAGCTCGTCAATTATTTGGATATGCTGCGGGCATACCGACTCGCACTGCCCGCAGCCGATGCACATGCCTGCAGTCCCGCCGTCCTTGACAGCCCTATTATACTTGCCCTTTGAAGACGGCAGATTTTCATATGCCAAAAACCTGTTGAGAGCGTCGAAAATTGCCGGTATCGCGATGTTTTCCGGGCAGCCTTTGACGCAGTATCTGCAGTCGGTGCAGGGAACCGTCCTTGCGGACGCAAGTATTTCCTGCGCCTTTTTTATTGCGTCAAGCTCTTTTCCGTCAAGAGGCCTGAAGCTCTTAAATGTTTCAAGATTGTCCTTCATCTGCGCGGCGTCTGACATTCCGCTCAGCACTGTGATAACGCCCTCAAGAGATGCCGCAAAACGGAGCGCCCATGAAGCGGCCGAAGCACCGGGATTTATTGCCCTGAAAAGCTCCCTGATGGCGCGCGGCGGCTCTGCAAGCAGACCGCCTTTTACCGGCTCCATAATGATGACCGGCTTGTTATGCTTCCTCGCCGTTTCATAGCACAGGCGGGACTGAACGTCTCCGTTCTCCCAGTCGGCGTAGTTTATCTGCAGCTGGACAAATTCCATCTCCGGGTGAGCGGTCAGAATTTTATCGAGCACTTCCGCCGAATCATGCAGCGAAAAGCCGACATGGCGGACAAGTCCCTTCGCTTTCAGCTCATTTGCAAAGTCCCAGATTCCATAATCGTCGAAATATTTTATCCGCTCGCCGCCGAGGTTGTGAAGCAGGTAAAAGTCAAAATACCCAGCGCCGGTACGCTCAAGCGACGTATAAAACATCGCCCTCGCCTCGTCGGCGTTCTTCGCGCCAGCCCACGCGGGCAGCTTTGAGGCGAGCTGGTAGATATCCCTTGGATATCTGTCGACAAGCGCAAGCTTTATCGCCGCCTCCGAACCCTGATAAACATAAGCGGTGTCAAAGTAGGTAAATCCGGCGGAAAGGAACATATCCACCATCGTTTTTACCTGCTCGACATCTATGACGCCGCCGTTCTTCGGAAGGCGCATAAGCCCGAACCCAAGCTTTGGTATGTTTTCACCGAGAAATGACATTTATTTATCCTCCGTTAATATAATTCATGTGAGGCTGCAGGACGCTCAATATAAGATAGGCAGCTGTCAGAACATCAGAGCGTCAGAGCGTCAGAGCGTCAGGCCGAGAACTGCCGACACGGTCAGAAGCACAAAAAGCAGCGCTCCCGCAATACAGATAGCAACAAACATTTTGCCGTGCGCCTTCTTTATTTTGAAGGTTGAAACGAAAAGAACGGCGTGGGCAAGCATAAGCGCCGCAAATATGTACCCGAAGGCCCCCGACAGCCGAACCGACAGGCACCAGAGCGCGGGAAATGTGAACGACGCGGTGGTTACCGGCAGGCCGGTGTAATGCTTCCTTGCTTCGTCGGTCCGCTCCTGCCTTGTTTCCTCGGTGACATTGAAATAAGCAAGCCTGATTAGAGCCGCAAGCATATAAAGAACCGCGAGAATGATATACGGCACCGAACCGCCGAACACTGAAAAGCCTATGACGGCCGGAAGCACGCCGAATGCAAGAAGGTCGGAGAGCGAGTCTATCTGAATGCCGAATTTTTTTGCCTCGAGCGAGCGCTTCTGGCAGGTACGGGCTATCTTTCCGTCAAACATATCAAGTATCCCGCAGGAGAGAAGACAAAAAACAGCCGCCGTCGGTTTTTTCTCAAAGACGAACCATATGCCGGCGGACGCCGATGCAACGCTCAGATATGTCGCGATAACGGTGTAGTTATAAAATCCTAACATCAAATTCTCCATATCCGGATAGTATTTTATTCTTATCCAAGTATTGACAACCGAAGTTTGTTTACCTATAATTATTATACTATAATTAATATTGAAAATCAATGCGGCATCAAATAAATACACTTGCTTTAAAAAAATAAACGAAAGGCGGCAGGTTAAGGTTAAGATGAGGAAATTCATATCCGGCAGGTGGCCGGCCGTGACAGCGTCGCTGCTCGCGCTGCTGCTCTGCGGCTGCGGCTGTGACTATGGCTATACGGAAAATTCCGCTCGGTCTGGAACAACCGTCATAAGTGCGGAATCATACGCGTCTCAAACGCAGAAAGAGGAAGAAAAAATGACAGCCGAAATCAAAAACGAAACAACAGCCGCCGGGGCGTCGGCCGACGTTTACACACCGCAAAATTACGACGATTTCAAAGCAATGTGGCTCTCACAGTTCGATATGGCGGATATTTATGTCAGCGGGGGGACACAGCGGTCTGAGGCGAGCTTTACCTCATATGTAAAAAAAATTATGGCGAATATTAAAAGCGTCTGCGTGAACACAGTGATAGTTCAGGTGCGTCCGTACGCCGACAGCATGTATCCCTCCGATTATTATCCGATGAGCAGCATTGCGGTCGGCAGCTACGGAAACACCGCGTCGTACGATCCGTTCGCAATAATAATTAAGGAGGCTCATGCGATCGGCCTTTCGGTTCAGGCGTGGATAAACCCGATGCGGGCCATGCTTGACAGCGAAATCGGCTCGGTAAGCGATAAATATCCGATAAAACAATGGTACAGCGATAAATCGCTGAATTGAAAGTATATCGTAAAAGTGTCAAACCGCTGGTACCTCAACCCGGCATATGAGGAGGTCCGGAACCTGATAATTAACGGGGCGCGCGAAATACTTGAAAAATACAACGTCGACGGGCTTCATATGGACGATTATTTTTATCCGACCGGCGTCGACGCCACCTTCGACTCGGCGGCATATGCGGCGTATATAAAGTCGGGCGGCAGGGAATCTCTTGCCGACTGGAGACGCGGGCAGCTCAACAAGCTCGTTTCGGGCCTATGGTCGACCGTCAAGGAATACGATAAAAATGTGCTTTTCGGCATAAGCCCCGCCGGCAACTTTACGACTGTTTACGAGAGTATGTACGCCGATATTTACGAGTGGTGCGGCAACGCCGGCTACATCGATTATATCTGCCCGCAGATTTATTTCGGCTTCGACCACGCCACGTGCGATTTCGTCAAGGTCGCGACAACATACCAGAGCATGATTAAAACAGACAGCGTAAAGCTGATTGTCGGGATGACGCTCGGCAAGGCGTACAGCGGCTACAGCGGCACCGCCGATAAATATGCGGGAAGCTCCGGCGCAAACGAATGGGTCAACAACCGCGACATCCTTTACCGCGAGCTTCAGTACACGCTGAAGCTTCAAAAATGCACGGGAGTGTCTTACTTCTGCTACCAGTATTTCTTTGATCCGTCGACAGGCGCAGATATCAGGCAGACCGCTGACGAAAGGGCGCTTTTCGTGCCGCTGTTAAAAGAGATCACCTGGAAGAGGTAAAATCCGCAGCAGAAAATGCCGGCCAAAAAGCCGCTCGGCTGAAGAAAATCAGGCAGAAACGCCGTTGTGAAGCGATGGTTTGATGCTTAATGCCGACAATTATGCCGGAATAAAACCATACCGCACAGCATCGGCTTTTCATACAAAAAATATGGTTCCGGCATCAAACAGTTCACCATTGCCGAGAGAGACCGCCTCGTATAGGTGCGCGGCGCAGAAAGCGCGCATAGCCGCCCCGTCGGGGTGAGTGTCTATGTTGCCGCAGAAATAAACGTTCCCGCCGCATTTCCCGGAAGCTCCGCCGATAAATCCCGTGCCGAAGCCGTCAAGCCTTATATATCCCGGACGCGCTCTGAAAACGTCTATCCCGTGCCCCGAGGCGGCGGAAGCTATACCGGCGTCGGCGGTGATAACAGCCCGGCTGCCGACAGCGACAGCCGAGCAGCGCGCGTAGCCCTGTCTTACATCAATAATATTCAGCCCGTTTTCGTCCGCGATTTTTAAAATGTGACGGGATATTTTATCCTTCTTCGCAAAAATGAATTTACCGACCGGCGCCGCGTTGAACAGAATATCAGAGGGGTATTTTGCGCCGACGGCTTCGTCTGACAGAATAAGCTTGTAATTTCCCGCAAGGCATATGCGTTCAATCTCTCTTTTCGCTATACTGTAATAATCCTTATGCGTGACAAGACTGCCGCAGAGAATAAACATCAGCATATCGGGATGGGAGGCAACACCCGGCGAGAGCAGGGGGAAAGGCGGCAGCGGCAGCACCTCGAATCCGCGCCGGGACAGCGAATCGCGCAAATCGGCAGGCAGCCTGCAATCGGTTACGGCGAGCATTTCATCACTTCCTTATGTTTGCTTCAAAAGCTGAATTTTCAGTATCTGCACGAATGACAAAGGATAAATGAACAAAGAACACAGAACAAAGAAGGCAGACATAAAAATGTCTGCCTTTGCTTTGGCTTAAACCAAATATAACCCGATTACCTAAGATTACTCAAGCGCGGGTGACTTTTCCCGAACGCAAGCAGCGAGAGCAAACCGTGACGGTTGCGGGGGTTCCGTCAACAACAGCCTTTACTTTGCGGATGTTGGGTTTCCAGGTTCTGTTAGTCTTGCGGTTTGAGTGTGAAACATTCTGACCGAAAGTAACGCCTTTTCCGCAAATGCAGCATTTTGCCATTTTCGACACCTCCTGAATGCACCGAGCGATGCAAATATATTGAAAATATAATATTATTCGAGCAACAGTCGTTATTATATCATATCGATTATAAAAAAGCAAGGGTTTTTTCAAAATAATATGAATTAAATACCCGAAAATCTTATCGCCGCTTCTGTATGCCCGATCAACATTCCCTGAAGCTGAGCGTCGGATTCTATTATTATGCCGCCCGGCGCGGATGTGCTGAGGATTCTGCTGTCGACGTTTCCTGAAATGTCAAAGCAGATATTCCCGCCGCCGCACATTGCCATTATTGCGTCGTTAACGCTTCCGGGACCCGCTGCGAAAGCGGATTTCGCGAGCCCGTCGCGGCAGACTGCTGCCGCGTACCGCCAGAGCCGGCGGAGGTCCTCGAAATCGGGCATCCCATAAGAGTCATAATGCGGCGCGAGCAGGTAGACACCGCTGCCCGCCTTGCAGAATACGGCCGGAACCGGTTTTCCTTTGATTCTTGCTGACGCGGAAACGGTAAAGGAAAAGTCCCGCCTGTTTCCGGAAAAAGTATAAACGCTGCCCGTATCAGGCAGGCAGTATTCCATTTGAGCGCGGTATGCACCAAGTATCAGGGCAAGCGCGTCGCCTGCCTGATACGGGTCGAACAGCCCGGATTCGTCCTTTTCCCCCGCGGGCATCTCGGCGCAGAATGAAAGCACGGCATCGGTATAATCCGCTCCTCCCGCCACGCACTGCGCCGCGGCGGTCAGCACCGCTCCGAGCGACATGAAGAACGGCTCAGCTCTGCCGTCCGCCCTGACTGTCGCGAGCAGGAGCTCTGACCCCGCGTCAAAACAGCGTGAGTTCGCTCCGCCGGTTATATCGCGGCCCGCGCAGATGCTTTCCTCTTCATTCCGCGTATGCCGGCGGATTATAAACTTTTCGCCGGTGTGCCGCGCGAGAGCGCGTAAAAATTCCATTTTGATATTCATTGACAACGGCAGCTTGCCGCCGCTCGTCACTGAAAGCGAGTTCGAGGACGAAACGCTGCCGATGATATTGACGGCAATGCTTTCCGCCCCAGCCGCTGCGGCAAATTCCTTATACGCATACTGGTCGAGCGCGGCTACCACGCTTCCGTGCGCCGCGTCGCATAGCCCGGTCAGCCCGCTGCCGGCTGCCACGCCGGGAACCGCGTCGAGGTCGATTGACGCGCCGCCGCACAAGTCAGGTATGGCTCCCGCAATCCCGGTTTCGCCTATAAATACACCGCGCCTGAATGCCTGACCGCCTTTTGAGAAAACCGTGCGGCTCAGGGCGCGCGCAAAAGCGTCGGGCGGCATTTCATCTGAGGCCGGATGCAGAATAACAATAAGGCTGCCCTCAGCCGGAGCCACTAAAGCTTCGCGGCGGCAAAGCCGTCCCGCCGCGCCGTCATCTGTCAGCGCGCACGGCATGAAGCCAGATAAAATCAGGCGCAGATCTGCCGCGTCGCCTGCCGCAACCGATGCATAACTGTCAAGCGGCGATATCCTGCCCGAACGCTCAAGATATCGTCCGGCGACGCCGGCAACCTCGCCGAGCGAGGGCGCGTATTCATGGCGGCATACCGCCTTCCATTTTGATATCAGGTCTGAATAGGTTTCTGCCGCATATTCCGTATCCGCTATCATTTCTCCGACGGGAGATGCACCGTATCCCTTAATTTCAAGATATCTGTCGATAAAATAAAGCTCGTCAAGCGAAGGATCCCGTTTTTCAACATTTTTATAATGCTGCTGCAGAAAACGGAGAAAATCAACTTTCATTAAGAGCCCGACGTCAAGCCTCATGTTATACAGCAGTCTTTCGCTGAGCGAAGGAAAGTTTATGACAATGCCGTGCTTTCTCGAAGGCATGCTTGTTTCTTGATTATCCATATACTATCCTTTCGTTTTTTAACTAATCACTAATACAGCCGGAACACACTTCGCCGTCATGCCACGCAAGCTTAACCGTCTTAATTTCCGAGTGCAGCGGCACGTCCGAGGGAACGCTGACTTCGATAAACGAACCGGTATGCCCGAATGCGCGTTTGCCGTCATATGTTTCAAACAGCACCTCGCACAGCGGAGAGGAGGCGACAACGCCGTCAAGTATCGAACGCCTTATTTCCCGTTCAACAGAAATAAGCTCCGCAGAACGCGCGCTTTTGATTTCCGGCGGAATCTGCCCCGCCATCGCCGCAGCCGGCGTCCCGGCCCGGCGCGAGTATGCGAACACATGAACAGACAGAAACCTTGCAGCCCTGACAAAATCAAGTGTTTCCAAAAAATCCGAATCGCTCTCCTGCGGAAAGCCGACGATCATGTCGGCGGTGAACTGCACTCCCGGAATGGCCTGACGTATCAGTTCCATCGACCTTGCCGCCATCGCGGTGCTGTAGCGACGTTTCATCATATTGAGCACACGGTCGCACCCGCTCTGCATCGAAAGGTGGAAGTGAGGCGCAAGGGATTTAAGCCCGGATATTCTTTCAATAAATTCTGGCCGGAAGAGCGACGGGTCCAGCGAGCCGAGCCGGACCCTCCCGATGCCGTCGATTTTATCAATCTCCAAAAGCAGGGATGCAAGATCGGCACTGCCGTGAAGGTCACGGCCGTATGCCGCCGTTTCGATTCCGGTCAGCACCACCTCGCGACAGCCGCCTTCTGTCAGCGCCCTGACCTCGCTGACAACGTCAGACACCGGTTTCGAGCGTATTTTTCCTCGCGCAGCGGGGATTATGCAATATGTGCAACGCGACTCGCAGCCGTCCTCAATCTTCACGACAGCCCGCGTGCGTCTGTAACTGCTGATGCTCATCGGCTCAAACGGCGAACGGTTTATATCATGAACCGATATGACGGGCCCGGCTTTTTTTGCCCCGGATGCTATAAGCTCCGCCGCGGCGTCAGCTGCCGACAGCTTAGATGTGTTGCCGCAGATATAATCCACGCCCAAAATTGCCGCGACGGCATCCGGGTTTATCTGCGAGAAGCAGCCGGTCACGATAATGTACGCTTCAGGGTTGCGGGAAATCGCCCTGCGTATGAATTGCCGCGCCTTGCGGTCAGCCTCCTGGGTGACAGTACAGGTATTTATTATATAAGCGCCGCAGATATCCTCGGGTGACGTCACCGAAAGACCGAGTTCGGCGCACCTTTTGGCGATGGCTTCGCTTTCATACTGGTTTACTTTGCAGCCGAGAGTATATATGCCGACTGTCTTTTTTCGTTCCGACATGAACAACCGCCTTTTTGCTGGTTTGACATTTTTACAGCATTATTTTACCACCCTTTACCCGCATTGTAAATAAGGAGGACGGAAAACTTCTGCATTTTATTCGTTAATTTGAAAATAATACTTGAAAAAGAACCGCGTGCGGAGTATAATAGACAGGAAATAGAAAACAAAGGAGAGAAACTATGAGTCAGTTTCATCTTATAGACCACCCGCTTATAACTCACAAGCTCTCGATTATGAGAAATAAAAAAACGGGTTCGAAGGATTTCCGCGAGCTGCTTAACGAGGTGGCTATGCTCATGGGCTATGAATTGACACGCGACCTGCCGCTGGAGGAAGTGACAATTGAAACCCCGATAACCAAAATGAAAGCTAAAATGATTTCCGGCAAAAAGCTCGCCATAGTTCCCATCCTCCGCGCCGGCCTCGGTATGGTGGACGGACTGCTCGAGCTTGTGCCTGTCGCTAAGGTCGGCCATATCGGTCTTTACCGCGATCCAGATACTCATCTGCCGGTCGAATATTACTGCAAGCTCCCGTTCGATATAGAGGAGAGATTGGCAATCCTCGTCGATCCGATGCTTGCCACCGGAGGCTCGGCGTCCGACGCCATCTCAATGATTAAAAAGCGCGGCTGCACCCATATACGCATGATGTGCCTTGTGGCAGCTCCCGAAGGAGTCGCAAAACTGCAGGCCGACCACCCGGATGTCGATATTTTCGCCGCGGCGCTCGACGATCACCTCAACGAGCACGCGTATATTGTTCCGGGACTTGGCGACGCCGGCGACAGAATCTTCGGCACAAAATAATCATTCATAATAAATTCAATGGAGGGCGATCTTGGTTGTCCTCCATATATTATAGGTTCGGTGATATATGCGCATACTCAAAATCGGCCGCAACGACGCAGGCCAGAGACTCGACAAGTTCATTTCAAAAGCTGTAAAAGGACTTCCCGCGTCGCTGATGTATAAATTTATCCGCATCAAAAAAATAAAGGTCAACCGCGCGCGCTGCGAGCAGAATTATATCCTCAAAGAAGGCGACGAAATCCAGCTTTTCATAAAGGATGAATTCTTCGGCTCGCCCGAGCGGGATTCGGGCGCGCTTACCGCAATAAAGCCAAAGCTGTCAATTGTCTATGAGGACGAGAACATCCTGCTGCTTAACAAACGTCCCGGCGTGCTCGTGCACGAGGACACCGACGGCGCGGACAACACCCTGATTCTTCACATCAAAGCCTATCTTTACCAGAAAGGCGAGTATAATCCCAACGGCGAGCAGTCGTTCTCGCCGTCGCTCTGCAACCGCATCGACCGCAACACGGGCGGAATAGTCATAGCGGCGAAAAATGCCGAGGCCCTCCGGGTGATGAACGAGAAAATCCGGAACAATGAGGTCAGCAAATTTTATTTCTGCGCCGTTCACGGCGTCCCGGAGGAAAAGTCCGGAACACTCCGCGGCTGGCTGCTCAAGGACGAAAATACTAATATGGTAACCATCTCCGACACTCAAAGGCCGGGATATAAGGAAATTATCACAAAGTATAAAGTGCTGAAAAGCCGCGGCGACGCCTCGCTGCTTGAAATCGAGCTTGTCACAGGGCGCACGCACCAGATTCGCGCGCAGCTCGCCCATTCGGGTTATCCGCTGCTCGGAGAAGGGAAATACGCCGTCAACCGCGAGGACAGACACCTCGGATACAAATATCAGGCGCTTTACGCATGGCGCGTAAGATTTGATTTTGCCGACGGCGAAGGCCCGCTCGGATATCTTCGCGGACGGGAATTCCGGCTGCCGGAGGATGAGATATGGTTCGTAAAGGATTTCCGCTGAGAACAAAAATACTAAAAAATACGCAGAAAACCGGCGGTGAAGCTGAAACCGGCGGGAAATTCAGCGTGAGCGTATCTGAGCAGCTTCTCCTTTTGCTCGCCGGCGCAATGCTGACGGGTTTTACGCTGATATTTCCAAAGCTCGGATTCCTTGAATGGCTGACACTTTCCCCTGCCGCCTATGTGCTTCTCGGAGCGGTAAAAAACCAGAACATTACCTTAAAACGCGCATATTTATACGGGCTTTTCTTCTTCATGAGCTTCTACGTTGTGATTTACCACTGGTTTTTGTATCTATATCCGCTTGAGTTCACCGGAATGAGCCGCGGCGCGGCGGCAGTCGTCGTTATTGCCGGATGGTTCGGACTTTCCTTCCTTCAGGCGCTTGCGGGAGGACTGATATTTCCGCTTGCAGTGCTTACGGGAAGGACAAGAACGGTCAGGTCGCACGGACTGGTTTTTCCGTTTCTCGCCGCCTCTCTCTGGGTCATATTCGAGTGGAGCCAGACGCTGTTCTGGTCCGGCGTACCATGGGCGCGCCTTGCAATCGGTCAGACCGATATGCCTGTTATGTTCCAGACCGCGTCGCTTTTCGGCTCGTATTTTATAACATATCTTGTAACGGCGGTAAATTTCCTCGCCGCGTACGCTTTTTATGATAGAAAAAGCAAAAAAGTCAAGTTTTGCGCGCTCAGCGCAGCAGGGCTCGTTTTATTTAATGCAGTCGCCGGCGGTATAATCCTTCTTTCGACGTCAGGTAAAAGCGGGAAGGAAATAAACGCGGCAGTGATTCAGGCAAATATCGGCTCGGGCGACAAATGGGACATGAAAGTTTCAGATATGCTCGATATATACAGCGATTATTCAATAAAAGCCGTGCTGAGCAAACCTGATATTATAATCTGGCCGGAAACCTCAATGCCGATTACTCTTGAGGAGAACCCGATAACAGTCGGCCGCATAAAAAGACTTGCGGCAGAGTGCAAAACTCCGATTCTTGTCGGCATTTTTACCGAAGACGAAATGGAAACGAATATAATTCGATGGTCCTTTTCAATCCTGACGGCACAATCGGCGAGCAGGTGTATTCAAAGCGGCATCTTGTGCCGTTCGGCGAATATCTGCCGCTGAGGAATATTATTGCCGCGCTGATTCCGCCGCTGGCACAGGTCGCAATGCTTGACGAAGACCTGACTCCCGGCAGCGACAGCGGCATCATCGAGTGCAATGGAGTTAAATACGGCTCGCTGATCTGTTTCGACTCAATTTACGAACAGTTAACACGCGACAGCGTGCTCGACGGTGCGGAAGTCATTGTGATATGTACAAACGATTCATGGTTCTATGACTCTGCCGCCGGCAGGATGCATAACGCGCAGGCTAAGCTGCGCGCCGTCGAAAGCGGAAGGTATGTCCTGCGCGCCGCCAACACCGGCATTTCGTCGGTCATTACTCCGAACGGAAAGGTGACTGATCAGCTCGAGCCTTTGAAGGCGGGCTATATTGTGGCAAAGGTCGGCGTCAAAAACAGTTCAACTCTCTACACTATTATCGGAAACGCTTTTGTAGCCGTATGCTGTCTGTTCTGCATTTTGCCGGCGGCATTTTCGCTGGCTTTCAGAATTCTTGGTAAAAAGCATATTGCATTAACCATAAGTGAAAAATTAAATTTAAGGAGAAAAAAATGAAAAATTCAGCTGTCAAAATTGCCGCGTTAGCCATTGTCATTTCAGCTCTTGCCGTCTCTCTCGCGTCCTGCGGGTGGCTTTCCGGAAAATATGAGGCAAGCTTGCTCGGTCAGAGCGTTTGTTACACTTTCAAGGGAAGCAACGTTACAATAGATATAACGCTGCTCGGTACAGTCACGTCGCTTGAGGGCAAATATAAAATCGACGGGGATAAAATAACCTTAACTTTCAATAATGAAGAAGACGACGCAAGCTCATACGAAGGAACCTATACCTTCGAGAAGGGCGAGGATTATATTAAAATAGGTGTGGTTAAATATACAAAAGTCGATTGAAATCAAGGCCGATGAAAAACAGAAGTATAAAACATGGGATGCCGGTGCTAATACTATCTGCGACGGCTCCGCTTTTAAGCTTTTTTGCGTTCGCGGTTGACAAACGCACCGGCGTGTGATATACTTTTTTACACATGTCAAATGTTTTGCCGAAAAGAGGATAAAGCCAAAAATGAAAAAGACGGTATTAAAAGCTATTGCAATGTCGTTTGTACTTATTATACTCGTCTCGGTTCTTTCAGCCTGCAATAAGCTCGGAGGCACGTACGAATCCAAGGACGGATCATCTTATAAATTCAGTCTTTTCAGCGATAAGGTCACATGGACATATCTAGGCCTTCCTGTTGAGGGGACTTATGAGATAGATGAGGAAAACGGGAAAATTTATATAACAATTCTCGGCGACCGTCAGGAAAAAACTTACGTTAAGGATGGCAAAAAAATTATTATTGACGACGTTGAATATATCAAAAAATAATTAAAGCCCCGCATCGTTAGTGGGTGCAAATTAGGGATATATAATCCCGGAAAAAATATCGGCATAGTTTAGTATGTATTTACCGGCTATGCCGATTTTTCCTTTTCAGTAATAGCTGGCGGTGTAAACTCGCCTATGCAGTTCCATACGATTCGGATGCGCTGTACCTTCTGGCCACCTATGCGCTCCATCTGGTGAACGTAGATTTTCTCAACAAACTCGCGTATAATCTCGGCTGTGAGCTCTTTGACATCAGTGTACTTACGCACAAGATTGAGGAAGCGGTCAACATTGATGGAGCTTTCTTTTTCGGAATCAATGAGCCTTTTCAGCTCATTTACCCGGTCACTGAGTGTGCGCTGTTCTTCCTCATAATTTGCGCTCATCTTGGCAAAACGCTCATCGGAAATCTTGCCCTCAATGTTATCCTCGTAAAGCCGCTGAATAATCTCGTCCAGCTTGCGGATGCGGCTCTGCGCCTGTTCAAGCTCGCGTTTCCCATCTTTGAGGCTCCGGTCAAGCTCTGTCTGTGACTTCTTCGTAACAAGCTCTACGAACTCTGCCTCGTGCTCTCTTGCATAGGCGGTTACAGTCTGGATTCCGTCAAGGAGCAATTCCTCAATAACCTTGTTGCGTATTTGGTGGGAGCTGCAGCCGCCTTTAATCTTTCGGTAGGTTGAGCAGACCATGTATTCCTTTTGTGGAAGGTTGCGGCTACGAACTTGATAGAGCTTCTTTCCGCAGTCTGCACAGAACACCATTCCGTAGAGCAACGGCATCTCGCCCATAGGTGTAAGCCGGCGTCTGCCATCACGGATGCGCTGCACAATGTCAAAGGTTTCTTGGTCAATAATGGCCTCGTGCGTATTCTCGAAAATCTGCCATTCTGAAGGATCATTCTTGAGCTGCTTTTTGTTCTTGTAGGATTTGCGATAGGTTTTGAAATTAACCGTATGCCCCAAGTATTCCATCCGGCCAAGCATGTGGGAAACGGTGCTGTCCTGCCAGGTGTAATCGTCACCGACAGTCCGGTTATCTGGTGTGCCTCTACCGTGTGCTCTCGCATGAGCGGTAGGATTCATATAGCCTCGCTTCATCATTTCCCGGCCTATCTGCTGCGGCCCATAACCGCATACACAGAGGTGGAATACTTCACGTACAACCTTTGCGGCTTCCTCGTCAACAATCCAGTGGTTCTTATCCTCCGGGTCCTTTATGTAGCCATAGGGAGGATTCGTGCAGAGCGGCTTACCGTTCTGACCTTTGGCCTTAAACACAGCGCGTATTTTCTTGCTGGTATCCTTGGCGTACCATTCGTTAATGATGTTGAGGAATGGCGTAAAATCGCTGTCCTGTTGGTTAGCGCTGTCGACACCGTTGTTGATGGCTATGAAGCGGATATCGGAGCCGGGAAAGAAAACTTCCGTGTAGTAGCCAACCTTGAGGTAATCGCGCCCAAGGCGGCTCATGTCTTCTTGTGTCAAGTAGGAACTAAAAAAATATAAGGATTTTTTGCAAAGAGTCCACGGTTTGTTCATACCCGTGGACTCTTTACTCATCCTTGCAGGAAATCATCGAACTTCCAAACGATCTCGATGTTGTCCTGAGCGTGGACATAGATGGCTTTGATGAAAGCGTGTGTCAGCTCGAATGTCAGTGCCTTGCTGTCTCTGAACCCATTGCAGACAGCATTCAGACGGTCATCGGAGCAGGACTGTTCGGAGTCAAGCTCCTGCATCCTCTCGTGTGCCTGACGGATCGCTTCGGCATTCTCAGCCAGCTTCACATCGGCTTCCTGCTTCTGCTTGAGGTAGTCATCCCTTGAGAGACCGTCGGAAGTGTACTTCTCGTAGAGCCTGAGCTTTGCACTCTTGAGCTGCTCGCTCTGCATCTGCAATGACTTGATCTTAGCAGCGCACTCATTGATAGCTGCTTTACGGATGTCTCCGACTTCTCTGTTCTGGACGGATTGCTTCTCAGCCAGAGCGAGGAAATCTCCAAACGCATTGTAGACGATGGCTTCCAGCATCGCTTCGCTGTACCGTTCTCCAACACGACACTCGGTATCGCTGTCATGAACAGAGTGATGACAAGAATAGAAAACGCTTCCGTTCTTGCGCTTAGTTCGCTGCAATGTTCGCTTGCAGTTGCCACAGAGGACAAGCCCTCGAAGCGGGTAGTCCTTGACCTTGCGGTTAGAACAATCATTGCCGGTGCGGATCACGCGCTGGGCAAGCTCAAACTCTTCCTTGCTGACAATCGCTTCGTGCATACCCTCAACGATGATCGGCTCTTGCGCCACGGTCTTCTTTGAGCTTATGCCACATTTCTTTCTGCGATGGCTGACCATATCTCCAGTGTAAATCTGATACTTCAAGATCCGCAGCACCATAGCCACATCCCAACTGATTTTCTCGCTCATGTGACTGAACTTCTTGTTGCCACCATACTTGCTTCTGAAATACTGTCCGGGCGTAGGTACATTCTCATCATTGAGCATCTTGCAGATTGCAGATGTGTTGTTTCCGGCAATAGCCTCATCAAAGATGCGACGGACAACAGCAGCGGAGTCAGGATCAATGGCGAGGGCATTTCTTTTCGTCGGGTGCATCATGTAGCCATAGGGCGCATAGCCTCCGACATACTTGCCTTGCTTCATCATTTGCACCTTAGCAGAGGTGGTCTTCATAGACAAATCCTTGCTGTATGCAGCGTAGATGATGCTACGCATGACAACCTCAAGACCTCCGGTTGTACCCTTGTAGTCATCGCTGTCATATCCGTCGTTGATGGAAATGAAGCGTACTCCCATAAAAGGAAAGGTGCATTCCAGATAGTTTCCGGTTTCAATGTAGTCACGAGAAAAACGCGAAAAATCCTTGACGATGATCAAATTGATCTCGCTTCGACGGACTTTTTCCATCATCGCCACGAACTGAGGACGATTGAAGTTCGTACCGGTATAACCGTCATCCGCGAACTCAAGTCTCGGATATTTGGACAGGACCGGATGCTTGTCGAGATAGCGGTTTATAAGCATACGCTGATTGCCGATGCTGTCACTTTCCGCTTTGCCTCCGTAGCCGGTATCTTCATCAGCCAGAGACAGGCGTATGTAGATGCCGATGGTATAATCCTTGCTCATTACATCGCCTCCTGAACTTCTTTGATACTCTGCAAGGTGAGTGCATAGATGTCACCGTATTTCATGACCAGCTCCACCGAGCCGTCATAATGGACTTTGACCAACTCAACAGACTCGTCCACTAAATCCTGAGAGAGCTGTTCTGCCGTACTGACAGACTTCATCAGCGTGATCCACTTGTTATCAACCGACATCGCCTCACTGAACTTGCTTCTGCGCTGGACTGCCTCGTCCAACCGGCGAGACAGATCCGCATACTGCTCATCGTAGCTTTTCTTTGCGAAGGTGTATTCCTCTTCATCCAGAAGACCTTCTGTGAAGTCCTCATAGAGCCGAGTGCGCTTCTTGGAAACGCCGCCGAGCTTGAGGTTAAGGCTTGTGATTGTAGCATTCAGTTTGTCACGGATACTCTTTTCGCCCTCGCTGCCTCTCAACTTGCCGAGCAGCCTGTCATAGTCGAGAGCCGCCTTGACTTGAAGCTGTATAGCAGCAAGTACATCGGCTTCGAGCTTATCCTGCCGGGTGTAATGCGAAGTACAATGCTCATACCGTCTGGAAACGGAAGTGCTGCACTCATAATAGGCATACCAGCGTCCGCGCTTGTCCTTGTCGATGCGCTTTCTGTGAAAGTACATCTTCCTGCCGCAGTCCGCGCAGACAATCTTGCCCTCGAAGAGATTGACGAGCGTCGCTCTGATTTCTTCGGACTTCTGCATTTTCGTCTGTCGGGCTTCGGATGCGGCATTCATAATGTCCTGCACTCTTTGAAAGTCCTCACGGGAGATAATCGCCTCGTGGGTATTGGGAAAGACAATCCACTCATCCTTGTCCTTTACATTGTGAGACGGGATGTTTTTGTAGATTGCTTTCATAGACCGTCCGAGAACGGTATCGCCTACATAATGGGGATTCGTGAGTATGCCGTAGAGCGTCGAGCTGTACCAGCCGGTATGATTTGACGGATCGCCGTCTCTTGTGCCGACCTCACGCTTACGCGCTTCGGGATTTGGTGCGCCCATACAGTCAAGGGCATCAAGGATTGACGGAATTGACCACCCCTCAATCTTCCATTGGAACATCAGACGAACGAACTTTGCGCTGTCTTCGTCGATGACCATATTGGAGCGTTCATCATTCCACTTATAGCCATACGGGAGATTTCTCTTGCGGAAGGTCCCTTGCTCCATCTGTGCTTTCAACGCAGTGGAGACCTTACGGGAAATGTCCTTAGAATAGAGTGCGTTTATCATGTTTTGCAGAGGGATCATCAGGCTCTCGTTTGAGCCGTCGTTATCAAAGTTGTCGTAAACCTCTTTGATAGAGATAAACCGGAGACCGATTTGCGGAAAGATACGCTCAAGGTATGTGCCAGTCTCAATGTAGTCACGCCCGAAACGACTGAGATCACGGACTAACAGGCATTTGATCCTGCCGCTTTTAATGTCGTTCATCAGGCGATTGAACTCCGGTCTGTCAAAAACAGTGCCGGTGCGTCCGTTGTCAATATAGGTATCGACAAGATCAAGATACGGACGGTCTGCAATATAGGACTTACATATCTCAATCTGATTGGTGATGACATCCACCTTTTCGGATTTGCCGCTGTTCTCTACGGAAAGACGGGCATAGATGGCTGTCGGGAAGATTTGCGCAGGAGCAGCTTCGATAATCGGCTCTGCTGCGGCTGCGACTTTTCTGCTTTTTCGTGCCATTCGCTCATCCCTCCTTTATCCGGCAATGGCAAGTTCATCGGAATAGCCGAGAACATATTCAAGCGTCTGCTGATATTCGTCCTTGTACTTGAAGACGATTTCAATAGCGTGGTTTTCGTGGATCAAAATGCGGTCAACAAGGCTCATCAGGACGCGGCGGTTAAGCTCTTCGATGTTTTCATACTGTTTGAAGAATGTTACCCAATTCCTCTCCATTGTGCCGGTTGTCACCGTCTGCTTCATTTCCTTTTTAACGCGCAGGAGAGCTTCCTGCTTGTCCTCTATGATTTTGGTGTAGCTGTTGCGGAACTCAAAATATTCCGCTTTATCAATTACGCCGTCAGAGAGGTCTTCGTAGAGCATGAGCTTGAGCTTCTGATGACGCTCAATCTCTTCCTCAATTTTCGTGATCTGAGCCTCGTAGTTGAATGCCTTGCGGCTTTGAGACGGAAGTCTCTCAATCATCTCAAGTGCCTTTTCAAGATTGATGACAAGCTCGATCTGGTCATGGATGGCTCGAAAGACGGTTTCCTCAACCTCTTTGGCACTGATGCTGTGAGGACTGCAAGTGCGGCTATGCTTGTTCTGAGAACAGACATAGTAGATATACTTCTTCGTTTTTGACGGAACAGTCTTGCGGATCATCGACTGCTGGCAGTCTCCGCAGAACAGAAAGCCGGAGAAGAGATGTGCTTCCTCCTTGTCAGGAGCGCAGCGCATATCCCTCTTCATCATGGACTTGACCGCCATGAAGTCTTCATAGGAAACGAGGGCTTCATGGGCATTCTCAACCTTTACCCACTCGGCTTCGTCCTTGCTCTGAACGACGCGCACCTTGTAGTTGGGAGTGCCGCGCTTGCCCTGAGCCAGAACGCCGATATAGACCTCATTTGTCAGGATGCGGAGAATGGCGTTGTATGTCCACTTCGCCGTCTCGCCGGTTTTGAAGATAGTATCGAACTTCACTCCGGCTGAGTGTTTGTATTCCATCGGAGATAAAACGCCCATTTGATTCAGTCTGGCAGCAATGCGTCCGATTGAAAAACCGTCCTTATACATAGCGAAGATCATCTGGACATATTCACTGACCGCCTCATCGACAATGAGCTGGTTTTTGTTCTCCGGGGATTTCATGTAGCCGTAGGGCGCGAATGCCCCTACAAACTCGCCGTTCTTTTGCTTGACCTCCAAGCTGGAACGGATTTTCATTGAGATGTCCTTGCAGTAGGAATCGTTTATCAGGTTTTTGAACGGAATGACAAACGAGTCAGACTGAGGATCGCCGGTCAAGCTGTCATAGGCATCGTTGATGGCTATGAAGCGAATACCGAGCTGAGGGAAAATCTTTTCAAGATAGCGTCCACCGTCGATGTAGTTTCTTGAAAAGCGGCTGAGGTCCTTGACCACGATGCATTCAATAGCCCCCTTCTTGATTGCAGCTTCGAGCTTCTTGAAGTTCGGACGATTGAAAGAAACACCGCTGTAACCGTCATCAATAAACGGCTCACATACGATTTCAAGATCGTCGTGCTTTGCGATGAAGTCCTCGCAGATGGCTCTCTGGCTTGCAATGGAATTACTCTCCACCTTGTCACCGTCCTCACGCGAGAGGCGGCAGTAGATAGCTGTTCGGTACACCTTTGTTGGCATAAAAATAACCTCCGTTTTTCTGTTTGGTGTGATACATCAAATCAGAAAGACGAAGGCTTGCTTCTTAGATATGAGAGAAACAAGACATAGCCCCCAACATTCCATCGGCGGCTCAGTCCTATTCTTCTTTTTTTGACCTGATGTGATTATACCACAAAATCTTCCTCTTGTCGATAGAACCAAGCAAAAAAAAGTTTTCTGCGAAAAAGATTCAATTTGTTCATAATCAAAGTCCTCTCAGATAATGCTCAAGACAATCTTCCATAGTGGTATCTGTATTGGAGAAGCTGATCTTCACGACAGTCTTTCCATCGAGATAGCAATAGGGATTTTTGATTTGCCTGATAAACTCACGCAGCCGTTCCTCTCTCGGTGCCGTAGGATCGAGCCGGACGCTGCTGCGCTGAACGAGAGTGTTCCGGTCAACCGTCTTCGGGTCTACCGTTCTCATGGATTCAATGCCCATCATGTATCATACACCTCCTGCTTGATATTTTTGTCTCAGGACAAAAGGATATGGCAGAGCATCTTGCAGTAAACCGCCCGACACTCTGCCACATAGTTTTCATCTTGAAACTATATGAAAAGTTTCTAATAGGTTTGTTTCAAAAATCCAGCATATTTGCAGCTCGCGCCCCTGCTGAATAGGGAATGCTACGGACTACCAACGGTTAATTGGTATCATGGGACTCTCACCCCTCCGAGGATCGCTCCGAGCCGCCCCGAAAAATCGAGACGGAAGTATCATTATACCCAACTTCTCCATCATGGCGATCAGCCGTCACCACATGATTTGCTTCGCAAATCCGGCTGTTCAGTCTCTCTGTTGATCGCTCACTCCGGTTGGAGGTCATGGCGGCAGAAGACAAGTCGCTTCGAGAAAAGAGGAAAGATCCGCAGCACTGAACTATTCAGTTTTCAAGGAACAAGCGAAGTTGGCTTATTGCCCTCTTCACAATACAACGGACATTTTTTAGCCGTTTGCCAAGTACCGCGCATAAAACTTTTTGAATTTTTTTTGCACCGCCTTATTGATGTCCGAGATTGCCTGATTACTGATGCCCTTTTCCCTTGAATACTCTCGAAGAGATACCCCACCCAAGAGACATCTCTGAAAAACATCAAGCTGTTTTGGCGTGAGTGATTGAGCGAACTCCTTAATCATCATTTCCATCATCACTTCATCTTCCATTCGAGATTTGTCCTCAAGCCATGCCGGGTCCATATCCTCGCCGCCTTCATAGCTGACATAATCCAAAGAGAGGATAGTATCAACTCCGTCTTCACCGTCCTCAGATGCCTCGCCGGTGAAGGACCGTCTCAGCTTCTTTTCTTCTGCGCGGAGGATTTTCATGACCTCGCGGTCTACCTCCGTTACTTCGCCGGTGAGCTTTACGCGCACCATGCACTTGCCGTCCTCTGTTGTCCAGAGGTCATAGTCGAACTCGACTGGGGTTTTGGGGATTCTTTTCATTGTCTTGTCCTTTCCGCTGGCGCAGAGCAGCGGATGGACGAGACAAAAAAGAGAGCCGCATGACGGTGAGCTTGTAATTCCATACCGATAAAACAGAGGTCTCTATATAGAGAAATCTCTGTTCATGCGGCATTAGGAAGACTCACCAATCAGCGGCTCCACAGCACAGCTATGAAAAATATTTTTTTGTTATCTCCGACTTTACTCGTGATGGCGAAGTCGGAGTTTTAACCGTCTCATACTGAGAACATCGAATACGGTCTCACGCCCACAGTTTTTACACTTTGCTTGAACATGACCTCGTGTGTCCTCGAAAACAGCGATTGAATTGTGTTGGCAATACGGGCATTTGACCATACGCTTCTTTTGCGTAGCGATGGCATTGCAAGCCCGTCTGATCTTCAACTGCATTTCAGCAGATGGCTCGGTAATACGGATGTTTTTGCTCATGCCCATACCTCCAACGGATCGTGATACTCAAGATACGGACGGTCTTCGAGAT
>CAZMZJ010000004.1:102275-154205 GCA_964570825.1 uncultured Lachnospiraceae bacterium | reverse complement strand
ATCGTCGCCGCTTTCCAGAAGCAGCTGAGTTAACTGTAAACGCAAACGGCCTCCTAAGGGGAGGCCGTTTGTTTATGCCTTGTAACCTGCGTTTCTTACCGCTTCTTTCAGACTGTCAAGATAAACTCCACTGTCTGCCCTGACCCTGACCAGCTTCTTATCGAGATCCGCCTCTGCAGACTTAACGCCTTTAACCATTTTAAGCGCCTTCTCAACCGACATTTTGCAGTGGCTGCACGTCATTCCCTCTACGGGAAATTCAAAATCAACTATTTTCCCAAACATATTTTTATTCCTTTATCCTCCTGTTTTATGCCGGCGCCTGCCGGCTTTTTGTTCCTTTTTTA
Organism: uncultured Lachnospiraceae bacterium; assembly: GCA_964570825.1. Classification (GTDB taxonomy): domain Bacteria; phylum Bacillota; class Clostridia; order Oscillospirales; family CAG-272; genus UMGS1002. The sequence goes on along the minus strand of CAZMZJ010000004.1, from coordinate 153,858 downwards.
TATATTTTCATTTTTCTTAGCCTTAATGAATTCAGCACAACACATACAGACGAAAGACTCATTGCCGCCGCCGCAATCATGGGCGAAAGCGAGATTCCGAAAGCCGGATATAGTACCCCGGCGGCGACTGGTATGCAGATCGTGTTGTATATTAACGCCCAGAAAAGATTTTCTCTTATAACTCTCATGGTAGCCTGCGAAAGGCTTATGGCGGTGACCGCGTCGCTCAATGAATTCTCGGACAGCACGACGTCGGCACAGTCAATTGCTATCTCTGTGCCCGCCCCGACGGCGATACCTATATCCGCAGCTGCCAGCGCCGGCGAGTCGTTAATCCCGTCTCCTGCCATCGCAGTAACGCCTGAAGATGAATGCTCCTTGATAATTCTCTCCTTTTCCTCCGGAAGCAGCCCCGCAAAAAAACTCCCGATTCCTGCTTTTTCAGCGATTGCAGCCGCAGTGCGGACATTATCTCCGGTAAGCATAATAATCTGTATTCCGCGCCGCTTGAGTTCGGCGGCAGCTTCGGCGCTGTCTTCTCTTAACCTGTCGGCAATTCCGATTGCTCCGAGCGTCCTTTCGCCGTAAGCAACGCACACTGCCGTCTTGCCCTCGCTCTCGAGTTTCTCAACGGCGGCAAGCACATCATAAGAACCGCCGTCCTTAATTCCGTTAACGGCAAGGTAATCCGGCTTCCCGACAAACACCCTTGTTCCTTCGATGTCAACGCTGATGCCCATACCTCTTACTGACTGATAATCTGCCGCATCCGGTTTCTTTATTCCTTTCGCCTCCGCTTCGCGGACAATTGCCGATGCCAGCGGATGTGACGAAAGCGATTCGGCAGCATATGCCTTTTCAAGCACATCTTCAGCTTCAGCGCCAAACGTTATTATGTCTGTCACAACAGGTCTGCCTTCGGTTAGAGTTCCGGTTTTATCAGTAAAAAAGTATTTTACCAAATGCAGTTTTTCAAGGGCCTCGGCGCTTTTAATCAGGATTCCGTTCTCAGCTCCGCGCCCGGTTCCGACCATAATGGCGGTCGGTGTTGCAAGTCCCAGGGCGCACGGGCAGGAGATGACAAGCACCGCGACAGCGCTTCTGAGCGCCGCTCCCACACCTCCTCCGGCTATCAGCCATACCGCAGCCGTAAGGACTGCTATTGCCATGACAACCGGCACGAATATCGCGCTTATTTTGTCGGCAAGCCGGGACACTGGAGCTTTTGACGACGCCGCGTCATCAAGTAATCTGATAATGCGGTAAAGCGCCGTATCTTGTCCGGTTTTCTCTGTTTTAACTGTCAGATAACCGCTGCGCAACACGCAAGCCGTATTTACCCTGCCGCCCTCCGACTTTTCCACAGGCACGCTCTCGCCGGTGAGAGCCGACTCGTCAACCGCGCCGCTGCCCGAAATAACAACTCCGTCCACCGGAATTGCGCAACCTTCTTTTACAACAACAATATCTCCGGGTTTTACCTCGGACAGCGGAACTGTCGCCACATTTCCGTCGCGCTCGACATCTGCCGTATCCGGCATCAGGCCTGCCAGCTTTTTGACCGCTACGGCCGCCTTGTCTTTGGCACGTCCTTCAAGTGTTTTCCCAAGCGTTACAAGAGTCAGTATGGCCGCTGCCGACTCAAAATATAAATCATGGGCAAAGCCGCGTGCAAGTTCAGTATCTCCTACAATTATACCATAAGCAATTAACGCAACCGCCGCTGTTCCGTAAATAAACGCAGCGCCCGAGCCGAGCGCAATAAGCGAATCCATATTCGGAACAAGCCTGAAAAGAGATTTAATGCCGTCGCGGAAAAAATGAAAATTGATTACAATGACCGGTATCGTAATAATTAACTGAAACAACGAGAAAATAATCGGACTTTCCGCGATAAACGCCGGCAGCGGCAGGCCGATCATATGCCCCATCGAAACATACATGAGTAAAAGAGTAAGCGCAGCCGACCATATCAGCGCACCATACCCGGTCTTCTGTTCGGGCGCACCGTCTTCCTGTCGCGATATTGAATATCCTGCAGCTTTAATTGCGCGGTTTAGGGAGGCGAACAGCTTGTCCTCCTTTGCGTCATCTCCGGCGGTGACCGTCAGGGTATTTGTGAGGAGGCTTACGTTTACATTTTCCTTGCCGGCAATTTTCGCCGCGGCATGTTCAACATGCGCGACGCATGAGGCGCAGCTCATACCCTTGATGTTGTATCTGATTTTTTTCATTTTACCACCACCCATCGACTGATTCAAATAAATACGATATAATTATACTTTGGAATTTATGATTCATCTGTAATTATATCACATTCATTTATACTTTTAACGCATGCGTATCAGATTTTAACAAAATTGAGCATGCGCGCGGTGAAATATATTGATTTCAGCATGAAAGGTTGAAAGATACGTTCACTAATTCGGAAATATGAAGCCTTCGGATATTGATATCTGACAGTATTATGACTGCTGCCGTCATTATGCCTTTCATACATATTGACATGCTGACAGGCTGGTGATATAATTGAAATGAACATTTATAGATATTTTTTTACATTTTTAGGGTGGTTTTGTGATATGAAGCATAGCGAACTGAGAAAACAGACCGTGATGCAGATACTGCGGACATCCAAAAAGCTTTCTATTGAGAAAGCCATGAAAACCCTTGACGTTTCAGAGTCAACAGTACGCCGCCTTTTTACGCAGCTTGAGAATGAAGGCGCCGCCATACGGGTTTACGGAGGAATATGCTATAACGACGCCACAATGGGCGGCTCGTATTTCGAGCCCGCAAGGCTGAAAAACGCCGATGAAAAGGTGCGCATCGGACATGCAGCAGAACAGCTTATAAAGGCAGGCGACATAATATTTCTCGACTCGGGAACCACTGTTATGGCGCTCTCCGCCGAAATTGATCGTATGTTCACCGAAGCTCGCGACGTTTCGACACGGCTGTATGACGAACTGCATAAAAGGTACAGCGACGTTACGCTGTTTACTCACTCGCTCGCGAATCTCGAAATGCTTAAAAAGCATATGAAGGTTCATATGATAGGCGGCGAATACCGCGAAGGAAAGCGGGATTTCTTCGGTTACCTCACCGAGGAGGCGATTAAAAAGCTCAGATTCACAAAGTGCTTCATAGGAGCCGACGGCTTTTCAGAAGACGCCGGAGTGCTCGCCGCGGATTTCGGAACTGCGCGAATCAACCAGCTCGCGCTCCAGAACTCGGCGTATAAAATTCTGCTTGTCGACTCGTCAAAGCTCGGCAGCAATTCTGTCGTCAGCTTTTCGGCGCTGTCAAATATTAACTGCCTTGTTACAGACAAAGCCATGCCGGAGGATCTTTGCGCAAGGCTGCGCGAAGGCGGAATGACAGTAATAACTGCTTAAAGTGACATTATCACATACAAACTGCGCGGAGCGGGTTATAATATGCCTGTACCGCGGAAAACGGACTAAGATCAAACCTGCAACATTAAAATCATAGGTCTAATACAGCGATAAAAAATTCTGCGGTGTGCATCAAAAAAAACAATCTGACAATAATTTAAGAAAGGAAGCGATATTATGCCGGTCAAATTAAACGATGATAAGGAAATTGTCGCGACAATCCGAGAAGGACTTAAGAAAACCGGAGGATACTGCCCCTGCCGCAGGGAACGGACCGAAGACTTCAAATGCATGTGCCGTGAATTCCGCGAACAGATTGCAGACCCTAATTTTGAGGGCTTCTGCCATTGTATGCTCTACTACAAATACAACGAACCCAAGAAAAGCTGACACACAAGGCAAGACAAACAGACAGAAAAGGCGCTTAAGTTTAATGCGCAATAATTTCAGCAAGAAAGGAATAATAATTATGGAAATAACAATAACAAAAAATAATTTTGACACCGAAGTCCTCAAATCCCCAAAACCTGTCCTTATCGACTTCTGGGCGTCATGGTGCGGCCCCTGCCGGATGCTCGCTCCTGTTGTTGAGGAAATTGCGGGCGAAAGAACAGACATTAAAGTCGGAAAAGTGAATGTTGACGACGAGCCAGAGCTTGCCGATAAATTCGGCATCAACAGCATCCCGACAGTAATACTGATTAAGAACGGTCAGCCGGCCGCCACGTCGGTCGGATACCGCGACAAGGAAAGACTGCTGAAAGCTCTCGGCCTATGAAAATTCCTCCGCCTAAAGCAGATAAATAAAAAAATCCTCCGGACAAACAGTTCAAAAAGCTGTTGCGGAGGATTTTTTATATAATGTCAGTCCGTGTATAGGCGGATAAAGTCGGCGAATCTTGAAACAGTTGTTATCGAGTCAGACAAAACGCCGTTCTCGAAATATCCGAGTATGCAGCAATACCCTTCCGTGTCTGCCTGATGATTGCTTTCCGCAAACATCGACTCATCTCCTATGATAAGAAGGAATTTATCTTCGATTATGAAATACTCGTAACTCATGTCAGAGGCAAGCACACAGGCTTTTTCCGCAGGCAAGTCGTGAAATGTAAGTTCGGTTTTGCCCTCGGCGGCAGAAATAAACTCGTCTTTTGTAAGGTGCGGATAATTTTTCGTATTCGACATAATGTATTCAATATACGATGTTTCGGCAGCGGTCGTCTGCTCGGCTGCAGTATCAGCTTCAGGCGACTGCTCATAGCGCCTGCACCCGACTAATATAAGCAGCAGAAGCATGATTACGGCAGACAGGATTATAAATCTGTTCAATCTTATTGTAATCTCCTCACAAAAAACTTATTTTTTAATTTTAATCTCGGCCTTTTCCGGATCGTACAGTTCGCCGCGCCCGCGTTTTGTAAAGTACTCTTTGGCGGTCATCATATAAACCTCCTCGCTCAGCATAACACCGTCATATCTCTTCCAGCTGTTCTCGAGCCTTGCTATATGCCGGAATCCGAGCTTTTCTATAACGCGTTTCGACTGCAGGTTGAAATCAAAATGCGAGGCAATAATGCTTCCGGTGCCAAGTATGCGGAAACCGAAATCAAGAACCGCGGAAGCGGCTTCTGGGATTATTCCCTGCCCCCAGTATTTTTCTGAAAGGACATAACCCAGTTCCCGCTCATATTCAAGTTTGCCTTTCCTGCTTTTGTGCAGCCCGACAGAACCTATGACGCTCCCGGTTTCCTTCAGCACTATCGCCCATGTTTCGTTTTCCTTTATGAACATATCGATGATTTTTTTACTTTCCTCGATATTTTCATGCGGCTTCCAGCCCGCCATAGGACCCACGACGGGGCCGGAAGCATATTCGTAAACATCGGCGGCGTCGCACGGACTCCACTCGCGCAGTATAAGTCTTTTGGTTTCAAGCTGCCTCATCTCTATTACGTTCCTTAAAATATATTTTCAGCAAACACATATACATAAAGTGTTGTTCCGGTGTATCCGCGCAGGTCGTATGGTTCGGATACAATTGTAAACTCCTCGGTGATGCTGCCGGAAAGCCGCTTGCCGTTCAGCCATGCCGCCATTTTAGCGTTCTCCGACTCGGTAAGCAGCAGGAAATAATTATCAGTTTTCTTGTCCTTGTAGCTGTCCGCCGGCAACTGATAATAATATTCTATGGGAGACGCCTGATTAGGGTACAGATTTGCGACCTGAACTCTGCCGTCCGAGAACATAGTAATAGCCTCCGCCCACCAGAAGTTTGCATATCCATATTCAAGGCCGCGCGACTCAAGCTCGCGTGCCGCGACGTGCCAGGAGTTATCCCGTCCGTAGTTTGCCGGCATTTTTGCGATTGTCATCGCAGGGACAGACGCCATCAGGATAAGTACGGCGGCTATTAGAGCGCCGAGCCTTGCTGACGCCGCCTTCTGCCTTATCATCTCCGCTGAGGCTGCGACTGTTAGCATAACCGATGTTCCGAGCATCGGGACAAGGCGCCAGTTCGCGCCGCCAAGTCTGCCGAATGTCACAGCGAAAATAATAAAAGCACTGACCATAAAATGCCCAATCAGAAGTATTTTCACGGCGCGGTCTGTAATTTTATTATACCGGCAGAGCAGAACAACCGGCGCGGCGAGCAGAACAATGCCGCCGAAAATTCCGATCATGTTTTTTATCGAGTCAAAGCTGACAAGCGGATCGCCCGCCTTGACAGAAACGCCGAGCAGAGAAAACCAGTTTTCCCAGAAGCCGATGAAATTGTCCGCCCACGAAGACATATCGCTGTAAGTCGAATATGCGTCTGCATATGCGGCGGTCACTCCGTCCGAAATTTTTTCGATTAAAATGAATCCGACGGCTGAGACTGCCGTCAGCGCCGCGAGAAAGCCGAGAGTTTTCAGATTCCGTGAGGAGGAAAGCTTTTCTCCGGCGTCGAAAAAACGTTCGATAAAAATCCCGGTGAGAACCGGCAGCGTAAAACAGACCAGAGTCTGCAGTCCGTCGGTTGCCGCGAGCAGCGCGAAAAGAAGAAAAACTGCGGGCCTTGCGTATCTCCGGCGTTTTTTCTGTCTGTCGTTAAAAATGATCCGCAGGGCGAGCCCGAAGCCGAAGCAGAAGAAAAGAAGGCCTAAGTTATAGTAGAAAATATGCTCCCACATTATTTCGCGGAGCTTTGCGCTCGACGACATAATGAGCATCACAGCCGATACAAGCGACGCCGATGCGTATCTGTTGAATCCGGCTCCGCTCGCCATATAATAGAGTGCGGCTGCAAAAAGCAATGCAAAGGTGACAAGTCCGCAGATCTGCGAGGTCATCGAGTAGCCGAACGCGGTGATATACGGAAGAAAAATCAGGTTGCCGCCGAACGGCAGAATTGCCGCGTAAATAAAATCTTTGCTGACAAGCCGGCCCGACTCATATGTGGCGTATGCCCAGCGCAGAGAGTCGGTGCAGTCGGATGTCATATACCCCTCCGCCGGACCGATAATATAGTAAAGCACCGGCCCCACGCCGAGAGCGATAATCAGGAACGGGAAAATAAAATTCAATATGCCTTTAACCTTGGGCAGATATGATTTTACCTTATCCCAGTTGTATTTTTCAGGTGTGCTTGCTGTCATTTTCCGACTTCACCTCATGGTATTCCTTTTCAGTGTTCACTTCCCAGACCGGCGTTTTATCGCGCCTGCCGGATTTTATTCCTCTCACAGCCTCAATCGCAGACAGCATCGAATGGTCCATATTGTTGTACTTGTGCTGTCCGTTGCGTCCGATGCACCAGAGGTTGTCGAAGCCGGAAAGAAACTCGCGTACGCGTCCGAACTGCGCGTAGCTTCCGAAATATGCCGGATAAGCTTTTTTCACCTTGATTCTAACCGAATCAAGCACATCGGAACGGTCGATGATACCGATGCTTGCCAGTTCCCCGGTTGCAAATTCGATAAACTTTTCGTCGTCCATATTCCAGTATTCGTCGCCCTCGTTGCAGAAATATTCAAGCCCTACCCAGACGGTGTTTACCGGATCTTTGACCATGTACGGCGACCAGTTGTTGAAAATCTGAAGTCTGCCGAGCTTGACTTCGCGCTCCTGAATATATATCCAGCAGTCGGGAACAATGTTGCCGACCGTTCTGTGAGCGGTTTTATTTTCGAGCTTGAGCTTTTTGACAAGCAGTCCGACAGTCATGAAATCGCGGTACGGCAGCTCTGATGAGATTTTTTTCACGTCCTCGGGGGCGGCGTCCCCCATTCCGGCGACAAGGTCCTTGACCGGCATGGTGGAGAAGAATTCGTCGCCGGCATATTCCACCTCATGTCCGTCCTTCTCCGCAATGATTTTTACGACGCGGTTGCCTTCTGTGATTATTTTTGTCGCTTTCGCGCCTTTGATTATCTGTCCGCCGAGCCGCTCTATCTCTGAAGCCATAATTTCATAAAGCTGCCCCGGTCCTTTTTTTGGGTATTTATACTGCTCAATAAGAGATGTTTCGACCTTAGCGCCGCTGCCTCTGAAGGGTTTTGCTACGACCGACCAGACCGCTTTCATCAGTGAAAGCCCCTTGACGCGCTGCGAGCCCCAGTCAGCTGCGATGTCGCGCGGGTTGCGTCCCCAGACCTTCTCGGTGTAGTCCTCAAAAAACATTTCATACAGAGGCCTGCCGAAACGGTTGATATAAAAGTTGGCGAGCGAATCTTCCTTCTTCTTGAAAACAGCCGATTTTACATATCCGAACCCTGCCTTCATAGTCCGTCCGAAGCCCATGTTTTTGAAGGTTTCTGCTTTGAGGGATATCGGATAATCGAAAAACTTCTTCAGGTAATAAATGCGCGACACCCGGCGGCGCAGCAGCATTACCCGGTCCTCTTTTTCGGGATCCGGCCCGCCCGGCGCAAGCTTTTTATCCGTCGTTCCGAGGATTATATCGTCGGAGGAAGGCGCGCCCTGCATCGGCATCATTTTCTGCCAGAGGTCGTTCACCTCGTCGCTTTTTGTGAAGAAGCGGTGTCCGCCTATGTCGATTCTGTTGCCGTTATGCTCGGCGGTGCGGGAAATGCCGCCTACGAAAGGCTCCTCCTCAAGAATTATCGGTTTTATATCAGTTTCGGTAAGAAGACAGTAGGCGGCGGTGAGCCCCGCGGGCCCTGCTCCTATGATTATCGCGGTTTTATTATTGCCCATTATTTGACTTCCTTTCAGTAATTCAGACAGTATTATGTTTTTGCCCCGCGGCTGTCCGGTCATACCGGAAAGCTCTGAACTCACTTTCCTTTATAAACAAAAATTTTCCGTCCCGCATAGTTCCATACGAGTACGATGCCCTTGACAACGCAGGTCAGAAGTATATACCAGATACCCTCTTCACCGATGAAATATGTTCCGAGCACAGTCAGACCCTCCGTCATGCCGAATCCGACGACGCCGACCGCCGTATATATAACAAAAGCGCCGACTGTCCGTCCTCTTTCGCGCTGTTCTGTGGTGCGGAAAACAAAAAAGTTGGAGAGTATAAAGTTAACCGCAAGTCCCACCGCAAACCCGACGGCGACAGAAACGACAACGGCGAGCGTATCGTTTTTGTCAGATTTGAAAATCCAGTAAAGCATTGCATAGTTTGCAGCCATATCGACGAGAGCAGAAATCCCGCCGACTATGACATAGCGAAAAAACTCATAAAATGTACTTATTATTCTTTCTTTTTTCAAAATATCCTCCAGACAGCCAGCATTTGTTTATGGATAATGACGGCTATTTTAGCATTTGGTTCCGATTTTTTGTGCTTTTTATTATATCACATATTATTGTAATAAGCAAGCGATTGCAATCAAGAAATGATAAAATAGTAAAAAACCGCCTCTTAGCAGAAGGCGGTTTTTAATGTATTATTCAGCTTTCGTGTATATCCTGCTTCTTACAAACCGGGTTCACATGCACCATGCAGTGCTTGATCGCGGGAAATTCCGCTTCTATGTTGTTGTGGACCCTCTCGGCTATCTCGTGCGACTGGTTCAGCAGCAGTTCCCCGTCTGCGGTGATTTCAACCTCGACATAAAGGCGCGAGCCGAAAAGCCTTGTCATGAGCCGGTCTATGCCGAGCACGCCGTCGGTGCTTAAAACCGCTTCGCGCAGCTTTGTTTCCGTTTCGGCGTCTGCTGCCTTGTCGACCATACGGTCGGCGGCGTCGCGAAAAATATCGACAGCGACTTTAAGAATAAATAAGCAAATAACAACGGACGCTATCGGGTCGAATATCGGAAAGCCGAGCCGTGCCGCGCCGATGCCGATAAGGGAGCCGATCGATGAAAGCGCGTCTGAACGGTGATGCCATGCGTCGGCACGCAGCGCGGGGGATCCGATTTTCTTGGATGCGGCGATGGTGTACCAGAACATCCATTCCTTGACGACTATTGATACAATAGCCGCAATAAGAGCAACTACTCCCGGCACCGCCTTTTCCTTATAGCCGCCGCTGATTATTGATGTGATTCCCTCATATCCGATTGCTGCGCCAATGACGAATAGAGCGGCTGAAAGCAGTATAGCAGCCACGCACTCGATTCTCTCATGGCCGAAAGGATGCTGTTTGTCCGCGTCTTTTCCGGAAAGCTTAACGCCTATCATAACAATAAACGTGCTGAAAACATCCGACGCCGAATGAACCGCGTCCGAAACCATTGCGGCTGATCTTCCGATAATCCCCGCCACAAGCTTAGCTGCCGAGAGCAGGGCGTTGATAATCACCGTAACGGTTGATACGCGCATAGCAATTTTTTTGTACTGATTGTCACTGTGTTCCATATGAACCTCCATTTCTGTATCTCTAACGCTGCGGAGGAAAAAAGAAAACGGCTGTAAATACAGTCGTTCCACAGATATTTCAATATAAAACAAAAAAGCCATATTGAATATCCAATACCCGTGAAACATACTTCTGTCCCACAGGCTCGGATATTAACCCACCCTGCTGCCGTCGACATAACGGCCCGGCCCCACGGGCGCATACAGCCGCCCATCGCCTGCTCAGATTGTACTGTAGTTTGAATGCAGTGCAAAGAGATTGTCGCTATTATATCATATGCTCCCGGGCTTGTCAACAGCGACGGCAAAATTCATCAAAAATTTTTTATATTTATTTGCCGGCTTTTGCAGGCACTGTAAACGGCAGGACATATATGCCCTGCCGTAAAATTAAATATTACCAACTGCCCGACAGCCTGTTTATATTCCCTTTCGTTTTTACCGTTACCTGTCGTTTAATGCGAAATATTTCAATCATCAGTTGAGTCACGGAAACCGTGTCTGACTGATTGCCTGCGTCACTGCCCCGGACGAAAAATCACGAAGATTATCAGCCTGTCAGTAATTTTGCCGTATCGCGATAGCAAGTCAATAAAGCCTCAGACAAGTTTTGTTCTTAATCGTTCAATCATCTCGGCTGTAAGTCCGGTCTGACTGAAATAACAATCGACATTACCGTACTTTTTACGGAACATATCGAGAAATATCAGCATCGTTTCGGCATGAGGTATGAGAGCATACTTGCGCAGTTTCTCTTCTTCGGCATAAGGCCAGAGGTTAGTCAGCGTCGCGTGATAATCGGCGGCAATTTCTACGTCCGGAACGCCTGCAAGCAGCAGCAGGAGTGCCGCGACTGTTCCGGTGCGGTCCTTTCCGGCATAGCAGTTTAAAACGACTCCGCCCTCGGCCTCAGCCATCAGCGTGAATATTGCTCTTACGTTTTCCTTATAGGTAAGCAGCATATGGTAGTATAGCGCCGATTCCTCCGGCCCGTAAAAATCGGCGCGCAGCCAGTAGTCAAGCCTTCTGTTATAATATTTGAATCCCGGCTCCCCGTCGAGCGCGTGCTTGAATTTGATGGTCTCTTCGGGAGTGCGCAGGTCGACGATATTGGTAAATCCCGCCTCCCGCAGGACGCCGATTTCGTCGGGGGCAAGCCGTATAGGCAGATCCGAGCGGGCAAAAGCGCCGTATTTTGTCACGCCGCCGGACATAGTCGGGTGCCCTCCGAGATCTCTGAAGTTTCTTAAATTTGTAAAGCTGAAGTCCATACTGTCTCCGTATATTTTATTTATTTAATATTAACATACAATCCCCGGTTTGTCGATATGCAAAAAGAGATTATTTCGTCCTGCCGTTGCAAATGCAACACAGATGTGGTATAATTTTATTGACTAATTCGGGGGATAGGGGCATGGACAAAAAAATACTTGAGAAATGCATACTATTTCAGAAGCTTGACGACGAACATCTAAGCTATGCGCTTGATTTTTTCGAATCGGAGAAAAAAAGTTATCCCCGCGGCAGCTTTCTCAACCAGATATCGGAGCCACTCCCGCATTTCGGACTTGTGCTTTCCGGGACCGTCCGCGTATACCGTGATGATGTCGACGGGCACCATATGATAATGGCGAATGTCACCCCCGGCGGTACCTTTGGAGAATCGCTCTGTTTCACCGGTCGGGAAGCCGACGTTTACATCTGCGCCGCCACGGATGTTACCGTGCTCTGGCTTAAGACGATCAACCTGCACTATTCACCAAAACTGTCGGAGCCGTACGGAATGCTGCTCCGCGACCGCTTCATCACAATGCTTGCCGACCGCGCCCTCGCAATGAACGATCGCATTCAGATTCTGTCGCAGACAACGATCAGGCAGAAGCTGATAGCGTTTTTTTCGCAATACGCCTCGCGCTGCGAACACATGTCCGGCGGCATGCGCCCCTCCTTTGAAATTCCATTCGACCGCAGCAGCATGGCGAACTACCTCGGCACAGACCGCAGCGCATTGTCCCGCGAGCTCTCGCGGATGCGCCGGGACGGTCTTATCGACTATTCGGGAAACAGATTCACCCTGCTAAGACATGGCGACAAATTCAATGAAACTTAAACGGGAATTTCTGTTCCTCCGGATTTATTAAACGGCTTTTCATCACAGCCGCGGCAAAACAAAAAGGATATTAAATAAATGAAAACGACACGTGAGTTTCCTATAATCACCATTACGCAAAAAGGAGAAGCATGGCTCCGCGGAGGACATCCGTGGCTTTATGACGCTGAAGTCACAGGCATGACCGGAAATTTCACCAACGGCTGTCTTGCAGATGTGTTATCCTCGAAAGGAGCTTATATCGGCACCGGTCTTTACAGCGAGGCGAGCAAAATACGGGTCAGACTGCTCTCCGACAATGCAAATGAAAAGTTCGGCGACGCGTTCTGGGAAAGACGCCTGCGCTACGCCGTCGAATACCGGAAAAATGTCATGCGCGAAGACTTTGACAACTGCTGCCGTCTTGTTTTCGGCGAATCCGACGGTCTGCCCGGGCTGACAGTCGACAGGTACTCCGACATACTTGTAGCCCAGGTGCTCTCATACGGGATAGACCTGCGCAAAGAAATGCTCATGTCTTCGCTTGTAAAAATTCTTGCCGAATCCGGCGTTGAAATACGCGGGGTGTATGAGCGCAGCGACGCTTCGCTGCGCGAGCGCGAGGGGCTTGAGCAGCATACAGGCTGGCTCAATGTCACAGGGAAGCCGCTGCCCGAATCTACATGCGTCGAGATATGCGAAAACGGAATTTATTACATGGTCGATTTTGCCGGAGGACAGAAAACCGGCTTTTTCCTCGACCAGAAATACAACCGCCGCGCCGCCGCGAAAATCGCGGCCGGGAAAACGGTTCTTGACTGCTTCACACACACCGGCTCGTTTGCTCTCAACGCCGCCGCGGGCGGCGCGGCGCACGTGACCGCGGTCGATGTGTCAGGCGCGGCGATAGAGCTCGCCAGAGCGAACGCGGTGCGCAACGGTCTTGACGGGAAAATGGATTTTCTCACCGCCGACGTTTTTGACCTTCTGCCGAAGCTTGAGGAATCGCGCGAAAAGAAATACGACTTCATCATCCTTGACCCGCCGGCATTCACCAAGAGCCGCAAAACCATCGGCAGCGCCGAGCGGGGATATTATGAAATAAACCACCGCGCGATGAAGCTGCTGCCCCGCGGCGGGTATCTCGCCACCTGCTCCTGCTCGCACTTCATGGAAAATTCTCTGTTTGTGAAGATGCTGGGAAAAGCCGCCGCCGACGCGCATGTGTCGCTAAAGCAGGTTGAGGCGCGCCAGCAGGCTCCCGACCACCCAATACTCTGGAACGTGCCCGAAACTGATTATCTGAAATTTTACATTTTTCAGATAATATAATATCGACCAAATAGAAAAGGTGCCGCGCCTGCGGCACCTTTTCTGTTACGGCTTCCCGCATAGGCAGTGCGGCGCCGTCCCTTCTTTCAGCGCTTCATTTCATTAACATTCCCGCTGTCCTCGTGCCGGCTGCCTGCAGTTTTATCAGCTGTTTATCTCTTTTCATGTTAATGTACAGACAGGTCAAACACGTCGCGCAGCGGTCTTTTTTTATACGCTCCCCTTGTAAAATCCGGAATCGGCTGCGGCATACCGCCCTCGGCGATCGACTTCTCGCTCAGGTATGTTATACACATCCATGCCGCCATATCGTAAACGTCGATAGGCATATCGACTCCCTCTCGCAGCGAGCTGAAGAATGCGCGGAACTCGACGCCGTCCATGCCGCCGTGTCCCGACTTCAGCCCCTCGGCGGTCATCTCCTTCCATGCCGCGGGCAGATACTTGTCCTCATAAGCCCTCGCGTTGTCCTGATAGGCGAGATAACCCTTCATCGTATCGAAGTATTCCTTCATGCCGTCGAGAAACACCATGTTGTTTCCCATCTCGTACATACCCTTAGTACCGCGGACGGTCAGTTCCCTGTTATATGTGCGGGGGAGCGAGGCGTCGAGCCGCAGGGATATTGTTTCGCCGTTTTCGCAGGTGATAAGCGTGTTTACCACGTCCCCCTGCTTGTATATTTCACCGATGCGGTTTGGATTTATCGTGTCTTTATGGCTGTTTATATACTCGGCAAAGCCGCGCGACTTGCTTGCGACCGACACGAGCGACACCATGCGGTTTCCGCGGTTGATGCCGAGCAGCTTTGCTATCGGACCCAGCTCGTGAGTGGGATAGTTTTCGCAGTTGTGCTCCTTATAATATTGCAGGCGGTAATGACGGTTTTCCTCGCTTGCGAGTATCTCGGCACGCAAATCGTGGGCATAAGCTCCGGAGCAATGGACTATCTCTCCGAACAGCCCGTCGCGCGCCATCGACGTAACCATAAGCTCGGATTTGTTGAAGCAGCAGTTCTCCATGAGCATGACCGGGGTTTTGGTCTTCTCATAGGTATCGACAAGCGCCCAGCATTCTTCCGGTGAATAAGCGCCGCCGACCTCTACGGCGGCAGGTATTCCCTTTTCCATGCAAAAGACGGCAACTTCCGTATGAGCGCCCCAGCCTGTAGCCACCAGCGCCGCATCAGGCTTCACCTCTTCGAGCATAGCGCGGTAATCGGTATTTACAACCGGAACTTTTCCTGTTTTTTCGGCGACATACGCTCTTGCGCGTTCGCACCTGTCCGGATACAGGTCGCATACGCCGACGATCTCAACGCCGTCGATAGGCATTACAGCGTTTCTCATAAGACTCCAGCCTCTGTTGCCAAGGCCGATGATTGCAAATCTGATGTTGTTCATAAACCCTCCTGCCGCAGCCGTCCGCCGGCGGTTTTAAGTCTTGTTTTTATTTAATTATATCATCGCCTCACTCAGATATCAATTTTATTTCGGACATTAAATATATAAAAAAGGACGGAGCGGCATCCTGCCGTTCCGTTTTATATGTGAATGAATTGATAATTATAACTATTGCGCAAATGAATAAAAGTTCAGAATTTAATCAGGCCGAGGTGTTCGAGAAGTATTTTCAGTCCGATTAGTACAAGCACGCCGCCGCCCGCCAAAGTCGAGTTCCTCTTGTACCTGTTTCCGAACCTGTTGCCGACCGCCACGCCGAGCACGCAAAGAATAAAGGTTGTCAAACCAATTATAGATATGGCGCTCCAGATATTTACTTCAAGGCACGCAAACGATATGCCGACGGCAAGAGCGTCGACGCTTGTGGCGACCGCCATAACAGTCAGCTCTTTGTAATCAAGCTTCTTTGTATATACGCAAGTTTCGTCATCACCGCCGCGGACAACGTCAAAAATCATTTTACCGCCGATGGCAGCAAGCAATATGAACGCCACCCAGTGGTCAAACGCTTCGATATATCTCTGGAACTGGCTTCCGAGCAGCCAGCCGAGAAGTGGCATAATAGCCTGCGCAGCGCCGAAAAAAAAGCCGATTATAAACGCCTGACGATAATCGATTTTTTTCATGGCAAGACCCTTGCAGACCGAAACTGAAAATGCGTCCATCGAGAGTCCCGCTCCTATAACCAGCAATTCGACAAATCCCATAATTCCTCCGAAAAAAAATACAGGCTCATGTACGGCCTCTGCCATACATGAGTCTTGTTAATTAAGGCAAGCCAGGCGAAAGACGCCAGTATGTTGACTTGCCGCATATTTCTATGCTAACTACTCCCCCACGGGTATCATTCGGCATTCTCGTTCCTGTTTTCGGGCTTTCGGAATTTCAGGCTTTAAGGCTTTCAGGCTTTCAGGCGGACTGCCGCAAATTTTTCATTATTATATCAGGTATGATTCACTTTGTCAACAGAAGTGGTGAAAAAATATCAGACAAGCAGATTTTCAAGATGGTTTATTATTTCAACGGGATATTTCCCGATGTCCTTTTTAATTATCTCAAGTGCTTCTCTGACGGTCTTCGGTGCTCTGTAAGGCCGGCATGAAGAAATCGCGTCGAAAGCGTCTGCAACCATGACAATCTTTGAAAAATCGGATATTTCCTTATCATGAAGGCCATATGGGTATCCGCTGCCATCGAGACGTTCATGATGCTGCAAAACGACAGCCTTGCTTTCGATATGTATGTTCAGTTCCCTGACAATACTATAGCCCAAAACGCTATGCTGTCGCATTTCAGCCATCTCCTCACGGCTGAGTTTGCAAGGCTTCTGCAGAATTTCGCAAGGTATATTCAACTTTCCGATATCATGAAACAGCGCGCCTACGCACAATTTTTCCTTATCCTCGCGGCTGTAATTCATGTACCCGGCTATGATTAATGAAATAAATCCTACGTCAACCGAATGGCAGAACAGCCATGAGTGGTTTCCCCGCAGATTTTCAATATTGCGATATACGTCGGGCTCCATATCTGAAAGTGTTTCAAACAGTATGTTTCTGCTTTCATGCAGAATTCCGTAATTTTTAACGCAATTGCTGAATTTCATCTCCATGTTGAGAACGCATTCTTTTACCGCTTCTATCTCTTCGCCTGATTTACAGTTCTGTTCTTTAAGATTACTCTTACATATTTGATTTCCTGTTTCATTTAATATCATCGGATAACCGTACCTTTCCTGATTGCCATAACCGGCGGCTTTGGTTATGAAGCGGCACACGGACAATATTTCTATTTAATTATTTTCCGTTTTTCCGCTCGCAAAATATTACATCATCGCTTCTCTCAACGCTTTCTCTATGTCATGTAACAAAATTGAGAAAATGTTACATTAAAATTTTGAAAAAAGTCTTTATTTTATTGATTTTTTGCTATATAATAAAAATTATTTTTATACGGCATCCGAAAAATGCAGTATCTAATAAGGGGGAAACAAAAATGACCGTCGAACCTATCCGCGACAAACAAAAAATCCTGAACATGTACTATTACTTAAATGAAAAAGATCTGAAATATGGGTTGCTCTTCAAGTTCGGGCTCAATACCGGACTTAGAATAAGTGACATAATACCGATTAAAACAGAGGATGTGTATAAAAGCAAAGATGTATTCCGGGACCATTTAATACTCAGGGAAAAAAAGACGGGTAAAGAAAAGAAAATTATGTTAAACAGCTCTTTGCGGAAAGCTATAAATCTATATATGGAAAAACGCGAAGACAACAGTCCTTATCTTTTTTCGAGCTCAAAAGGCTGCTACATCAGCAGGATTCAGGCTTACAGGGTTCTAAAGCAGGCGTCTTTATCATGCGGAGTTGAAAACTTCGGAACACACAGCCTGCGAAAAACATGGGGATACTGGACATATAAAGCGTCAAAATATAACATTGGATTGATTATGGACACCTTCAACCACAGTTCTCCGAAAATTACGCTTCGATATATCGGCGTAAATCAGGATCAAAAAGATGAGTTATACTCGCTTGTACAGTTTTGATTAAATTATTTATTTTTTGGTATTTAATAGTTGATTTTACATCTCGAATGTTGTATAATAATATTTGAAAATGTAACATTTTCTCAATTTTGTTACTATTATAATATTATTCTTCCTTGTTTAACATTTATTTCATATATTATCAGAAATAAAAAATAATTTTGAAAAACATATTGACAAATCAACTTGCTTCGGATATAATAGACCCAAGTTTTACAATCCCCTGTCAAAAATGGAGATAACGAAAATGAGCATCAATTCGTCGGCGGTATACTTTTATTACTTCTTTTGGCTTAGCCGAAAGAAGTGATTTGTGCTGCCGTAATAAAGATGCTTATAGAAATATAGGTATTAAAGGCTGTGCAGAATCACTGCACAGCCTATATTTTTTCAATAGAAAAGCAAAAATAACCATATAAACGAAAGGATGGTCATGAATATGATAGCAGTACTTAAAAGTGGCACAACTAAAGAACAACGTGAAAATCTATGCGAATGGTTCCGCAGCATGGGACTTTCCACATATGTCTCTGAAGGCGAGTTTCACACAATAGTCGGACTTATCGGAGATACAAGCAAAGTCGACATAGGGCTGCTCGAAAGCCTGTCAATAATCGAGTCGGTCAAGCGCATAAGCGAACCCTTCAAGAAAGCAAACCGGAAATTCCATCAGGAATCTGCGGTGATTGATATTGAAGGAGCAAAAATAGGAGCCGGGAACTTCCAGATTATAGCCGGACCATGTTCTGTTGAATCAAAGGAACAGATAACGCAGATTGCAAAAAGGGTCAAGACGGGGGGAGCGGGGCTGCTCCGCGGCGGCGCTTTCAAGCCGCGCACCTCTCCGTATGATTTCCAGGGACTTCACGCCGAGGGCATTGAGCTGCTGCTTGAAGCAAAACGCGAAACCGGACTTCCGATAGTCTCCGAAATCATGAATGCAAACGACCTGCCGCTGTTCGAACACGTAGATATCGTGCAGGTCGGCGCGCGCAATATGCAGAACTTCGACCTTTTGAAGGAGCTTGGCAGGACAAACAAGCCGGTTCTTCTCAAACGCGGACTTGCCAGCACGCTCAAGGAGCTTCTCATGAGCGCCGAGTACATTATGGCCGGTGGGAACGAGAACGTGATACTCTGCGAGCGCGGCATACGCACATTTGAAACCTATACGCGCAACACTCTCGACCTGTCCGCCGTCGTCGCGCTGCACGAGCTGACGCACCTGCCCGTCGTGGTCGATCCGAGCCACGCGACCGGAATTGCAAGGTTTGTTGAAGCAATGGCCGTCGCCGCAGCGGCAGCCGGAGCCGATGGCATTATGATAGAGGTTCACAACGATCCCGAGCACGCCCTGTCGGACGGCGCTCAGTCGGTCACGCCCGACCAATTCGACCGCATCGCCGCAAAAGTAAAAAAAGTACGTGCGGCGCTTGCCGAATGACACAGCAAATAGCAAACGCCATTTGAAATAATAAAATATAAAAGCGGTGAAATCATTATGACAATCGGTATAATAGGACTCGGCCTTATAGGAGGCTCGCTTGCAAAAGCATACAAAAAAGCCGGAGGAATAACCGTATACGGCACAACGAGGGATAAGTCAACTGTTCAGCTGGCCCTGCTCTCGGGAGCTATCGACGGTGAACTGACCGACGCATCGATTGCCGGATGCGACTGTATCCTGATAGCGCTTCCTCCATCGGCGGCCGTTGACTGGCTCGTTGTTAACGCGGCGAAAATATCCGCCGGGACGCTCGTCATGGACTGCTGCGGGACCAAAACCCGAATCTGCAGTACAGGCTTCAGGCTTGCGGCGGAACACGGTTTTGAATTTGCCGGAGGACACCCTATGGCGGGAACTCACAAATGGGGATTTTCAAGCAGCCGCGAAGACCTTTTTAACGGCGCCTGCTTTGTCATCGTTCCGAGAACATTCGACGATATCGCACTTTTGGAAAAAATTAAGAGATTCATAATGCCGGCGGGGTTTGGTTCGGTTTCTGTCACCACTGCGGAGAAGCACGACCGCATGATTGCCTTTACCTCCCAGCTTGCCCATATAGTATCAAACGCATATATAAAAAGCCCCACCGCGAAGGAACACAAGGGCATCTCTGCGGGGTCATATCAGGACCTTACCCGTGTCGCATGGCTCAACCCCGGCATGTGGACCGAACTATTTCTTGAGAACCGCGATAATCTTATAAACGAACTTGATATAATCATAAACTCCCTCGGCAAATACCGCGACGCCATCGCGTCGGGCGACGCCGATGCTCTTTACCGCCTGCTTGACGAGGGCAGATTGCGCAAGGAGGAGGTGGACGGCAATAAAAGCAATAAAAAAGGTTGAGGTAAACACCCCTTCAAAAAAGTATGATGTTATAATCGGCCCGGGCATCCTTGAAAGCGCCGGCCCGCTCGCGGCTGAAGTGCGCCGCCCCGGGCGCGCGTTGATTGTAACCGATTCAAATGTCGTCAGGATTTACGCCGACCGGCTTGACGCTTCGCTGCGCGGCGCGGGATTTGATCCGGTAAAATATGTTTTCCCGGCCGGAGAGAAGTCAAAGAACGCCGAAAACCTTATTTCGCTGCTGAACTTCATGGCTGAATCGAAGCTGACAAGGGCAGACACCGTCTTTGCCATCGGCGGCGGCGTTGCGGGCGACCTTGCCGGGCTTGCAGCGGCTCTTTATATGCGCGGCACAGGGCTTGTGCAGCTTCCGACTTCGCTGCTCGCTGCTGTCGATTCCTCTGTGGGCGGGAAAACCGCTGTCAACCTCGACGCCGGTAAAAATCTTGCCGGGGCATTCTATCAGCCGGATCTTGTCGTCTGCGATACCGACGCTTTATCGACCCTTCCTCCCGCCGAATTTTCAAATGGCTGCGCAGAGGTGATAAAGTACGCCTTTATCCGCGACGCCTCGCTGCTCAATATGCCGCTTGGAACATCCGTCATAGAAGAAATCATCTGCCGCTGCGTTGAAATCAAACGCGATATAGTGACTGTTGACGAGCGGGATACAGGGCTGCGGCAGCTGCTCAATTTCGGGCATACATTCGGGCACGCCATCGAAAAATGCAGCAGTTACGCGATTCCCCACGGCAGCGCTGTCGCCGCCGGGATGATGATAATTACAAGGGCTTCCGTCAGAAAAGGGCTGTGCGGGCATGACTGTCTTGACTCTCTTGAAAACGCTCTCAAAGAAGCAAGCCTTCCGACAGTCACGTCATATAAAGCCGACGAGCTTTTTGACGCCGTGCTTTCCGACAAAAAACGCTTGCAGGAGCGCATCACTCTTGTTGTTCCCCGCCGTATCGGCCTATGCGAGCTTAAAAATTTGCCTGTTGGCGAGGCACGCGAGTTTCTTTCTCTCGGTCTTGAGGTGCAGTCATGATGAAAGCGGTCATCACACCTCGACCCCTCTCGGGTGAGCTTTCTGCGATAGAATCAAAGTCGCACGTGCACCGGCTGCTCATCTGCGCCTCGCTTGGAAACCGGCAAAACGCATACCTGCCCTGCCGTGTGATTTCCGGTGACATCGGGGCTACAGTACGCTGCCTAAACACTCTTGGCGCCGATATAAAACTTTCGGACAGCGGCTTTGCAATATGCCCTGTTGAAAAAAACATCGGTCAGCCGCTGGCGGCGCTCGACTGCGGCGAGAGCGGCTCAACCTACCGTTTTCTCGTTCCTGTCGCAGCCGCTCTCGGGAAGAATGCCGAGTTCCGTCTTTTTGGCAGGCTTCCCGGACGCCCGATGGACGAATTATGGCGCGTTCTTGAAAACCACGGGGTATCAGTTGAAGGAAAAGGCGGAACGAATGTAAAAATACGCGGAAAACTCACTCCCGGAAAATTTGTCGTTTCCGGCGGCGTCTCGTCGCAGTTCATCAGCGGACTGCTGCTTGCTCTGCCGATGCTGGACGGTGACAGCGAGCTTATTGTCACCGGCGAGGTGCAGTCCGCCGGGTACATTGAACTGACGCTCTCGGTACTGCGGGAGTTTTCGGTAAAAATAATCGGCACCCGAACCGGATTCATTATCCCCGGCGGACAGAAATATGTCACGCCGCATGAACTGATCCCGGAAGCAGACTGGTCAAACGCCGCCGTCTGGCTCTCTGCCGGGGCCATGCGCGGCAGCGGCATAACAATAACCGGGCTTAAGACCGGCACCGTACAAGGCGACAGCGAGGTCTGCGAAATTCTTAAGCGCTTCGGCGCCGGAGTATCAATACATGAAAATCATGTAACGGTAAAGCCGGGAATATTGCACGGCATCACAATTGACGCCGGCAATATTCCAGACCTGATCCCGCCTCTTTCCGCCGTTGCGGCTGCTGCCGAAGGCGTAACAGTAATAAACAATGCCGGACGCCTGCGCCTGAAGGAAAGCGACCGTATAAGCGCCGTCTGCGAAACCGTCAACAGTCTCGGAGGACACGCCGAGGCGTCAGGCGACACAATCATTATAACCGGCAGCGGAAGCCTTGAAGGCGGCGCGGCGAGTTCGTTCGGCGACCACCGCATCGCCATGACTGCGGCCGTCGCGTCGGTTATATGCCGCCGGCAAATAGAAATTTACGGTGCGGAGGCGACTGGAAAATCCTATCCGATGTTTTTTGACGATTTTGCCGCTCTCGGCGGTGAAGTTTTGATAACGACAGGAGGCTGACAAAATATGAGCTCATGCTATGGCGAAAACATACGCGTGTCAATTTTCGGGCAGTCGCATTCGGCTTCGGTCGGTGTGGTGGTTGACGGACTGCCGGCCGGATTTGCGGTCAACCTCGACGCCCTCGACGCTTTCATGCGCCGCCGCGCGCCGGGACAGGGCGGACTGACTACGCCGCGCGCCGAAGCCGATAAAATTGAGTTTCAATCGGGAATTATCGGAAATATTCTCTGCGGCGCGCCGCTCTGCGCCCTGATAAAGAACACCGACGTCCGCCCCGGCGACTACTCTGAATACTCGGACACTCCCCGACCCGGACATGCGGACTACACCGCAGCCGTAAAATACAGGGGCTTTGCCGACTTCTCGGGCGGCGGCCACTTTTCCGGGCGGCTTACCGCGCCGCTTTGTGTTGCGGGCGGAATAATCATTCAGATTCTCGCCGCGCGCGGCATATATATCGGCGCCCACATCGAGCGCATCGCGGACGTGCGCGACGCCAGGTTCGACCCGGCAGGCGTCTGCAAATCCGACTTTGACAGTCTTGTCCGCTGGCCGCTGACAGTCATCAATCCGGAAGCCGGGCGCATGATGGCGGAGCGGATCGAATCGGCAAGAGAGGCCAAAGACTCGGTGGGCGGCGTTATCGAATGCGCCGTAACCGGGCTTCCGGCAGGAGTGGGCGAGCCGATGTTTGGCGGGATGGAAAATAAAATCGCATCGGTAATTTTCGGCATACCTGCCGTCAAAGGAATTGAGTTTGGAAACGGATTCGAGTGCGCTTCGCTCACCGGAAGCCGGAACAACGACGCGTTCATCATGAGGGACGGAGAAATCCGCACGTCAACCAACAACCATGGGGGCATACTCGGCGGCATCACCTCCGGAATGCCGCTCGTCTTCCGCGCCGCGATAAAGCCGACGCCCTCGATCTCCGCCCCTCAGACAACCGTCAGCATCAGCCAAAAGAATGAAAAGGAACTGCGTATTCTCGGCCGGCACGACCCCTGCATTCTTCCCCGCGCCGTACCGGTTGTCGAGGCGGCTGCGGCAATAGCCGTATACGACGCACTGATAGCAAACAAATTAACAGAGGAGTAAATATGGAGCTTAAGGATTTAAGAACCTCGATCGACGGAATAGACTCTCAGATAGCCGATCTTATAATGAAGCGCATGGAAATTGCGAAGGAAATTGCGGAATATAAAAAGAAGAACAGCCTGCCGGTATATGACCCGCAGCGCGAACGCCAGAAGCTCTCCGATATCGCCTCGCGCGTCGGAGAGGAAAACGCGCGCATTACCGACGCCCTTTTTTCGGTCATCTTTGATCTCTCGCGCTCGGTACAGAACCGCGTTGTCGCGGGCGGCTCGCCGATAAAGGACCTGATAAAGGACGCCATTGCAAACACCGACGCCCGGTTTCCCGTCCGTCCGCTGGTCGCCTGCCAGGGCGTTGAGGGAGCATATTCTCAGATTGCCGCCGAAAGAATCTTTCCGAACGGCAATATAATGTACTTCAACACCTTCGACAAGGTCTTCTCGGCTGTCGGGCAGGGGCTCTGCAGATACGGGATACTGCCGCTTGAGAACAGTACCGCGGGCTCTGTCAGCCGTATTTATGATCTGATGATGGAATACGAGTTTTACATTGTCCGTTCATGCCGCGTCAAGGTTGATCACTGCCTGCTTGCAAAACGCGGCACAACACTGGATGGAATCAGGGAAATCGTATCGCACGAACAGGCGCTTGCCCAGTGCCAGGGCTTTCTCAAAAGCCTGAAAAACGTTAAGATAACCGCTTGCGCGAACACCGCAGAAGCGTCAAAGCTCGTGCTTGACTCGGGGCGCGACGATATCGCCGCCATATCCTCCCGCAGCTGCGCCGAGCTTTACGGTCTTGACTGTCTTGCCGTCTCTGTTCAGGACAAGGGCAGTAACTTCACACGTTTTATCTGCATTTCAAAAAAACTTGAGATTTACCCCGGAGCCAACCGCACGAGCCTGATGCTCGTCCTTCCGAACCGCTGCGGCTCGCTCTATCACGTCCTCTCGCGTTTTTACGCCCTCGGCATAAACCTTATAAAGCTTGAAAGCCGCCCGCTGGCAAATTCCGACTTCGAGTTCATGTTTTACTTCGATCTTGACACTTCGGTTTACTCTGACGAATTCCTTCGTGTTTTTGATGATCTCTCGGGAGCGGTGACCTCCTTAAAATATCTCGGAAGCTATTCCGAGGTGGTATAAAATGGGCGGGTTCGGACTTATCGGGCGTCATCTCGGGCACAGCTTCTCTCCGGCGATACACTCAATAATAGGGGATTATGAATATAATCTTTATCCCCTCGAGCCGGACGAGGTCACAGGATTTATCGAAAGCACCGGGCTTGACGGCTTCAATGTTACAATACCGTATAAAAAGGATGTAATTCCGCTCTGCCGGGAGCTGTCAGACAAGGCGAGGTCTATCGGCAGCGTCAATACTATGACGCGTCTGCCGGACGGGGGATGGCGCGGAGACAACACAGACTACGACGGCTTTTTGCATCTTCTCGGAGCTGATGCGGAAAAATTCATCGGCAGAAAAGCGCTGGTGCTGGGCTCCGGCGGCGCGGGCAAAACGGTCTGCGCAGTTCTTTCCGACTGCAGAATACCCTATATCGTAGTTTCGCGCTCGGGCGGCGTCAGCTACGATTACGACGACCTGTCCAAGCATTCCGACGCCGAGCTGATTGTAAACGCCACGCCGGTCGGCATGTACCCTGATAACGGCAACTCTCCGGTTGACCTTTCCCTTTTCCCCTCCTGCCGCCTTGTGCTTGACCTGATCTACAACCCGGCGAAAACCGCGCTGCTGCTTCAGGCGGAAGACCTCGGGATACCGGCGCGCAACGGACTTTCCATGCTCACTTTTCAGGCTGTCCGCGCGGCGGAGCTTTTCACCGGGAAAACATATCCCCCGGATCTTGCAGACAGGATTGCCGTTAAAATGCGCCGGAAGACGCTCAACATCGCCCTGATCGGAATGCCGGGCTGCGGAAAGACGACCACGGCGCAGTATCTTTCGGAGCTGACCGGCCGGCCGATGGTCGACACCGACTTGCTGATTGCAGATATGGCCGGCATGAGCATACCTGAAATCTTCGAAAAGCATGGACAGGAACATTTCCGCAGACTCGAAACAGAGGCGCTGCGCAAGGTGTCGAAAGAAAGCGGCATAATAATCGCCACGGGCGGCGGAGCGGTAACCGTGCCCGAGAACCAAAATCTCATCCGCCAGAACAGCATATGCGTCTTCCTTGACTGCGACATAAAGAGGCTGAACGTTGAGGGCCGCCCGTTGTCAAAGGCTGTCGGCATTGAGGCGCTTTACGCGCAGCGGATGCCGCTTTACCGCGCATGGGCGGACCTGACCTTCCGCGCCGGCGATCTGCGGGAAACCGCAAAAGCAATCAAAAAGGAGCTTGAAATATGAAGCTGCTTATAATAAACGGCCCTAATCTTAATATGCTCGGCATACGCGAGCCGGCGATATACGGCAGCCGTACTCTTGCCGAGCTTGAAGATATGCTGAGCTCATACTGCGCCGAAAAGAATGTGGACGTGGACTTTTTTCAGTCCAACCACGAAGGCGCTATAGTAGACAGAATACAGGAGGCATACGGAATATATGACGGTATAGTCATAAACCCGGCAGCCTACACCCATACAAGCATCGCAATACCCGACGCGCTCAAGGCCGTCGGCATACCCGCAGTCGAGGTGCATTTATCCGACATAAAGGCGCGTGAGCCATACCGCCGGCACTCATACACCTCTGAAGCCTGCATGGCGACTGTCATGGGGCGGCATTTTGACGGCTATAAAGATGCTATTGACATTCTCATAAATCGGCTATATAATTGAGCCGGAGCAAAGAGACTGACTGTCTTTGGTCAGTCTCTTCTTCATTTTTTGACATATAATGAGTCCTGCGCCATAATATGCCGTATGAATGGAATGCAGGATGTGAAATATAATAAAATTATTACTAATTTATTAACTTTTTTGTAACTTTTTTTATTTATCGGGTATTAACAATGCGTACAGCGCGCGAAGGAGGTGCGTCGTGAACAAGTCAGAGCTCGAGTTTGAACAAATCTATCTGGAGCATTACAAACGCGTTTATGCGTTTCTTTTCAAGCTCTGCAGAGACCCTGTCGCTGCGGAGGATCTGACACAGGATACATTCTTCGAGGCATACAAGTCGCTCAAAAGATATAACGGACAATGCGAAATGTTCACATGGCTTGCGGCTATCGCCAAAAATATGTTTTTCAAATATCTAAGGAAAATGAAAAACGAATCTATGGTAATCGATCTGTACATCTCGGATTTGGCGGCCCCCATTTCCGAGGAACCGGGATACCGTCTTATGCGCGAGGTTGACATCGAGCGCGTCCGCCGCGCAATCGGACAGATGCCGAAAAAGTACAGCGAAGTTCTCATTTTAAGAATTTACGGCGAGCTTTCATATGAGGAAATAGCAAGACAGCTGAATATATCGGTGAGTTCGGCAAAAGTAATCTTCTTCCGTGCAAAAAACCATATCAAGGAGGTGTTGCTGCATGAGTAACTGCAGTATCGTCCGTGATCTTCTTCCTTTATACGACGATAAAACCGTGAACCCGAAAACCGCCGCCGCCATCGAGGCGCATCTTGAGAAATGCCCCTCGTGCCGCGAATATTACACACACATCCGTCATGTTGCCCGCGCCATGCAGGATCCGGATACGCGCAGCAATTATCATTATGCCGAAGTTGTTAAAAAAATCCGCAGGAGCTATTTTACCGAGCTTGCCATAGGCACTGTTATTCTATCGGCCGCCTGCATCGGATTATACAAACTGGCCACACGCAGATAAAAATCAAACGGCCATGGTCATTTAATCTCCCAAAATACGCCTCTTATGATTATCTCCGGAGGCTGTCATGTTGTGTGGGAAGAGAGGTAATTTATGTCCATAACGAAAATTGACGGAGAGATGTACCGCAGAATGCTCTGCGGCGCGGCTCTCGCCCTTGAAAATAAAAAAGATGAAATAAACAGCCTGAATGTGTTCCCGGTCCCTGACGGAGACACGGGCACAAACATGTACATGACCATCGACGCGGCTCGCACCGCAAAAAGAAAGGAGACAAAAAATCTTGCCGAGTATTCTGAAGCATCTGCGCGCGACATGATGCGGGCGGCGCGCGGGAACTCGGGCGTCATACTATCCCTGTTTTTCAGAGGAGTTGCAAAGACATTTGCCGGACACGAGGAAGCAGACGCGCGTCTTTTGACCGAAGCCTTCCGAACCGGAGCCGAGGAAGCGCGGAAAGCGGTGCTCAAACCAGTCGAAGGAACTATACTGACGGTAATGCGCGAATGCTGCCGCCAGCGCGGAAAACCTTATGAAGACGACCTTATAAAACTTATGGACTCGTTCCATTTCGCCGCTAACGAAACGCTCAAGAAAACCCCCGAGATGCTCCCGGCCCTGAAGCGGGCAAAGGTGGTCGATTCTGGCGGATATGGATTTACCGCCGTGCTCGACGGAATGAAAAAGGTCCTCAATGAAGATATTAACCTTGATTCCGGCAGACAGAGCTATTCGACCGTTTCTGCGTTAACAAAGCCGGCGGCTGACTTCAGCGAATACGACTCCGGGGAAATAACCTTTGCTTTCTGCACCGAGTGCCTTGCGGCAAGAAAGCCGGGCGTATCGGCGCATAAGCTGAACAGCCTGAGAGAATATTTGTCCGGCATAGGCGACAGCGTGGTCATGACCGAAGACGATGAAATAATCAAAATACACGTACACACAAACGAACCGCTTTCAGTGCTTACACGCGTCATGGAGCTTGGCGAAATACAGCTGTCAAAAATCGAGAACATGAGGTCTCAGCACGACAGGCTTGCCGGCGCCGACGAAAATACAGTAACTGTTCCCGAAAAAGCATACGGAATCATAGCCGTGTCCAACGGCGACGGCCTCGGAGCCGTTTTCCGCGAACTTGGCGCAGATATTATCGTCGCCGGCGGACAGAGCATGAACCCTAGCGCCGACGATTTTCTCAAAGCGCTCAAAAACCTCTCGTGCGAAAACGCGATAATTCTGCCGAACAATTCAAATATCGTTCTTACCGCGCTTCAGGCGGCAAGGATGGCGGAAGGCGTTCATGTTGAGGTGGTTAAAAGCGTGACAATACCTCAGGGGATATCGGCGCTTATCGCTTTTGACAGCGACCTTGACCTTGACTCGAATATTAAAAAAATGACAAAAGCAATGTCCGAAATCAAATCGCTTGCAATCACAAACGCGGTCAAAGGAATGGACGGCGAGAAAATAAAGGTTAAGAAGAACCAGATAATCGGCCTTGTCGACAACGAGCTGCGGTATGCGTGCGACTCGATGGACGACTGCCTCCGGTTGCTCGCGGGCGAGATAGCGGACAAGGAAATCATAACTGTATATTGCGGAAAAGGCGTCAGCGACAGCGAAGCAGAACACGCGTCTGCAGTTCTTCAGAGCGCGCTCGGATCCGGTCACGACATAATGACCGTACCCGGTGGACAGCCGATTTACACTTACCTTATTTCCGCAGAATAAACATTATTCCGGCAGTCCGGTTTCCGGAACGCCGGAAGACCAACCGAACATTAGGGAGGATACAGCAATGTCCGATTACATCATCAGCTGCTGCTCGACCGCAGATCTTTCAGCGGAGCAGGTTGAAAAAAGAGATCTTAGATATATTTGTTTTCGTTATTTCATCGACGGCAAGGAATATAATGACGACCTGTTTCAGTCAATGCCTGCCGAAGAGTTCTACGGGAAAATGAAAAACGGAGCGGAAACAAAAACCGTTCAAATCAACATAAATGAATACTTCGAATATTTTTCAAGGCTGCTTGAGGAAGGCAAGGACGTAATCCACGTTTCCCTGTCCTCAGGGCTTTCAGGTTCGTACCAGAATGCCGTTAATGCTGCCGAGGAAGCAAAAGCTAAATTCCCCGGGAGAAAATTATACGTTGTCGACTCCCGCGGCGCCTCTTCGGGTTACGGGCTTATCATGGAAACTATGGCCGACCTGCGCGACAAAGGCTATTCAATTGAAGAACTTTACGACTGGATTGAAAAGAACAAGCTCAAAATGCACCACTGGTTCTTCTCAACCGATCTCTCGTTCTATGTAAAGGGAGGCAGAATCACAAAAGCTCAGGGCATGCTTGGAGGTCTTCTCGGCATCTGCCCACTGCTCAATATGGACGAACCCGGTCATCTGGTTCCCCGAGAGAAAATCCGCACGAAAAAGAAGGTTATCCGGGAAATAGTCTCGCGCATGGAAGCTCACGCCGATGGCAATCTCGATTACAGCGGGAAATGCTTCATCAGCAATTCAAACTGTTATGATGACGCAAAGGAGGTCGCGACACTTGTCGAGTCGCTCTTCCCAAAGCTCAGCGGGAAAGTCGTCATCAACAGCATCGGCCCGACTATAGGAAGCCACACCGGGCCGGGCACCGTCGCCCTCTTCTTCTGGGGAGATTCGAGAGTAGGAACATAAGGGACAAAGAATGCGCATAACGGGGGACTTTTATGAAAAGCCCTCCGTATTTTTATATTGAAATCTCTGAGTTTATTATGAATGTTTCAACAGCCGCCGGAAATCCGGCGGCTGTTTATTCGCGGTTGTTTTTTGTTTTATTTATTATTTTCTTCCGCAGTTTTGATCGAACGACGGGTTGCAGGCGTAAAAATTTTTAGCATCAAGGTGGTCCTGTGTAATTCTCATCGCGTCGGCAAATCTCTGGTAGTGTACGATTTCGCGCTCGCGCAAAAACCTTATCGGATCCTTCACGTCCGGGTCGTCGGTCAGACGCAGGATATTGTCGTATGTCACTCTTGCTTTCTGTTCGGCCGCAAGGTCCTCGTTAAGGTCGGCCAGAGTATCTCCCTTGCAAGCAAAAGCCGCCGCGTTAAAAGGCACTCCCGACGCCGCCTGCGTATAGACGCCGGTTGTGTGATCGACAAAATAGTTTGCGAACGGGCTGGCTGAAATCTGTTCCTCGGAAAGATTCCGCGTGAGCTGATAGATAATCGCCGCCACCATCTCCATATGTCCGAGCTCCTCGCTGCCGACATCGGTCAGTATTCCGATGACTTCCTTATACGGCATCGAGTATCTCTGGTTCAAATACCGGAGCGACGCGCCGATCTCGCCGTCCGGGCCTCCGAGCTGACTTATAATTCTTGTCGCAAGCTGCGGGTCGGGAGTTTTGATTTTAACCGGGTACTGAAGCTTTTTCTCATAAATCCACATAATTATCTTACCTCCAAATACTTTTCCCGTCAGTTTGCGTCATATTCCCACGGCCAGGGCATATTGATCCACTGCCATGTGCTGCGGCTCTCGTTTCCCATCGCTGTGACCGGCCCGCATTTGTTTTGATACTCGCCGAGCGCCGCTTCGTACTGTTCGCGAAGCCGGTGATAGTATTCAAGGGCGGAAGCCGAATCCGGATATGCGTCAAGATAGAGCACGGTATCGTGCAGCGCAAATCCAAGCATGGACAATCTCATTCCTATATCACGGCAGCCCGTGCGGTTGTATCCGAAATTATTTCCACAGCTGCAACTGCTGCAGCCGAATCTTGAATTATCCACGGCAGTTACCTCCTCTCACACCGCCCGTCCCAGCAGCGGCAAGGAATGGCAGGTCAAGCTCGCGGAAAATTGTTCCGCGGTTGTATCCGGTTTCAAGATCATAAAGGCCGCGCCACTCCTGCAGAGGCGCGTAAGTGCTTCCAAGAGGATAGCCGGCAAGCCCCCATGTGCGCCGTCCGGCCTCGGGACCGTTCCAGCCGTATTTGCCCTCCCCGCCTCCCGAAGCGCAGCATCCGGCATCGCTGCTACCGCCGCCGAATGTTGTGCTCACGCTCGTCGCGGCTGCATTTCTGACGCCGCGGGCGACATTTGCGTGTCTCGGATTATAATCCTGTCCGCCTTCGCTTTCGCCTATCTTGTTATCACTGATAATCCGGCGGAGCAGGTTTTCGTCGACGCGTTCCCGCGGGTTTCTGTTATCGCTTTCATCCAAAAACATATTTATCTCCTCAGTTCTTTGTGCTTTCTGTTTTCCGCCGCGCATATTTCGGCACGACTCAATATAATTGTATGCCGCAGGGGCGGTTTTTGTCAGCTTTTGGCGGGTGCTGCTGACCGGAATAAAAAATGCAGGCTGAACACACATCAAGCCTGCATTTTTATTGTATTTATTTGTAAAAATCCCCGAACGTCAGGAGCAGCGGATAATCTTTAATCGGCAGATTATGCAGCTTTATGCGGGTGCCGCCGAGTTGCTCGCAAATACTGTCAGGCAGTTTATACACTCCGCCGTCAAGCAGGTCTATAAGCTTAACCTCGCCCGGCATCCCGGCCACGGCAAGCGTCACCGTGCCGTCGTATGTGGAGGTCATCAGATCCGAGGCGTACCAGTACACATACGCGCGCGAGCCGTCAGGACGGACAAACCCGCCCGACTGTATATTGAAGTCGTTGACGTCGCTCCCGAATATCCTGTCGGATTTGTCCGGTCTCGGAAGAACCGGCAGTGCGGCGACGCTCCACTCCTCCGCGAAAACGGAAGCCAGCGTCTGTAGCGTACGGTACGACGGCTTCGGCGCGTACTCGCCGATTGAGAAGCCGTTTTCATCGAACTGCGCCGAGAGGACGCCGAAATATCCGTAATCCTGATATGTTGATTTGTCTGAATTAAGTCCGTGCAGGGCCTCTATCATATCCATGCAGGAGAAATAAGACGCAAACTTGACTCCGCCGAGAAGGTCGGTAACAAGGTGTCTCGCCATGAATTTCGCCTGCTTTGCCTCGCTCCATGCGCCGAGCTTGAGTGCTCCGTTGCCGCCGCTTCTCGACTGCGTTCCCGATTCGCCCTGAATCACTTCGATATCCGGCCTGTAAAGCTTGGCAATAGCCGTAAATGCCGAACAGTTGTCGCGCATGGCCTTGTCTGATGCTGTATAGCAGTGGTATGACACGGCGTCGATTTCATCGAAGAATCCCGCCTCGGCTGCGGCGTCGGCGAAGAGTATGTTGCCGTAGCAAAGAGCTCCGCCCACAGCTTTTGCTCCGGGGTCTCCGGCTTTTATCGCGCGCGCGGTTTCAAGCGTGAATTTTCCGTATTCCTGCGGATTCACGCCGTGCTTCCAGCAATGCTTGCCGTCCGGCTCGTTCCAAATTTCGTAATACCGCACCCGCCCGGCAAAATGCGCAGTGAGCGCAGTTATGTAAGCAAGCCATGCGGAGTGCGCCTCCTCCGTAAAAATCGGGGGACAGCCAACCCCGCCGAAAACCTCTGCGGCGCGTTCGTCGTATAATCTGTTGCCGTAAACAAGATTCATCCACGGAATCATGCCTTCGCTGATAAGACGGTCGACAATACTGTCTATCCAGCCGAAATCATACTTCCCTTTCTCGGTTTCCGTTCTTTCCCATCCCGACTGGATTCTGACCCACTTCACGCCTATTCCGGCGAGCTTGTCATATGCTTTTTCGGGGTCAAATACACGGCGGTCAAGCTTTTCGAATCCGATGCCGAGCCGTGAGAACCTGATATCCCTCGGGCATTTCGGAGCAATGTCTCCGATTTTTATAAGACGTTCCATATGCTTTCTCCTGTCTTATGATCAAATATATTATTTTTCCGGGACGAATGCCTGCATACAGCATGCGGCGCAAGCCGAACTTCAGCCGTGCTGCTGTCGCGACTTTCATAATTTAATACGATTTTAACATAATAAACTGAAAAGGTCAACACAGATAAACACATCCGGCAAATGTCGTCACAATTGAAAAAATATCGGCTCACTATTGAAACTATTTTCGCGTTTTTATCATTTTTTGAAACTATTTATCATTTTTATGTTGACTTTAAGAGTATCATTGTAGTAAAATAAAAGCGTAAGACAGGCATTGAGAAGTATTTTCATATCACCTGCCGTTAATTAAGAGGGTTTTGGGGAGACAACGCATATGGATCAGTGTTTTCTTTTTATTAAGGACAATGTCCCGCGGCTGCCCCGCGGAGAAAAGGCAGTAGGCGAATTTATCCTTGCCAATCCGGAAGCAGTACCCTCGATGTCAATCGGAGAACTTGCCGGCGCCTGCGGGACCAGTAAAGCGACGGTAGTAAGGTTCTGCAAATCTGTCGGCTGCAACGGATTCAAGGATCTGTGCGCCCGCCTTCGCGCCGACATATCGACAGGCCGTCACCGGGATCTCACCTATTCCGACATCCATCCGAACGATAAAACAGAATCGATAATCGCCAGCGTAGGAGAAAACGCAGTCAACAGCATACGCAACACCATCGCAAATCTCGACCTTGAAACGCTTGAAAAAACGGTGGATATCATCGAAAGGGCTGAACGCGTCGACTTTTACGGCGTCGGCTTCTCGGGTTTCATCGCCCTTGACGCGCAGAACAAATTTCTTCGCCTCGGCAAATTCTCCGCCTGTCAGACCGACGTGCAGCTGGCAACCCTTACCGCGCTCAATCTTATGAAAAATGACGTCGCTGTAATTATTTCCTACACCGGAGAAACCAAAGACATAATCGAGCTTGCAAAAAAAATCCGCGAAACCGGCGCAACCACGGTAAGCATCACAAAATCCGGCTCGAACACTCTTTCCTCAATCACCGACCTTTCGCTTCATACTGTCTCGGACGAGGGATTTATACGAAGCGGAGCCATGAGTTCGCGCATCGGACAGCTGACTATGATAGACATCATTTTCACTCTCGTGGCCTCAAGGAATTTCCAGAAATACAAACCGAGCCTCGATAAAACCGCCGAGGCGATACGCGAGAAGAAAACACAGAATCTGAAGTGGTAATAACTTAAGCTGCGGTTAACTTTCTGAAAAAATCAACCATGCCCCTTCTGATTATCAATACACAAAAAGAGTTAATTTCAAGTATGCCGCATTGATCACCGGCTATCGGGTAAAGTAAAGAAAATGCCCGACATCCTCGCGTCTGACATCACGGCATTGTAAAAACATAAATGAATGGAGATAAAAGCACTATGAATCTTTATAGAAAGCCGAAAATCGGCTTGATTCTCATCGGCGCAAAGCGCTTCAAGCCTCTCGGAGCCGGGACTGCCGGCGGGACATATGAGGAGCGCAAGGCTGTCGAGGCACAGAATTATATAAAACGCTTTTCTGAGTTTGCCGACGTGGTGTCCGGCGGAATGGTCTATGAACGCGAAGAAGCCGAAGCCGCAGCTCACAGCTTTTATAATCAGAAGGTAGACTGCGCCGTCGCGATCTTCATGTCGTGGGCGGAGGATTTCGCATGGATTCGCTTTTTGCGCGAGCTGCCCGAAATGCCGCTTATGCTTGCATCGGTCGTCCGCGATTCGCTCTCAATCACCGATACAAACGATGAGGACCAGTTTGTCGACTTTCTATCCGCCGGCGCTCTGGTCGGTTTTCAGGAGGCGTCCGGATCGTTCAGACGCTTCAACCGCCCGATGAGCGACATATGTATCGGAACGCTTGACGAAGTATCATCGCGCATAAAGACCTTTGCAAACGCCGCCAAGGTCCGCGCAATCCTGCGCGCAACCCGCCTCTCCCTGCTGTCCTGCTACAACGAAGCGATGTGGGCGACATATGTCGATCCCTACAATGTCTTTTTCAAAATAGGGCCGGAGCTTCATTTCCTGTCTGTCATGGAGCTGGTCAATGAAATCAATGCTGTCGACGATAAAATCGTCGACGGTATAATTGAGAACATGAAAAAGAAATACAGAATGATGCCGAACGTAGACTTTGAAAAATTCAAGGCGTCGGTCAGGGCAACTTATGCGATGGAACAGATAGCGAAAAGGGCAGGCACCGACCTGCTTGTTCTCAACGACATCGACACTGTGCTCTTTGCAAATGTAGGGCTGCGCCCCGGATTTACTCCGACGAACCCTGAGGAAACCATGGTCACCGTCCCCGAGGGCGACATCGGAGGCGGAGTTGCGACATATATTCTTCAGGCTTTATCTGGCGGGATAGCGAACTTTATCGAGCCTTTCTACATCGACCATGCAAGGGGCGTTATAGTGGCCGGGCACGCAGGTCCGAACAACTACCACGCGAAGCCCGAAAACACAATCATCGCCCGCGACGAGAGATTCGCCAAGAGCGCGTGGAAGCATGCCGGAGCGCCGTTTGCGTGGTATGTTTTCCCGGAAGGCGAGAAAACCATGCTCCATATGTCAGAGAAAGACGGCAGGATGAAGATGGTCGCAGCCGTCGTCGACTGTCTTCCGACAAAACATTATCTTGCAAGCTACTCGCACGCCGAGTTCAGACATAAAAAATATACTCCCGAGGAGCTTTTCGCGAGAATCTGTACGAACGGAGTAACGCAGCACTACGGAATCGCTCCCGGCAACCACCTTGACGAGCTTGAAGCTCTTGCCATGATGTGCGGTTTCGAGTTTTCAAGAATCGACTGAAAAGAGGAGGAGAGCGCCATGAAAAAAATCCTGATGCTGACATACGACAACTGTGACGACAGCGAGGTCCTGTATCCCCTGTTCCGTTTTCAGGAAGAGGGCTGGCAGGTCACCGTAGCTTCGATGGAAAAGCGGACAATCAAGGCAAAATACCATTTTACAATTGAAGCGACGCATCTTTTTGATGAAATCAATCCGGCTGAATTTGACGCTCTGATGCTCCCCGGCGGCACGGCTCCCGAGAAAATCCGGCAGCAGATGCGCGCAATAGAGCTTGTCCGCCACTTTACCGACACCAAAAAGCCGATCGGAGCAATCTGCCACGGGCAGCAAATTCTCATATCGGCAAAAGCTCTCGCCGGAATCCGCTGCACCTGCTACCCCGGAATTCGCGACGACCTTGTCAACGCCGGCGGCCTTTATGAAAACTCGCCGGTAGTCGTTGACAAAAACATCGTCACCTCCCGGCGCCCCGAAGACCTGCCGTACTTCATGAGAGAGCTTGTGAAGATGATAAAAAGTAAATAAAATAAGGAGATCCCACAATGAGCTTCATGTTCAACCCCTTTCCTTACGACGATCCAAATGCGGTTAACTATATTGCGAACAACGGTATAGACCTTTCTAAGACCGCCTGCGGAAACACCCAGATCGCAGCGGAGTTCGCAAAGCTGACTGCCAGAGAATCCCCTGCCGTAATTGCTGTCGACGGTTACGCAACCGCACCGTTCGGACGCATAATATCCCTTTTCGGCTGCAACATTGAATTCATCAACGTCGCGTCGATTTATAAAGCTCCTGCCGAGCTGAAAGCCCTGTTTGCCGACAATCTGCCCGAGGATAAGGTAAAAGACCCGGTGCTGCTGTACGGTAAAATTTTCAAGGAAGGCTATGAGGGAATCTTCGACGCAGGGAAGCTTGCGGCGCTGCGCGCAAAACTTGCAGCAAACAAAGGAAAAATTGTGCTTTACGGCAATGGCGCTCTTTCCGACGCGCTCCGTCCGTACGCGACTGTGAAAATATATGCGGATATCACTCCGAAGAAAGCGGTGCTCAACATAAAGGCTGGCGGCTACCGCAACTTCGGCTCCGATGAGGATCTTCCCTTCAAGCTCACAATGCGCCGCTGCTATTACGTAGACTTCGAGCTTTCATTTTCGCTCAGATGCGAGCTGCTCTCGGCAAAATCTCTCGATTATTACATCTGCTGCGACAATCCCTCAGATATGCAGATGCTTCCGGGCAAAATTCTCCACTCCCTGCTCGACCGCGCGCTCGATTACCCTCTCCGCCAGCGTCCGGTATATCTTGAAGGCGTCTGGGGCGGCTATTACCTCATGAAGTACCGCAATCTTCCCAATACGATGAAGAACTGCGCGTGGATTTTCGACCTTATTCCGATGGAGGTCAGCACTGTTCTGAAAATCGACGGAAAGACTTTCGAATTTCCCTTTTATGTTCTTGTGGCGGCGAACGGCGAAAAGCTCATGGGCAGACAGTGCCTCCGCGATTTTCACGGCTTCTTTCCCATCCGTTTCAATTATGACGACACCTTCCACTCGAGCGGCAATATGTCGATTCAGCTTCACCCGGGCGCCGATTATGTAATGAAGAACCACAACGAACTCGGGCGTCAGGACGAGTCATATTACATCGTTGCCGCCGGTCAGGGCGCGCGCACATATCTCGGCTTCAACAACGGTGCCGACATTGACGAATTTCTTGCCGCCATAAGAAGAAGCGAAACCGAATATACGCCCGTCGACTATAAAAAGTATGTTCACAGCGTTGTCTCTCAGCCCGGCATGCAGGTTATGATACCGGCCGGCACAATACACGCCTCAGGGCAGAACCAGGTTATACTTGAAATCGGCTCGCTCACCGTCGGTTCATATACATACAAAATGTACGATTATCTGCGCAAGGATCTCGACGGCAAGCCGCGTCCCATACACAGCTATTTCGGCTCAATAAACCTCAACCGGAATATGACCGCCGATTATGTTGATGCAAACCTTGTCAACGGGCGCAAACACACCCTCCGTTCAGGAGAGGACTGGGATGAGATCGTCGTCGGCGAATGCGACCAGCTTTACTTTTCGCTTAAAAATCTCCGCTTCGGCGACTATATGACCGACAACACAAACGGCGACTTCCATGTATTATCTCTTGTGGACGGCGAATGCGTCACCGTCCGTTCGAAGGCCGATCCGACGCTCAAATTTGACATGAATTATCTTGACATCATCGTTGTCCCCGCTTCGATGGGCGAGTACGAATTGGTCAACGGAAAGCCCGGCACCCGTATCGTGATGCACAAAACAATGCTGAAAAGATAATCTGATCCAAGGAAAGAATAAAATATGAAAGAATGTATTCTTGCCCTTGACGCGGGCGGCACTTTTCTCAAATGCGGACTTTTTGACGGAGCCAGTCTTATACCCGGCTCTCTTGACAGTCAGCCGGTCAACTCCAACGGAACCTTTGAAGAGGTTCAGGCCGCATATTTCACGCTGCTTTCCCGCGTCCGAAATAACGCGACGCAGAACGGACTCAAGATCAGGGAGGTGAGCGTCGACACGCCCGGGCCGTTTGATTTCAGGAACGGCATCAGCCGCATGACTCACAAATATCTCGCCATTAAAGACAAACCTCTTGCTCCCGTCATCCGCGCGCCTCTTGGCGACATTCCTGTAAGATTTATGCACGACTCCGCCGCTTTTATACAGGGTGCCGCAGCCGGAGAGCCCGGTTACAGCCGCTATGCCGGTGTGATGATCGGCACAGGGCTCGGGTTCGCGCTGATGATAAACGGCTCGGTCCTGAGAAACGAAAACGGCGGGCCGGCGAGAAGCATATATTCGCTGCCGTATAAAAACGGAATTGCCGAAGACGCAATATCGGGGCGCGGAATCGTCAGCGCATACAATTCCCGAGCGAAATTTCCGGTTGCCTCGGCAAAGATCGTCGGCGACATGGCTAACGCCGGCGATGAGCTATGCATCTCGGTTTACAAAGACATGGCGGCCGCTTTATCCGAAGTTATAGCGCCGATCCTTGACGAGTATAGAATAGAAGCTCTGCTGCTCGGCGGACAGATTTCGAAATCGTTTAATATTTTCGGAGATGTCCTTAAGGAAAAGCTCGCGGCATTGGCGTCGCTGAAATGCGTCGCGCCCGCGCGCGACATTGACATGGCGCACCTTATAGGCGCGGCGGTCGGCAAATAAATGGCGCAAAAAGCGCTGCATTGGCTTTCAGCCATGCGGCGCTTTGCTTTTTATTGCAGTTCGATTATGACAAACTGCACCGTTGCCTTGTTCCATGTATATGTTATATACATTTTCCCGGCCTCGCAGCGTATAGACGGCGACGAGAAATCACCTGCTCCGGTGGCAAGCGCGGTTACTTTCTTCCAGTTGCTGCCTCCGGTAGTGGACAGCATGACAGAAAGCGGCGTGTGCTTGCCCTCGGCTTTTCCCTCGGGAAGCCCTGCGGGATTACATATCATATACTGCGCTCCCTGAAGGCTTACGACGTTGAGCCGGCTGTTGGGGTTGGCGACATTCAGCGGATACAGGCTGTTCCATGTTTTCCCGCCGTCCTCCGAATCGGCGCGGAAAACATAACCCGCGGTAGACTGCATCAGCGCGTGGACATATTCCCCGCCCTCCGAGAAAAGCGCGGGATTCATAATCCCGAACACCTCAAGGCCTTCGCGTCCGGCTCTGCACATCTCCGGAATTTTAAGCGCACCGCTTTTCTGCCAGACAGAGCCGCCGTCCTCAGAACGCCATATATATGACACGCGTTCGCCTGCAGTAGAGCTCCCGCCGGCGAGAATAGTGCCGTTTGCGAGCGTAAGGAACCTGCCGTTGAGCACCGCTCCGTCCCCGCTGCCGCCCGGAATCAGAACCTTCTCGGCTCCGAACGTCCGGCAGCCGTCTTCCGAAATCATATAATCAGCGCTGCAGCCGCCAAAGGAGCCGCTCGAAACATACAGAAGCATAATTCCGTCTTTCGTCCGGTTCAGCACAGGCGAGCGGCGGTTTGTGCCGTCCGGCAAGGTAAGCTGCCTTTTCGGCTCCCATTTTCCTTTGGCGTCGCGCACGGCTCCCATAATAACCACAGAACCGCACGCCTCCTCTTCCCATGCCGCGAAAATTCTGCCTTCCTCAAGCAGAATGCAGTCAGAAGCCCCCGTGACGTTCCCGTCCGGGACAAATATCATTTCATTTGCGATAATATTCATATCTAATTATAAGTCCTTTCTGTTTTCCTCTTTCTCAGATTCTGCGGAAATGACGGCAGCCGAACTTTCGTAAGGAACCCATTTTCTATCCATTCAAAGATTAAGTATATCACCGGCATACGTCTGTGTCAATCCGCCGCCGAAAAAAACAATAAAAAGTAAATTTAATCTGCAATATTTTCAAAAGGTTGCAACAGCGTCTTAAAGCATTGACAGCCGCTGAAAAAGCGTGATATAATCCTATGGTGTGATATGTGTTGTGAAATATTCTGATATCTTGGCATAAGGAGTAAATTATGGCTGTAATAACAATCGTGGGAGCCGGAATGATGGGCTCCGCAATGTCTGTCCCCGCGAGCCGAAACGGCAATAAAATACGCATTGTGGGAACTCCGCTTGACCGTGCCATAATCGAACACGCGCGGGAGACAGGCGAGCATCTTACAATGAAGCGCAGGCTTCCGGACGGGATAGAATACTATCAGATTGAAAATCTTGAAGATGCCATGCACGGCGCAGACCTTCTTATCGGCGGCGTTTCAAGCTTCGGGCTTGACTGGTTCATAAAAAACGTAATACCGAAAATTCCCGAATCTCTTCCTGTTCTTTCGATCACGAAAGGAATGATGAATACCGGCGGCGGCGGACTCATATCATATCCTGAGGTATATGAAGCCTCAACCGAAAAGAAAATATCATTCAACGCCGTCGGCGGGCCCTGCACCAGCTATGAGCTTGCCGACCTTGACCCGACCGAAGTCACCTTCTGCGGAAGAGACATAAAGACGCTGCGCTGGCTCAAATCTCTTTTCGAGACTGATTTTTATCACATAAGCCTCTCGACCGACGTAAGGGGAGTTGAGTGCGCCGTCGCGATGAAAAATGCATACGCTCTTGGCGTCAGCCTTGCAATCGGTCTTTCATACGCCCGCGAGGGACGCGAATTTGAGCATTACAACTCGCAGGCCGCCCTTTTCGGCCAGTCAGTGCGCGAGATGACCAGACTGCTGCAGTTCTGCGGCGGCGGAGCGGACAACATAATTCTGGGCGCCGGAGATCTTTATGTCACCGTTTTCGGCGGACGCACCCGGAAAATCGGGACTCTGCTCGGCACCGGTATGGCGTTTGACGAAGCGATGGCGAAGCTGTCCGGCGTCACCCTTGAGTCGATAGTAATCGCAAGCCGCACCGCGAAGGCCGTACGTGAGCTTATCGCTGCAAAACGCGCGTCGGAAGACGATTTCCCGCTGCTGCTGCATGTGGACGGTTTGATCAACCGCGGAGAAAAAGTCAATATTCCCTGGAATAAATTTGAAACCGAAACAATAATCTGAGCATCCGAGGTAAAAATCATGAAAAGGTTTCTAAAGAAAATGCGCAATTTTCTTTTGCTTCAGAAGAATAAGCTGCGCGACCGCAGAACCCATGTCTACCGCGAATGTCCCTTCTGCCACGCCGTCCTGCGTCTTCCGAAACGACCCGGCGCACATAGCGTGAAATGTCCCCGCTGCAGCGAGCATTTCGATGTGACGGTTAAATAGACTTAATTTCACGGAGGCTTATTATAAAGTCC
The DNA here is from genome assembly GCA_964570825.1 of uncultured Lachnospiraceae bacterium. Classification (GTDB taxonomy): domain Bacteria; phylum Bacillota; class Clostridia; order Oscillospirales; family CAG-272; genus UMGS1002. The sequence goes on along the minus strand of CAZMZJ010000004.1, from coordinate 112,138 downwards.
CCGCAAAACCTTCTTAGCGATTGTAAGCCGCTCCTGCGCTTGTTGCCGCATGACATTCCATGCCTTACGCCCAATCTGCGCATATAGTTGTTAAAAGCGGTATTCAATATTCGGCAAAATATCAGGCGCGCATCATTTTTATGATGCGCGCCTTCTTTTATACTCCCCTGAACCCTCTCCCGATAATTTTACTCGAGTTGGTGACAGTGATAAACGCCTCCGGATCAATTATTCTGAGCGCCTTTTCAAGCTTCGCGGCCTCAACCCTTTTGCAGGAAGTGATTATCATTTTTTTGGGTTTATGAGTATACGCGCCGACGGCGTCGACCAAAGTGACGCCGTGGTGCATGATATTCAGAATATAATTGCTGATTTCATCAGGTTTTTCGGTTATAATGGTGAACGACTTACAGAGATTGATGCTCTCGATGATGGAGTCTACAAGAAACGCCTTTGCGAAAAGTCCGAGCAGCGAATAAAGTCCTATGCGGACGCCATAGACAAAAAATGCCATCGAAGCCACCAAAAAATCGGTGGCGAGCAGCGCCCTTCCGATGTCAAGCGACGTATATTTTTTTAATATCATGGCGGTTATGTCAGTGCCTCCGCTTGACGCCGACCTTGCGAAAAGCAGGGCGGAGCCGATAGCCGTCAGAAGTATGGCCCAGACAAGCTCCATGAACGTGTCGCCGGTTAAAGGCCCCGAAAGAGGAAAAAGCTTAGAAAACAGCCATGTTTCAAGCGAAAACAGGATGCTGCACACGACGGTCTTAATTCCGACCTCCCGTCCGAGGAAAACGAACCCGACGACCAGCAGCAGCATATTGATAATAAGCATGAGCGTTGCCGCCGATACCGCTCCGCCTGTTGCGGCGCTCAGTATAATCGAAAAACCGCTTACCCCTCCGGTCGAGAAACCGTTTGTCATCTTAAAGAAATAGACGCCGACGCTCATAAGCAGCGTGCCGAGGTTCATAATAAGTACGTCAAGCAGCAGTTCTCTGCGCGGTCTGCCGTCAGCCTTCCCGTCATTTTTCCTGACTGCATTTTTATCTTGTCTTTTGTGGATGTTAACCATTCCCTTCGCTTTTGTTTTCAGGTAAAATGCCCTTATATGACCCCGCCCGCCGTTTCAATTCCGGCCGTATCGGGTTTCTGGCGGGATATAACTATGTTCTTTTCGTACTCGTCGCACGGCATAGGCCTTGCGAAATAATACCCTTGTGCGAAATCGCAGCCCGTATATGCAAGGAACTCCGCCTGTTCCTTTTTTTCGACTCCCTCGGCCACAGTCATGAGCGACAGACGCTTTGCCATTCCGACCACCGATGAAATAATGCTGCGGCTTCTCGCCTCATTTCGCGTATCGGCAAGAAATTTGACGTCGATTTTAAGAACGTCGACCTCAATATCCTTGAGCATATTAAGCGAGGAATACCCGCTTCCGAAGTCGTCCATCATGACGACGAACCCGCGCGAGCGCAGTTTTTTAATCATTTCACGCATGATTTCAGGATTTTTTGTATAGACGCTCTCGGTTATCTCAAGGTTCAGCATCGAATTGGGGACTCCGTATTTTTCCGTAAGGGAACACAGCGTGTCCACAAGGTCAGCGCTGTAAAGGTTTACTCGCGAAACATTGACCGACACCGGCATCGGTTCATAGCCCTCGTGAATCCACTGGCCGAGCTTTTTGCAGACACTTTCCCACATATAGTAATCAAGCTTAACGATAAAACCGTTGCGCTCGAATACCGGTATGAACGCGCCCGGTGAGATAATCCCTTTTTCGGGGTGCTTCCAGCGCACCAGCGCCTCGCCGCCCGACGGCTCTTCAGTTTCAAGACGGTATTTTGGCTGGATATACAGTACGAACTGGCCGCCTTCAAGCGCCTCGTTCATTTCGTTTATCAGCTCCTGCTCGACAAGCAGGCGTTTTCCCATATCGTCGGTATAGTAAGCGCACCCGGAAAGGTAGTTGACTTTTGCCTCCTTTGCAGCAAGACTGGCCTTGTCGAGCATTGAGCTTGCCGGCATAAGCCTGTTCGTTATAACATATACCCCGAAAGTGGGTATAATATCAAATTCAATCGGATACTTTTTCAGTTCATTCTTGATATAGTCGACAAACTCGTTCACCGAATCGTTATTTTCATAAGGAATCAGAACTGCGAAAGTGTCGGCTTCAATCCTTCCGCAGCTGTACTCATAAAGGAACTTGCCATAATCCGAAGTTGCGTGAGCCAGATATTTCAGCAGCTTGTCGCCTTCCTCGAACCCGAAAAACGAGTTGATGAGCTGAAAACGGCTGATATCAAAACGTATCAAAGCATAGTTGTCCGAATTGCTGATTGAAAGGATCTCGCGCACCTCCTCCAAAAACTGGTTCTTATTGAAAATACCCGTCAAAGCGTCATACTCTGCGAGATATTTCAACTGGTTGAACGCCGGAAGCTGGCTTCTTTCAATCGCATTTTTAATTCTGAATTTTATCACCGACGCGTCGCACGGCAGTGACACAAAATCCCAAGCTCCGGATTTAAGCGCATCCTTTTCAATTCCCCTTGCCTCGGAGCCGCACGCCACGATTATCGGAATATTTTTAAGACTATCGTTTGTTCTTGCGGTGTTCAGAATATCGAGCAGGCCGTCGCCGGTCGCACCTACTCCAATAATCACAGCCGAAATAAACGAATTGCGGTTTGAAAGTATTTTCAGCGCTGTATTAACACCTTCAGCGGGCACGACCGAATATTCAGGCTCAAGCAGCTGCGAAAGCAGGCTTCCGCCGCTGTCTTCGGCGTCTATGACAAGAACATTTTTTTTGCCGTAATGCTGCGGCTGTACCCTGAGCGTTTTTGCGACGTCCTCGCTGACGGCCTGGCTTACCCATATCGGGTTTGAGCGAATGATTTTTCCGGCGAAAGATATGCAGTCCTTGCCGTTTTTCTTGGCGTTGTAAAGCTCCTTGTCGGCCTCGGCAATCATGCTGTTAATATCGGATTTGCCGTTTTCCGGCCGGAAAGCGACGCCGATGCTGACAGTGACATATTTGTTGTCGTTTCCGAGATCGATTCTCATCAAAGCGATTTCATTCTGAATCCTTTCGGCGGCGGAAACAACATCGTTTTTGTCTATGTCGTGCAGATAAACAAGAAATTCTTCCCCTCCGTACCTGACTACCAGATCCTCCTTGCGAAAGATGCTGCGTGCCAGTGCAGATGCCACTTTCTGAAGGCACAGGTCTCCGGCGTCATGATAATATCTGTCGTTGTAATTTTTGAAGTTGTCGATATCGACCATCATAACGGCAAACCTTGTTCCCGATTTTCCGTACTCCTGTATGATGTTCGAAAAGCCGCGGCGGTTGAGTATTCCTGTCAGCGGGTCACGCTCCGACAGCTCCACCAGTTTTTTGTTTTTATTGTTCAGCAGCACATATTCGCCGATAATATTGAGCGTGTAATAATACTGAATCACGGCAATCACAAGCGATATGAACCCGAATATTACAATTTCGCGGATTATATGCAGCGGGTTGTGGTTCAAATATATAAATAGGATATTAAAAAGCGAAAAGACGCCGAGAAAAGTAACAATAACATAAAACGACATTACTGGTATGATGCCGATCGACAGAGTAAAAATCGTCGCTGTCATCATACTGCTTCCGTCTGCTGATTCGGCATACGAGATTACAAGAGCACCTATCATAATGAAAATCCAGCAGGATAGGTTTAGGAAAGACGCGAAATTCCGGTTATCCTTGTATTTTCCGTAGAGCCAAAGAAGCAGCGAATATGCAAGGCTGACCGCAATCAAAACCGCAAAGCCGATGAAATATACGATACTGTTTTTCCGGCTTCCATCCGACCAAAGACCGAAGGTGATATTTATCAGCTCAAGAATAAAAAGAGCAGCCAGAGCTATTTGTGTTCGCGCCATGTTCATCTTAAGGAACTCAACGCGTATAGCTTCCCGTTCGTCGCCGGTATAGCTGTTTATCCCTCTGAAATAAGTACGCACATTTTTCCCAAGGAGAGTAAAAAATCCCGGTTTATCAGATACCAACGTCTTCCTCCTTCTGACGGCAAAGGCATGTTCCGTAAAAAACAGGAATGCTGCCGGTCTCTTGTGCTGAATTAGATTTTCCTTGATTATTTTAACATAGTTTTCCTTATATTACAAGTGGAAATTGTTAAATATCTATAATTTAACGCCATATGTTTAATATTTCAATGCCGGATATTGAAAGGACTGTCGCTTTGTGGTATTATATTTTTTAGCAAGAGACGCGTAACCGTTTTTTCAGATGTGTTTCGGGAAAACCGTCCGTGCAGCCGGCAGTCCGGCCGAAAGGAAAAAGGAAGTAGAATAACATTTATGCTGACAATGAAAAACCGCCTCATGAAATATGACATTTTCCCAAAGATTATACCTGTAGGATCGCCTGTAGCGTTCACAGTGCGTCTGCTTGACCCGGATTTGCTGAGAACCAGGTTTCATGTCGACGTCGCCCCGATCAACGGCTATGCCGACAGCCTTGTCGCCGGTAATGTTGCGATAACAGCATTACCTTCTCCGCAAAAAGGATTCTGTTTCACCTGCGTTATGCCGGCTGAGAGCGAATACCACATCCGGATAATAGACGATACGACTGGAAAAAAGGTCGTATCGCTTCCGGTTTACGCTCTTGAATCCGACCTTCTTTCCCGCACCCCGCTGGTCGGCGATATGCATGTGCATACTCTTTATTCCGACGGACGCGAAGGTCCGGCTTTTGTGGCGGCGGAATACCGCAAAGCCGGCTTTGATTTTCTGGCGATAACAGACCACCGCAGATACGAGCCGTCCATAATGGCGATCGAGGCTTACCGCGGGCTTGACCTTCCCTTCCGTATCTATCCCGGTGAGGAGGTTCACACCCCGGCCACCTTTATACACCTCATAAATTTCGCATCGGACATAAGCGTCAACGCAGCGTCGCATGAAAAAAAGGAGCTTTCCGCCTGGCGCGACAAGACTCCCGACGCGGAGTGGGCAAAAATGACAGATCAGTACGCACGCGAGCTTGCCGGCTCCGGCAGAGTTCCCGAAGGCGTCGACCCTCTTGTCATCGCCGAGCTGATGAAAACGTCGGAGCTGGTGCGAAAAGGCGGGGGCATGTGCATTTACGCTCATCCGCATTGGCTGAACAATGTGCGCAACGTACCCGACAGCCTTTCCCGCTTTATTCTCGCTAACGGGCTTTGCGACGCCTTCGAGCTTGTCGGAGGCCAGTCTTGGCAGGAAAACCAGACGCAGATTGCGCTTTACAATACTCTCTGCGCCGAAGGCATGAAAATACCTGTGGTCGGCTCAAGCGACTCTCACGGAACGCTTCCGCTTAACGCCGGCGACGAAGCAGAGCCATACTGCATGTTCACCGAGGAGAGAACGATAGTATTCGCGAAATCGAACAGCCGGCGGGATATTATTGACGCAGTCAGGGAGCTGAACTCGCTTGCGGTGCTTAAGTACCGTGGAGGATATCCGTCGGTTTATGGCGGTTCCTATCGTCTTACCCAATATGCGCTCTTTCTTCTTGAGCAGTACTACCCCCTGCGCGACGCGCTGTACTATGAGGAAGGTCGGCTGATGCACGAATATATCGCGGGAACGCCCGGCGCGCGTGAGCGTCTTCTCCGCACCGTCGCTGAAAACGCCTATTTTGAAGGCAAATACATCTTAAGGGGTTAAGACGCCTGAATGCTCCGGTGAATTTTACATAAAAATTTAATAAAAATGAAGCCTTGCCGGAAATAAAAAATTTTACGTTCGGGTGTCCGGTTTGATTACGGCTCGGACAAGGCATCCGCCAGCCGGCAGAAACCGCCCGCACGTTTCTTAATGATAAAATAAAGCTCCCGCGGGCGGCGGTTAAGTCCGCCGCCCGCGGGAGCTTTTACTTTCTACCACGCAATTTTTAAGTGTCCTGCGATTTTTTACCTCCGTCTTTTTTATCCGAAAGAACAGAATTGACGCAGGACGAACACATAGAACAGCCTGCGCAGCCTCGGCAGCCCCTGCCTTTTTTCCTTGCCCTGCGCAAGGCGGCAAATGCGCCCGCTATTCCCGCCGCAACGGCGGCAAGTATTATGTAATCAGGGAAATTCATATGCTCTCCTTTCTTGTCTTGTTGTCTTGCCGGACAATTACAGTGCGCGCCGTGCCGCCCTCTGCAGTAATTATATGAACAGCATACATGTCCAATATACTATAAGAGCCGCTACCCACGCGACGGCACACTGTCCCGTCACAACGGCAAGAGCCTTGACCTTCGAGCCCAGCTCGCGCTTGATTGCAGTCATAGCCGCTATACATGGGGTATAGAGCAGCGTGAAGACAAGAAAGCTCAGCGCGGACAGTGTGGTAAAAAGTCCGGGGAGCGCTGAGCCCAGCTTCAGTACTCCCGCTCCGGTCAGGACCCCGAGCGTGCTAATTACGGCCTCTTTCGCCGTAAGTCCGGCGATGAGAGAAGTGGCAATTCTCCAGTCGCCGAATCCGAGAGGCGCAAACACAGGGGAAATTGCTTTTCCCGCAACGGCGAGCAGACTGTCCGCGCTGTCCGCAACAAAATTCAGTCTTGAGTCAAAAGCTCCGAGGAACCAGATAATAACTGTTGCCGCAAAAATGACTGTAAACGCGCGCTGCAGAAAATCGCGGGCCTTCTCCCACATCATTATGACGACGCTGCGGAAGGATGGCATTCGGTAGTTCGGCAGTTCCATGACAAAGGGCACAGGCTTGCCGCGGAAAATGGTCTTATTAAGCAGCAGCGCGACAAGAATTCCGGCGAGCATTCCGAAAACATAAAGCCCCATCATCACAATCGCCGCGTGTTTTGGGAAGAATGCTGCGGCGAAAACCGAGTAAATCGGGATTTTTGCCGAGCAGCTCATAAACGGCGTCAAAAGAATTGTCATCTTACGGTCGCGTTCGCTTGCCAGAGTCCGTGACGCCATTATGGCGGGGACCGAGCAGCCGAAGCCAATAATCATAGGAACAAAGCTGCGCCCTGAAAGCCCGATTCGGCGCAGCAGCTTATCCATGACGAAGGCCACGCGCGCCATATAACCCGTGTCTTCAAGAATCGACAGGAAAAAGAAAAGCACTACTATAAGCGGCAGGAAGGAAAGCACGCTGCCTACACCGGCAAATATGCCGTCGATAACGAGGCTGTGCACCACAGGATTTATGCCGTAACCAGTCAGCGCCGCGTCCGCGATGTCGGTCAGCCGGTTTATTCCGAGCGACAGTAGGTCTGAAAGAGCTCTGCCTATAACCCCGAAGGTCAGCCAGAAAATCAGGAACATCACTCCGAAAAAAACGGGAAGGGCGGCATATTTGTTTGTAAGAACACTGTCGATTTTCACGCTTCGCGCGTGCTCGCGGCTCTCTTTCGGCTTGACAACCGTCGCGGCGCAGATTTTTTCTATAAATGAATAGCGCATATCCGCCAGCGCCGCGTTTGCGTCAAGCCCGCGCTCGTCCTCCATTTCTTTAACCGAATGAGCTATCATGTCGAGCTCGTTTTGTGTGAGTTCGAGACGCGAGACAAATTCGATGTTATCCCCCTCGATAAGCTTTATCGCCGCAAAGCGCGGCGGGATACCGAGGCGCTGAGCGTGATCCTCGACCATATGCGACACCGCATGTATGCAGCGGTGAACCGGTCCGGACGGGCAGAAATCTATAACTCTGGGACATATCCTTTTTTCTGCAGTTTCGACAGCGCAATTTACCAGCTCGGCGACACCCTCGTTTTTAGCCGCCGAAATGGGTATAACCGGAACGCCGATAAGCTCTGACAGCGCCTTGGTGTCGACCGTTCCGCCGTTTGCTCTCACCTCGTCCATCATGTTAAGCGCGATGACGGTCGGAATCTGAAGCACAAGCAGCTGAAGCGTCAGATAAAGATTTCTCTCTATGTTCGTGGCATCGACTATGTTGATTATTCCGTCGGGTCTGTCGTTGAGGATGAAATCGCGCGTGACCGTCTCCTCCGCGGAATACGGGCGTATTGAGTATATGCCCGGAAGGTCAACTACCGAGTTGCCTTTTGCAAGCTTTATTTCACCGCTTTTCTTTTCCACCGTGACGCCCGGGAAGTTTCCAACATGCTGATTTCCGCCCGTAAGAATGTTGAAAAGCGTGGTTTTTCCGCTGTTCTGATTGCCCGCCAGTGCAAATATCATTTTTGTCCTCCTTATTTCCTTCAAGTTCGATCAGCGCGGCGTCCTCAAGCCGCAGCGTCAGTTCGTATCCGCGTATGTTCAGTTCAACCGGGTCACCGAGCGGCGCTATTTTATGTATTGAAACCAAAGTACCGGGCGTCAGTCCCATATCGAGCAGGCGGTTGCGCAAGGCTCCCTGCCCGCCTACATATTTTATGACCCCGCTCTCTCCCGGACGAAGCTTGTCAAGTGTCATTATATTATCACCCCCATGTGTTAGTCTTCTCTAACCGACCACATGTTAGCATATACTAACTTGTTTGTCAAGAGCCTTTTTAAATTTTGGCAAATGCACAAATTACCCTGCATGAATATATCATACGTCTATTATTTTCCACATAAATAATTTAGTAAGGTGCTCTCAAATAAACTGCGAAAGTCACTTGAAACCGGATCGACAAATGATAAAGTGTTATTATAATTCAATTCTGCTTAAAAGAGGTAAGAGTAAGATATGAAAGTGCTTGTCAGCGCCTGTCTTTTAGGGTGCAACTGCAAATACAACGGCGGTAACAATTACAACCCCCGCGTGGCAGAATTTCTTAAGGATAAGGAGGTGATTGAAATCTGCCCGGAAATGCTCGCCGGGCTCGGCACACCGCGTTGTCCGGCCGAGATAGTGAACGGCATTATCATGAACAGCTGCGGCGAGAATGTCGACGAAAAGTTCCGCGAAGGCGTAACGCTTGCGCTTGAGCGGATAAAACGCGAAAATATAGGGCTTGTTATACTTCAGTCAAGAAGCCCTACCTGTGGAGTCAACCGGATTTACGACGGGAGCTTTACCGGAAAGCTTATACCGGGGCGGGGGATTTTCGCGCGGGCGCTTATTGAGAAAGGCTACAGGGTTATTGACGCGGAAGACATTATGTCATAAGTAAATAAAGAATAGATATTAAAACATCAGCAGTTTAAGAACTTGCTGTAAAAAGCTGATGTTATGCCGTTTTTCATTAACATTCAATAAACTGTTCTGGTTGAATTTTCGACATATATATCTATTTTTCATATTGACAAATTTATGTATTTATTAATTTATTATATAATGAGCTTGCATAATTTTCTATTATGTGCATTTTTAATCACTCTTACTTAAATTTTAATTAAGGAGACAAAAAATGAGAACGCACGGAACAATTAGATTTCTGCTTGTTCTTCTAGCCTTTGTGCTGGTAGGAAGTCTGGTGCTCACATCCTGCGCTGCAGGACCTCAGGGGCTTCAGGGCGAACAGGGAGCAACCGGAGCCACAGGCGCGACAGGTGCCACAGGCGCAACAGGAGCCACAGGTGCCGACGGAGGCAAGGGAGCCACAGGCGCGACAGGTGCCACAGGCGCGACAGGAGCCACAGGCCCAGCCGGACTTAACGGCGGAGCTACAGGCGCTACCGGACCTACCGGAGCTACCGGACCTACCGGAGCTACCGGACCCATCGGATTAGGATTTACAGGAGCTACCGGACCTACCGGCGCGACAGGAATTGCAGGTGCAACAGGCGCTACTGGCGCTACTGGCGCAACAGGTGCTACCGGCGCGACAGGCGCAACCGGCGCTCAGGGCATTCAGGGCGTGACCGGACCCACCGGCG
>CAZMZJ010000004.1:51987-102175 GCA_964570825.1 uncultured Lachnospiraceae bacterium | reverse complement strand
GCGACAGGCGCAACCGGCGCTCAGGGCATTCAGGGCGTGACCGGACCCACCGGCGCAACAGGCGTGACAGGCGCTACCGGAGCGACAGGCGCAACCGGCGCTCAGGGCATTCAGGGCGTGACCGGACCCACTGGCGCAACAGGTGCTACAGGTCCTACTGGCGTAACCGGCGCTCAGGGTATTCAGGGCGTTACAGGACCCACTGGTGCTACAGGTGCCACAGGTGCTACAGGCGCTACAGGTGCGACAGGTGCTACCGGCGCTCAGGGTATTCAGGGCGTGACCGGACCCACCGGCGCAACAGGTGCTACAGGTCCTACTGGCGTAACCGGTGCTCAGGGTATTCAGGGTGTGACAGGACCCACTGGTGCTACAGGTGCTACAGGTGCTACAGGTGCGACAGGTGCCACAGGTGCTACCGGCGCTACAGGTCCTGCTGGTTCAGGGGCTTATCTCTTATACATACAGAATCCCTTTTCTTATGAGTATTCAATAACAAATGAAGAGCATACATTTTTGTCATATTCCATCCCGGTTCAAGTCGGATATAATGTAAAAATTGATTATTCTTTCTCGATGATGTATACTCCCTCGGCGGCAAATAACAATATTTCTTTTGAGGTAAGATTATACAGGGAGAACGTTTTGCTGCAGACAAGACAATATACCGAATATAACGAGTCTTTATTTGTTAGACACTTTTCGATAAGCGATACATATGTTGATATGTCACCGTTTGCAGGAACAGTAACTTATAATGTAGTGATTGTCTTGACAAGTTCTACTAATATCATGAACTATAAAGTATCCAACATGAATATGAATTTCTTGATTTTTGGCTTCACAGCATAATGACAAAATAAAATGCTTCCCGGGATATCCCGGGAAGCATTTATTATGTTAGAGCCGGGTTTCAGAAAACCCGGCTTTAACGTATTCAGATATCATTCTGTCCTCAGTGCCACGACAGGGTCTTTTTTTGCGGCAATCCATGACGGTATAAACCCGGCCAGAAGAGTAAGCGTCATGCTGCCAAGTATCAGCGCAAGTCCGTGCAGCGGATTAAGGTCAGCTATACCGGATATATCCACAAGCCTTGCGATGATGATATTTATCGGAATTGTTGCAAGGTAAGATATGACCACGCCCATTACGCCCGCAATAAATCCTATTATAAGCGTTTCAGCGATGAACACGCGTGAAATATCGATTTTCCGCGCGCCTACGCTGCGAAGGATTCCGATTTCCTTTGTGCGCTCAATCACCGAAACATAAGTGATAATCGATATCATAATAGTAGAGACGAAAAGAGAAATTGCGGCGAATCCGACGAGAACATATGTCACAGTGTTGAGCAGAGTTCCCGTAATAGCGGTTATTGTTTCGGCAAGATCGGAATAAATCATCTTGTCCTCGTCGGCTTTGCCCTCGTTGTACTTGTCAAGATAATCCTTAATGAGTTCCTTGCTTTCGTAATTTTTCGGATAAATGCTTATTCCGGTAGGGATAGTGTCGGCGCCGAGCGCAAGGAGAGCCGATTTTCTTGCCTTTTCATCGGCGAACGGGGTGCCGAGCAGTACGTTGCGATCTGAAGCGAGCTGCGCTGCGGCTATATCACTGTTTTTCGCATCATTGACGACGGCATCGGTAAGGGATGTAGTGTAAGCGATGCCGGTAGAAAAATAACTTCCCGTCGCGTCCTTTTTCGGGCGCAGGATGCCGACAACAGTCAGTTTTATACCCGAATTGCTTTCATAGAGCCCGACATAATCCGACGGAGACGCAGCGACATATAGGGTTCCTTCCTTTGTATAGTAATCGTTGTTTGAAACAACTTTCAGTATCGTCTTTCCGATGAAGTCTTCGAGTTTGTATTCATTTGTCCCGCCGGCAATTCCGAGCCGTTCGAAAAACGCTTTGTCAATGCGGTTGTACTTGTCGACCACAAGCACAATCTCATCCGCCGATTGAGGCAGGCGGCTGCCCTCTCCGATGAGATCGTACAGCGAGAGTATGAAGTCGCTGCTCTCCGGCAGCTCCGTAAAATACCCCTTAGGATTGAACTTCACCACATCCTCCCCGACCTTTGCGAGCAGGTTGACTGTCACTCCGTATGAGAAAGTAATATTATTGACGGCGCCGGGCAGGGTGCTTTCGAGCCCCTTCACATATTGGATATATTCCTCCGTGAATATGTTATCGTGCCTTTTGCTGCTTGCGCTGCTGTCGTACGAGTAAAGAACATCTTCCTGAGGGTATTCCTTATATTCCGATTCTCCGCCGTTTTCGAAACGGCGGGAAAGGTCGATGGTCTGCGCGACGGCATTTACCGTTATCGGAAAACCGGACAGTGTGTCCGACTGCATTTTTTCCATATAGCCCGACAGTCCGTTTGACAGCGCCAGCACCAGCGCCACGCCTATGATTCCTATGCTCCCGGCAAACGACGTAATAATTGTCCTGCCCCGTTTGGTCATCAGATTTTTGAAGGACAGAGTTGCGGCTGTCGGAAGCGACATTGAGGTTTTTTTGAATCTGTGCTTTTTGATATTGCCTGACGCCTGTTCGGTCTCTTCGTATTGCTCTACCGGATTGCTGTCTGAGATTATCTCGCCGTCGAGCAGCCGTATGATACGGCTCGAATATTTTTCCGCCAGCTCTCTGTTGTGGGTAACCATTATCACAAGGCGTTTTTCGGCGATTTTTTTCAATATGTCCATGACCTGAACACTTGTCTGGCTGTCAAGCGCTCCTGTCGGTTCGTCCGCGAGAATGATGTCCGGGTTGTTAACCAGCGCGCGCGCGATTGCAACGCGCTGCATCTGACCGCCTGAAAGCTGGTTTGGCTTCTTTTTTAGCTGATCCGAAAGTCCGACGGCGTCAAGCGCCTCTTTTGCTCGGCGTTTTCTCTCGGAAACAGAGACGCCGGAAAGCGTGAGCGCGATTTCGACATTCTGGAGCACCGTCTGATGGCTAATAAGGTTATAGTTTTGAAAAACAAAGCCGATCGAGCGGTTTCGGTAAGCGTCCCAGTCGCTGTCGGTGAACATTTTTGTTGAAACGCCGCCGATTATAAGATCGCCGGAATCGTATCTGTCAAGTCCGCCGATTATATTAAGCAGAGTGGTTTTTCCGCAGCCCGACGGGCCGAGCACCGAAACGAATTCGCATTCGCGGAAACCGACCGAAACGCCTCTGAGCGCCGTGACGGTTTCTCCGCTTTTATATGTTTTCCTTATGTTTTCAAGTTTAAGTTTCTGCATTTGAATTAAATCACCCCGTGTTGATTTTGCCCGTCATAAAACGGGGCAAAACCGATTAAAAATTTAACGATATAAACAGTTTCAAAAAAGGTTTGATTTACATTATTTTTGGTATAATAATATAAGTTTTAGTCAGGTATAAGGCGTATGCGCGCCGGACTGTTGATGAAATTGATGAAAGAGGATCGCAGCCATGCCGTATTTCAGCTACCATTCAACCGCCAAACGTCTGATTTCCGAAAAAAAGCTGACCGGTTATTATTTTACGGAGCGGCACGGTGCGGTCTCGCCCGCGCTGGTTCTGTTATTTGACGACTTCGCCCATCCTATCATGCCTATCCGTGAGTACCGCTGGGAGGAATACATACCCCTTCTGCCGGCGGAAAAGGATCTGACAAAAACCCTGACTCAGGGGCGGGAATAACGCGGCCTTTATGGGAAAGGTTTACCTGAAAAATACTTTCCCAAAAAATTCCCTTTAATTGTCGAAATAAGCGCCTTTAGTAACGACGATAAATTTGTCCTCGGGGCCGTCGAATCTGCTCATGCCAGCCTCCGGCACGCCGGAAACGGACATCGGCAAAATCAGCAGTTCTTCCAAAAATATTGGAAATTCCAGACGGCATAATACCTCCGAGCCGCGCAATAAAAACGGCGCAGAAAAAATTATCCAATGACTTATTGTATCACAATCGGTCAACAACTGCAATAGAAAAAGGACGGCAAAAGCCATCCTTTGATAAATATTTTATTGTGTTTAATTTTTTCTGCTTATCGCGTTGACTATAAGCAAAAGTATGACGGCGCCGATTACCGCTACAAAAAGGCTCCAGACATTAAATCCCGTTATACCGGAACCGCCGGCAAGATTCATTACGAAACCGCCAATAATACCGCCGAGAACGCCGACTATAATGTTCAAGAAGCATCCCATTTTTCTGTTGTTCCAGGTAAAGACGCTCGCAATCCAGCCGGCAAGCGCTCCGATGATTATCCAACCTAAAACATTCATAGTCATACCTCCGGTACGGTTTATACGGACATATTATGCCCAAGCTGCAAAGGCATTATTATGGACTTGAACACACGTGTGAAAGAAGCCCTGCAGTTTTCAGCCTCTGAATAAATTAAGTCACTAAAAGCAAAAACCAGTGTCATGCACTGGTTTTTGCTTTTGGTGACCCCTGCGGGAATCGAACCCACGATTACGCCGTGAGAGGGCGTCGTCTTAGCCGCTTGACCAAGGGGCCGATTTTGACGGCTTGACTATTGTAACATATCTTTCGCGAAAAATCAATAGATTTTTGCTGATTTTTCAGATTTTTTTTGAGCCGTCATTCCTTCTGCCGACCAGTTCAAGATATTTTTCATAAGGGCAAATCATCCTCAGCGCAGACAGCAGCGCGTTCGCGCTCATTCCTTCCGGGAGCCCAAGCGCAGATGCGAGCGCGTCGCGCTTCGCAGCGCTCCCCGCCCCGCCCGAAAGGCCGTCTATATAAAAATCGGTTTTTGAGAGCGGGTTCTCGGCCAGAGCGGCGACGGCAGCCGGATCCGAGTAAGGCTCGAACAGTTTTCGGAGCAGCCCGGTTTCCATACCTTCGACGCCAAGCGTCCCCTCGGCGGACGGAACTGCCTTCCGCCTTTCCTTGCCCTCGATTTTTGGTATATATAGCTGTATAAGCCGCCCGCTTGGCACAAGCTGCGAGATATGCGAACGTATTACCTTCCCTGCTCCGTCGCTGTCGGTTAACACAATTATCCTGCTGTTCGCCGCCAGCGCGCGGACGAGCGCCGCCTTCTCGTTCTTCTTGAAGATTCCGAAGCCCTCGGTTGTTATTATCTGCGCCTCGATAACCGAAATTAAGCGCAGCCGGTCATATTTGCCTTCGACGATCACAGGATACGGTATTTTAAGCTTATTCATGTTTACAATTTAATTACGCAAATATGAAGTATATAAGGACAACGGTCCCAAGAGCGATGCGGTAGACGCCGAAAGCCGAAAAGGTGTGTCGACGCACGAAATCCATTAAAAATTTAATAGCTATCATGGAAACGACAAACGCCGACGCGAACGCGGCCGCAAGCGTAACCCATGCGTCGGCCGGCACCGACACACCGCTCTCGCTGACATAGTCAAAGAAACCGTACATTTTAATCAAGCTGGCGCCCGCCATCGCCGGAAGGGCCATGAAGAACGAAAACTCTGCGGCGGCAGTGCGCGACATTCCGAGCAGAATGGCTCCGAGTATAGTCGAGCCTGAGCGCGAAGTGCCGGGGATTATCGCCAGCATCTGAAATATGCCGACAAGGAAGGCTGTCCGAAAGGAGATTTCGTCTATGCTCCCGATCTTCGGCTCCTTCCCCCTGTGCGCCCGTTCGATAGCTATGAAAAGTATTCCGTAAATAATCAGCGCCGCCGAAACCACCCAGGCGTTGTAAAGCCAGCCGTCGATATCCCGACCGGTAATATTCTCGATAATCCGGTCAAGAATTATTCCGACGGCGGCCGCCGGAATGCTCGCCACAATAATTTTGAGCCACATATTCCATGTGCTCTTTTTTTCAATCGCGCTTTTCGAATGAGCAAACGGATTCAGCGCGCGGAAAAACATCACAGCTACGGCCAGAATGGCACCGAGCTGAATAACCACCTCGAACATCTCCCAGAATTCGTCGCTGAAAGCCTGCCCGAGCCCCGAGCCGACGTCAAGTCCGATAAATTCCTTGAAAATTATAAGATGCCCCGTCGAACTTATGGGCAGCCACTCTGTAATCCCCTCGACTATCCCGTAAAGTATGGCTACAATAATTTTGACTATCATATCCGACCTCTTATTTTATGCGTTTATTGGAAATCCGGGGATATTCTACAGAAAATAGTCCCATGACGTCCTTTGGCGTCGCCCGGCCGTTAATCTCCGGCCCTCATGATGTCTCCGGGCTTAACATTGAACGGCACCCGCGTGAAATACTTCATCGACGGATGCGGAGTAGACTCGATCGGCGAGCCGTTCTCATCATAAAGCTCGCGGACGACGAAAGCGCGTCCGGTCTTGCCCGGCGAAATAATTTCCGCTGTCCGGTTTATAATCACTTTGTTGCGCTGGACAAAAAGATAAAGCCTTCCTCCGTCGTTTTCTTCCTCAAGCCCCGGCAAAATTCCGCCTTGCGGCGTCTCGAGAGCCGTGGCGTAATAAGCCTTGTCGCGTATATAGCCCGGAGATGAGCAGAGCTGCGGATTTTCCTGCGGGTTGTCAAAGTAAAATCCCGTGCAGTATTCGCGGTGCGACACACTGTCAAGCTCGGCTTTCAGCGCCTTATCGAACCTGTAGTTTGCGGGGTCGGCAAGATACGCGTCTATAGCCATGCGGTAGGCGTTGGCAGTCACGGCGGTGTAATACGCGCTCTTGACACGTCCTTCGATTTTGAACGAACTGATGCCGGCGTCGATCAAATCAGGTATATGCTCGATCATGCACATATCCTTGGACGACATGATAAACGTCCCGAGTTGGTTTTCCATGACAGGTATAGCCTGCCCCGGGCGTTTTTCCTCGTACAGAACATAGTTCCACCGGCATGGCTGTGTGCATTCGCCCCGGTTTGCATCGCGTCCGGCAAGATAATTTGAAAGCAGGCAGCGGCCACTGTAGGAAACGCACATGGATCCGTGGACAAAAGCCTCTATTTCCACCTCGTCGGGCAGCTCGTCCCTTATCGCGCGTATTTCGGACAAAGAAAGCTCGCGCGCAAGCACCAGCCGGGACGCGCCGAGGGAAACGTAAGCCTTGGCCGCCTCGGGGCTGACTATGCTTGCCTGTGTAGATATATGAACCGACATATCGGGTATTGTCTTTCTGACCTCCGCAAGCACCCCAAGGTCTGCGACTATCAGCGCGTCCGGCCTTATTTTCCTGAGCACCGCAAGATATTCCCTCAGCGCCGGATACTCGCCGTGGCGCGGCATTGTGTTGACGGTAACATAAAGCTTTCTGCGCGCCGCGTGGGTGTAATTCACGGCTTCCTCAAGCTCCGCGTCGGTGAAATTGTCGGCAGCCGAGCGCATTCCGAAATGTATCCCGCCGACATAAACCGCATCTGCCCCATAAAGCAGCGCGGTCTTGAGTTTTTCAAAGTTCCCCGCAGGGGAAAGCAGCTCCGGTTTTCTCAATTCCTTCACCTTTCAGATTTTATGCTTATGTAATATCAGATATGTTACGGAACAATCTGCCAGTTTTTATATCCCGCCTCGTCAAGCTTTCCGGCGGAGGCGGAAAGCGAATCGGGCAGCACTATGCGAAGGTTATACTTTTTTATATAGCTCTTGACGTTGTCTATCTCGCCAAGAAGCGCAGCCTCATCCTTTACTCCCGAAAAATCAATCGCGAGGAATTTGGCGGACGCCGCGAAATCGGCGAATATCTTGTCAGCCGAAGAAGATTCGACCGCCTTGTAAGGAATAGCCACGCCGAGCACCGCATCCTTTTTTAGTTCATGCACCTCGCTGATAAGCAGCGACGCCTCGATAGCCGCCGACTCATTTGTGCCGTAGCCGAAAAGCAGTATATCCGAGAAGCCTGCATCGACTGCCTCCGAAATGAGCGCCGCCTCGTATGTGCGGTAAACGGAAATAAGTTCGGGCGTGGATTTTGTGGTGTAGTTTACATAGAAGCAGCCGCTGGTGTATATTCCGGCAACATCGAGCACACCTATAGCTTCATGCAGATTTGTTTTTGTAGTGCTTGAAGCCTGAAATCCCATCGCCTGAGCTGTTTTTGACGAAAAGTTAAGCGTCCCTCCGCCGTAATAAAGCACAAGGGATACGGCTGAGATGCCGTTCAATTTGTATGAAGCGGCCCTGTCGCCCCAGTTTATGTCCTGATAACTCGACAGAGTGATATATTTTGCATTTATGACAGGCACTGAAGCGGCGCTGTAGCTTGATTTCGGAAGGGTGTGCGCGCTGTTGTCCGCTATAATGGACGCGGTAATGTTGCTCGCCGCTATGCTTGAATTGTTGATGTTACCGTCTCCGATTTCCGCGGCTTTTCTTTTTAGGTAATTGCCCCAGACCACTGTAAGAATAACCACCGCGGTAAGGATTACGAGAACGAACAGTGTTATTTTGCCGAATTTTGATTTCTCCTCGGCAGCCGAATGTACGCCGACGCGCACTTTTCTGCGCAGCCTGCGGTTCATGAAATTATAGTCCCCCATAAGTTTATCAAACGACCTTCTGATTCCTGATTCTTTTGTCTTTAATTTTCATTCTGCGCGTGGCGGGTTATGCAATCCGCCGCGCTGATTTTGCTTATTTTATTTTTATCAGATCAATGCTCTTTCCGTAATCGTTAAGGGAAATCGCAAGCTCCGACTGTTTTTCGTCAATATACTTGTTAAATATGGCGTACTGATACTGTTCGACGAGCTTGGAAAGGTTGGACAGCACATACGACGGGTCAAGCGCGAGCCTCACTATGACATAAAATCCCGAATCGGTCTCGACGACATTGCTGATGCCGCCGATTTCGAGAGAGAAGGCTGCGTCCTCGTATGCCTTCACCATCTCGCCGCGCATGAAATAGTAGCCGTCACCGGTGGTAAGCCCGAAATCCTCGTTAACCGAACTTCCAATCAAATTTTTAATGTCAGCGCCGGCAAGAAGCTGCTCGCGCACGTTTTCGGCTGTTTTGCGGTTGCTGTCAATATTGTCGCCCTCGTCGTTCTGGATATAAACATGCAGAGTACGCACGAAGTTGCCTGCCATTATATAGTCATATATTTTATCCTCGTCGTTTTCAATAAGGCCTAGGTCCTGCGTGTAGGTATAGAAGAGCTCGTTCTGGCAGTAATCCACGCCGATTGTGAATCGCAGAAAATGGTCGGTCGCATAATATTCCTTAAGGCTTTCAATATAAGCTTTGCGTCCGCCCATCTCCTTGATGAAAGAGTCGAAGTAGTCGCTTACCGCGTCCTGTATAGTTTTGTCGCCGATATCAATTCCCACTTCCTGGCAGAGCGCGAGAACGGCATAGTTGGCGGTAATATTATCAAAAACCAGATCCTGAAGCTCGTCCCTGTATTTTGCGGCTGTTTCTTCGTTATCCCAGATGCCCTCTCCGTATTTTTTTTCAAACTGTTGTTTATAATTCATTGTCACATATCGAAGCTCCTCGTAAAGCACGTCGAAGCCTTGGACCTGCCCGATTACCGCCAGTTCTTCGTCGGTGCTCTTGACCGGTCTTGAAGCCGAGCAGCCTGAAAAGGCGGTCGCGGCAAGGATCAGCGCAATAAGGAACGCGCAGGCGCGCAGTCCCGATTTTTTCATAAACAGTTTCCTTTCAATGACTCCGGGTTGCACAGGCAGATAGATACTGATGTCAGCGGCCAAAAAAGCGGCGCCCGACGCAGCGGTAAATTGATTTTTCCGATATCTGCCGACAGTGCTCCTATGATATCATAGTATTTTAACACAACATTGTGAATTTTTTATGAATATGTTCTGATTTTCTCGGGCTTATGTTAAAAATATTCATTTTAGGTATTTCAAATAAACACATTTTATGTTAAAATAAATATAATGCAGCTGTATATGAAATCCTGCGCCAAGCCGTAAATAAGGTACTTTGTTAGAACGCGGCTATGATAATTTCATATAAAAGGAGATTTTTATGGATTCAGGCTATTCGATACCGCTTTCCAAACTGATCGAGGAATTCAGCTTTGAGGAAATATATATACCAGACCGGAACATACCGATAACCAACCCGGAGGTAAACCGTCCCGGGCTTGCGCTGGCGGGTTTTTTCGAGCTGTTCGAGCCGAGCCGCATCCAGATAATCGGGAAAGCGGAATTCCGCTACCTGAGCGGGCTGTCACCGGAAGGCCGTGCTACATCAATTGCAAATTTCATAAACACAAAGCCGGTCGCCGTAATTATAACCACGAGCCTTGAAATATTCGACGAGTTCATAACCGGCGCCAAAGCCGCCGGCGTACCGATTCTGCGCTCGAAGGAAAAGACCAGCGCCCTCATGGCGTCTCTCATCGCCTCGCTGAATCTGCACCTGGCGCCCCGGATCACCCGGCATGGGGTCCTTGTAGAGGTGTACGGCGAAGGCCTGCTACTGCTCGGCGACAGCGGCGTCGGCAAGAGCGAAACCGCCATTGAGCTTGTCAAACGCGGTCACCGCCTAATCGCTGACGACGCGGTTGAAATAAAAAAGGTCTCGGCGAAGGCGCTTGTCGGCAGCGCGCCCGAGATAATCCGCCACTATGTCGAGCTGCGCGGCATCGGAATAATCGACGTACGCCGCCTGTTCGGCATGGGAGCTGTGAACGACACTGAAAAAATCGACCTTGTCATCAATCTCGAACACTGGGTTCAGGGCAAAATGTACGACAGGCTGGGTCTTGACGATGAAAAAATCAACATACTCGGCATCGAGCTTCCGAGCATAACCATACCCGTCCGCCCCGGGCGCAACCTTGCGATCATCATAGAAATCGCCGCCATGAACAACCGCCTCAAGAAAATGGGCTACAACACCGCTGAGGAATTCAATAAAAAGCTGATGAATCACATTGAAACTCAGCGCGAATGACAAATGACGAATGACGAATGACGAATGACAGATGAGGCGAAGCGCCTCAGAAGCGCCGGATTTTCAAGCCCGCAAACCAACAGTTCAGCCCCGTAAAATCGACGGCACGTTTACATAACGGAAATGAGATAAATAACGCCCCCGCCTCAATGGCGGGGGCGTATTTTGTTCAAAACCCGTAGATATCCGCAATTTCCCCGATCGCTCCCGGGATTTCTGTGCATATCTCGCTCATAGCGTCGCAATACCTTGCGTACAGCTTGTCCGAAAGCTCCTCGTCCTCGTCGATGACGAGCATCGCGCCGAGGTACATTGCCGCCGGCCCCGAGAACCGGTTTGAAAGCGGGAACGCCGAGTCAAGCCTAATCATCACCGCCCCGTGGGTCGGCTGTTCCGGGAGCCCCTTTGCGCTTCTGAAAACGGCGTCAAGCCCGCCCGCCTCGCCGCAGAAAGCCGCCAGCAGGTACGGCGCGCGCTCGGCGTAATCGTCTGCGCCTCCGGTATTTTTCTCGCCGATGAGCGCGAGAGCCGCTTCATAAATCTCCGTGCAGATAATCTCGTTCTCCATAAAATATCACCTCCCGCCGCTTGCTTTCGCGGCATCTTCATTTAATGTAAATTTTTCGCCCCGGCCGTCAGCCGGGATATGAACCCCGGTTGACGGTTGAGGAATAATTCTTAAGGCAAGCCGATTCTTTTATTAAATGTTATCTAAAATTTCAAGGAAATTTTTTCAAAAAGACGCTTTGAATAGACGCGTTCGCCTCCGCCCTTTTGCCTTTTACCTGGGTTTATGCTATGCCGAGGTTGAGCAGGACCATCTCGTCGGGATAAACGACCTTCGCTCCGTAGAGGTGCAGACCCTTGACGGCGTCGGCGAAGCGTTTTTCAGGGCGGTATGCGCTGATTTCGGAGAGCTGCTCTGCGAAAGCCACGGCGCGCTTAGTGCGCGCGAGGCATTTGTAGTAAGTCACGCCCGAAACAACCGCCGATGCGATGTTGTTTGAAACATAGATTTTGCAGCCGCCTATGCTGCCGATGCAGCCGTTTTCAAGCTGCTCGCTGTTGTCTGTCGAAAGTCCGATTTTTGCCTTGAGTATCAGCGCGGCAACCTGAGGAGAAACCTCGATAACGATATCGCCCGCGTCAGACACGTTTTTTGTAAAGAGAGTGGTGCGAGCGTCGATAAGGTGCCCGATTATGTTGTCGGTTGTCGTCGCGGCCACTGTGATGGTCGAGCCGGCATTGGAATAAAGCGAGTAAACGTATGTGTCGGCAGCGTTTGCGAGAGCCGAGGCAGCGACCTTCATCGCCTCGTTCATCAGCTTGGGAGTGCACTGGGCGCGGTCAATGTCGTCTATCTGGAAATTGAAGGCCTTTGCCTGATTGATAACCAGCGTGCGCAGGGTATCCGAGAGAGCCTGCGGAGCCGACATATCAGTGTCCTTCGTATAGTCGAATACATTGACAGTGCCAACGCCGACGATGTTGACGACCGAGCCCTTTTCCTTGATTTCTCCCTCATAGTCGCGATTGCAGTGGCTGACAGCGATATACCGCTTGTCAAGCTGCGTGTAAAGATTCTCGCTCCAGACAGTGGGTATGAAATTCGAAATAGCCATAGTTTTATTCCTTTCTTATTTTATTCAGCTCCATAGTTTCATGGAGTCTAAAATTTTTGTGTAGTTGTTTCTGACCTCGGACGCGCTCATTGAGCGCACCTCGGCCGGTGAAAAATAGTCGGTTCCGCCGCGACCGTCAATATGCCCCGCGGAGCATTCCCTGTTTTTCGCGTTGACTTCGGCGGCATATCTGACGATTTTGTCGCGCCGGGCAGCTTCGTAGGCATAAGCTGCCGCAAGAGGCATCCCGCGCCGCACATTTTCCCAGACCTCGCCCGGTAGCGAGCTTAAATCCTTCTCAGGGAAAAGCTCCGAAAACTCCGCGACCTCGCGGCTCATGCGTTCAAACGACTTCTGCTG
This sequence comes from uncultured Lachnospiraceae bacterium, assembly GCA_964570825.1. GTDB lineage: Bacteria > Bacillota > Clostridia > Oscillospirales > CAG-272 > UMGS1002. The sequence continues at coordinate 89,323 of CAZMZJ010000004.1, read as the reverse complement.
CTCATCAAGCTGCCTGCGAAGCCGCTCTATCTCGGCGCGAAGATCTGATATTTCGGCTGCCTTATCGGAAACTTTTCTGTTTTCGTTATTTTCGGCAAAGACGCTGCCTTGTGTTTCCTCACGCTCTCCGTCCGCCGCCGGAGGCGTGACGCTGTTTTGAGCATTTGCGCCCGTCGTTTCGGAGCCGGCGCCGGTATCGGCGGAATGCGCCGAAATACCGTCTGCCGCACATTTTTCCTCAATTATAATCATCGGCATGCTGTTGTGTTCACCTCCCCGCCGGCGTACCGGCTTTATTCCGCAGCTCATCAAGCAGCATTTCCCTGTCCGGGATAAGCTCTGACGGCAGCCTTTCGATGTATTGCTCCGCCGTGATGTGTCCGCCGTCAAGCAGTTTGTTGAGAATGTTCAGCGTACCTGAGGCTCCGTAGCGGCCTATTCCGCCGACATCCACCTTTGCTTTCAGCAGCGTGCCCCTGAGAATGCCATAATTTACCAATTCGGCGCGCTCCTCGCGGTTCTCGACGACAGGCAGCAGCCTTCCGTCGGGATAGTAAGCGCATATCATGTCGGCCCAGATGTTTGCGATGTCCTCCACGCATTGATAAAAGTTCCGGCGCACAGTTTCGAGCGGAATTCTCGCCGCCTCCTGAAGCGCGAGTATAGCGCTGGTGTTGATAGCCTCCCCGTCCCCGAGCGCGCTTTCCGAGGCGCCCATAAGCTCCTTGGTCATCCTCACCGCAAGCTCTATAAGCTCGAGATACCCGTCCTGCATATTTCCGACTCCGACGACCGACACCGCATCCGATACATTGGTGCCTCCCATCACAGCTATGGCCTCCCCGATGCCGTTGGTCCATTCGGGTATGCGCGACTTGTCGTAGACCACCTTTGAAAATGCGGTGTCGGTCATGTGTTTCATGACCATTGCGAACGCGCGGTTTATGAACTTCTGGTTTGGTATCAGCCCGCTGACCGGAGAGGTTCCGTGGAAGCTGTTCTTGGTCGGGAACCAGTTGAAGTACGCGACCGGATAAAGGCTCATCCGGGTGCTCTGTCTCCTTATCACCACGTCCCCCACAGACTTTTCGAATACCACCCGGCCGTCTTCTCGCCAGAATTTGATTATACATGTTGCTTTCCTTTCATCAATCCCGTCGTCGCCCGGGATATCGCCCAGCTCGAACTGAGCCATATCCCCCGACTGGTTATTTGTATTTCCGTCGGGCAGGATTTTGCTTATCAGCTCGGCCGGCACGCCCGACTTTGCCGCCTCATCGCGCAGCGCGGCTACTCTCTCGCGCCCCGCTATGATGATATAGTCCTGGGACTGAATATCCGCCCGGTTGACGTCCGCCACAAACAGGTTGACATTGTCTATAACCTCGGTCTCGATGTCGCCGGAAAAATCCCCGTTTCCGCAGCGTGACGGATTCCACCAGCAGTAAACCACGCCGTCGCCCGAGAGCGCCGCGTCTGTGAGCAGCGAATACACTTTTTTGTCCATTTTGGCCATTTCCCAGCGGTGCGCGGCATTTTTTGTCATCGCCCGCACCGCGCGTCTGGCCTCGTCTGCCTGTGCCGGGCATTCGCCGCAGACATACGGCAGGTTTTCCGCGCTGTAGCTGATTGAAATATTGCCGTTTGACACAGTGCAGATAAGGTAGTCGACAATGCGTCGTATCACGTTGAAGACTGGCTTAGGCATATCCTGGCTGTCAATACCGTACCACTGGTCGCCGCGGTAATACCTCTCGTTCTGTCTTACTGTTTCGTACAGACCGATTTTCCGCTTATACTCAAGCCCCGCCTCATACTGCTGCCATGCCTTAGTTTTGAGTTTTTTCATGCTTATCCTTTATACCATGCCTTTCTGTATACATTGAGGTTGTGCCGCCTCCGCCGCCATGCAGCATCGGAAAAAACGGCCTTGCCGCTTTTGCTGCGTGCAGTTTGCAGTTTACAGTTTGCTGTTTGCTGTTTGCTGTGTGCTGCGTACTGCTGTTGCTGTTGCCGCTATTTCAGCTATTGCCGACATTCTCAAACGCGGCAAAGGCTCAGGTCTGCAGTCTGAAAGCATTTCCCGTCAACTTCTTTTCCGGCCCGCAAAGCCGTACGGCTCCGCATAATTGACGGCGTCATTTCCCTGCCGACAGCGTTATACCGAAAATCCGCTGCCGCCCGCCGCCGCCCGCAGTCAGGGTGTAGCCGATGTAATCGAACCGTCCTGTGTAAACCCGCGCCATGTGGCAGTCTATATCGCCGGCGGCACCGGACCTCCATCTTCTGGCTGTATCCCCGTTAAACTCAAACGCAGCCAGCTCTCCCGACGAGTCTCTCAGGCTGACTGAGATTTCGCTCCCTCCAGAAACCACGGCCGAACAGCGTTTCATGCGTTTTTGCGTCCCCGGCTGCTCCATATCGCAGTAACGGCTTTGAAATACCGCCGTTATTTCGCTGCCGCAGTCGGAATTAGCTGCATCATTAAAGAGGAAAATCCCGCTGCCCGAGCAGAAGCCCGGCTTCCCGCCGTATAAAAAATAGCACTCGCCGAAGATTCCGGTAAAGGAATACCATTTTCCGAGCTGGTAGTTGTATATGAACACACGTCCGTCCGCATTTTTCGGGTTTCCGATCCATATTTCGTCTTTTTCACGGTAATTGAAGGCGACCGCACCTTGCCTGAACCCGCTGTCAAGCAGATCACCGACCGGCAGTGAAATTTTCACGGCGCTGCTCTCGTCGCGCTCGTTGGTGTTCGCTGTCCACCTGTAAATTCCGTCCCGGCTTACCGTCACGGGATCGTTTCCGCAGAGAGCCACTCCGCCCGCGCCAAGACAACCGACGCCCGAGTTGATCGGACGCACGGGGATATCCTGATAACTGTCCTCCGAGAGGTCAGTCATTCTTGCGTCGTCCGCGGTAAATAGCAACAGCCGGTCGTAATGCCTGCATACCGCCGTAACCTCGGCGCCTCCCGCTGCGACAGAGAAATCATACCCCACCGGAAAATATAGTCCGCACGAATCGGGAATTTCCGCCGCCGAGGCTGCCGCGGCCGCAGCGCTCACATACTTTGAGCGGAACACTCTTGATTTATCGCTCCCGCCGAAGCAGTAGACGCTCGTATCATACTTGCCGCCGTAAACCGAGGCACCCGTGCAGCTTCCGAGAATGCTGCGCTCGTAGTATGAAGAGCCGATGTAAAGACACACGTCTATCACACTGTTAAGCGCGCAGGTTGTACCGAGATTCAGCGTTGTGCCGTAAAGGCTGTACCCGCTTGTCTTTGCGACCCCGTTTATAATCAAGCTGTCCACCGACACCGCCGCAATACCGGTCGTAACCGACGAAGCCGAGGAAGCTGTCAGCTTGTATGTTATCCTTATGTGTTCGGACAGCTGATTTATAGGCTCGTTTACGCTTCCACCCGTGTGCAGCCAGTTGCATCCGTAAAGCGGCACATACCCCTTCACTGCCGTTACTGTCGTTCGGGTGCAGGAATAAACATCTCCGCCGTCGACGAGGAAAAGCTTTCCCTCAAGGCAGAAGAAGGAAGCGTTTCCCTCCGATGTTCCGACAGTACCTGCTGCGCTGTAAGTGCCCGTGTCGGGATTGGTCAGGTAAACTGTGTTACCCACGAGCGCCATAAGCGCATTGCTCCCCTCGAGTTCTCCCGCCCAGACTGCGCGTATCTGTGCCGGCAGATTCAGCGAAAGCTGATAGCCGCAGCGCTTCTCGAGCGACCCGTCAGAAAGGATACGGAAATTTCGCATATCCAGCGCGGTTTTTGCGTCTCCTGTCAGGCTTGTGCGGTCGATCCCGCCGAACCCTGTTACCTCTGCCGACGCAAACGCGTCTTTCAGTTTGTTTTTTGCCATAATGCTTCCTTTTTACTTGCTCCTTTCTGCTTTCCTGCTGCAAACGCAGCATCTAACGCCTATGCCGCCTTGCATTCTTGTTTAACGCGGGACCGGTACAGGCGGTCAGATTCAGATATCGTAAAGATTTATCCCGCGTCTGAATGTAAATGTAAAAGGTGATTTTTCCGATTCCGGGGCCTGCGCCCGGCTCATGACGGCGTACCTCAGCGCCTCAGGCGCGTGAGTTGCCGCATGAGGCTCGTCCGCCGCGTCCTCCGGTTTTTCCCTGTCGCAGAGCAGCGACTGCATCGAACTTATCAGATTGCCGCAGCGCCTCGAGATATGCAGCGCCGGTCTGCGTTCCTCATCGGTCCGCCTCAGCGCAGATGCGGCAGCCAGATACTCGCGCAGCACCCGCCATCCCGGAATCCGTCTGTTGTCGGCCGGACGCATAGGCGGCATTCCCGGCGTTGCCTGCATAATCTCAAAGCCGCTTTTACCGCTGTCCTGCCTGCGGTTCCAGAGGTCCGGCGACGCGACGGCATACTCGATTTCCTGTCCCGAAATCATTTTCACGACCCGCTCTGCCGCCTCGCCGAGCGTAAGTCCCGGCGCGCAGCACTCTCCGAGCACCCATAAGTCCGAGCGGCTGTCCACTCCGACGGTAAGAGCCGCCAGCATATCAAAGCCGTAGTCCAGTGCGACAAAGCGCCTTAAGTTATTTGGGATAACAGCCGCGTTCTCAGTGGCGGCACCTTTTTCAGGATCCGCGTCGAACACATGGACCGACTCGTCAAATTCGGCGAAAAACTGCCCCTCGAAAACATCCCAGCGGCCGTGCAGCCACGCGTCTTTCAGGCGTGCCGGCAGCGCCTCGAGCTGCCTGACATAGCCCGGATCGGCAGCCTGCAGCACATCGTTGTCATAGACCAGCGCCTGAATAAAGCTGTAGTCCTCCGGACGCTCGCCGGGGCGGTAGACCCGGTCGATAAACAGCCGCTTGACCCACGCGTGCCCCACTCCGCCGGGATTGCAGGTCAGGTAAATACGGCGGGGAAAGTCCCCGACGCCGCGAAGCGAGGCCGAAATCAAAGAAAACTGATATTCGCTCAGCTGCGTTGCCTCGTCGACGGCGATGATATCGTATTCCTGACCCTGATACCGCAGGGCGTCCCGGTCGCACGCGCAGTATCCGAGGTCAATCCGGCTGCCGTTTTTCATTTTCAGCAGCTTTTCGCCCTCGCGGTACTCGAACAGCGCGCCGTACTCGCATAGCATCGGGATAAGGTGGTTTGTTTTAAGCTCCGGGTAAGATCTTCTCAAGAGCAGGCAGTGAATTCCGGGGTACCGCAGGCATAGCGCCACGAGCTTGCGCCGCAGCGCCCATGACTTTCCCCCGCCCCTCGCTCCGCCGTATGCGGTATACTTTGTGTGCGAATCAAAGAAAAGCTGCTGCTTTGCGTTTGGTGTGCCGCGAATTTTTATCGCGCTGCCGTATTGCCTTGCCTTTTTCGGATTATTCAGCGTGCTGCCGTCATTTTTGCCGCAGCCTGCCGTTTTTGGCGCGCTACTCGCCGTCCGAGATGATGTCATGCTCAAAAATGACGTTCACAGCGCCGCTTCCGCCGTCATTTTTTGGCGGCGCATTCTCCGCGTAGCCGAGCCTTGCCTTGAGGTATGCCGCGATGATTGCTGCGGGCTTGTTGGAATTAAGCGCCTCGTCCTCGAAGGCGGCGGCGATAAGTCCGGTTTCCTCTGGATAAAGTTCGCATAGCTCCGAATATCTGCGCGGACTTATCTCAATGAACCTGCAGAATCCGGCCATATTGGGGAATTTCTCCCTTTTTCTTTTGCCTTTGCATTTGACGTCATCTTTTTCATCCTTTTGATCTTTTTCATTTTCTTCATTTTCATCTGATCTGCATCCGAGGCAATCTTCAATATACTGTTCCGCCAGCCAAATGAGCCGCTTCCCGGAATATTGCGCGAACTTTTTGTATTTTTTCCTGGGCATCGTCCGGGAATCATTATCCATCCATACTTACACCTCCTGTTTGCCTGTACCGCTGTTAATATATAAAAAAAAAGAGTGCCACAGGATGCCGTCCTGTGACACACAGTGCCAACTTTTTGATATTTTTCCGGTATGTTCAAAAAAATTTCGAAAAAATTTTAAGGGGGCCCCTTTTTGAGGTCCCCCTGCGGATCTGATTTGGTCTTAAAGCTTCCACTCGCCCTGTTTTGTATGCAGCAGCTCATGGGATTTGTGTCCGAGAGGCTTGCCGAGAAATTCGTCGTACAATTTGATTATCGACGGATTCTCGTGCGAAAATCTCACCGGATTTTTCGCATCGATATTATACAGCCTTTTGCCGCGCACGCCGGCGAGTTCGCAGCCGTCCTCGATAGGCTGGCCTCCGCCTCCGGCGCAGCCACCCGGGCAGGCCATGACCTCGACGAAATCATAGCTTGCCTCGCCGTTTTTCAGCGCTTCAATCAGGGCGCGGGCGTTTGAAAGTCCGCTGACGACCGCCGCACGGACGTGAATTTCGCCAATGTCTGCCTCAATTTCCTTCCAGCCCTTTGTGCCGCGGACTGCGCGGAAGGCGTCCGGGTCAGGATTTTTCCCGGTAATGAAGAAATAAGCGCTTCTCAGAGCCGCTTCCATAACTCCGCCCGATGCCCCGAAAATCACTGCTGCGCCGCTTCCGTCGCCGAGAGGCTTGTCGAACTCTTCTTCAGGCAGAGCCGCCGGATCGATATGCGAAGCCTTGATAATTCTGTCGAGCTCGCGGGTTGTGAGAACGCAGTCGACATCCCTGCCGACTCCGGCGGAATTGACGGTTTCCACGCTGCACTCGTATTTTTTAGCCATGCAGGGCATGATTGATATGCAGACAATCCTTGAAGGATCAATGCCCATTTTCTTTGCCCAGTAGGTTTTGGATACCGCGCCGAACATCTGCTGAGGTGACTTTGCGCTGGAGAGGTTGGGCAAAAGCTCAGGATACTCCATTTTGAGGAATCTGACCCAGCCGGGGCAGCAGGAGGTGAACAGCGGCAGTTTTGAGTGTTCCCTGTCGCCGATGCGCTCAAGAAATTCGCTTGCCTCCTCCATAATAGTCAGGTCGGCGGTAAAGCTTGTGTCAAAGACATACTTGAATCCAAGCTCTTTCAGCACCGCGACAAGCCTCTTTTCTGTTGCGGCGGATGGAGAAAGCCCGATGCCTTCGCCCCATGCCGCTCTCACGGCGGGAGCGACCTGAACGATAGTAACCTTATCGGGATCGGTAAGAGAGCCGACCGCCTTTTCGGTATCTATTCTCACATGCAGCGCACCTGTCGGGCAGTGGGTGACGCACTGGCCGCAGAGCGAGCAGTTAGCTTCTGCCGGGTTAATTCCGTTTCCGAACTCAATGTGAGCGCGGTAACCTGAGCCGTTGAATTTCCAGACGTTCAGCGACTGAATTTTATCGCACACGCTCACGCAGCGCAGGCACTTTATGCACTTGCCCTCCTCGCGAATAAGCGGGAAACTCATATCCCACCCTGCGCGCGGCGGCTTTACCTCATATAAATTCTCGAAGAGCGCGAAGTTGTTGGCAAGTGACTGGAGCGTGCAGTTGCCGCTTCGCGTGCAGGTTGTGCAGGAGGTATCATGTTCTGCCAGAATGAGCTGCAGATTCGTGCGTCTTGCCTCGCGGACACGGGGCGAATTTGTATGTATGACCATACCGTCGGCGACTGGGGTATTGCAGGAAGCGGCAAGGTGCGGGCATCCCTCGATTTCGACAACACACACCCTGCATGCGCCGATCTCGTTAATGTCCTTGAGATAGCAAAGAGTGGGGATTTCCAGTCCGGCGGCTCTTGCGGCCTCGAGTATAGTCGTTCCCTCTTTTGCCTCTATTGTTTTATTGTCAATCGTAAACTTTACCATTTTGTTGTACGGCCTCCTTTGAAAGCACCGCAGCCGAAGTGATCGCAGCGCAGGCAGCGGGAGCATTCGAGAGCGGCGGACTCGGCGGTCATTCCTTTTTCCATAAGATCAAAATCGCGTTTCCGTTCACCGGCAGCGCGCTCCTGCATGGAAGCGCGCCCGTGAGCCGGCGTATATTTATAAGACGCTTCCGGGATATCGACATCCACGCTAATCATATGCGAGTATCCGAGATATTTATCGATATTTGCGGCCGCAACCTTGCCGGCCTCGATGGCGCGGATGACCGTCGCCGGGCCGAAAACGCAGTCGCCCCCTGCGAAAACCCCGTCCATATTGCTGACAGACATATCTTCGCCTGTTATGAACGCACCGCGGTTAGCCGCCATGCCCGCCTTCTCGAACGGCGCGGAATCGATTTTCTGCCCGATGGCGACGACAATAATATCGCACGGTATCCTCTCTTCCGGCATATCCGAATCAACCGGCTTCGGACGTCCCTTTTCGTACGGGCCGCTGAGCTGTGGCTTAACCACAAGAGCCGTTACGTTTCCGGTCTTCTCGTCGGCTTCGATGCGCACCGGCGACATGAGCTGCACGATTTCGCAGCCCTCGGCGGCGGCGCCCTCGATCTCCTCCGGCAGCGCGGTCATATCGGCAATTCTTCTGCGGTAGACGCACTTAACGCTTGCCGCGCCGAGCCTCATCGAGGTTCGTGTCGCGTCCATCGCCACATTTCCTCCGCCGACGACAACCACACGCTTGCCGCAAAAGTCCGGCGCCCTGCCCTCGCCCACATCTCCGAGCAGTCTTACAGCGGAAATGACTCCGCGGCTGTTCTCGCCGTCGATGCGCAGCTTGTTGTCCGAATGAGCCCCGATGGACACATAGACCGCCTCATACTTTTTGCGGAGTTCGTCGAGCGTCAGGTCGACGCCTACATTCACGCCGTATTTCACTGCGACACCGGTAGAAAGAATAACGTCAATATCCCTGTCAAGATACTCGTCGGGCAGCCGATAGCACGGGATTCCGTAGCGCAGCATTCCGCCGAGCTTTGACCGTTTTTCAAAAACTGTTACACTGTGTCCCATTAAAGACAGGTAATAAGCTGCGGTAAGCCCCGCGGGTCCTCCGCCTATTACGGCGACGCTTTTTCCTGTCGCGGCAGCCTTGCCCGGGGCCGGGACGCAGCCTGCGTTGTCGATGGCGAATCTCTTAAGTCCGCGCACATTGATTGCGTCGTCCACAATACCGCGGCGGCAGTGCTCCTCGCACGGATGCTCGCAGATAAGCCCGCAGACGGAAGGGAAAGGATTGTCCTTTCTAATAAGCCGTACTGCGTCGGCATATCTTCCTGCCCCGATAAGAGCGATATATCCCGGTATATCGACGTGCGCCGGGCAGCCCTCGACACACGGAACCGACGCAAATTCCTCGGTGCAGCGGTTATTTTTGATATGTGAAATATAATCCTTGCCGAAAGCCGCGAGAGAGCGCTGAACAATTGACGCCGACTCAAACCCGATGGCGCAGTCCGACGAATCTGCGACCACTCTTGCGGTTCTCTCAAGCAGCTCGAGATCGGAGAGCCTGCCCTCGTTGTTCAGAATTTTCTCGTGTATCGAGTACATGCGCTCGAGCCCGATTCGGCAAGGGACGCATTTTCCGCAGCTCTGAGAAAGGCACAGACGCAGAAAAGCGGCGGTCAGCTCCAGCGGGCAGTTGCCCTCTGGAAACGCCGTCATTCTTTTAGTCACGTCCTCATAAATTCCTTTCACCGTTCTGCGCGCCTCGTCGGACGGTGTCAGAGTGATTCTTGTCATTATGTAAAACCCTTTCTGTCAGCTTATCAGGAGCGAAAGTCCACTGACATATATTTAACAAAAGTTTATCTCACGATACCGGGGGAGCGGAACTCATAAGAGTTTCCCTCCCCCGGCGCGCGTTGCACCTTACGCCCAACTCATAGTAGTTGGCTTTTCTTCAAAAATGGTAACGCCTTTTAAGAATGCAATCGCCTTTTGCAGGCCCTCGTCTATTGTCATGACGCTGTCCTCGTGCTCGATTGACAGCACCCTGTCATATCCGCACAGGCGCAGGTTGCTGATCATATCGCGCCAATAGGATTCGTTGTTGCCGTAGCCGACAGTGCGGAAAACCCACGCGCGGTGCAGCTCGTCGCTGTAGTGCTTGGTATCGAGCACGCCGTTCTTGGCGATATTGTACTTGTCGAGTTTTGTGTCCTTGGCATGAACGTGATAAATCGCTCCCGCCAGCTCCCGGATTGCCGCCACCGGATCCATTCCCTGCCATATGAGGTGAGACGGGTCGAAGTTTGCGCCGATGATGTTGCCCACCGCCGAGCGGAGTTTCAGCAATGTTTCGGGATTATAAACGCAGAAACCCGGATGCATTTCGAAAGCTATCCGGCTCACGCCGTGCTCCTTGGCGAACGCCGCGGTTTCCTTCCAGTAGGGAATGACCACATCATTCCACTGCCATTCAAGAATTTTCAGGAAATCGTCAGGCCACGGGCAGGTGACCCAGTTGGGGTATTTTGCACCATCGTGGTCGCCCGGGCAGCCCGAAAAGCCGATTATAGTATCAACGCCAAGCTTTTCCGCAAGCAGCACAGCCGCCTTGAAGTCGTCATCGAATGATTTAGCCAGCGCCTTGTCGGGGTGAACAGGATTTCCGTGGCACGCCAGCGCACATATATCAACGTCATACTTTTTGAAAGTGTTAACGAATTTATTGAATTTTCTGTCGTCGGCGAGAAGCTCCGCCGGATTGCAGTGCGCCTTTCCGGGGTAGCCGCCGGCGCCGATCTCGACTGTGTGTATGCCGAGGCCTGTCAGGATGCGGAGGGTTTCGTCAAGCGGCTTTGAGCCGTATAGATTTGCAAGAACACTCAGTTTCATAAGAATTCCTACCTTTCTTGATTATAATGTCCTTAGCCGTCAAAATCTGTAAATATCCCCTGTCGCGGCAGATTTGTAAATTCCCTCGAGTATGCGAGTGACGACATAAGCCTGTTCCGGAAGCACAAGAGGTGCCTTGTCGTTGACGACGGCCTCGATCCAGAGCCTCTCCTCGCGGTCGGCCGGCGACTCCGCCTTTCCGGCGCTGTAGAAAGCCGCGCCCTTGCCCTCAAGCTGCGGAATGAACATATATTTTTGATTGTTTCTGATGCCGTTGAAGCGCAGACCATCAATCATGTCGGCGCCGCCGAGCGTGCCGCAGAGCTGGGTGACGGCCTCGCGCGCGTCAAGGGTGTTGAGCGCCCATGAGGCCTCGAGGTTGATTGTGGCGCCGTTCTCCATTACGATGAAGCCGAAGGCGCTGTCCTCGACGGTAAATTTTTCAGGATCCCAGTCGCCCCAGTCGTTGCCCTGGTTTTTTGAATTGTTAAGCGCGTGATAAGTGGTTCCGACGCAGTATTTGGGCTTGTAGTTGTCCATCATCCAGAGCGTCAGGTCAAGCGCATGAGTGCCGATGTCAATCAGAGGGCCGCCTCCCTGCTCGTATTCGTTGAGAAACACGCCCCAGGTAGGCACGGCGCGGCGCCGAATTGCCGTTGCCTTTGCATAATAAATATCTCCGAGCGTTCCGGCCTCTACCTCCTGCTTCAGGTAAATCGAGTCCGGTCTGTGGCGGCTCTGATATCCTATCGTCAGTTTTTTACCTGTGCGCGCCGCCGCGTCGAGCATTTTTTTGGCCTCGGCCGAATTTATAGCCATCGGTTTTTCGCACATTACATGCTTTCCGGCCTCAAGCGCGTCGACTGTAATGATGCTGTGCGAGCGGTTTGGCGTCAGCACATGCACCACGTCAATTGTTTTATCTTCAAGCAGCTTTTTGTACTCGGTATAGACAGCGGCGTCCGGCGTGCCGTACTTTTCCTTTGCCGCTTCGGCCCGGCTTTCTATAATATCGCAGAATGCCACCATCTCCACATTTTTGAGTTTTTTCAGAGCGGGCATATGTTTGCCATTGGCAATTCCGCCGCATCCGATAATACCGACTCTGACTATATCGCAAGGACCAATTCCCATTAAATCTACTCCTTATAATAAATTATTTCTCCAGAATGTATGATACAACTTTAATGTTAATTTTGCAAGTAAAATTTCATTTTTTTGTTCCATATCGGCGTTATGCACTATTGCCGGGTAATTATTTTGTACATTTTATAATTGTGTAATGCAATATGTATTGTGTTTTGAATAAATTTGATCTGTTGCATGATTGTTTGGACACCGGAAAATCCATATCCTTTGCATCGGTTTTGTCATGCAATTTTTTTTAATATTGTCATGGCTAAAAACGGCGCGGTGCTGCTTTTCGCCTGCCCGTATTTTTCACAATAGCACCCGCATCCGTCCGATAATAATTATACTGTTTTTTACTTCGACCTTAAGTAAAAGCGGCAGAAAACAGCCGCTGCGGACAATATGTCCTCAGCGGCTGTTTTTATCTTATTAAGATATTTTTGTTACAGATCAGTTCTCATTCTTTCTGCGCTTTACAACAACGAGTGCTGCGAGCGAGATGAAGGAAACTGCCATAGCGACTGCAACATAAATTGTAGCGTCGCCTGTAGCCGGCTCGACAAGGTTAGCGTTAGCCTGTGCAGCAAGTTTAACATCGGAATAAGCTTCGGTATAACCTGTTACCTTGATGTTGTCGATAGCCACCTTGACTCTTCCGGAAACAAACAGACCGATTAAGGTATCGCTTGTATTAGTCTTGATTCCCCACAGAGGATTGAGAGCCACTCCGGCATTGTTAGCAGCTTCGGAAACAAGAATGTCGTTTACATAAAGCTTCGGTCCTGCCATCTGGTTGACTTCAACCTTTACATTCAGAGTTCTGCCGACAAGAGGAGCATACTGCGCTTTCTGTTCAGCTGTGAATGTGGATATATCAGTGCTGGTTGTCGAATAAACCTTTTCAGCGCCGAAAGTAATCTTGTTCAGCAGAGAGGTCTGCGTTGAATTTGCGTCAGAGTTGGGAGCATAATAAACGCTTGTCTTGTCATCATATGTCGTATATGTAGCTTGATTGCGTCCCTGGTTGTTGCCTGCGCCGTTTACGCGGAGAATAAAGATATCATAAGCGCATTTTCCGTTGAAGTTGTAAACGACAGCCGCATATCTCAGGTTCTCCTGAGCTTCAAGATAAGTGAGCTGATATTCAACCGTATAATCATCCTGTGCAATTTCGCGCACATCGGCAATAGTAACGATTGAATCCTTAGATTCCATTGTGCTGGTGCTGAGGTTGTCGACGATCAGCTGGCCGTCAACGATAGAGTATCTTGCGGTTCCGCAGCTGTTGAGGTAGGTCGACTTAGTCCAGCCGAGAGCCGCGAGAATAGCGTCGCTGTCGGTGGAGTTGGCCATGCCGTAGAAGTTCTGCAGATATGCGGTGTAAGCCACTCTTGAAACATATGAAGCAGGCGTCTTCACATTACGGACATAAGCAAGATTCGGGTTCGGAGCTGCGCATGAGGACAGACCGAAGGATGAATAGTTTATAAAATTGTTAACCTGACTGGGCAGGAGAAGACCGGGGGTAACATACTGTACGGAATCCCATCCCATGTACTTTATCTTGCCTGCCGATTTGCCTGTTCCGGAGTAGCAAAGATCAACCTTATTGTTGGAAACTATAAAGTTATATGATGTATCGGCAAGTGAGCCTGCGGCAGCTATGCCGGCTGCGTTTGTAACCTTATACATAAGGTTGTAGTTTACGTCAGCCTTATCATAGTTTGCATAAGCATAGCTTACGCAGCTTGCGAATGTGCCCTTTGTAATATCGCCGCTGTTGTTCTTCATTATTGTTTCAAGATCAGCAGTCTTTATGATGCCATATACTCTGTAGCTTGAGTTATAGAGGTTGAAACGGCCGCTCATCTTGTTGGCGTCCACGCTTGCGCTGTCAACGCCGCCGACATTGATTGTGCTCGTGTCGGTTCCGGTGCTTGTATATGTGGTAGTCTTTGTAGTAGTAGCGGAGTTTCCGTTAGCGTCAACCGCAACGATAAGTATATTGTTCAGAGCGTCGGCGCTGTAATCATCCATATTGTAGTAGCTCTTGAAATCGTCTATTGTAAGAGCTGAGCCTCTTGCGACCGCTTCACCAATTGCATCGCCGAGAACGAACCAGATAACGGCAGTCTTGCCGGGCTCAAGGATTGCTGTTTCGGGGTTTTTCGGATAATAAGCGGAGTTGTTGCCGTCATAGTTTGCGGTGCAAATCGTTCCGGCGGTGTTGTAAGCTCCGAGGCCTTTCTGCTGGATCGGGTCAACCTTTTCGAATGCCTTGCTTGAAGGATCCGAGCCGACTGAAGCTTTTCCGAAAGTCATTGTATAATCATAGAGGTTAACGGGCGTTGAGCCGGCGTTGTAAATCTCTATGAATTCGAAGCAGTCAGAGCTGTCGCTTCCGTTACCGGACAAGCCTGTAGAGTCCGGGCAGACCTCTGTGATAAGCAGATCCGGCGTCACTGCAACTGCGTTTATCGGGAGCACTGTCATAAGTGCTGCCAGCATAACCACAACCAGGACGACAGAAAGAATTTTACGCATAGGTAAATACCTTCCTTTTCGAATTTTTTGTTGGCTTAATTATAATCAATTTCTGCCGACGTGTCAATACCCTTCCAGCCAAATTTCCATAGAAAACAAGCATTTTCGGGGGTGTTTTGAAATAATTTACGGTATTGAGAAAGTTTATTCACAGATGGGACATTTTTTTATTTTCAGCCGTCTTTTGCGTTATTCGAAAGACTGATAAGAAAGCAGAAAAAAGTCCGCGGCACATAAAATTTCTCAATAAGATAAAGCACCTTGCGTCGACGCCGTTATTATAGCACGCCTCCCATATCTTGTCAAGAGTTTTTTTAATATTTATGGCCAATTTGTAAACAAATTATGAATTTCTTCGTACTGCACAAATTCCGAACTTAAAATTTGTACATTATTGTTATGAAATAAACAATACCGATGTTAATTTAATAAGCTTTAGAGTACCCTTTTCACAAACTCTGCGTTTTTTCATTATAAATGTTGCAAAAATCATTTGCGTGTGATAGAATATTCCAAGTAACGGAATCATCTGTTCATTATTTTGTAATACTGTCATAGTGGCAGAGTGTCAAATTTTAAGCCGCATAAACGGCATGGAGGAATATAAATAAATGGCAAAAACAAATGTAGTCGATTGGACAACAATCACAAATTTCGTTATCGACGCTTTCGTCGGTTACGGAATTCCCCGTCAGGATGCCATCATCTGCGCAGACGTTCTTCTTGAGAGCGACAAGCGTGGCATCGAATCCCACGGCGTAAACCGCTTCAAACCCATCTACCTTGACAGAATCAAGGCCGGAATTCAGAATCCCGTTACAAAAATCACTGTTATCAAGGAAACCGAAACCACAGCGGTCCTTGACGGCGGCGACGGAATGGGACAGGTTGTCGGCCACAAGGCTATGAGCATGGCTATTGAGAAGGCAAAGAAGTACGGCATGGGCGGCGTCGCCGTCCAGAACTCATGCCACTATGGCATCGCCGGCTACTATGCTTCAATGGCTGCAAGAAACGGCTGCATAGGCATCACCGGAACAAACGCACGCCCGTCCATCGCTCCTACATTCGGCGTAGAAAATATGATGGGCACCAACCCCCTCACCTTCGGCCTTCCCACCGACGAGGCGTTCGATTTCGTTATTGACTGCGCAACATCGATAGTTCAGCGCGGCAAGATAGAGTATTACGCAAGAATCGGCAAGAAGACTCCGGAAGGAATGGTCATCGGCCGCGACGGCAAGCCGCACACCGACTCGGTAGCTATTCTCAAGGAGCTCAATACCGGCGAAGCAGCTCTCGCTCCTCTCGGCGGTATAGGCGAGGAACTTGCCGGATACAAGGGCTACGGCTATGCCGCAACTGTTGAAATACTCTCCGCGGCTCTTACCGGAGGACCCTTTATGAAGGCTCTTTCCGGAATCGGTCCCAACGGCGAAAAGATCCCGTTCCACCTCGGCCACTTCTTCTTCGCTATCGACACCGACCACTTCATGGGCGAGGTCACATTCCGCAAGACCGCAGGCGATATCTGCCGCGCTCTCCGCGCTTCAGAAAAAGCTCCCGGAGCTGAGCGCATCTACACAGCCGGCGAAAAAGAATTCGACGTCCGCATCGCCCGCAAGGACGGCGTTCCGATCAACGACGCGGTTCAGAAGGAACTTATCGCCATCAGAAACGAGCTGAAGCTCACGCAGTATAAATTCCCCTTCGAGGACTGATAAAATTTTGACCATAAGCCCCGGCGGTTTTCCGCCGGGGCGTTTTCTTCATTAAATAATTATGTACTTCACGCCGGCAAGGCTGTCGGCGCCGTTCGGCGAGCCCGAAGCCTTGATGGCATTTGAGACCGCGAGCCGGTCCGCATCGGCATGATACCTTTTTGAAATTGCCCACAGAGTGTCAGAATCATCCGGATAGACAATCGTCCACTCCCCGCGCTTCCGGCTTACGCTGCCGGAGAAAACGGCCTCATCAACCATTCTGACCGGCTGTGACGAAATAGCCCTCACTGCAGCCGCAATCTCGGAGTCAACCGCTATTCTTTCTCCGTCCATTCTTGCGCGGCAGCCTGTAACCGTCAGAACAGCCGAGCAGTCGGGGTTCCCGGCGGGAATATCAAACTCATACCTGAACGGCTGCGTCAGCTCGCGGCTGCTCCATTCCCCGTTGTCGTTGAAGAGTATATTATAACGGACATCCCCCGTGAGAACGCAGCGGCCTTTCTCCACCGCCGCCGAGTTCATTGATGCGTTCCCATTTGCGTCCACCACACGCGCGCTTGCCGGAATATTGTTTTCCTTTGCGTCAAATACGCCGCTCTGCGTAAAATTGCCGTTCATGCAGCGCAGCGGAACCGGAATATTGCGCTCAGTCATGCTTATATCGCTGTCCGCCGCCGTCGAATACATATCCTTTGTGTATTCGAATGTCTCGGCTTTCTGGGCGTCGGCCTCAAGGGCCATTTTTGCCTCGCACGCCAGCCTGCCCTCGCCTACCGTAACGGCAATATCGTTGCAGGTGCCCCATGCACGGCAATCCCAGCCGGGAGATACCCCCTCAATGCTGATTTCATGTGAAAACGGCAGTTTACGTACAATAATTTCCGGCATTCCATCGGTGCCCTCGCGGCAGATCATGAGCTTGAGAATCAGATCCCCGCGGCATGCAACCCCGTTGTTCGTCGCCGTCGCTTCGCTGACAAACACGTTTCCGTCGGCTCCGATAACGCGGATCTCGCCCTCCTTCTGCTCCGGAATCACCTCGTCGCTCATCGGGATCGAGTCCTCGACGCCGTGTTTTATGTTGGCATATGAACCGGTGTCGGTAAGCCGGCGCAAAGATGTCGTATTGTCAAGACCCGTTACTTTCTCGTCCTGCCTGCAATTCGCAAAGCAGCGCACATGCGAGCGCAGCCTCGTCCTTATTCCCACTTTGCGCGGAGCCATGACCCTGCCCACCACGGTATCCGGTACTATATCAGCAAGCACCGTTACGTCGTCACCGGTATTGGCGTCGGAAACATCGTCAAACGGAGCCTCGAATCCGTACTCGGACGACAGCCGCGAGGTGTATAGCTGTCCGTCTCCGCCGGCGTATAGCACGTCATAATGCGCGTTCCCCGAAAATTCCGCGCCGTTTGCCCCTATATAGCGGGCGGGGGGAGGCAGTGTGATATCGATGCGGAGCAGCCGCCTGATCTCCGGCTGATAATCGGGCAGCGTAAAATCCTCGGAAAGCTCGGTCGTCAGCATTCTGTCGCTGACCGGCACCCTGAAGCTTCCCGGCACGAACTCGCCTTTATTATACTTTTCCATAAATATGTCTCCTCCGAGTATATTATGTTACGGTTCAGTATATGAAGCGGGGCGCGTTATTATAACCGGCATGGACAAATATGCTCATACCCCTCTTAACGACCTTCCCTCAATAAGGGCTGCAAAGCACCTTCCTCCGCCCGCACGCCTGCGGTAGCCGAGAATATGTATGACTCTCAGCGAGGCGAAAACATATGTCGAAAGCCCGCGGTCGAGAGCGTCATATGTATGCGTCGACACAAGGATATCGTCTTTTGTAAACCCGGTTATTAAAAGCGAATGATAAAAGTTCCCGTCTCTGTCCGCAAGCTGGATTATGTCTCCGGCTTCGGCACGCCCTATATCGACCTGCTCGCCGAATGGTCCAGGATGTGTTCCGCGGCCAGAATGCCCGCCGCTCCCGGTCAGATAATTATATAAATAAACAACACCGGTCCATGCCGGCGCGCGGTCTGACATGCTTTTATAATACCAGCCGAATGTCGGCGCATAGTCCATCGTGCAGCAGCCAGCAAGCACGCACTGCGATATAAAATTGGTGCAATCCCCTCCTATTCCTTCAAAAACCCCGAAAAGAGGATTTCTCGAAAGCGCCCAGCGCCGGGCATATTCAACGGCATGCGCGCGGTCATACTGTCTTACCGAATACATAAATAACCTCCGGTTTCTTTATATTCCATAATATGCCCGACCCGGATAAAAAAACACGCTCCTTGAATTTTCCGTCAGATAAACAAAATTGAACAAATACCGAATAAATTGTTGCCATACGTTGATTAGTATGTTAAAATTATATATAAATCACTATAATGCGTCTGACACCAATGCCGTGAAAAGGAGAGTTCGGAAATTATGATTAAAATTTTCCATACAGCGGACCTGCATCTTGACAGCCCGTTCTCATCCCTTTCTCCGATGCAGAGCGAGGAGCGTCGCGCCGGACTACGCAAAACCTTCCGCCGGATGATGGATTTCGCCGCCGGAGCCGCGGTGGATCTCGTCCTCATACCCGGAGATCTCTTTGACAGCTCCTATATCAGCCGGGACACAACTGACGTCCTAAGCGAATGCTTCCGTGCGGTCAGCTGCCCTGTCGTAATAAGCCCGGGCAACCACGATCCATATACTCCGGGCAGCATTTACGCTTCCGGCAAGCTTCCGGAAAATGTTTATATATTCAAAACCGAAACCCCGTCAAGCTTCGATTTTCCGGAAATAGGCGTCTGCGTTTACGGCAGCGCGTTCACACGAGACAGATACGAAAACAGCGTGCTTGCCTCGATTTTCAGTCTGCCGGAAAACCGGATAAACATACTCTGCCAGCACGGGGACACCGGATCGCTTCTTTCCCAGAAAGCTCCTCTCTCCCCTCGCGATATCGCATATAAAGGGTTTACTTACGCCGCGCTCGGCCACATACACGTTCCGCCTGAACCCGTAGTTATTGGAAATACAACCGTGGCATACCCCGGCTGTCCCGAGGGAAGAAGCTTTGACGAACCAGGCTTCGGCAGCGCGCTGCTTGTTACGATTGAGGACAAGAAAACAAGCCTCGAACCCATCAGATTCTCAGAACGCAGATATATGGTCGAAGAACTTGACATCACCGGAGCCTCTGACGATTCCCATGTCGTTGAAAAAATCAGGCACCTAACAAGCAGCCGCGGATACGGCAGCGAAACCGCTCTCCGCATAAACCTTGTCGGGGAAGTCGGCATGAATTATAGGCCCGATACCTCCGCTCTCGCGCAAGCCTGCGCCGCAGATCTTTATCTTCTTGAAATCCGTGAACGCACACTTCCCTGCTTTGACGCATCGTATCTTGAAAGCGATCTCTCCCTGCGCGGCGCCTTTTACCGCATCCTTGCTGAAAAAATGCGCAGCGGCGACGAGTATACCCGCCGCGCCGCCGCCGAAGCACTGCGCGTCGGGTTCGCAGCGCTTGACGGAAGAGCCGTATTCTGACCGGTAATCGGTAAATGGTAATGCTTCTACAATACCTGCGGAAGGAGAATTGCTTTGAAAATTCTTAATATAACGATACACGAGTTCGCCGGACTCGGACAGAGGTCTTACGATCTGTCGGAAGGGCTCAATATTATCGAAGGACCCAACGAATCGGGAAAATCGTCAATACTTGCGTTCATTAAATTTGTACTATACGGTTTCAACCGCCACTCCTCTGGCGATGAGCTCGGCGAACGCGAGAGATATGTCAGCTGGACGGGAAAAAGGGCCGCCGGAAGTCTTACTGCCATAGCAGGCGGCAGAAAATGGAGAATTGAACGCGAACTGTTCATACAGACTCGCGGAGGACGCGAGAGCCCAAACGAAACGTGCAGGATCGTCGACGCCGAAACCGGAACCGAAGAGTATGCGGGAGAAATCCCCGGCAAGCTTTTCCTCGGGATACCGGCTGAGGTCTTCTCGAGCACCTGCGGAATCGCACAGTCAAGCCTCGCTTCAATAAATTCAGCCGAGGTCGGCTCAAGCATCGAGAACCTGCTTTTCTCGGCCGATGAAAGCCTGAATGCCGAAAAAGCTTCCGAAAAGCTCGACGCGGCGCGCCGCCAGCTGTTGCACAAGAACGAAAAAAGCGGCCGTCTTGTCGATATGCGCAGCGAACGCAACGCACTGCGCAACCGGCTCTCCGCCGCATCCACCGCGGCGCGGAACATGATCGCAAAAGAAGCTCTCGCCGCGGATTACAAACGCCGCGCGGACGAAGCCAGAGAATTGCTTGAAAAGCTTGAAGCTATGTGGGATATCAGCGAAGTGAAGCTGACTCTGGGCAAATTCGACGAGCTGCGCGAGCTTGAGAAGAAACATTCCGAATTATCAGGCTCGCTTGCAAAACTTGAAAAGGACACTTTTCCTGACGGATTTATTGCAGACAGACAGTATGCCGCAAGGCTCGGAGCCTTGTCGCGCGAACTGACATCCGCCGAGTCAGAGCTTTCACGTGCCGAAGCCGAGCTTATAAAGCTTGAAAATTCTGTCCCGTATGACCTTGAAAAAGTAAAAACCGCAGAATTCCTTTTTTCCAACGCCAGCGGAGACACGGAGAGCGTGCTTTGCGTTTACAGGCTGCTGAAAAAGTCCGTTATGACGCTAAAACGCATGGGAGTGCTTATGCTGATTCTCGGCGGGGCGGCAGCCGCTGCCGGCGTTTACTTGACGGTCTTATCCTACACTTTTCCCGGATTAGCTGTGGCAGCGTCCGGCGCGGCTGCAATCGCCGGCGGTATTATGGCGCTCATAAAATTCGGTAAAAAGCGCGGCAGGCTTTCTGACTATCTTGCAAAGCTGAATTTCACCGCTGACCCCGGCGAGAGCGGTCTTGCCAGATACATTGACGGCTGTTTTAAAGAATCGCAGAACCAAAAGAAGTACCTTGAGCTTCTTGAGGCTCGCCGCGGCGTAGTTAATATACACAAGGACAAGCTTGCGGAGGTGCGCACCCATTGCCGTGACGAGCTTAAAAAAATCGGCAGAGACGAGGGCAACGAAAATCTGCCGCCTGCTCTATCGGAGTCGGCAGAGGCCGTCATCTCTTTCTGCGCCGAGTGGGATAGTATTGCACTGCGGCTCGAGCACACTGACAATGAAATATCCGCTCTCCGCGGGTATTTGCAGAAATTCGACGAAACACTGCTGCGCCGTCAAGCAGAAGCCCTCCCGGATGCCGAACCTTTAACTTCAGAGGAATACCGCCGCCGCCGGCTTGAACTGATGAACTCAATCAAAACCGCCGAGGATAAACAGCACGCCACCGAAAACGAGCTTGCCGCACTCGGCGCGACCGCTGAGAACCCGCGGCGTTTAGCCGTCGCGCTTGAACAGCACGAAAACCAGCTCGCCGAAATGCAGCTTAAATACGATGCTATAAAACTCGCAGGCGAAGCGCTTGCGGAAGCCGCGGTTCAGCTTCGCCGCGGAGTGACTCCTATGTTGAGAAACAGTGCGTGCGAACTGATGGAAAAGCTGACCGGCGGACGATATACTGAGCTTGGAGTGGGACAGGATATGTCTGTTACGGTGAACGCCGGGGGAGCAACCCGCCCAATTTCCGCCATGAGCGGCGGAACGCGCGATGCCGCTTACATATCTCTTAGAATCGCGCTCGCATCTCTGCTCTGCCGAAAGGAAGTGCCTTTTCTGCTCATAGACGAGGGGCTGTCACAGCTTGACGACTTGCGCGCGGCAAACCTCATCTCAATTCTCTTGGAATGGTGCGGGAAGGAAAACGGACAATGCCTTATTTTCACCTGCCACAGCCGGGAGGCGGCGCTTGCCTCAGGCAAAGCCGCGCATATTAAATTATAAATAATCAGCAGGAACCGCAAAAGCGCGGAACCTGCTGATTTGTTTTTCGTCTAATATAAGGAACCTTTCAAAAATGACGCTTTTCTACAGACGCCCGCCGATTCATGCCGCTTATTTTGACTTTATCCGGATTTTCGTCATTAATCCTTTTTCCCGAAGGCTGCCGCGATTGCGGCGAAAAGCAGAGCCGCGACCGGCCAGATTATCCATGTGATATCCCATCTGAATGTCAAAAAGCTCCAGCCGAGATAAACAGCCGTGACAACAGGCCAGTAAACGCCGGCGATTCTGTCAGCCACCTTGTTTTTTTCGGCAATTGCCGGATTATACTCGCCGTTCCCGAGAAGTCTGTCATATCCGCTCCTTTCAATGCCGGACGATATAAGAAGATACACCGCGCATGACAGAATCAGAAACATCAGACCCGTTAAGAGTATGCATACAACATCCGACGCTCCCGCCGTTCCCGCGATTATAAGCGGAAGCACACTCAAAATGCAAAGCACCACGCCGGCGGTTTTTGAGACAATATATCTGTTCTCGCTGTCGCCGAGCTTTTCATTGATTATTCCCGACACACCGTATTCAAGCTGGAAATCGTTTTGTTTCAGATAACCGTATTTTTTCATGCCAGAGCTGCTGATGATAAAAATCGCAACCCCTGCGGCCACAAAAACGAACAGCGCCGCAAGCCCTATGCCGGATGCCAGACTTACCGACATATGAAATGAAGAAATGCTGTCAGCCATCCCGCCGAGCAGAATAAGCAGCACCGGAGATATTATGCACAGCATAACTCCCACGGCTACCTGTCTTCCGTACGCGGCGTTGCGTTTTATGAACTCGTTTGCCTCGGCAACCGAGACGCGGGGGCGCTTGTCGGTCTCGTCGTCGTCGGTGTACTGCGCCTCTTCCTGGCTGTCTTTGAGAAGATAATCGGTGGTTACTCCGAAAAGAGCCGCAAGCTCGATTATTTTTCCGATGTCCGGTATGCTCGCCGCGCTCTCCCACTTTGATATCGACTGACGTGATACGTTAAGTTTTTCAGCCAGCTCTTCCTGTGACCAGCCGTTCTTTTTCCGAAGATTAAGGATTTTGTCTGCAAGAATCATAATTCCCTCCAAAGTTTATTTTCGGTCTTGCTGTTTACAGGAACATGATACGATATTTTCCGGTTGCATGCCACCAATCGCGCTTGGAACTTACGCAACCGGAGGTTGCACTTTTATTTTTTTGACTATACCGTTTTGTCAACTATGAATTCTGCGCAAATTTTACCGTTGCCTGCCTGCCGTGTATCATCTCACAAAATCGCCGCTATTTTTCAAGTCGGCGAAAGCACAGGCTCAATATCTAATATTTAACTTTCAACTTTCAGTTTTTCACTTGACGAATGTCCCGTAGGCATATTTGCAGTCGAGCGCGGGGGCGTATTTATCCGAACCGTAAGCCGTTACAAGAATATACGCCCTGCCGTCAGAGGTCGTTCCGTATGTCGCAAGACAGAATCGCGCCTCGTTTGTAAAACCGGTTTTTGCAGCTTTTACAGTTACTGCGCCGAAAGTGTATGTGGACATCCTCGAGAACGCGGTGCTGTAAAAGGTTATGCCGTTCGGATGCTGCACGGTGGGGGAAGTGGTATATGTTTTTGCCGACAGCAGCTGCGACGCAACCGGATTGTCCATGGCGCAGGCCATGATGGCCGCGATTTCGCGCACGGTCGAGTAATGGTTTTCGTCGTGCAGACCGCTTGCGTTTGCAAAGTGCGTCGAGGAAAGGCCGAGCGCCGCCGCCTTCTCATTCATCAGCTCAACAAACTTCTCCTCAGAACCGGCGATATATATCGCAAGCGCATCGGTCGCGTCAGCCCCGGACGGCACCGCGGCACCATACAGTAAATCAAGCATCGTAACCGTTTCGCCCGCTTCAAAGCCGGCCCGGGACGCGCCCGCGTCATATGCCCTCTTGATTATATCTTCCGTAATTGTGAAGGTCGCGCTAAAATCCTTTATATTCTCAACGGCGACTATCAGCGTCATGATCTTCGTCATGGATGCCGGGTAGATTTTCTGATCGGCGCGAAATGAAGCAAGCACCGTATTATCTGCAAGATTGACAAGAATCGCATACCCGGCGTCAAGCGACGCGTCGCTCATCGTTTTCGTCGAGCTGTCTGTTTTAGGTATGTAATCTCGCTGCGGAACAATCACCTGAACACCCGACGATGTTTCCGGAACCGCGCTGCTCTCCGATGTATCTGTTTTAACGTTTGTGCTGCCGGATGACGCAGTGCCGCCGAATGCCAGATCCGCGCCCCCCGCCGATAAAAACGCGACAAAAACAAATAACAGCATCACCGCTGTCAATATGCAAAGAATTCTTATGTAAAGGCGTTCGTTCGCCGGAACGCCGTAAATGTTTTTTTCTTCCTGCATTGAATCACCTTTTTGACTTTTGTTTTTTAATTTTAGCATAAAAGTTCAGACATTTCAATATGCCTTAAAAATTTAGCCCGGCAATTGAAATATCCTGATTAAAAATGTATAATCATGATATAATTCTCATAAATGGCGGCTGATGTTATTTCAGCTCTTTTGTCAGGCTTTCATTTCTGAATCAAAAATCTTACCGATTCATTATTTCATTTATTAAAAATTTCCGGCACCGCCGGAGATTCGGAGTCTTAAAATGCAACTTTTGAGGAATATTAAAAATAAAATTACATTTTTCAATCGAACCAAGGACGGCAGCGGCAGCTCGCACAGCACCATCCGTCGCTTTGAGAATGCCGGCAACGGAAATGCCGCAGCACGATCTCTTGTCAGAGAAACGCCGGAAAACAGTCCAAAAAGCTGCGCGTTCAGGCTGCTTCGCAGAATCATCGCCATGCTGCTGCTCATCTTCGCCGCCTTTTCATTCATTTACTGGATCGCCTGTTTAATAGGCGCGGGCAGCGGCATTTCCGAGCTGTGGATCTGGCCCGCGGCATCAGTCTTTTTTATGATGTGCTTTCTGTGGATAACCGGACGCGGACCGTTCGCCCGGCTTCACCGAATAAAATGGCTCCGCGCCACGGCGGCAGCGCTGCTCGTTATTGTTTTCGTCTTTTTCATTACCGTTGAATGTTTTGTAATATCCGGCATGGATGACGATGGGGCTCCCGGGCTTGATTACATAATAGTCCTCGGTGCGCATGTGCGCGGAACAATTCCCTCCTCCGCGCTCAAATGGAGGATCGAACGCGCGTACGAATATCTGACCGATAACCCGGAAACAGTCGCGATTGCGTCCGGCGGGAAGGGGGCGGGCGAGGATATCAGCGAAGCCGAGTGCATAAGACGGGAACTTATGGCGCTCGGCATATCCGGGGACCGCATTCTTATAGAAGACAAATCAACCTCCACGATGGAAAATATCTCATTCAGTCTTGAGATAATCGGCAACTCCGACGCCGGAATCGGCGTCGTCACGAATAATTTTCACGTGTGGCGCGCGGTGAAAACAGCGCTCCGTGCCGGAGCCTCGAAGGCAGTAGGCATTTCGGCGCCTTTTAGGAATCTTCTGATATTCCACTACATGGCTCGTGAATTTTTTTCGATCGTCTTAAACAATATCTGCGGATATATGTAATATGTAAAATATAAACGCCGGACGGAGATCTCCGTCCGGCGTTCGGTATATTTTATGATCTAATTTTAAGCCCAAGCCTGTATTCAAGCGCTTTCAGAATCTTCGCTATGAACTTGTCGGCATCATCGGGCATGAGCTCCCTGTCGTCGGGGGTAAAGGTGATCTTAAACGCCATGCTCTTTTGTCCCTCTCCGATCTGAGCGCCGCGGTATATGTCAAACAGCCTGACGTCGCTCGCCTGCCTGCAGGCAGAACGGATTACCTCCTCAATCTCGCCGCAGGTCATCGATTCCGGGGCGACAAGCGCAAGATCCCGCTTTATATCACGGAAAGGCGACACGGATGTATATGAAAATTTCCCTGAAAACAGCGCCGACAGCTTCTCGTAATTCAGCTCTCCGACAAACGCGGCCGCCGCTATTTCGTTTTCACCGGCTATTTCATATGACAGCTGGCCGAAATATCCTATCTCATCCCCACTGCCGTCCGCAAGTATTTTGGCAGCGGCTCCCGGATGCAGGAACGGCTTCTTTGTCTTTTCGTATCTAAACTTCAGTCCGAAAGACGCCGCTATGCTTTCCACAACTCCCTTTGCGGTGAAGAAGCTTTCGGAGCCTCCGGCATCATACAATCCGAAACCAACCGTCCTTATCTCCTCCGGCAGACCGCTCCCCCTCGGAACAAAAATGTTGGCAAGCTCGTAAATCCGAACAGCCTCGTTGCCTTTCTTTGCGTTGTGCGAAAGAATATTTACAACCGAAGGAGCCAGCGTCGAGCGCATTACGGCGTACTTTTCACTCAGCGGGTTGGCTATTCTGACAAGATTGCGCTCGGGCGCGTCTTGCGCGAAGCGAAGCATATCTATATCGGCGACTGAGAAGAACGAATAGTTCATCATCTCCGAAAAGCCCTGCGCGCACATAATGTTCTTGAACTTAACCGTATTCATCTGCTCGCGGTTGTACCCGCCGCTCGTTATCGATGCGTTGACCATGAAGCGCGGCGTTATATGGCTGTAGCCGTACATTTTTATAACGTCCTCGGCAAGATCCGGCGCGCTGCCCTCAATATCCTCGCGGTAGGCAGGAGGCGTGGCTGTAATATTGTCGCCATCGATTTCGATCGCATAGTTCAAACGGCGGAGAATTGCCACTATCGTTTCCGACGGAACCTCGATTCCCAAAACATCGTTTATCGCCCTAAAGGTTGTCTTTATCGGCTGAATTTTCCTGTCGGGTTCCGCCAAAACATCTATATCGGTCGTGCTTACGGTGCCGCATCCCAGCTCTTCGACAAGATGCAGCGCACGGTTCATCGCAAGGCGGGTAGTGTACTCGTCGACGCCCTTTTCAAAACGTTTTGAGGAATCGGAACTTTGGCCGAGCGAGCGCGAGGTCCTGCGGATGTTGCCACGCGTGAATTTTGCGGCTTCAAAGAGCACCTCTCTCGTGCTCTCGCGTATGCCGCTGTTGAGCCCGCCCATGATGCCCGCGAGGGCTACGGGCTTGTACGCGTCGCAGATTACAAGGTTCTCGTGCGAAAGAGTAAATTCCCTCTCGTCAAGTGTCACAATCCTCTCGCCTTCGGCGGCGCGGCGCACGTTTATCATGCGGCCGCCAACATAATCCATATCAAAGGCGTGCATCGGCTGCCCCATCTCGACCAGTACATAGTTTGTGATATCAACAATGGTATTTATAGCGTTGATTCCGCACAGCTTGAGCCTGCGGCGCATCCACACCGGGGATTTTTCCACCTTTATATCTTTCACATAGTGGCCGATATACCGCGGACAGAGGTCGGGAGCCAAAACATTTATTTTTATTCCATCATCCGCGGCGTCTTTGACCGCCTTGAACGTCATGTCGGGGGTGTTCAGTCTGCGGTCAAGCAGAGCGGCAAGCTCGCGCGCGATGCCGTAGACGCACTGGCAGTGCGGCAGGTTTGCGGTGACAGATATGTCCCAGACCTCGTCGTCAAGTCCGAGAATCTTTTTAACATCAGTTCCCGGAATGCTGCCGTGTGGCAGCATCATGATGCCGTCGACGCCCGCGCCGTCATACCAGTTGTCGTCGATCCCGAGTTCCTCGCCAGAGCAGAGCATGCCGTTCGAGGCAACGCCGCGCAGCTTGCCGCTCTTTATTGTGACGATTTCGGGTTTTGCCGAAGCGTCGCCTTTTTTGCGCGCGAAAACCCTCGCGCCTTCGAGCGCCGCCGGGACAACGTCGCCGGCATGTACATTCTGCGCTCCTGTGACTATCTGAATGTCCCTGCCCTTGTCGCCGCAGTCCACGATGCATATGAACATATGATCCGAGTCCGGATGCCGGGTGATGCTCTTGACCACGCCGGCATATATGCCCGAAATGTCGGGTGCAACACTGATTTTATCCTCAACTTCAAGTCCGCAGGAAAAGAGCCCGTCCTCGATGGACTTCATCGGAATTCCTTCTATATCGACCAGCTCGCGGAGCCAGCTTATCGGTAAATACATATCTTTGTCAACTCCTTTATCTGAACTGCGAGAGAATTCGGACGTCGCCGTCATAAAGCAGATGAATATTGTTTATGCCGTACTTAAGCATCGCAACCCTCTCGAGACCGAGTCCGAAAGCAAGCCCTGTCCACTTGTCGGGGTCAAGTCCGCAATTTGAAATGACGCGCCTGTTGACTACGCCGGCGCCAAGTATTTCTATCCAACCGGTGCCTTTGCAAAGGCGGCAGCCGACTCCGCCGCACTCGCAGCAGCTGACGTCCACTTCGACGCTCGGCTCGGTAAACGGGAAGTAAGACGGGCGAAAGCGCGTCTTAGTGTCGGATGAAAACATCGCTTTAGCCAGCGTGTCGAGCAGGCCGTGAAGGTCGCACAGCGAAAGCCCCTTGTCGATCACAAGCCCCTCCATCTGCTGGAACATAGGGGAGTGTGTCGCATCGTCGTCGCAGCGGAATGTGCGTCCCGGCATAACGACCTTAAAAGGCGGCTTTACCCTCTCCATAAATCTTATCTGACCCGACGACGTTTGCGTGCGAAGCAGAATGTCTTCATTTATATAAAATGTATCCTGTTTATCGCGCGCCGGATGGTCCTTCGGAGTGTTCAGCGCGGTGAAATTATGATAATCGTCCTCAATTTCCGGACTTTCAAATACCGTAAAGCCGAATCCCGAAAAAATGCGCACAAGCTCTTCCCGGACGAACGTGACCGGATGAAGCGAGCCGGTTTTGCGCATAACTGCTGGCATTGTGATGTCGACAGCCTCACGCTCGTATCTCTCCGCAAGTTCGCGTTCCTCAAGCTCGGCTTCACGCCTGTCAAAAAGCTCCGACGCCCAGTCCTTAAACTCATTTATAATTTTGCCGGCTTCAGGGCGCTCATCCTTCGGCAGAGTGCCGAGCAGCTTCATAAGCGCCGGAATCTCACCGGTCTTGCTCAGATACTTGAAACGAATATCCTTCAATTTGGCGACCGAATCGGCGCCCGCGACGCTCTCCGCGATCCCGGCTTTCATATCCCGGATTTTTTCCTTCATATATACCCCCATGAGCATCAGCGCGGCGATATAATACCGCAATATAATAAATAATGTTACCACAATAAGATATCTTTGTCAAGACGACGGCTTCTGAGACGACCTTAAAAAAATTTTTAAAAATTTTTCAAAAACCTCTTGACAAGAAAAATTTTCCGTGTTATAATTTGGGCGTAATCAAAAATTTCCATAAATTAAATATTTGGCAAAGCAATCGAAAGGTTGCGACGCAAAGCTAAAGGGTCTTCGTCGTCAAAGACAAGGCAGCCAGTTGCAGATATGTTTCTGTGGCTGGTATTTTGTTTTTCCGGGCATATCTTAAATTTAATATTTAGCAAAACAGCCGAAAGGTTGCGACGCAAAGCTATAGGGTCTTCGTCATCAAAGACAAGGCAGCCAGTTGCAGGTTATTGTTTCCCTGTGACTGGCGCTTTTATTTACCGGCGCGAAGCAAGGAGGATTCAATGGATAAAAACGAACTGCTGAGAGCAACGCTTGAAAGCGGGATCGAACCGATAGAAATCAAATTCGTCCCGGTTATGAGCACCTCAACGCGGCAGACCTTCGCATACCGCACCGTAATGCAGCTTAACACTCAGTCGCTGGGAGTTCTCCTCCCCGCCGATTACGAAACGGTCGCTTCAAGAACCGTCCAGTGCGTAAATCTTGCACTTTCAAATATCACGGATATTTCAGAGACAATCTCCCTTGCCGCTTCCCGCGGCGCAAAGGCCGATTGGTTCTCGGCAGCCTGCCCGGTCAGGATGCTGACAAAAGGAAGCGCAGCAAAGCTTCTTTCGGAACATTTCAGTGAAATCGGTTTCACAAACCACACAAAACTCTGCCTTGAATTCCCGTCGCAGATCCTATTCGAAGACAGAGAAAAAGCGGCATACGAGCTTAACGCGCTCAGGTTCATGGGGATCAAAACCGCTCTTGCAGGCTACGGCGACGAGTACTGCCCGACGCTTCGGCTTGCAGGCTTCCCGTTCGATTATGTAATCCTTGACAGAAGCGTAACAGAAAAAATGGCAGCGCCGGACAGCTCCAAGAGCACCTCGGCGATGATAGCTTACATAAGAGGGCTCGGAATTAACGTCATAGCGAACGGAGCCTCGGGAAACGACATCGTTTCTGAATTTTACAGAGCCGACTGCACCGGATATATCCCGGAACCCGACAGGCTGCTGAGCCGAGACGAAGCGCTTGCGGATAGAAACAAGAGATAAGAGATAAGAGATAAGAGACGAGAAAGGTTATAAATTATGGCGCGTACATACAGTCCCGAGAACCGGAAGCTTGTGCGCACGGCCACAGAGATCAAACGCTACCGGCTGATGATGAAAGTCCTTCCGATAGCAGCCACCTGCCTCTCGCTTGTGATAGCAATCACATATATCGCAGCAATCCTTTACAACAGATTCGGAAGTTTTACGGTCAGCATAAACCGGTTCGACAATGTTGATTATGCACTGGCTCTCTGCGAAACGCCGGACTTCAGCAAGCCGATAACGCGGCTGAACTCAAAAGCCTCCGAGGATGTTACAAACATTTCAATAAACGATCTTCCAGCAGACCTTGACAGCATTAACGGTTCACACAACGGCGCGAATTACCTCGCTTACACCTTCCACTTAAAAAATACCGGAAAGAAAACAGTCACCTTCGAGTATCACCTCTACATAGTAAACGTTACAAACAATGTTGACGACGCGGTCAGGGTAAGGCTTTACGTAAACGGCGACTACACCGACTACGCAAAAACCCGCAGCGACGGAACAGGTCCCGAGCCGGGAACGGTTGAATTTCTTACTGAAAGCACCGTGGTGCGCAAACAGCTCTCCGATTTCGCCCCCGGCGACGAAGTGAGGTTTACGGTAGTCATGTGGCTCGAGGGAAGCGATCCGGAATGCGTCGACTCGATCATCGGCGGACAGTTCAAGATAGACATGACGATCTCAATAATAGAAACAGAATAACTTAGGTTATACGCCGCAGGGCTGTAATACATAAAATTAAAATTTATAAATAATTACATTAAGGAGAAAAAATCATGAAAAAGTTAATTCCCGCACTTGTCCTTCTTCTTGTGTCGGCTATGGTTCTTTCGACATCATCCTACGCATGGTTTTCAATGAACAGAACAGTAAAGGCAACGGGCATGAGCCTTACATCCACCGCTCCCGCAAACCTTTTGATTTCAAACAGCGCAAAAGCAGTCTGGGGCAGCACAGCAGCCTCTAATGAAGGTTATACAGGTCTTCTCTATCCTGCATCCACAACAAACGGTTCAACATTCTTCGCTATTGCTGACAGCCAGATTCTCGCAAGCGGCATCGGCGGTGTCGCCGGCGCAGAAACAAAATTCCTCAAGGACAGCGATCAGTCAGGTACCAAGGTTGTAAAAATCAGCGGCGCCAATGCAGGTTACTGGGCCGAATACACACTCTACTTCAAGACCACAGGCTCGTCAAACCTCGATGTTTATCTTGATTCCATTGATATAACATCCACCTATTCAACAGTCACTCTCGCTGCAGGCGTGGATTTCACCAATCCCAGCAACCAGATTTACTATGTCCGCACCGGTGCCGGCACTACTGAAGACCCGTATGTCTACACGCTCCAGACAAGCGGCGTTTCTTCGGCAACAACCTATTACACCAAGAACACAATCGACGACTGCGTGCGTGTTGCAATATTTGACGGAACAACCTTAATCGGCATTTATGACGCAGGCACACAGGACACTGTCGACCCTGTAGTGTCAGTCGGCAACACCAGCGACAACGATACCTACACATTGAATGGCAGCGATGTAAAAGTCGATATGTCGTCCGAAGCCGCAAGACAGGCAGCTAAGTTTGTCGTCGCAGGCGGCGAAGTCGAAAAGACAATAGTGGTCAGAGTCTGGATCGAGGGTCAGAACTCAAAGTGCGTCAACAGCATCGCTGGACAGAACTTTAACGTCGGCCTCACCTTTAAGACCATTACCACAAATCCTTAACCGCATATCGGTAATTTGAAAATTTTTCAGATAAAATAAAGAAGGGGGAATAATTGTTATTCCCCCTTTATAAGAAATAACAGCTTGAGCAGAAAGGGGCGCCGGTT
The DNA here is from genome assembly GCA_964570825.1 of uncultured Lachnospiraceae bacterium. Lineage (GTDB taxonomy): Bacteria > Bacillota > Clostridia > Oscillospirales > CAG-272 > UMGS1002. The sequence continues at coordinate 57,004 of CAZMZJ010000004.1, read as the reverse complement.
TAATGAAAACAAAAGCAACGCTGTCTTTCGCTTTGATAATGCTTCTGATATCTTTCGCACTCGCAGGCACGGCTTCCTACGCATGGTTTTCGGTCAACAGGGATGTTAAAGCTACCGGAATGTCATTATCTTCAACCGGACCCGACAACCTGCTTATCAGCACCGATGCGATTCACTGGGCGGGAACAGCAAATGCCGTTAACATTTCCAACGAATATAAAATATACCCGTCTTCCTCGTCGAACGGCCGAGATTTCTTTTCCATTACAGACGACGGAAACGTAATCAACGGCGACCTCGGCGGTATTCTCAACGATTTTGATATAAGCAAGCTTAGATTCAAATCCGGACTTTCTCCGGTTACAGCCGCTTCCGACGGCTACTACACTTCATATACAATATACATTAAAACCCTCGGCACGGGAAACGTTGACATATATGTCGCCGAACTCATATCCAATTCAGTCCCGCGCGAAGGCGGTGAAAACATTGACGACTGTATACGCATAGCAATTTTCCAAAACTCGGTTTCCGACGAAAATCTTATCGGAATATATGACGCCGGAGCGCAGGATATCGTTCATCCGGTAGCCTCGATATCAGGTACGACCGCCACTCTATACGACAAGGACACACCTTCCGACGGCGAACCCGACGACCCAAAAGCCGTTATCGGACCAACCGGCCCCAAAATTACGGTGCCGGGAGGAGGAACAGAGTATGTCACTCTGGTAATCAACGTCTGGATCGAGGGGCAGAACCACAAATGCGTCAATGTAATCGCAGGCGACACCTTCCAGATAGATCTTAAATTCGACGCCGTGCAGCCCTCATAATTTTAGATGAGTTCCGATAAACCGCTGCCGCCGGAGCGGCAGCGGTTTCATTGGCATAATCCGCGGCATCACTTAAGCGCCCGTATGACGGACGTATAAGTGATACCACAGACGTCACAATTTTTCTGTTTTTTATCGGCTATATTTGTGTTCACAATACCGTTCTGATTATGTAAAATATACAATTCGGACATTCCCCGTCAGATAAATGTTTGCAAATTACTATTGACACATTTTATCACTTAGAGTATAATTTACTTAAGTATCATCAATACTTTGTAAATTGGAGAATTATATGAAAAAAGCGAAGAAGTGGCTCGGCATCGTCGGCAATGTTTTATTATGGCTCTTCGTAGCGTTTGCCGTAGTAATAACAGTCCTTGTTTTTGCCGCCAATGCCAATAAAGACGGAATTCCTTCAATAGGCGGTAAAAGTCCGATATCGGTGCTCACCGACTCAATGTCGCCTACGTTCAAAGCCGGCGACCTGATCATATGCGACATGCTCACAGATCAGGAAAAATCAACTCTTGAAATCGGGGATATTATAACATATTATGTCGATCTCAACAAAGACGGCGTAGATGAGATCAACAGCCACCGCATAGTGGATAAATATGACAACGGCGGATACATATATTATGTCACCCAGGGCGACAACACTAAAACAAACCCAACTCCGGACTCGGATCCGGTTGTGTATTATAAAGTAATCTGCAAATATACCGGTCAAAAAATCCCCGGACTCGGCTCTTTTCTTTCATTCCTTCAGACATCAAAAGGATTTTTGCTTATCATCGTTCTGCCGCTTCTTTTGTTCTTTATATATGAACTGTACCGCTTCATCTCGACCCTTCTTGAAGTAAAGGGCAAAAAGGCAGTAAAACTCTCCGCTGCCGAAGAAGAGGCGATTAAGCGCAAAGCTATCGAGGAATACCTGAAATCCCAAGGCGTGCAGCAACAGGCTGAAAACAAAGCCGGAGAGTCTGAAAAAGCAGCCGATATTACGGATAAAAAGTAAAAATGCCGTATAAAGGCGCCGCGGCATGCCGCGGCGCCCTTTTAAGTAAAACTCAAAGCCACCTCTGAAAGGTTGATGTATATGGACGGATTTTTAAGCTGGTTTTTCGCCTTCATGACCACGATGCTTGGCGGTGTTTGGAAAATATTCTCGAATATTTTCCTCGGCATCGTTCAGATATTCAATCTGCCGTATTATTTCCAGCAGCTAAAGCTTTTTTCCGGTACGTTCACTCCTATTGACTGGGTACTTACAATTCTGTCCTTCATCCTTTCGTTTGTTATCTGGGGCATTCTTATTTTCATGCTTGTACTTGCAATCCGCAAATACATACGCTTCCGCCGCACGATTATCGGAAATGAAGACCTGCTCGAGGAAATCGCAGACCTGCACCGCGACGTCATCCGGCTGACGCAGGAAAAGGAAAAAATCATGGCGCTTAAGGTCGGCCAGACCAGTATTTCGGTAGAACAGCTTAACGAAATATTCGGTCACAGGGACGAAAACAGCGGTTCATTTGAACTTCCCGGCGAAAAAACAGTACCCGAGGCAGAACGCAGCAAGGAGAACGAGCAAAAAAGCCCGACAGATTTTACAGGAAGCCGCTTCTTTAGGCTCTCGGCAGTCGACGAAAAATACGAGTACTATATTGCTCCCGAATACAACCGTTCCATGTCGCTTAAAGAAATATGCGACGATCTGCGCAATTACGCCTGCTACAAGGGACATCTTTATTATGAAATCCGAACGATACGGCTGATGTTCGCAGGCCTTGCATCCACAAAGCTTATACTGCTGCAGGGCATTTCGGGAACGGGCAAGACGTCCCTCCCGTACATTATGGGCAAGTATTTCCGCAACGACGCGACAATCGCGTCTGTTCAGCCCTCATGGCGCGACAGAACAGAGCTTTTCGGATACTTCAACGAATTTACAAAAAAATTCAACGAAACCGAGGTGCTTCGCCGCATATACGAATCCACATACAACGATGATGTCAACATTATCGTTCTCGACGAGATGAATATCGCCCGCGTCGAGTATTATTTTGCGGAAATGCTCTCAATACTTGAGATGCCGGATCCGAACGAATGGAAAATCGAGCTCGTACCCTCAACATGGGACAGCGACCCGAAGCATCTCGAAAACGGAAAGCTTTCCATACCTCAGAACGTATGGTATGTTGGAACGGCCAACAACGACGACTCCACCTTTGCAGTATCAGATAAGGTCTATGACCGTGCTTTCGTCATCAATCTTGACAAAAAGGGCGTGCCCTTCGAGGCTCCCGAAACCGATTCTAAGCTTATCAGTTATTCATATATCGCTTCTCTTTATGAACAGGCGATCCAGTCAAATCCGGTAAGCCAGGAATATCTTGACGATATAGCGAAGCTCGACCTTTATGTGATTGAAAAATTCCGCGTGGCTTTCGGAAACCGCATCATGAAACAGCTGAATTTATTTGTTCCTGTTTATGTCGCCTGCGGAGGCGATTCTCTTGACGGAATCGATTACCTTCTTGCGACAAAAGTATTCCGAAAGTTTGAAGGACTCAACCTCTCTCTTATCCGGGATGAAATCAGGGGCCTTATAACATATATGGACAATATGTTCGGTAAAGGCAAGATGCAGGAATGCATCATGTATCTTGAAAGGCTGCAGAAGATGTACTGATAAACCCTATCGCCGGTCATATTCGTTTATTGCCTGATATCAACCGTTTTATTTGAAAGGATATGGTAACTTATATGGACAGAGATTATTCGGGAAGCCGGAGCGCCAGCAGCGGCATCTTTGAGGACACCCTGTCCTTTATTGATGCTCTGTCGGTCAAATACGGCGCCCTTCCTGACGCTCTGAATATGCTCCGCGCCGCAGACACTTCTGTCGAACTGAAAAAACGCTATGCGATCAAATCCATAGATGAAACGTGGGTTACTGTCATTGAGGAATCCCTCGATTCGCTCGACCATATAATCCGCAATCCTTCGCGCTTTATTGAGGAAACCGAACGTGTGATGCCAATCGAGCTGTCACGAAATATAACAAGCCGCTCCATCCAGCATCTTGCCCAGCATACCGATTATATTGACCGAATTGACGAAAGCGGCAATATCATACCATCAAAAATTTTAAATGTCTTTCGTGATGAAACGATACAGACCTACGAAAACAAATTCATAAACACTCTGATATCAAAGCTCTACCTTTTCATTTCACGCAGATACGACGCGGCAAAAGAATCCGGAAGAGATGAAGTCAGCACAAAATTCGGGTTCACATCTGAATTTGAACGCGGAGAGCTGCGCGGAAAATACCGGTTTGAAATAGAAATTTCCGAACCTCCCGCAGAAAACGCCTCAGTAGAAAACCATAAATATTCAGCCGAGCTCTGGAACCGTGTCGAACGGCTGTATCATATAACCCGTGCTTACACAAATTCAGAGTTTTCTCAGAACATGGGAAAAAACTTTATTCGTCCTCCGGTAATGAGAACCAACGCAATACTGAAAAACAAGTACCTGCGGCAGTGTCTTGCCTTATGGGAATTTATAGAAAGCTATGACAAGGCTGGGTACGATATACTCGTGCAGGAAACAGCCGAACAGCCTGATGAACGCCTTATCAATGAAATATTCTCGAATCTCGCGCTGCAGTTTTTATTATTCCGCCAGACTGTTGCCAACGAGCCAGATACCGGCAGCGCTCTTGCCGTCACGGAAACAGCCGTACCTCTTTCGCCGAAGCTTATCACTGAAATTGAAGAGATGAGTTCCGATGAATATAACGTCTACGATTCGGAGTACCGCAAGGTTATACCAGTGTCGCGTTCAAACAGACGCAAGCTTTCAGAGCATGAGCAGGAAATCAGGGACGCAATATATATATCCCTCATCGCCGATGCGATGCTGAAGGCAAAACGCCGCGAAGATGAAGAGAAAAAACGCCTTGCCGAGGAGGCAAGGCTCGCGGAAGAAGCGCGCAAAGCCGAGGAGGCAAGGCTCGCGGAAGAGGCGCGTAAAGCCGAGGAGGCAAGGCTCGCGGAAGAAGCGCGTAAAGCCGAGGAGGCAAGGCTTGCGGAAGAGGCGCGTAAAGCCGAGGAGGCAAGGCTCGCGGAAGAGGCGCGTAAAGCCGAGGAGGCAAGGCTCGCGGAAGA
>CAZMZJ010000004.1:0-51887 GCA_964570825.1 uncultured Lachnospiraceae bacterium | reverse complement strand
AAAGCCGAGGAGGCAAGGCTCGCGGAAGAGGCGCGCAAAGCCGAGGAGGCAAGGCTCGCGGAAGAGGCGCGCAAAGCCGAGGAGGCAAGGCTCGCGGAAGAAATAGTCGCCGAACCTGTTGACAATGACTTTATTGCCGCCGCGCAAAAAGCTGAAATAGAACGTCTTGAGGAAGAAGCAAGACGCCTGCGCGAAGAACGTCTGTCTCGCGCTGCCATGATAGCTGAGCGCGCACGGCAAATTCAAGCTGAAAAAGCCGCCGCCGGAATGCTGTCAGGCCGCGGCAGGCAATACCGCTTCAGCCGTAAAGCAAAAAAACGCATGAAAAAACACGATATTGCAAAGTCCGGGGAAGAGATGTCAGGTAAGAAAAGAAAATAACCTGTATGAAGGTGTCAGATATGGCAGAAAAACAAAAAAAGAATAAACCGTTCAGAAAAAGAATCTGCTCTGTAATATACAGCTGTATGGTAGTGCTTCTGGTTATTGTGGCGTTGATTTTTATATTCAACCGAATAAACCATCGCGCCACGTTTATCTTTAACCACACGGTGCTGATTATTGCAACGGGAAGCATGGAGCCTGAAATTCCGACGGGCTCGTGCATACTGGTCGCAAGAGTAAATCCGGATGATATAAAAATAGGCGACATAATCACATTCTATTCTGACGACCCTGCTATAGCCGGAAGTATGAACACGCACCGCGTCGTAAGCATCTCGAAAGGCTCCGACGGCATTGAATTCACCACAAAGGGAGACGCCAATTATGTCGAGGATTCATATACCGCGAAAGGCAATATGCTGGTCGGAAAATACATAAAAGTGCTGCCTGTGCTGACCGCCATATCATCCTTCCTGCTTTCGGGCATCGGATTCTTTATTCTTATCTTCGCTTTTGTCGCATATACCGCATTTTCATTTGTCCGAGCCGTCCTGAAAAACAGGAAGGTATCCGATACAGATAAAAAAGCCGAATTTGACCGTAAAGTGGCCGAAGAAGTTGAACGTTTGAAGGCAGCTTCAGCGTCAAGCCAAAAGCCAGATCCCGACGGTACTAAGTCCGAGAGCAGTAAAACCAGCGGCGATGCAAAAGCGGACAATGATGCTTCGGGAAAAGGAGAAAGTACAAAATCCGAACCTTAAAATACAGTTTATTTGCAAGTATTCCGCTTTGCAAAAGCAATCAACAATTAAAATTGTAAAAAAGAAAGGACATCACATGTTTAAGAAACTTAAACTCAAGAAGAAAATCAATTTCTACAAAGAGCAGATTGAGCTTCTTGAAAAAAAGAGAGCGCGTTCGCAGGCGGCTCTTGTTGAAGCCATCCTCACTCACACTTCGCCTAACGACGAAGATGTGGATTATTTCAACAATTATACAAAGCAGATAAATGAAATACGCGAACGTCTGCATGAAATTCAGGACGAGTACAACAAGCTTTGATCTGCAGCTGCCGATATTTTCAACGGCGGCAAAGCTTACATCACAAGGAGATCGGCGCATATGAAAATATTCGGGAAACCTGTAAAATTTGAAAGCTATATAATGATACTCCTTTTGGTGTTTTTCACAATAATGCTTTCTTTTTCGGTGTACCTGCTGGTCTCGTACAATTCAAGCCTCATCGGTCATACCGAGGATATGGCCATGACCGCGTCGATTGATTTCATAGCGGAAACAAACTCAAAAGTCAATAACGCCATGCGGCAGACCGTAGAAATCGCGCAAACCGCCGGAAATATGATGACCAAGGAGGATATAGTCGGTTATTTCTATTCTATCACTCAATACCTTGACACCGATATTACTTTCATCCGCTTTTTTAACGACGGCATTGAATACAACAGCGGCGGATATGAAATAGATAACAACGAGCCGGCCGCCGTAAAAAAGATTATTGACAGCGGGAAAGCTGGCTGCTCCGGACTGATTTATGATCACCGCGAATATACAAGCATGGCTTATATAGCATTTTTTGCTCCGGTCGACAACAATCCCTTAATAGACGGCGTTCTGTCATACTGCATGGTCACGGATTTATTCGGCGATATGGTTTCGTTCAGGACCGACGCGGCTAAAAAATCCGAATATCTCTGCCTCTGCGCCGCCGACGGTTCAATTATACTTGAAGCTCAGGCAGATGATTTTCCATCCAACAAGCTTTCAAATCTTTATTCAAACCTTCGCGAGATCACCAACGATAAAACCGCGGTTGACAAACTCAGCCTTATAGTTGCGGCCGAGGGTATGGGAAGCTGTTCCTTCAAAATTAACGGAGAAGCATATTCGCTTGCCGTCGCCAGCGCCGAATCTTCAGATAATACGCTTTATATAGCAAGCATATATAAAGCTTCCGAACTATATAGCGACGGCTATAGCTTCGTCGCTAATATCAGCGTCGCACTGGGGATATCTCTTTTAATTATCGCAACCAGTTTTGCCTACCTTCTGCAGATACGGAAGAAAGACCTTGAAAAAATCAAAAGCTATGATATTATTGATCCGATACTTGAATGCAACACTTTCAAAAAATTTTCACTCGATACCGAAGAAATACTTGAAAGAAACAAAATCACCAAATTTGCGCTTATATATACCGAAGTAGATCAGTTCCGCTTTATAACCGAGAGCTTTGAAAACATAAACCACGACGATATTCTCCGCTTTCTCGCAAAGGTGTTCGGCATGAGCCTTCTGCAGGAGGATGAAACCTACGGTCACATCAGCGACGATAAGTTTGCCCTGCTTATTCATTACAGCGACGAAAAAGACCTATTGAACCGTCTGCGTGTGATTTATGCAATAGTGTTCAACTATCCCGAAATGAGAAAACTCAAGACAAATCTTAAGCTGTCGATGGGTGTTTACTGTGTAAACCGCGCAATTAAGGAACCGGTTCAGAAAATGCTTGACCGTGCGATAATAGCGCAGAAAACAAATACGCATACGACTTCCGAAGAAATCAACATATACAACGATCAGGTCAAATCAAACTTCATTCGCGAAGCCGAAATTGAAGCCCGCAATGAATCTGCGCTCGAAAACAACGAATTCCGAATATTCTACCAGCCCAAATACAACATTGTACAGGATCGTCCCGACGGCGCGGAGGCTCTTGTCCGCTGGTACGATGCCGATACAAACACCTTCCGCAACCCGGCTGAGTTTGTTCCGATATTCGAGGCGAACGGCTTCATAGGCAAAGTGGACAGGTATGTATATGTCGAAGTCTGCAAGTACATAAGCGAATCGGTCGCACGAGGAATTAAGGTTGTGCCTGTATCCGTAAACGTGTCGCGCGTCACCGCCATGCAGGAAGGGTTTGTGGATTTCTATATACGCACAAAGAAAAAATATAATATTGCGGACAATTTCCTTACCATAGAATTCACAGAAAGCTTTGCGTATGAAAACTATGATGCGCTCAAGGTAATGATTCACAAACTTAAATCAAACGGCATTCATTGTTCCATCGACGACTTCGGATCAGGATATTCGTCGTATAATATTCTCAAGGAGCTGCAGATGGATGAGCTAAAACTTGACCGCTTCTTCATCACCAAAGGATTCTCGCAGGAGCGCGACGACGAGCTGCTGAGCACAATCATTAAGCTTGCCAAAAATTTCGGTATGAAAGTCACCCAGGAGGGCGTTGAAACAATAGAAGCGCTTGAACGCCTTAGAAATTTCGGGTGCGATGTCATCCAGGGTTATTATTACTCAAAGCCCCTGGCTCTTGACGATTATATCGCCTTCATAAATAACGGCGGAAGCTTGCTCAGATAAAATTCTGAAACATAGGGGGACAGATATGGCTGAAAAAATTAAATATGCCCCCTTCCGTCGCGGGCAAAAAAGAGCAGCTGCACTTTTATTATCGCTTATTTTATCAATCTCCATCCCCTCTCTCTGCACCGGCATAGCGGCGACAGATACGGCAGCCGGAGGAGCGGCGGGCGACAGATACATAACGTTGTCGGCTCCGGACATTAAAACCGGCGAAAGCACGGTTAAAATCGGAGATACAAAGTATATTAGATATTCTGTCACAATAATGGAGTATAAGACTTTATACTATTCCTCGGTCAGCTTTGACCTCGAATATGACGACACAGTCCTCGACCTGTATACCACAAACATCAATCTTCGGCAGATATACGCATACGATATTGTAAACGGTGCCGAGAGAAACACGCAGGACAGCATTGTCTGGTATGAACCTGAACTATTGGGCAATAAAATCAGTTTTTCATCCTACTCGACAACCGGAATGTGGTTTCGCGGGCCGGTAATTATTTTGTATTTTCTTTTGCACGACGGAGCCAAAACAGGCGATGTATGCAATATAACCATTTCGAATTTTAACGTAGGCATTCTCAATATTGACGGCTCTCCGGCTGCCACGGACAATATCTCTGTTACATCCCGGAACGGTACTGTTACTGTTACAGAAATCCAAAATTACAACGAGGGCGAAACGATGAACCTTTCGCCGGACACATCTCCTTTCAAGGGGAAAGGAGACCCGGGTCTTGAAGCCTCCACTTCCGCCGTTTCTGACGACGGAGCGGTTCTTTATTATACTATTGTGATGCTTGTTCTGATTATTATTATCGGCGTTGTTCTGCTGGGGTGGCTTATAATAAACAGAATGCTGAAACCCGGTCTACCGCACGGTGGCAGCGATAACAGAGAACAGAAAAATAAAAGTAAAATGTAAAAGATTATAAACAAAAGTCGCAGCATCCGCAAAAACAGCCGCAGGAACGCGGTTTGTGCGGATGCTTTTTTCATATTGACAAAATTCGTGCAATATGATATATTTAGGCGTGATGATTTTATCATTAAGCCAAAAGGATTTATGGAAAACATTATAATAAGCACTTCCCCATGTCCCGAAAAAACAATATCCCCTCCCGTATCGCCAGACGCTGCGCTCTGCACCGCGCTTGATGTGGGAGAGGGTCTTTTGCGCTGCGGCGGTGAAATTCAGCGTGTCGAGGATACCATAACCCGTATCTGCCGCGCCTACGGAGCGGTGCACGTTGAAGCGTTCACGATAACCTCGCTGATAATTGCATCGGTACGCATGCCTGACGGCAGTTACTCAAATCAGACACGGCGGATATTCCGTTCGACCAACGATCTTCATAAACTCAGCAAATACAATTCAATCTCACGTGAAATCTGCAGCGGACAGATAACCATCGAACAGGCGCAGGAAAAGCTTAAAAATGTAAAAAAGTCAGTGCCTTATCCGAAATGGGTCTCGTACATAGGCGCTGTCCTTGCCGCCGGCGGGTTCGCGCTTTTCTTCGGCGGCAACATAATCGATGCTATTTGTGCTGCTGCTATAGGCATGATTATAACGGCACTCGAGCTTCACAAACCACGTTTTTTCAACGCTATGTCACAGTCGCTGATAAGCTCGTTCATCGCAGGTTTTTTGTCGATGCTTATATTGCGGCTCGGAGCCGGAATAAACGTAGATAAAGTCATGATTGGTACGATAATGCTGCTGATTCCCGGACTTACAATCGGCATTTCTGTCCGGGATATGCTATACGGCGATATAATTTCAGGATTCGTACGCCTTATACAGTCGCTGCTGCTCGCCGTCATAATTGCTCTCGGATACGGCGGCGCAATACTGCTGTCGGGGGTGATAATTCCATGAAAGACTTTTTAATAAGCGTCCTTACCGCCATAATAGGCACCATCGGTTTTTCCCTTCTCTTTTCGGTGGATCTTAAGTATCTGCCGTTTGCCGCTCTCGGTGGAGCAATATCATGGGCTGTTTATCTCTGGACTTTCGGCATTTATGAAAGCGTTCTTTTTGGCTCTCTCGCGGCTGCGTTTGTATCGACAATTTATTCGGAAATCTGCGCTAAGTACAATCGGACACCGGCGACCGTTTTCCTTCTCCCATGCCTGATCCCTCTGGTTCCGGGCAGCAGTCTGTATTATTCAATGAGCAATCTTATAGCCGAAAACTACGACGCATCCGCAAAATTCGGTATGGAAACAGCAAGCGTAGTGCTCGGGCTTTCCGGCGGAGTCGTGGCGGCCTCTCTTATTGTCTACGCGTTAAGGAACTTAATTAAAACAAGAAAAGAGAATCAGTCAAAAAAAACGCATTATTGCGGATAAAGCTCGATAAACCGGGCTGTTTAGGCCGGTTTGAAAATTTATTTGAAAAGGTGTAATATGGACAACAGTTTTATTCAGGAAATCATCGCGGACCGTTTGGGCGGAAGGAATTACGGCAAATCAACAGTCGTTTATAAATTTGCCCGTATCAAGGCGCTGAAGGCCGAGGCCGCTAAAAAATTCAAGGATCTTCCTTTGATTGACATGGGCGTCGGGGAACCCGACAAGCCCGCGGATGCCGGAGTCGCAGAAGTGCTACGGGCCGAGTGCGGCAAACCCGAGAACCGCTTTTATTCTGACAACGGAATCATTGAGTTCCAGGAAGCAGCCGTAAATTACATGGAACGTGTCTATGGCGTAAAGGGGCTTGCCGCCGAAAAAAATATTATCCACGGCATCGGCACAAAGCCAATTCTCGCCATGCTGCCGCTTTGCTTCATCAATAAGGGCGACGTGGCTTTGGTAACAGTCCCCGGATACCCTGTTATCGCAACATACACGAAATACTGCGGCGGCGAGGTTTACAGTCTCCCGATAAACAAAGAAAATAATTTTTACCCCGACCTTGACAATATCCCCGCAGATATACTTAAACGCAGCAAAATCCTCTATATAAATTATCCGAACAACCCGACCGGGCAGATCGCGACAAAAGAATTCTTTGAAAAAGTAGTCTTATTTGCCCAAAAGAACCATATCGCCGTGGTACACGACGCCGCTTACGCACCGCTCACATACTTCGGGAACAAACCCTTAAGCTTTCTTTCTGTCGACGGAGCTATTGATGTCGGAGTTGAAATACAGTCGCTTTCAAAAGCCTTCAATATGACCGGATGGCGTCTCGGCTTCCTCGTCGGTAACGAGAAAATCATTTCTCTTTACGGCACGGTCAAGGACAACACCGACTCCGGTCAGTTCCGCGCAATCCAGAAGGCCGGAATTTATGCTCTCAACCATCCCGAGATTACCGATAAAATCTGTGAGAAGTACGCGCGCAGGATGAAACTGCTCGCCGACGCACTGAACGAAATCGGCTTTCACGCGGTTCCCTCGAAAGGTTCGTTCTATTGCTATGTAGAGAAACCAAAAGGGCTAAAAGACGGCACAATTTTCGCCACAGCGCAGGACGCTGCCGAATTTCTCATCCTGAACGCCAACATTTCCACCGTTCCGTGGGATGACAGCGGTCATTATCTCCGCTTCTCAGTGACGTTCTCGGCGGAAACTGCGGAAGACGAAATCAATCTTATGAAAGAACTAAAGAGAAGAACCGAAAAGCTCGGACTGGTCTTCTAAAAAGATACACCTCGGCACTCGTTGAAAAAGTGCTGCCGGGTCATTCCGGGAATTATCATAATTGCGTTTGATTCTGTATTATTAAATAACCAGCAATAATTCAATATAAAAACGCCTCTTACAGAATGTAAATCTGTACGGGGCGTTTTTGAGCTTTGAATTAAAATAAACCTTTCTAAAACTATTATTCCGGGGCGGCGTCCCGCATCTTCGGAATCATAATTTAAAAGCAACCTCTATCTCGCGCACTTCATCGTCGCTTATGCGGACGATGTTGCCGCCGAATATTTTAATCTGGCGAAGCGAGTAAGCGCCGAATTCCATGACTTCAAGCCGGTCAAAAGCGTTGAGAGCCGTGCTTCCCGCTACTATGACGACGTCGTTTTCCACAATTGCAATCGGATTTTTCAATGAAATATCTTTAATTATCGCATCCGGATTGTCCTCTATAGTGCCAAATTTATAGCGGAATATTTCCTTGAGGCAAATATAGCTTTCAGGAATCAAACGAGAGTCAAACTCGGCGTCTCCGACGGCAAAGCCCATGATTTCCGGCGGGCGGGCGATAACAATGCTTTTTATTTCCGGATGAGCTTTGAAAATTCTCTCAGTCAGACCCGTAAAATGCGACGGTTCCTTTCCCTTCTCGCATTTTCCGTCTTTAACCCTGACAAGGTCATCCGCTTCAAGTTTAATTCTGCCGTCGTCGTGAGGGGTTATGACAAACGAACCGTCCGGAAGGCTTGCCGCAAGCACTCCGGTGCTGAACGAGAAAAATTTATGTATACTGCTGCGTCTGATAAGGTTTATCAATTCGTTTCTTGCGTCAATCTCCTCAAGCGATGGAACAGATTGCGGCAGTGTATCTGGATACGCTCTATACTCGTCGACTTTTTTAAGCTGCTCCGCGCTGAGCGATCTGCAGCCGGAGTTTAGTGCGGCGGCATTGAGCTGAATGCGAGCGCAGTACTCAAGTGATTCAAACATCATGAACGCTCTGTCAAGGCTTTCGGCGCCGATAACGACGCCGTGGTTTTCAAGCATCACAGTGTTGTATCCTTTTGCAAATTCCTCAGCTATATAGCTTCCCAGCAGGTCGCTGCCCGGCAGGGCGTATTTCGCCATCGTGATTTTTCCGCAAAGGCCGGCGACTCCGGGGATTATTGACGTGTCCGGAATTTTTCTCATAAGGCTGAAGGCGACAAGAGCTCCGGGATGAGCGTGCAGCACTGCTTTAAGCTCTGGGCGCGAGCGCCGGATAGCCAGATGGAACGGGCACTCCGTCGACACTTTATGTATGCCTCGTACGGTTCCGTCAGGAAGCACGCTCATTATATCGGAACGGCGCAGGTGTGCTTTATCCACGCCGCTCGGGCTTATCCAGAGTGTTCCGTTATCGTCCATAATCGAAAGGTTTCCGCCGGATGTGGTGGTCATTTTATTTTCATAAAGGCGTGTCATCGTTTCGACAATCGCATCCGCCGGATGCATTGGTCTGAATTTCATTGGTTTTATCCCATCCTTACTTATTGAAAATCTTATCCGCGCAGGCAAAAAAGCATTGTCCGAACGCGTTGTTTTGCTTAAATATTAAAAATATTATAACATTATAATACCGCAGCTTCAATATGCTTTTAGCATGAAAGCTGCGGTACTATTTTATCTGTTATTGTGTATAAATCAAAAGAGATGTTGACTTGACATTTTACATTGTGAAGTATTCATCCCGGCCTGCGCCGACCGACACATATTTGATTTTACAGTCGGTAGCCTTCTCGATAAAGCGGACATATTTTTTCGCCGCCGCGGGAAGCGAATCGAAGCTGCGGCATCCTGAAATATCGCATTTCCAGCCGTCAAGGTACTCGTAAACCGGCTTCGCGGCTTCAAGCGCAGCTCCCGACGGGAACTTGTCTGTCAGAACGCCATTTATGTTATATTTGACGCAAACCGGTATCTTATCAAGGTATGACAGAACGTCGAGCTTTGTCAGGGCAATCTCGTCGGCTCCCTGCAAAAGTATTCCGTAACGCGACGCGGGAACGTCAAAGCCGCCGACGCGTCTCGGTCTGCCTGTGGCGGCGCCGTATTCACCGCCCGCCTCGCGCAGACGGTTGCCTTCCTCTCCGAACAGCTCGCAGGTAAACGGCCCCGCGCCGACGCAGCTTGAATATGCCTTCATAATACCGACCACATTGTCAAGCTTTTTTCCGGGAATACCGGCGCCGACTGTGGCATATGCCGCAATGGTGGACGACGATGACGTGTATGGGTATATACCGAAGTCGATATCGCGCAGAGCTCCAAGCTGAGCCTCAAACATCACCGATTTGCCGGACTTGACTGCGTCGGTAAGGTACTCCGTCGTGTCGCATATATAGTCTGCAAAAGGCATTCCGAACTTCTCAAGCCATGCGTACATATCCTCGGCGGTAAGCTCCGGAGCGCCATAGCCCTTATGAACCAGAAGGTTCTTCCACTCGATTATCGACGGAAGCTTCGCCTTCAGCTCTTCGGGATGCAGCAAATCTCCCATACGGAAGGCTTTCTTCATATACTTGTCCGAATACACCGGAGCAATTCCGCGGCGCGTGGAACCAAATTTGGCGTCTCCGAGACGATCCTCCTCAAGTATGTCGAGCATCTTGTGGTACGGCATGCAAATTGTCGCGCGGTCGCTGATTTTAAGACGCTTCGGGGTTATCTCGATACCTGCCTGACGCAGTTTCAAAACTTCGCCGTACAGGTGCTCAACATCAATAACCATGCCGGGCCCCATCACGTTCACCGTGTTGTCCCGCAGAATTCCCGAAGGCAAAAGGTTCAAAATAAACGTGCCCTTACTGTTGACAACAGTGTGTCCCGCATTGTTTCCGCCCTGATAACGCAGCACAATGTCATATTTTTCGGAAAGCAGGTCCACCATTCTCCCCTTTCCTTCGTCCCCCCAGTTGATTCCGACAATTGCTGTTAACATATAATAAATCCTTTCCGCAAACGGCGCACATACATCGCCTCATTACTCAGTTCATGATAAACGGATGCCCGCCCTGCTGTTTATATAATAATTTCATTTTGATTTTCATCCCGCTGTCCGGTGGCATAATATTATCTTAAACTTTTATCTCGACCTTCATGCCGAGCTGGTCACAATTGGCCTCAAGTACCGGATTGACAAAATCCCGCAAATATTCGATTGTCTGCTCGCAGGCGCGCCCCGTGAAAGCACTTGTCCGCGCTATTTCGTCAAGCTCCGCCCTTGTCAGCCCGAATACCGGGTCGTTCAGTATTTTTTCAAGCAGGTCATTGTCAGCTCCATCGAGCTTTATCCTTTTTGCGGTAGCGACAGAATGCAGGCGAATTGCCTCGTGAAGCTTTTGCCTGTCGCCGCCCTTCTCAACGCAGTACATAAGAATGTTCTCAGTCATCATGAACGGCATTTCCTCATCGAGGTGGCGCTTCATCATATTCGGGTAGAGGACGCCGTCTGAAATTATATTTATATAAAGTGAAAGAATCGCGTCTGTAGCGAGAAAAGCCTCGGGAATCGAAATGCGGCGGTTTGCAGAATCGTCGAGAGTCCTCTCGAACCACTGTGTCGCTGCCGTTATAGCCGGGTTCATTACATCTATCATAACATAGCGCGCAAGCGACGCAATGCGTTCGCTTCTCATGGGGTTGCGCTTGTATGCCATAGCGGACGAACCCACCTGACCCGCCTCGAAAGGCTCGTCGAACTCTTTGAGGTGCGAGAGAAGCCGAATATCATTGGAAAACTTAGCCGCGCTCTGAGCTATTCCTCCGAGAACGGAAATAACATTGTAATCGATTTTTCGCGAGTATGTCTGCCCGGACACGGGAACCGAAGCGGAAAATCCCATTTTCGCGGCAATAAGCTCATCAAGCTTCTTGACCTTATCATGGCTGCCGTCAAACAGCTTCAAAAAACTTGCGGCGGTTCCGGTTGTTCCTTTGCAGCCGAGCAGTTTCAGGGATGAAAGCTCAAAATCGACCCTTTCAAGGTCTGACATGAGGTCTGATATCCAGAGCGTAGCGCGTTTTCCGGCAGTTGTGGGCTGAGCCGCCTGAAAATGCGTGTATGCAAGCGTCGGCGTGTCTTTGTATTTATCCGCGAAAGCCGCGGCGGCGGATATGGCATTGAGCAGTTTTTTTCTGATTATTCTCAGCGCGTCGCGCATAACGATAATGTCTGTGTTGTCTCCGACATAGCATGAAGTAGCCCCGAGATGTATTATGCCTCCGGCCGTCGGGCAGAGGTCGGCATACGCCTTTATGTGAGCCATAACGTCATGCCGCAGCTTTGATTCATACTCGTCGGCTTTTTCATAATCAATATCCGCGGCATGTGCCTTGAGTTCCGCAATCTGTTCGTCGGTGATGGAAAGCCCCAGCTCCTTTTCCGCCTCCGCAAGAGCTATCCAAAGCCTGCGCCATGTCTTGAATTTGACATCGGCTGAAAACACATGCTTCATTTCCTCGCTTGCATAACGCACGCACAGCGGGTTTTCGTAAATATAATTTTTATCGTTAGCGTCGCTCATTTATTGATATATCTCCTGCTTGAAAGTTATCTTTGACAATTTGGTTTACTTGTGTCTTTTCTTGGTTTCAAGATAATCGGCAATACGCTTCATTGCTTCTTCAAGCTGAATCACATCCGGCAGGTACACAATCCTGAAGTGATCGGGCTCCTTCCAGTTGAAGCCTGTGCCTCGGGTTATGAGCACTTTTTTCTTTCTGAGCAGATCAAAGGCAAAATCCTCGTCGCTTGTAATATCATAATACTTTGTATCGATCTTCGGGAATATGTAGAACGCAGCTTCGGGCTTTACGGCACTCAGCCCCGGGATTTCATTTATAGCCTTATATATATACTCCCTCTGCTCAAAAATACGTCCACCCGGTTTGAGAAGCTCATCCGCCGACTGATAGCCGCCGAGCGCCGTCTGGATTATGCTCTGTGCAGGAACGTTCGAACAAAGTCTCATCGAAGCGAGCAGGTTAAGCCCCTCAATATAACCCTTTGCATGGCTCTTATCGCCGGCAAGGCACATCCATCCGCTGCGGAAGCCCGCAACGCGGTGCGATTTTGAAAGTCCGTTGAAGGAAACAGTAAGGAGATCGGGAGCAAGCGAGGCCAGCGCCGTGTGGACTTTGCCGTCCATCACAAGCCGGTCGTATATTTCATCGGCGAAAAGGATAAGTCCGTTTTCGCGCGCGACGTCAACGATGCCCTCGAGAATTTCCTTCGGATAAAGCGCTCCGGTCGGGTTGTTAGGATTGATTACGACAATTCCCTTGGTTTTGGGTGTTACCTTTGCGCGGATATCGTCGACATCAGGATACCAGCCGTTTGTTTCATCGCACATATAGTGAACCGGAGTTCCGCCTGCAAGAGATACGGCGGCTGTCCAGAGTGGATAATCCGGCACCGGGATAAGTATCTCATCCCCGTGGTCAAGCAGCCCCTGCATTGAAAGTACGATAAGCTCGCTGACTCCGTTTCCGGTGTATATATCGTCAATCCCGACATTCGGAATTTTCTTAAGCTGGCAGTACTGCATGATCGCCTTGCGAGCGGAAAAGATTCCTTTTGACTCTGAATATCCTTCGGTATTCCGCAGGTTGTAGATCATGTCTATGATTATTTCATCGGGCGCCATGAGACCGTGGGGCGCCGGGTTGCCTATATTGAGCTTGATGATA
Source organism: uncultured Lachnospiraceae bacterium (assembly GCA_964570825.1). Lineage (GTDB taxonomy): Bacteria > Bacillota > Clostridia > Oscillospirales > CAG-272 > UMGS1002. The sequence continues at coordinate 38,711 of CAZMZJ010000004.1, read as the reverse complement.
TTTATGCCATCAGCTTCCATACGGGCGGCTTCCTCAACCTCCTTGCCCCGGATATCATAACATACGTTTTCCAGTTTTTTGGATTTTTCAAAGTTGATCATGGCGGCTCCTTTCATAGAAAATTGATTCAGATATCCAAAGGGAAGTTGTCCCGGATATTGCTTTTTAATAACATATTCAGATGCAGAACAAGACTTGTAAAAAGTAATACCGGACAGTCTTTCCCGCAATTTACCGTTTTTGTGGCTTTACAGCTTAGTAAATTTTCAGATTACTTCTTATATTTCATGGCGTTCCTGACAAGCCCCATGAAAAGCGGATGAGGCCTGTTGGGACGGCTCTTGAATTCAGGGTGATACTGTACGCCGACGAAGAAGGGATGATTTGGAAGCTCAATGGTTTCGACCAGGCGTCCATCCGGCGACGTACCGCTAATTATCATTCCGGCGGCGGTCATTTCGCTGCGGTAATTGTTATTGAATTCGTAGCGGTGACGGTGGCGTTCAGATATTTCTTTTTTGCCTTTGCCGTAACATTCTTCCATCATTGTGCCCGTAGCGATGACGCAAGGGTATGCGCCGAGGCGGAGTGTGCCGCCCTTGTCTATTTCGTTGTTCTGTCCGGGCATAAAATCTATGACCTTATGAGTTGATTTCTCGTCAAATTCATTTGAGTTTGCGTCTTTCCAGCCAATAACATCACGCGCAAACTCGATAACCGCCGTCTGCATTCCGAGACAGATGCCGAGATACGGAACCTTATGTTCCCGTGCATACTTTGCGGCGATAATTTTACCCTCGATCCCGCGGTTGCCGAAACCTCCGGGAACAAGGATTCCGTCTACATCCGAAAAAATCGTGCCGCAGGCTTCTTCGGTGACGGTTTCTGAATCTATCCACTTAATGTTGACTTTGCAGCTGTATTCATAACCGGCATGCTTGAGCGCTTCAACGACAGAAAGATATGCGTCGTGAAGCTGCACATACTTGCCGACAAGTCCTATCGTAACATATTTTGTGCGGTTGTTTATCCGGTCTATCAGCGCGCGCCACTCGGTAAGATCAGGCTCGGGAGCGTTTATATGAAGCTCGCGGCAGACTATATCCGAAAAATGCTCGCGTTCGAGCATTAGCGGAGCTTCGTAAAGTACCGGTATTGTGACATTTTGAATAACGCAGTCAGGCTTGACATTACAGAAGCCTGCAATTTTACGGAATATACTGTTGTCCTCAATCGGTTCGTCGCAGCGGAGGACAATTATGTTCGGCATTATGCCCATTCCCTGCAGCTCCTTGACGGAATGCTGAGTCGGTTTTGATTTATGTTCGCCCGACGCCTTAAGATAAGGGACAAGAGTGACATGTATATAAAGCGAATTCTCGCGTCCTACTTCAAGTCCGATTTGCCTTATGGCTTCAAGGAAGGTCTGGCTTTCGATGTCGCCGGTGGTTCCGCCGACCTCGGTGATAACCACGTCTGCGCCGGTCTTGCGCCCGACACGGTAGATGAAATCTTTGATTTCGTTGGTGATGTGAGGTATGAACTGGACAGTGCTTCCGAGATACTCTCCGCGGCGCTCTTTAGCGAGGACATTTGAGAAAACCTTGCCTGTAGTAAGGTTTGAATATTTGTTGAGGTCTTCGTCGATGAATCTCTCGTAGTGGCCGAGGTCAAGATCCGTTTCAGCTCCATCTTCGGTCACATAAACCTCTCCGTGCTGATACGGACTCATCGTTCCCGGGTCGACGTTTATATACGGGTCAAGCTTCTGCGCGGCAACTTTAAGTCCGCGTGCTTTAAGCAGGCGTCCGAGCGACGCCGCAGTAATTCCTTTTCCAAGACCGGACACAACTCCGCCGGTCACAAAAATATACTTCGTCATTTTACACCTCACATCGCTTTATATGCAGAGGGACGCGGATATACACCGGAATCTACACCAGGCCCCGCCCAAGCCCCTTCTTAAAATGAGGCTTGAAAATCCCAAAAAATCTTTAATCTCAAATTCAAATATCTAACGCTGTGAAAATACAACTTTACAAGTAATTACGCTTAAAATGCTTACTCCCACTCGATTGTCGCCGGCGGTTTTGCAGTTATATCATATACCACGCGGTTGATGCCCTGCACTTCGTTCGTTATTCTTGACGACATACGAGAAAGGAGGCTATACGGCAGCCGGGCATATTCGCATGTCATAAAATCGTTCGTACGTACAGCTCGGATTGCAAGAAGATTCTCGTACGTTCGGAAATCTCCCATGACGCCCACGCTTTTTGTATCTGTAAGCACAGCGAAATACTGGTCGACGCGAACGCGCGATTTTCCAATCTCTTCACGGACAATATAGTCGGCTTCGCGCAGTATATTTAGCTTCTCTTCCGTAACCTCTCCGATGATGCGGATTGCAAGCCCCGGCCCCGGGAACGGCTGACGGTATACAAGCTGACGCGGCAGGCCGAGCATTAAGCCGAGTTTTCTTACCTCGTCCTTAAAAAGTCCTGCAAGAGGCTCGATTACGCCCTCAAAGCCGAGGTCGGCAGGAAGTCCGCCAACATTGTGGTGGCTCTTTATAACCGCCGATTTGTTTTTGCCAGACTCGACTATATCTGGATATATGGTACCCTGAGCAAGAAACTCAGGATGATCAAGCTTTCTTGCCTCGTCCTCGAAAGTACGGGCGAACTCTTTTCCGATAATTTTGCGCTTCTGCTCGGGATCTGTAACACCCGCGAGCTTTGAGAGAAAACGCTCTTTCGCATCAACATATACAAAATTCAGATTGCGCTTCTCAAAAACCTTCCTAATCTGATCGGTCTCGCCTTTTCTCATGCAGCCGTGGTCGACATAAACACAGATCAACTGCCCCGGCACCGCCTCGGATAGCAGAGCGGCGCAAACCGAGGAATCAACGCCTCCGGATAATCCGAGCAGTATTTTTTTCTTCCCGACTCTTTCGCGGACTTTTTTAATCTGGACCGCCAGATAATCCTCCATCGAGTAATCGCCCGCGGCATTGCATATATTATAAAGGAAGTTATTTATTATTTTTTTGCCGTTTCTGGTGTTCTCCACTTCAGGGTGGAACTGGACGCCGTAAATTCTGCGTTCCTTATTTTCAAACGCTGCGTTCGGGCAAAGAGAGGTATGGGCGATAGTCTTGAATCCGTCCGGCGGGCATGTGACCATATCAGTATGGCTCATAAGAACGCGCTGCTCTTTCTCAAGGCCCTCGAAAAGTGCGGATGCAACGTCAACCTCCGCGTCAAGAGTACCGTATTCGCTGCTCGTGCATGAATGCACAACTCCGCCCATCATGTGGCAGATAAGCTGCATACCGTAGCAAATGCCGAGAATCGGGACTCCCATATCGAAAACCGCTCTGTCGCAGACCGGTGAATTTTCCTTGTAAACGCTCTCGGGACCGCCGGTAAATATAATACCTATCGGCGAGAGGGCGGTAAGTTCAGCCGGCGTAATGCTGTAAGGCTTTATAACCGAATAAACCCCGCATTCACGAACCCTGCGCGCGATAAGCTCCTTGTACTGGCCGCCGAAATCAAGTATTACGACCGTCTGGTTCGCCATACTTCCTCCATTTTCTACACCTTACTCTGATATTTTCTCTGAAAAATTTCAAAACAATAAACGGCATCACTGCATGAGATTCCGCATTTTCCCTACAGTGAACACCGCTGTTCACTTTAATAATATATCATAAAGCGCTCTTTATGTCAATGATTTTGGGCGCGTTTGATAAACTTCTTGCGAATTCTACATTTTTTCAGACTTTATTTCGCATTGTTTAGGCTATTTGGTTCTTCTGACTTTTGCGTTTATACGCTGTCGAGCATAACATTAAACGGGACTTTTGCTTCAAACGAATGCCATGCCACGGCGAGTCCCTTTTCATAATTAAAAGCAAGCATCTGTCCGCGCATTCCGCCTTTGCCGTACCAGCCGCCCCCCTTCGGGACAAACTCATAGCCGTGAGAGAGAACGAGTTTCACCCACTCCTCCGAAACAATCCTCTCGCCGCGCCATACTCCGTTGTTTAGATAAAGGGCTCCAAGCTTTACCATATCTTCGGTTCTCAGATAAAGGCCCGTAGCCCCCATGCTGTATCCCTCAGGGCAAACGCTCCACGCAAGCTCCTTAAAATGCATTGTTCCCATGAGAGCCGGACGCATGAAGTCGCAAAGCGTCATTCCGGTCACACGACTTACAATGCGCGAAAGAAGGTAAAAAGCGGCGTCTGTATACTGACGTATGCTTCCCGGTTCGTTAGGAAGCGGCTCTGAAAGCACGATTGAAAGGTAATCTGATGTCGTGTACTCAGACGCATTATCAACGTCTATGTCGAGAAGACCTCGGCCGAACCCGGCGACGTGTCGCAACAGATGATCAATTGTGACTGAAAGCCATTTCTCATCCATGCCTTGCGGCAGGCGGTCTTTGAAAAAGCCTGCAGCTTTGTCTTCGGGTGTAAGGAGCCCCCGGTCATAACACATTCCGACGGCCGTAACTGTGAAGCCTTTGGCCACTGAGTAACAGTTCTGTGTCGGATTGGCCGGATTTATAACCACTTTACGCAAGTTGTATTCAGCGTCCATTTCTGCGGCGAAATATACATTTAGTCCAGCAGTGCGCGCGCGGGCGATATAATCATTATCCGAAAGCGGCATAGTTTATGGTCCTTTCAATATATCAAAGTACACATATACTATTTTACATCTTTAGCGTATTATGTTCAATAGGAATGTGCGATTTTTTAAGATATTATCGCTTTAATTTGATATAAAAATATTTTATTTCTCTATTGACAATATTTAGTATGTATGTTAGAATAACATTAAACCGATGAAAAAGAGCAAGTAATTCGGGCAGAATCTGACACAGAGAGCCGCCGACGGTGGAAGTGCGGTACAGGGTCGCCGGATGAATGGGCTTTTGAGGGCAAGCCGAAAGATAACCGAGTAAGCAAGCCGGTGCGGCACACCGTTAAAAAATGCCTGCATATGACCGTATGGCGTATGCGCTAAGCGGACGCAAAATATTTCGCGTCAAGCCGGGTGGCACCGCAGGATTATCTCCTGTCCCAGCATATAACATGTGGGACGGGAGTTTTGTTTTTCTCTCTCCCACTGAAAAAAATTTATGAAAGGAGAAAAACAATGTCACAGCAAGCCATCCCCTACAAAATTTACCTTAACGAAAACGAGATACCGAAATACTGGTACAACATCCGCGCAGATATGAAAGTAAAGCCCGCGCCGCTGCTAAACCCCGGCACCTTAAAACCGATGACAGCCGCGGAACTTTCCTCAGTCTTCTGTGAAGACCTCGTAGCCCAGGAACTGAACAACGATGACCGTTTAATAGAAATACCCGAAGGAATCCGCAGTTTTTATAAAATGTACCGCCCGTCCCCGCTTGTCCGCGCATACTGCCTTGAAGAAAAGCTAAAAACTCCGGCTCATATCTACTACAAATTTGAGGGAAATAACACTTCCGGCAGCCACAAATTGAACTCCGCCGTAGCACAGGCGTATTATGCCAAGAAACAAGGGCTGAAGGGCGTCACGACCGAAACCGGCGCCGGTCAGTGGGGCACGGCACTGTCAATGGCCTGCTCATATTTTGGCCTCGACTGCAGGGTCTTCATGGTAAAAGTAAGTTATGAGCAGAAGATTTATCGCCGCGAGGTAATGCGCACATACGGTGCGAACGTAACTCCCTCACCATCCGACAAGACAAATATCGGACGCGCAATTCTTGAAAAGTTCCCCGGCACCACTGGCTCTCTCGGCTGCGCCATATCGGAGGCAGTCGAAGCGGCGGTAACAACGCCCGGATACCGCTATGTTCTCGGCAGCGTGCTGAATCAGGTATTGCTGCACCAGTCAGTCATCGGAGTCGAGTGCAAAACCGCCCTTGACAAATACGGCGTCAAGCCGGACATAATTATCGGCTGTGCCGGCGGCGGTTCCAACCTCGGCGGTCTTATCGCTCCCTTTATAGGAGAAAAACTCCGCGGCGAGGCAGACTACCGCATAATAGCCGTCGAGCCGGCCTCCTGTCCTTCGTTCACACGCGGCAAGTTCGCATACGACTTCTGCGACACAGGAATGGTCACCCCGCTCGCCAAAATGTACACTCTCGGATCGAGCTTCATCCCCGCGCCGAACCACGCCGGCGGCCTGCGCTACCACGGCATGAGCGGAATTCTCTCGCAGCTCTATCATGATAAACAGATGGAAGCCGTCGCGGTCGAACAGACCTCGGTTTTTGAAGCGGCTGAATTCTTCGCGCGTACCGAAGGCATCCTTCCCGCTCCTGAGAGCAGCCACGCTATCCGCGTAGCCATAGACGAGGCTATCAAATGCCGCGAGACAGGCGAAGTTAAAAACATTCTCTTCGGTCTGACCGGCACCGGATACTTTGACATGACCGCATACGAGAAGTACAACGACGGAAAAATGACCGACTATATCCCCACAGACGCCGACCTTGCCGCAGGTTTTTCCGGGATCCCCGAAGTAAACCTGTAAAAATGTACGGGGACTTCCTAAATGAAGTCCCTGTAAAATTTTATTGTATTTTCTTATCCCTGTAATAATACTCGCTGTCGTGCTCATTGATTTCGCGCAGAATCCGGCAGGGATTGCCCACGGCAATAACGTTCGATGGAATATCCTTTGTAACCACGCTTCCGGCGCCGATAACTGAATTATCTCCGATTGTAACACCCGGAAGAATTATCGCGCCCGCACCGATCCAGACCCGTTTTCCTATATGAATCGGCACGTTGAACTCAAGTTTGTGATCCCCGCGCAGCTCCGGCAGCACCGGATGGGCAGCGGTCGCAACGGTGACATTCGGCCCGAACATAGTATAGTCACCTACATAGATATGTGTATCGTCGACAAGAGTCAGGTTAAAGTTGGCATATACGCCCTTTCCAAAATGTACATGGCGTCCTCCCCAGTTTGCATGGAAAGGAGGCTCGATGTAGCAGCCCTCGCCGATCTCGGCGAACATTTCTTTCAGCATCGCGGCCCTTTTGCCGGACTCGGACGGTCGTGTCTGATTGAATTCATACAGCCGCTCAAGGCATTTGAATTGGACCTCAAGCAGCTCCGGATCTCCCGGATAATACAGTTCGACATTGTGCAGTTTATCAAACACCGACATTTCAATCCCTGCTTTCATATAATTTTACTTATTATAATCTTCAAAAAGTACAATGTCAATATTTTCTTCTTAAAACCAATACCTTAATTTTGTTTTATACATTCATCTTTTTCGATTGACATAAAAGTCGCAAAGCAGTATTATAGTATTACTGATTCAATGTCAAATATTTGGCGCTGCCGCAAAAGGAAAGGATATGAAATACTTTAATCCAAAAAAAATACGCATTAAAAGACTAACCTTCTCGGCAATGTTTCTCGCCATCGCCCTGCTGCTGCCGCAGGCGTTCCATCAGTTCAAAGATCTCGGACGCATTCTTCTGCCGATGCATCTGCCGGTAATTCTTTGCGGATTTATCTGCGGTTGGCCGTGGGGACTTGCGGCAGGCCTTGCCGCACCAATCCTCAGTTCTGCTCTTTTCGGCATGCCGGTGATAATCCCGACAGGCATAGCTATGGCATTTGAGCTTGCAACATACGGAGCCGTATCCGGAATCCTATTCCGCATACTTCCGAAAAAATTTCCTTTTATGTATCTTGCGTTGCTTGCTTCGATGCTTTTGGGAAGAATTATCTCAGGAGCTGTACAGTACATGATAGCAGGCCTCAGGAACACCGTTTTTTCGCTCGACGCCTTCATTGCCGGAGCCTTCACGGTTGCATTTCCCGGAATTATTTTGCAAATAATATTAATACCTCCGCTTGTCGCCGCGCTCCGGCGCGCGGGGCTCAAACTGAACGAGTAATTTTCTGTTCTAATAAAAGCAAAAAGTCACGCCGCGGTAGGATACCGCGGCGTGACTTTTATTGTCAGCCCTTGCTGACCTCGATCTGAATTACCTCTGTGGTTGATATATACTCGTTGCTCTTTGAAACAGTAACGATAGTTCCCTTGGGCTGTGCCGAATTCACATATGTAACCACATATGTGACCGAAGCTCCCATCTTTTCGTATTCATAGAATATTGCAGGAAGCTCGTTCTCGTTCTTGCCGACCAGATTGTCAATATAAGGTTTGCCGGCAGAGTAAATCAGAACAACCTGATTGTCGTCAGAAGTCACGGCAGAACCGGCTTTGACCGACTGGGATATAAGTTTTCCGTATGGCACTGTATCGCTGTAATTTGTTTTGATTACGACCGATATATCTCGGTTGACAGATGCCGCATTTTCCTTAAGTACCGACGAATAATCCGGAACGATAATATATGTTGTCGGATTCCCGGGGTTGGGGTTGACCGTTCCGAGCCCGTTGCTTATCTTCAGCTCTACAAGAGTATACAGTTCCACCGCCTCCAGATTGTGCGATGCTTCAATAACTGTTCCCTTTGTCTGAGTTGAATTAACATAAATAATTGTATATGACAGCGACGCGCCCTTGCGGTTGATTTCATAGAATAGCTCGGGTAGCTCCGATTCTCTCATGCCAATAAGATTGGGAAGATATGGCTTGCCGATCGAATATACGACGACTATGGCATTTTCGCTCTTGTGAACCTTGGTTCCGGCAGCCACAGACTGTGAAACGAAACCGCCGTACGGGACTGTCATATTGTATACAAGTTTGACATTCACCGAAAAGCCTGCGGCATATGTGGTAACATCTTCTTTGTAAATTTTTGAAAAATCGGGGACTATAAGACCGGGGCCCTCGGAGAGTTCGAACTCGATTGTAGAGCCGGGCTCAAGCTTATTGCCTCCTGCCACGCTCTGGGAAACAATACGGTTTTCACCGACAGTATCCGACATGACAATCTTATAAACCGCAGTCATTCCGTTCGACGAGCACCACGAATCGACTTCGCTCTTGAGCATTCCGTAAAAATCCTTGACTGTACGGGCCGTATATGAATCTGACGCTCCTCTTGACACATAGACAGTGAGCGAATCTGAGCGCTTGAAGTTCGACTCGTCAACAGTCGCACTGCCAAAAACATGGCGTATCACCAATCCCTTGGCGACAGTGGTGCTGTATTCCTCATAAATATAAACGTTCGGCAGCTTGTTTTCGCTGACCCACTTGCTTACCTCGGAGCCTTTCATACCGTCCAGCTCGGGAACTTTGATATATGTATCCGGATCGGCGCCTCGGCTGTATGTCACGTCAATAGTTGTTTTTGGGTAAAGCTTTGTTCCGCCCGGTTCCGACTGTGATATAATATAGTTTTCGTTAACATCCATACTGTACACAGGGCTTTCGGTAAGATACAGATTATTGTCGATACACCATTTTCTCATCTCGGCAATAGTTTTTCCGGTGAAATCGGGCAGTGTGACCATAGTAAAGTAGCGGAACGCGAAAACGCCTGCCGCAAGAAGAACCGCGCAGACAAGCACTGTAGCCACAATGCGCAGAAAACGCTTAGTGCCATAGCTCCTGTCAATCTCAATTTCATGTTCGGTGCTGCTGATACCTGCCTGCTGACTGTTTACGGCAGCATAGCTGTAGGCGGGAGCTGACGCGGCATTCCGTGCGGGAGTATCGCTGCGCATCTGTGCTTTACTCTCAGCCGTTTTTTCAACCGCTGCTCCGTTCTGAGGTGCTTTTTTTGACGCATCTTCAGCATTTGAATTATTGGCGGCAGGCTTTGAAGCATCACCGGCGGCCGGTGCTTTTGGAACCGACATGGTGCCGGACTCTGCCTGCTGATTTATTTTATCAAGAAAGCTCGACATTATTTAATAATACTCCTTTTTTCAAACGAATAATCTCGTCAGACTTTGATGCGACTTCGGTGGAATGGGTAACCACTATGACGCATTTGTTGAAATCATGCGCAAGAGCTCTGAAAATTTCGACAATTTCGGCCTCTTTTTCTTCGTCAAGGTTTCCGGTCGGCTCGTCGGCGAGGATAAGTTCGACGTCGGTCGACACCGCGCGTGCAATTGCAACTCTCTGCTGTTCGCCGCCAGAAAGCCTGTTGACCGTACGGTCGGCCTTGACCTTGTCGATTCCCACATATTTAAGAAGGTTATAAGCAGTCTTCTTTTTTTCTTTTGGAATGTCGTTGTCGGTTATGCTCATGGCGACAAGTATGTTCTCGACGGCCGTCATATACGGAATCAGGTTGTAGCTCTGGAATACTATACCAATTTTGTTGCGGCGATAATTCTCGAAGCCGATTCGGTTGATATTGACACCTTCGTAAAGGACAGAGCCGGTTTTAGGGGTGTCAAGCGCGGAAATCATTGCGAGAAACGTTGTTTTTCCGCTGCCCGACTCGCCAAGAATTGTATAAAATTTGCCGCGCTCGAAATTATACGAGGCGTCGCGCAGAATAAAGCGGCGTGTATCACCGTCCTGATAAAAGTAGCTCAGGTTCTGTGCTGTTAGAATATTGTCCATTGCTTCCCCTCCTTACATCAGGATGTTTTTCGGCTTCAGCCGCAAAGTATATGCGATAGGAATGAGCGTTGAAACAATGACGCTCCCCATGCCGATGAGATAAATAAACGCAACAGTTTTCGCGTCAAGGCTTACCGAATACATCTCCATGACTTCGTCGGTGCTGATGCCGGTCTGGGTTTCATCCCCATAATAAATTGACGATATTTCTCTGTATATAATAATGTCGTCATCCGCATTGTTCTTCTGCTGCTCGGCAAGCTGATTCTTAAGCATGGTCGTTGACATCTTCTGCGCGAGTATATTGCCCGAGTAGAGTGAAAGCGAAACCGCCACGATTGCTATAATAAGCACTTCGGAAAGTATCTGCGCGGCGATAATGCCCTTGCGTTCGCCAAGCGCGAGATAGATTCCCATTTCGTGCTTGCGGTCGCGCAGAAAAAGTGTTACGAGCAGGCTGATAATAAGTATTGTCGCGCAGACCGCCACCCACATGACAATGTCCGCGATCCATTTGACATTTGCCATAGGAGTTCTGATGCTGTCAAACGACTCTGCGTTGTCGGTGAACATCAGCCCCTTGGGAAGGTACTGCTGATTCTGCGACTCGAAAATATCTACCACATCCGGACTTTTAAGTATAAATACAGCGTTAGCATCAGTATAAGTGTTGTCCTCAAGGCCTGCGGCTGCCATTTCGGCTTTAATTGTGTCGTTGCATGAGGCTATCGCTTTATTGTCGGTAAATATTGTGTTTAAATAAGGGCTGTCCTCTTCGACAACCTTTCCGTCTTTATCGGTTGTCTTTATCGATGGCGCATTGAATATTCCGATAACCTTGAATTCAAATTCGAGCGTTTTGACAACATTAGGGTCAGCAGGTAATATGCTTATGTCGCTGCTGTTAACTGCTGCATCTTTGTAGACAATGTTGCCGGAATAATTATAAATAGTGTAAAGGAATGTAACGGTTGAGCCGACATTCAGTCCGTTGACTTGTGCAAGCTTGTCTGAGATAAGTATGACTTTTGCACCGCTGTCAATTTCCTCCTGCGTGTAGACACGGCCTTCCTTAAGTATAATATCGCCGCTCTTTATATATTTGTGCTCAGTGTTTTGCCCGCCGGTCAAACCGAAATATGCGTTGCCGTAGTCATATCCCGGATCCTCGGAGTAATAGTACTTCATGCCGCGCCCTTCGAACCACTGGGAAATCGAATAGTCGAATGATCTGATATATTCCGACTGTCCTATAGACTCGACAATATCCGCGGTGATTGGCGGCACGGTATATTTTCCGTTAGGATCGCTGTAAATAGTTTCCCAGTCGACCTGTATGGTAACCTCCACACCCATCTGCTCCAGCATTGCATTCTCGGTGTTGGCAAGCGCATTTTTTACTGAAATTGAACCTGCTATAACATTGCTCAGCACAAAGATAAGCACAAGCAAAATTATCGTTTTACCCGGCCTGCGCCTGATGCTTGTAAGCGCCCTGTTGAAAAAGTTCAAAAAAATCCCCCCTGTTTAATTATTATCTCGCACTACATATTGAGGACGGAACCGCATGCAAAATGTTCCATAATTATTTCAATTTTATAACATATTTTATAAATCTTCGCATCGGCTTAAATCCGCGTAGATCTTTAGGTTATCGTGTATCATTCTTTTACAATAAATATGCTTCGATAACAGGCAAAATGATTTATAAACAAGAGTAATTACTAATACGGCGCATTTTTTTAAGACTGCGTTCCCACAAAGCGGCTGAGCCCGGTTTACCTTACCTCGTTGAATGTAAGAGTCAGTGAAGCAAAATCATTCTTGAGGCGCGGCAGCACAAGTCCAACCTTGCGCAGCACCTCTCCGCGCAGCGTCAAGCCCATCTCGGATATATGGTACTTTTTGTTGTCATCAAGCCCGTTGACCTTTACCGTCGGCACCCTCTTGTGCGGGTTTAATGCCTGATAATAAACCATGAATCCGCGCGACTTGTCCTTTGAAACGATTATCTGCGCCATTTCGTTGCCCTCGAAGGTGTTCTTCATGCGGTAAAGATCGCCGTTCTGTATCAAATCTTCAATCGTGCGGTATTTTGCAATATCCGCCGGAATACGCGCAAGCTCGTCTGCCGGCACTTTTTTCAGGTCAAATTCATATCCGAAAACCCCCTGATATGCAATGTTTGTACGTGTGGAGAGCGGTATGATGCGTCCGTTGCGTATATTCGGAGAAAGAGAAACATGGCAGGAGTGGGTTGAGAGAGGATAGCAGAGTCCGGTTCCGCACTGTATCTTTGTGCGTTCATGCGCGTCTGTATCGTCGCTTGTCCAATACTGAGGGAAGAAATGAAGCATCGGGCCGTCGAACCGCCCTCCGCCGGAAGCGCATCCCTCAAACAGTATATCAGGAAAGGTTGACGTCAGATACCGAGCCAGTTCGTACACACCGAGCATATAGCGGTGCTGCAGTTCTCCCTCGCGGTCAGCCGGAAGGCCGTAAGACCAGTTTTCGGTCATATGCCGGTTCATGTCCCATTTTATGTAGCACGCGCCGCTTTCGGCGATAACCTTGCGCATGACTTCCTTTAGGTAGTCGAGCACATCGCGGCGGGAGAGATCAAGGTAACACTGGTTGCGAGATGTAATCGGCTGCCTGCCCGGCGCTCCGATTACCCAGTCGGGATGGGCACGGTAGAGATCGCTGTCCGGGTTCACCATCTCGGGTTCGATCCAGAGCCCGAAACCGAGTCCCTTCTCACGGCAATGCTCGGCGACTGCCCTAAGTCCGCCCGGCAGCTTCTTCTCGTTGACAAACCAGTCGCCAAGACCCGCACGGTCGCTGTTGCGGGCGCCGAACCAGCCGTCGTCAAGGACGAAAATATTTACACCTGTTCCGGCGATGCCGTCTATTGCTTCAAACAGCCGGTCGCGATCAAAGGTAAAGTGCATTCCTTCCCAGCTGTTGAGCACAACAGGACGGGAAGCGCGGACATAACGCTGGTTTATCACATAGTTACGGAAAAAGTCATGGTAGCTGCGCGTCATTTTGCCAAGTCCCGCATCCGAGTAGCAAAGCACCGCCTCGGGCGTCTCGAATGTCTCGCCGGGCTCAAGCTTCCATGTAAAGTTCATTGGATGTATGCCCGTAACAAGCCTGACTCTGCCTGCCTGATCGACCTCGGCGCATTCATAGTGCGAGCCGCTGTACATGAGATTTACTGCATACACTTCCCCGCTCTCCTCGCCTGCGTCGGGACGCATAAGAGCCGCGAAAGGCGCGTATTGATGAGACGAAGTTCCGCGCGTGCTGCCGACCGTCAGCTGCCCGTGGAAAAGGTCAGTTTTCTGTATATTTTTCTCCTCGACCTGCGCGCCGTAAAGGGTGAGCAGCTTGAAGCCGTCGTCAGACAGGTCAAATGACGCCGACATAGCCCGCTTCAGTTTTATCGGATTCACGCTTGTATTTATAATTTCGGCGCGTCGTGTCAAGATATTCAGTTCCTCGTAAACGGTATAATAAAGCAGAATATCCGCGCCGAGCACCCTGTCTGTGAGCTTTATTACAAGTGTTTCGCCGCCCGCGGCTACAGGTATCCCTGATTTTATCGCCGGTTTTTTCTGCAGGATCTCATACCCCGAGTACCTCGGATCAATGACAGGCACGCCCCGGCTGTCCTCGGCAAAAATTGCGGGTCCCCTGAAGTCCCCGTAGTTTGCGGCGGGATACTCAGGCAAAAGCGACGCATAATTTTCACTTGTGCCGTCTATCTGGCAGGCAGACAATCCTACTGCCGCCGGCCTGTAATATGTAATATCCTCGCCTTCCGGCAAACGTGAGCCATAATATAGATGGTTGGCATATCCCTGTCCGGTAATTTCAAATATATAAGAAAAATCTTTTCCTGCCAAGGTAAATAAACGTGAGTCGCTGCTGACTGAAATGCTCATGAAAATTCCTCCGACAATAATATTTATTAATGTTATTATACCGATTAGGATATTTTATTGCAATAACAATGCTACATAATTTTTATAACAATCGTAACAAATTCGGACGTTAAAAGCCGCATTTTTTGCTTATATTACAACATTTATGCTTGAAAATCGAATACACGGGTGCTATTATATATACATACCGCTAAAAGGAGACGCATATTAGGAAATGAGGAAAATTGAAAAGGAAAAGAACGATCGCGAGAAAACCCCGCGCGTTCCGCCCGGTTTTCCGTACAACGGACATGGCAAGGTGCTGATATCCCAGTATGAAAGCAAGCGCTTTGCGCACCACTGGCACAATGAATTGGAATTCACCCTAATAGACCAGGGTGAAATGGACTATCAGGCAAACGGCCGCGTCTTTCATCTGCGCGAGGGAGATGGAATTTTTATAAATTCGAACGTTCTGCACTCAGCGTGGCTGGCCGGAGACGGCGACTGCGTATACCGCCCTGTCAATATGGGGCTTGCTCTCCTGCGCGATTTTGAGGGAAGCGATATCGACGTAAAATACATAGCCCCGTTTTTCGGCGCGCCGGATTTTGCGTCGCTTTATCTTGACCGCGACAACGAAAGACATAAAAAAATCATTAACCTGCTCCGAGAATGCATGACACTCAAATGTTCAAGGCCTCCTTTTTTCGAACTGTACATTAAGGCAAAGGCTCTTGAAATCTGGGCGGCAATTTGCGAAGAAGCCCAACTTTCGCGCTGCGGCGCTCTCCCTCGTATTTTGCCCGAACAGAAAATCGACGACATCAAGTCTGCACTCTCATTTATCCGAGAAAATTATGCGGAGCATATTACGCTTGATGATATTACCCGTTCGTGTAAAATGAACAGGACAGAATTCTGCCGTCATTTCAAAGCACTGACTCACCAGACTCCCGTCGGATACCTTATGCAGTACCGCATCCAGAAATCTCTGCCTCTTATCATTGAGGAGGACAGCAGGGTCACCGAGGTGGCATCGGCTTGCGGATTTTCAGGGCCGAGCTATTACGCGGAAATTTTCCGTCGGTTTATCGGCTGTTCGCCGCTCGATTACAAAAAAGCGCATTCGGCGCGCCGCGAGTCGCAAAAGACGAAGCCTTGATAGACATGCCTTATACTCTAACAAAATAAAATAAACAGCCGCCTACGGGCTATAACCCATCGGGCGGCTGCAGTTTTTGCAAATTAAGTTAATCTTGTTTTATAAAAAGTTCCGGTGTTCTTAATTAACCGAACAGCGAAAACGCTGCGAACAGTGCGGACATGAGCGATGCCACAAGCGAAACAACAGTAATTTGTGTGTTGATCGACGGCCCTGCCGTATCCTTGAACGGGTCGCCTACAGTATCTCCGACGACGGCGGATTTATGAGCCTCCGAGCCTTTTCCGCCCTCGTTGCCGGATTCGACGTACTTTTTGGAGTTATCCCAGAGCCCGCCCGCATTTGACATAAAGAGAGCAAGGAAAAGTCCGGTAACAATATTGCCGAGTAAAAATCCGCCTATGGCGCTGACGCCGCCGATAAATCCCACGGCGAGAGTTGCGCAGATTGTCATAAGCCCCGCCGGAATCAGTTCGCGGAGCGCACCGTGAGTAGCTATATCAATACATTTATTATAATCGGGATTTACACCTTCCCTGCCTTCCTTAAGGCCGATAATACTTGCAAACTGACGGCGGATTTCGCCGACCATGCGCTGCGCGTTGCGGTCAACTCCGAGAATGAGCATAGCGGAGAAAACAGCCGGGATTGCCGCGCCGATTAAAATTCCGAAAAATACCGTCGGATTCATTACATCAAATCCGGTAATAAGCTCCTTGCCGGCTTTTGCAAGCGCCTCGTTGACCTCGGACATATACGCACCGAGCAGAGATATGACTGTCAGTCCCGCCGCGCCGATTGCGAATCCTTTGGTGACAGCCTTTACGGTATTGCCCGCGCTGTCAAGCTCGTCTGCGACTCGGATTGTTTCCTCGCCGAGATTTCCCATCTCAGCCAGTCCGCGCGCGTTGTCGACAATCGGGCCGTATGCGTCGTTGCTGATTATCATACCGACAATCGAGAGCATTCCGACCGCCGCCATTGAAATTCCGAACATGGAGTAACCTTTACCGAGCGGCTCGCAGATTTTATAAGCGGCGAGAGCAGAAACAGCTATGCCTATCATAGCCGGAAACGCCGAGATAAAGCCGTATGATATGCCCGAAAGGATGGTGAACGCCGAGCCGGAGTTCGACGCGCGGGCGACGCGCTGGACTATCGGCTTTGTGTCGTCGGTAAAGTAATCAGTAGTAATTCCGATTATGACGCCGACTATAAGCCCGACAACCGCCGCGCCCCAGATGCGCCATTCAAACCCCTTGAAAATTGCGGTCGCTGCTGCGGTCAAAACGATATATATACCGGTTGTTATATAAGTCGACGAGTTTAGCGCGCGCGTCGGATTGCCATGCTTTCCAATACGAGCGGCGGCGATGCCGATTATTGAAGCGATCAAACCGAGCGCGGCGTAGCAGAACACCATCGCGACGTTAATCGTTCCCCCGAGCGATTCTGCAATAACCAGAGCCGCTGCCATGGCGGCAACATTCGAGTCAAATAGGTCGGCTCCCATCCCGGCCACATCTCCGACGTTATCGCCCACATTGTCGGCGATGACGGCAGGATTTCTCGGGTCGTCCTCTGGAATACCGAGTTCAACCTTTCCGGTCAGGTCGGCTGAAACATCGGCTGTTTTTGTGAATATACCGCCGCCAGCTTTAGCGAAAAGGGCAAGCGAGCTTGCTCCGAACGAGAAGCCGAGAAGAATCGTGGAATCCTTAAAGAGCAGAAGAACCGACGACACGCCGAGCAGGCTGAAGCCGACGACGGCAAGCCCCATAACAGCGCCTCCGCGAAAACCGATAAGGAAAGCCGGCTTGATGCCGTTCTTAGCACCGGACGCCGCGCGCGAATTTGACGAAGTAGCCACAATTATGCCGATTTTTCCGGCAATTGCAGACAGCACCGTGCCTGCAATATAAGAAACCGTAATTGAAATATTCCGTATTATATCACCCTTCCATACAGGTTCTGGAAGGAAGATGAAAATGAGCACCGAAGCGCAGCCGGCAAAGACCGCAAGAATTTTGTATTCCTTACGCATGAAAGTGTTTGCGCCCGCTTTAATAAGAGTTGCAATCTCCTCGATTTTCACATTGTCGCACTTCTGTTTTCTGACCCATAGGTAAAGCCATAAGGCGAAAGCAAAGGCGATAACGACCGCAAAGTAAGAAATCGCATAAATAAGGGAAAGTTTCGGCTCCATAAAAAAATTACCCCCTTGTTTTTCTTCGCGCATCCGAAAAATCAGAGGGTAATCCATATGAAATTAAGCAGCGCAGTAATTTTACCGGCAATATGATATATGATATACTACTGTAGAGCTGTTCAATTGCCTTAATCACATAACGCCGCATCAACCTTCGAATAAACAGACTCCAAAGATAATTTCACGTCAGATTCCGCAACTTATTTCCCGGTTGTTTATACGCTGCGGCACTAAAAAATGCTGCCGCAGAAATATTATATCATGATAATAATACCTCGTCAACAGCATTTTTTGTTTTATATCCTTTTTTATTATAGCTTATCGCCGAAAGAAAGAAAAAATGTGTTCAAACAAACGCAAATGTTAAAAAAATCATTAAAAGCTCTTGACAAAATGCCAATGATACTTTATAATGCGGAACATAAACCTATGAGGAAGAGAAGTAACACAGCCGAATCTTCGCTTCAGAGAGCCGCAGATGGTGGGATTGCGGCGGAAGAATCTGTGCGAATGGACTTCCGAGGGCAGACCGAACGACTGATTTCAAGTAGGCTCTGACGGGGCGCGCTGCCGTTACCATATGCGCTGCATACGTACATATGCATAAAAGCGGGAGCAAAACCGAAATGCTTCCATACGGGTGGTACCACGGAGTATATTCGTCCCGGTTGTCGCAAGACAACCGGGCTTTTTCATTAAAAGGAGCAGGAGTATGATGATTAAGCCGAAAAGACGATGGCGTGTATTTGACAGCATCTGACACACGTCATTATTATTAAATTAAATTAAAATAAAGGGGATTTTTGATATGAAAAAAATAATCAGCATTGCTCTTTCGCTTCTTTTCTGCCTTTCTTCAGTTTTTGCTTTTTCCGGCTGCGAAAAAAAGAAATCGACCGCCGAAAAAATAGCCAACGGCGAAACGCTCAAAATCGGCATTATTCAGTTTGTAAGCCATCCCTCGCTTGACAACTGCTACAATGGCATCATAGAAGGCCTAAATGCATCGGGCATCCGATACACGGCGGACCGTCAGACAGGCAGCAACGCAACTCCTGTTGACGACTGTTCCTCCTTCGCCCGCAACATGGTAGCCGCCGGTTATGATATGATAATCGCCATAGCCACCCCCGCCGCGGTCGCTGCGTTCACAGCGACGGCCGACACAGATATTCCCGTAATATTCTGCGCCGTTTCCGACCCGGTGGCAGCTAAGCTGGTAAAAAGCCTTGACAATCCCGGCAACTTATGCACCGGTACATCCGACGTGCTTGACCTTGAAGCTCAGGTCGACCTGATTCAGGCAATGCAGCCCGATGTAAAGACAATCGGCGTACTCTATACGTCCTCCGAAACGAACTCGCTTTCAAATCTTGCCAATTTCAAGACCGTCTGCGAAGCACGCGGACTTACCCTAATCTCGAAAGCAGTTCAGAACGGCACGGAAGTGCCTGCCGCAGCAATGGATCTTGCTTCAAAGGTTGACTGCATAAACAATTTTACCGACAACAATGTAGTCAACAACCTCGGCTCTGTTTTGACAGCCGCTTCCACATACGGCATTCCCGTGTACGGCTCCGAGGTCGAGCAGGTCAGAAACGGGTGCCTTGCGTCTGTATCAATCGATTATGTAGCCCTCGGCAAGGTCACCGGGGAAATGGCGGCTGATGTGCTCAAGGGCGCCGACGCTTCCGCGATGGCAGTCAAGACAATTTCAGACGCAACGCCTGTCATCAACACCGATGTGCTCGCCTCGCTTGGAATCAATATGCCGGCCGCATATGCTTCTGTCGCCGAAACTGTCACGACAAACAAATAAAATAACGGCGCGGGGTCTGCCCCCGCGCCCCGCCATCATTTCACAAATAAAAGTATAAAGCAGGCTGATTATCTGGCCTGCCGACGGAAAGGCGTTTATATGCTAAGCTTTTTGGCAGCATGTGAAATATTCCTTGAGACAGGCCTGGTTTTTTCGCTCGTCGGCATGGGATATTACATATCTTATACAATACTCGATTTTCCCGACCTTACCGTCGAGGGAACATTCCTGTCCGGGGCGGTGGTTTATGCTGTCCTTGCTATTAACGGCATAAACGCGTGGCTTGCTCTTGCGGCAGCCTTTGCTGCCGGCTTTGCGTTTGGAGCTCTTACCGGCTTTTTGCATGTAAAGCTCAGAATTCGTCCCCTGCTCTGTGGAATTCTTGTCGCCACCGCGCTGATTTCTATAAATCTTGTCGCCGTCGGCGCAGGGATAAACCGGGACTTTTCGGGAGAAACGGCATCCTCGGTAAACTACGGGCGCGGAGCTCCGACTCTTCCAAACATTTTCCCGGCAAACCTCCTCCCAGCAAGAATAAACGGAATCGGTTTGCGCAATCTAATTCTTTTTGCGACGGTCGTAATAGTCTTCAAATTCCTGCTCGACTGGTTTCTCGGTACGAAGCACGGCCTTTTGCTGCGTTCGGCGGGCAGCAACGACCGATTTGTCACCACGCTTTCCATAAATCCCGGAAACTTGAAAATTCTCGGGCTTGCCATCGGCAACGCATATGCCGCCGTTTCCGGAGCGCTTTATACGCATATAAGCGGAAACGTCAATCAGAGTATGGGGATCGGAACTGTCGTCATAGGTCTTGCCTCTCTAATAATCGGGCTTTCGCTTTTTAAAAACTTGCGTTTTCTGAAGCCGACGACCAAGGTGATTCTCGGCGCCGTTATATATCAGGCTTGTCTGACCGCGGCGCAGAAGCTCGGGATGCCGAGCGCTTACAATAAGCTGATAATGGCGGCGCTTTTCACCCTTGCGCTTGTACTCAGCCGCGGCGTCAGGGGAGGGACGAAGAGAAATGCTTGAATTAAAAAATATAACAAAAATCTACAATCCCGGAGAGATCACCGAATCATGTCTCTTCAATGGTTTTAATTTATGTATACCCGACGGCGAGTTTCTGTCTGTTGTCGGCTCGAACGGCAGCGGAAAGACTTCGCTGCTCAATATCATCTGCGGCTCGATACCGGTTGAAGCCGGCAGAATCCTGCTTGACGGATATGACATCACTGATATTCCGGAATACAAACGCTACGCATATATCGGACGCGTTTATCAGAATCCCGCGGCAGGCAGCTGCCCCGATCTGACGCTGCTTGAAAACCTGTCGCTCGCCGAAAACAAAGGCAAAAATTACGGCCTTTCACGCGGTATTGATAAAAAACGGATCGGATATTACCGCGAGCTGCTCGCATCGCTCCATATCGGACTTGAGGATAAGCTTAATGTGTCTATGTCCTCCCTCTCCGGGGGGCAGCGGCAGGCCGTATCCCTTCTCATGGCGACCATGACTCCGATACGTTTCCTTATCCTTGACGAACACACCGCTGCGCTCGACCCCAAAACCGCTGAAACGATAATGCAGCTAACCGACCGCATTATCAGTGAAAAAAAGCTCACCGCCCTTATGGTAACACACAATCTGCGTTACGCCGTTGAATACGGTACCCGAATGCTGATGCTGCATCACGGCGAAGCGGTTTTTGACGTATCGGGTGTTGATAAAAGAAAGACAAGAGTTGAGGATATTCTTTCGCTGTTCAATCAAATAAGCGTTGAGTGTGGAAACTGAAAACAAAACCGGGCTGCCCGTGGGCTGCCCGGTTTTTAATCAGCTTTGCTGCGCCGGATTTCCATTCTCTGTTTGGATTATGCACATACACAATCATATTTGAATTATTTAATGTATAATATTAATTAAGACCACCATATAAGTTTTATACGTTTGAATTTAATATGGAAGGAACATTTCGTATGAAAAAAAACCTTAAACTGCTGTTCATTTGTCTTTCGGTTCCTCTTTTCATCGGAATGCTGTCGGGCATACTTTCAGGCGGCGGAATGGAGCAGTTCAATGAGCTTAACAAACCTGCTTTCTCTCCTCCCGGATTTATCTTTCCTATTGTATGGACTGTACTCTACATCCTAATGGGCCTGTCCTCATACCTTGTTCTGACCTCTGATGCTCCTCTGCCGGTACGCAACCGCGCTATGCTTGCTTATGCCGTTCAGCTCATCGTAAATTTTTTCTGGTCGCCGATATTTTTCGGACTTGAAGCATATCTTTTCGCCTTTTTCTGGCTCATCCTGCTTTGGTTGCTTATTATTGTGATGATATATCAGTTCTGGAAAATCTCAAAGCCCGCTGCGCTCATAAATATTCCATATTTAATCTGGGTTGCTTTCGCGGGATATCTGAATCTTATGGTCTTTATTCTAAACCCGACATAATTTTAATGAGTCTATTGTCTATTACAATCAATAAAAAGCGATAGGCTCCAACCGGCCATCGGTTTTCATCGATAATACGGACAGTTGTCCTCTTACATTCAGTATGCTTGGCATATCCCCCTTGACAACAGCGCTCTAATCTGTTATACTGATGTCGATAAAAAATACTCTTATCCGCGACTGGCGTAGCACAGGCAACTGTGGGGGAACGGATGAGCTTAACGCCGAACGCCTGGGCAAGAATCATTTATTGATCTGCTCAGGCGATTTTTGTTTTTTTCATGGAGGTATTCAAATGGACGCATGGAGAAATTTCAAAAAAGGACACTGGTGCGATACCATTGACACTGCCGATTTCATCCGCAATAACTACACGCCATATATGGGTGGCCCGTCATTCCTCCTCGGTCCGACAGAACGGACAAAAAAGCTATGGGAGCATGTTACAGGACTGTTGCGCGAGGAACAGGCGAAAGGCGGAGTTCTCGATATTGACACCGACCGCGCGTCGTCAATACTTACTTACGGCCCCGGATATATCATCAAAGGCACAGATATAATACTCGGTTTGCAGACCGAGCGCCCTCTGCTCCGCGCCGTCAACCCCTTTGCGGGCTTCCGCAACGCCGAGCAGGCGTGCCGGGCATATGGATATGAAATCGGTGAAAAGGTCCGTCTTGAATTTTCCTATCGCACGACGCACAACGACGGAGTTTTCCGAGTGTATACCGACACGATGAGAAAAGCGCGCCATGCGGGGATACTCACAGGCCTTCCGGACGCATACGGCCGCGGACGTCTTATCGGCGACTACCGCCGGCTTGCGCTATACGGCATGGACTATCTTATGAAGCAGAAGCAGGCCGACAGAGAGCGGATTGCGGAACGCCAGATGACGGATGAAAACATACGCCTGCTTGAGGATATTGCGCGCCAGCTTGATTTTATGAAAGCACTGATTGAAATGGCCGGACAATACGGACGGGATATCCGCAGGCCTGCCGAAAATGCATACGAAGCTGTCCAATGGCTGTATTTTGCTTATCTCGGCGGACAGAAAGAACAGAACGGCGCGGCAAACAGCATAGGCAGAATAACCGCTTTTCTCGATATATACATCGAGCGCGACATGGCCGAGGGAAAGCTCGACGAGGCGGGCGCACAGGAGCTGATTGACGACCTTGTTATAAAGCTGCGCCTGATCCGTCACCTCCGCACGCCC
This sequence comes from uncultured Lachnospiraceae bacterium, assembly GCA_964570825.1. Taxonomy (GTDB): domain Bacteria; phylum Bacillota; class Clostridia; order Oscillospirales; family CAG-272; genus UMGS1002. The sequence continues at coordinate 15,368 of CAZMZJ010000004.1, read as the reverse complement.
GAATATAATGAACTCTTCGCCGGTGACCCGGTCTGGGTAACCTGCTCGGAGGGAGGCACCGGCGACGACGGAAGAACGCTTGTGACAAAGACAAGCTACCGGATGCTCAATACTTTATACAATCTCGGTCCGTCTTCCGAACCGAACATAACAGTTCTCTGGTCGGAGAAGCTTCCCCGGCCGTACAAGGAATTCTGCGCCAAGGTATCTATAGATACCGACTCAATACAATATGAAAACGACGATCTGATGCGCCGTTTTTGCGGCGACGACTACGCCATTTCCTGCTGCGTGTCGGCGCTCAAGGAAGGCAGTCAGATGCAGTTTTTCGGGGCAAGGTGCAATCTGCCAAAAGTGCTGCTCATGACTCTAAACGGCGGACGCGACGAAGTCCACGGTATCCAGATAGGCCCCGTCGGCGAGCAGTTCCCCGCCGGAGTGCCGCTTGAATACGAAAAAGTCATCTCGGGCTTAAAGAGCTACCTGTCGTGGATGGCAAATTTGTATGTAAACACAATGAATGTAATTCACTATATGCACGATAAGTACGCATACGAGCGACTTATAATGAGCTTTCACGACACCGAGCCCGAAAGGCTTATGGCTTTCGGCGTCAGCGGTCTTTCGGTACTTGCTGACTCGCTGAGCGCAATCAGATACGCAAAAGTAACGCCGGTAAAAGATGAAAGAGGAATCATAAACGATTTTATAATAGAAGGCGATTACCCCAAATACGGCAATGATGACGACAGGGTCGACGACATCGCCCGCCAGATCACACAGTATTTTTACAGCGAGTTATGCAAGACTCCCTGCTACCGCGGCGCGAAACACACCCTGTCGGTGCTTACCATCACCTCAAACGTCGTTTACGGCAGAATGACCGGCAACACTCCCGACGGCAGGCGCGCCGGCGAGCCTTTCGCTCCAGGCGCCAATCCCATGCACGGGCGTGACACAGAGGGCGCTCTTGCCTCACTCAACTCTGTTGCAAAGCTTGATTATTCCTGCTGCCGTGACGGAATCTCAAACACCTTTTCCATCACTCCCGACACTCTTGGTACCGACGAAAAAGACCGCGTGGAGAAACTCATATCGATTCTCGACGGATATTTCGCGCAGGGTGCGCACCATCTTAACGTTAATGTGCTTAACCGGCAGAAGCTGATTGACGCCATGAACGATCCTTCTCTTTATCCGAACTTGACCATCCGCGTTTCGGGATATGCCGTCAACTTCAATAAACTTTCGCGCGACAAGCAGCTTGAAGTCATCGCAAGAACATTCCATGAAAAAATGTGAATATTAAAGAGCATTGAAATGTATCGGCCGCCGAAGGGCGGCATGGAGATTATATGATTGTCCATTCAATTGAATCTCTCGCAGCCCTTGACGGGGAGGGACTGCGTTATGCGATCTTTTTGTCCGGCTGTCCCATGCGCTGCATATATTGCCATAACCCCGATACATGGGATTCGCGAGCAGGCCGTGAATACACGCCGGACGAGCTTTTTGCCAAAATAAAAAGGTACAAGCCGTATTTTAACGGCGGGGGCGGAGTTACCTTTTCCGGCGGAGAACCGCTGATGCAGGCAGGAGAAATAGTAAAGCTCGGCAGCCTGCTTGCTGACAGCGGGATAAATTATACTCTCGATACCTCTGGCTGTGTTCGGCTGACCGGCGAGGTGCGCGCCGCTGTCGACGGAGCCGGGCTTGTTATCTGCGACCTTAAGTTTCCGGATGCAATCTCATACGAAAAATTCACCTGCGGCGATTTTTCACTTGTCCTTGGTTTTCTTGACTACCTCGCCTTTCAGGGAAAGCGCACATGGGTACGCACCGTTATTGTCCCCGGCATCAATGACAGTCAGGAAATACTTGATAAATATATCGCAATTCTGCGCCCCTACGGCCGCGCGATTGAGAAGTACCAGCTGCTCGGCTTTCATACGATGGGTTTTTTCAAATATAAAAGACTTGAAATATGCAACCCGCTTGAAAACACACCGCCTCTTCCGTCCGGCCGTCTTGAGGAATTGCAGAAATATGCCGATAGACAACTGTCAGAAGACGATCAATAAAAAGGCGGCACAGCCTTAAGGGTAAGCCGTCAGGACAGTTTACATTGGCAGAAATAAATTTTAACATTATTCGCGCGACAGGTGTAAAATACTGTAACAAAAAGAGGCAATTTATCTGCCGAAGTCTGTTTATACAATTTTATTGATTATTTTTTCCACATATGCTATAATATGCTTTGTAAACAATAAAATTAAAACCTGGAGGATCAATAATTTGAGCAGTTCGGAAATAGTCAGATTAAAAATCCAAAAATGTTACAGCATGATTACAAAAAATCCGCCTAAAACACAAACATTGCTGTTTGTACTGTGGTTCCTCAGCGTAATTATCCGTTTTGCGATCGCACTCGGGACAAGCGAAACCCCGTCAATTATGCCCGACGAATCGCTTTATTTTCAGCTTTCCGATTCTCTGGCCGAAAAGGGACAGGTACTGTTCCGAGGACAGCCGATCAATTATTCTTATATAACTTATCCTATACTGCTTGTGCCGCTACACTGGCTGCCGTCGGGTATCAATATTTTCCGCGCGATTCAGTTTTTTAACTCAATGGCAATGAGCGCCACCGTATTTCCGGCTTATTATCTTGGGAAACAGATAACACAGAGCCGGTCAAAGGCTTTCCTTGTCGCCGCAGCCGCGCTGATTGTTCCGGACATGGTGATGATAAACCATATAATGTCCGACGCCCTGACATATCCTCTTATTCTGCTCACACTGCTGTATATTGGCAAAATGCTTGAAAACAGCAAAAAAATCTCATATGCAATCTGTACAGGAGCGCTTTGCTTCCTTTTATATACAGTAAAACCCGGATATATCGCGATTGGAGCGGTTGTTATTCTTGCACTCTTCATTATATCTTTTTGCGAGCGTAACAAGTCGAAATCATATCAGGCGCTGATTGTGGGCGTTACGATGCTGGCTCTCTTTTTTGCCTTCAGATTTTTCCTTTCGGAAATTCTCAAAGTTGATTTTTCGCTGAAAAGCCTATACGCCTCGCAGACAGCAGCATTCAGTTTAGATAACATGAAAAAGCTGCTAAGCGGACTTCTTGTTTACATTATTTATATACCGATAGCCTTTCTGCTTTTCCCGGTTATCATTCCGATTTCCAACTTTCCCCTATTCAGAAAGCAAAATAAATATTCTTTAATAATCACGCTTGCATCGCTTGTTTTTATCGTGATCGGAACTGTATATATCATTTACATAAACGAGTTCACAGGCGACCCGTACGCGACGCGGATCCATCTGCGCTATATTGCCGCTTTCTTCCCCGCACTGCTTGCTTATTGTCTCGCCCCGGAAATGGAGCAGGCCAAATTCAATATAACAGCAGCGACAGGAACAGCCGGCGTCTTAGCTGGATTCTTCCTTATAAGGAATTTTGACATTTTTAGCTGCCGGTCATATCCTGTTGATGCAATTCTGCTTTCCTACTATACAACCGACAGCAAATATTTCAACGGCAAACTGATCGTTCCGCTGTTCTGCCTCGTCTTTTTTACCGCAATGGCTCTTTACATTCACAGGAATGGTTTTACCAGACGTGCAGAAAGCGCTCTCGTCATAACAATGTCGGTGGTATTCATCATAAACACCGCTTTCGGATATAACCTTAATGAACACAGCATGGATGCAAGATACACAGCCGACGCCGAGGAAGCATGGGAGATGGTCGAGGGTTATAATGTTCTGATGGTTACCGGCGACAGAACGCTGTTCTGGCAGCCGGCGATAGCTATCGACATAGCCTCCCGCGGAGCAGTACCCATAATCGAGCTTGATGATGCCGTGTCGAATCTTAAAGTCGGAAGCGGCATGTCGGCATTTGTTCCGAAAAACTACTGGATGGCTGTGTCGTCAAACGAAATCGCGGCTCCCGAAAAAATCATTCTCACCCCCGACTTTTTCAACAGCGGAGTGCTGAAAAAGTCGGCGACGGTTGAATATACGAAAAACGGACTTTACGCAATTGTGACTCCAACGGAGAACGATTCATGGCTGCACAGCACTCTGTCTGGTCTTAATCAGAACTGGGTTGACACAGGCAGCCGATTCACTCTCTACGACAGCGCTCTGCTTTCGGGCGGAACTGTAATTCTTCAGATATACGCAAAAGCCGGCGAAGGCACTTCGACCCTTACATATAAATACAACGGTTCTTCGTACAGCTGCGAACTTACCGACACAATGAACTGGTACAGTGTAGGCATAACCGTGGCGGATCCGACAGTTCCTCTGACAGTGTATTTTGAGAACACTTCCGGAAATGTGTACATTCAGACATATCTTGTCAGCAATAAGTAATATACCCTTCTGTTTCCCAAAAACCCGTCAAAAATGCCGGGCCTGAATGTTTCAGGTTACCTTTTGCCTTTACAATATTGCATATTTTAAGGCAAGCGTAAAATAAACTGCTGCATCTGTAAAATCACTGTTTCACGTAAAATTTATAAAAGCCTGCATCGGCTGCGATGCAGGCTTTTATGATTATTCGATATTGATTTTTAACGAGGTGTCATCGTTTTTCTTTTTGGGAACAGTTACAGTAAGTTCGCCGTTATCAAGCTTTGCGTGAATTCCGGCGCTGTCGGCATCGGCGAGGTAAATGCTGCGCTGCATGGAGCAGTAGCGGCGCTCTCTGTGAAGATAATTTTTCTTATCCTCCTCGACTTTTTCGTCGCGTGTAACTGAAATGTTCAGTTTTCCGTCATCAATAGTAATGCCGATCTCATCCTTTTTTACTCCGGGAAGCTCAGCTTCAATGATGTAGTTTTTATCATCTTCGCTTACATCAATCTTGAAAGTGTCGCAGAAAAGACTTCTTCTTGCGGGCCAGCCATCAGTAAAAAAGTCATCAAGCATATTGTTAAAGAAATCGATACTTGTGGGACTTAATTCTGCCCTTCTTTTGTTAAAAGGTACCAATACTGCCATAGCTAACAACTCCTTTACTTTTATTTTTATTTGATATTAGCACTCTCTTGTGTTATGTGCTAATTTCTGAGCATATTATACTACGCCATAAACTCTTTGTCAATACTTTTTTCAAATATTTTTAGCATTATATGCCTTTGTGTGATAATTCGGGCGCTCATATCACGCCCTCTGCTGATAAGAATAATCCGTTCACGGACTGCATTAACTGGTAAATCATCGTCCTAAGAGTGCAAGGACATAAAAGAATCTTTAATTAGATACAATAAATCAGCTTGGCAACTTTCTGTTTGAACCATAATATTTTACATTATTTTTAATAATCAATTTTAAATATATAACTGACATTCTTTACTTACAGTATTGTTTTCGAGCAGTAACAAGCAACATATATACAATACTGGCTAATGATATATACAATATAAATAAAATACTATAATCATTATTCAGAATTTTAATCAAAGCCGAATACAGTAATATCGGATTTATGCAAAAAATCGAAATAAAATCAAGATAAACAGGAATATGTACTCCGATTTTTGTCATAAGCCATGGAATTAATGTAACTAATATAGTAACACTAAGAATCGGTAGTGGTTTACGCAGTATTTCAGAAATAGCACTAACAAATAATCCGAGAAGAACTGAAACAGCAGCATGAAGAATAAAATAAGTAAGTAAATATTGTTTTATTGTGATCGGAGAATTGACATTTCTAAACATGCTCAAAGACATCAACAATGCCTGCTGTGAAGGCAGTTCGTACGAATAATTGATAGTCAATATATCAATTAAACAGAATAATATCGCTATAAATCCGCATAAAATTGAAACAACAAATAATTTTTGGTAAAATGTCTGCCGCCGGCCGTATTTTGTGCATCTAAGTATCTGAGAAAAGCTATAACTTGAAGTACTACTTTTAAATTCTATTGAAAAGCTGCTCATACATATAATTAGTATTGCTGTATATAAAAACAAGTCTGTGTACCGATCAAAAAATTTTTCCCAGCCAGTATCATATATGTAACTGACATTGTATCCATCAGCTTCTTTTTCAATAAGATATTGATACCTGCTTTCTACACATTTAAAAACCGTATCGTCAACTTGCGCATCGTAATATTCCTCCATATATGTTAAGTAAATCTGCGAATCTATTTTTCCTGTCATATAATCTATTTTATAATTGTCATATTGTTGAATTATACCGTTCAGCCTGTCGCGCTCTGTAGTAATAAAAAGGCTCCTTTCCTGCGAATTTTCGAAATTGCTCAGCTGTGTCATATACTGATGGTATAATATTTCGCTGTATGAAACCGGTTTGGCATATGAATATATAGAAAATATAAGTTTACTCGCAAGCAATAAAATAATTATGGCTGAACGCGAAAATGTCATAATTTTTGTTAATTCGAAGCAGGATAAGGTCCTAGGAATAATATAAAATTTTCTTTTCTTTTTTTTGTAATAATTTGAAAAATTCACAAACAAACCGCTTATGTTTGTATGATGTTTTTGAAGTACGGTTAAATATACCTTATTTCTTATCCCACAGAATCCGAAACGGCAGAATATACATAATATAGCTATTACAATAAAAATGGTGATATAAAGAAACGAAGATAACTCCACATAACTTACAGCGAAACCAAAAATATTCGTCGTCCGAAAAACTTGTGTTATATCAACACCATTCGACAAACATACCAAGTTCATGTATCTTATTGCCGGAGGCGTACCTATATAAGATTTGATGTCAAAGAACAAATTTAATCCGTAAAAAATCAGTCCGGAGCCAAACGATACAATATAGTTCTTAAAACATGCTGATATAAGGAAAGTAAATACGGCAATAACCATAAAAGCCAACATGCGTAACATCTGAATTAAAATAACATATTCACCGACTGTTATTGCATATGGTACTTTTGAGTATTCTTTAAATACCTGTACAGCATTACCAATTGATGAATAACCTTCGGAAAGTCCAACAACGATAAAGGTACTCAATGAAAAAATAAATTCGATTATTACAGAAAGTAATATTATGACGCATAATTTTGCTACAGAAGTGGCAAACCTTCCGTGTTTTGTAATTCCGATAATGTCGTATATCCTACAACTATATTCATGTGAAAAAATAAAAGGAATCACGGTGATTATTGCCAGCACGATATAAACGTTGACAGTTTTATTTGAAAGATAGCTGTTATAACCAGATGGATATTCCGGCTCTATTTTCACTGCTTTTGTAAGGTGTCCGTATTTTTCGATTAGTTTTAATTGCATTCTCACCGGATATGTATCAGTAGGAATTGAATATGACAACAGGTCTGATAAGTTAACCTGCGCCTGATCGGATATTTTAATCGGGATTTCTGAATATTTGTCGATATACGATAATTGTGCGAACACTTTTTCCAAAATTTCGAGATCATCTTCGCTGCAGGAACTGTCAAAAGTATATGGAAGTTTGAAATCGACATAACGACCATCTTTAGCGGCTTTGATAATCTCTTCAGTGCGCTTTTCATCAAGTAATTTCAGTTCTTCATAATATTGAGTATATTTTTCAGGAGACTCGATATAACTTTCAATTATCTTATTATATATACTGTTTTGAGATAATTTATTCTCTGTATAATAAGCACTTGCTATATTCAGCACGAAAAGAATGCCGATAATTACCGGTATTGCCTTATATCCTAATATCTTTTTTATTTCATAAAAAATTAATTTAAGCATCATTTTGCGAAAGTAACATAGTCTTTCATATCAGCTATGATTGTTATTTCCCCATTGTTCATGGAAATATTTCCAAAAAACGGAAGGCACTTCTCATTTGTTTCTTTATTATAAATCCTGAATTCACCATAAATTTTATTATTTATAACAGTATAATTATCATATTGTAAATATTCGTTAGTTAACAGAATAACTGGATTGCTTCCGTCTGTTTTACAGCACCAGAAATCAGCACCGAAATCATATACTGTACACACTTCAGTACACTCATCAGAGCCAATATTATCCGGAATATACAAATATCTAAGATCATACTGAAGATAATAGATTTTTTCATCTGTTAGTTTAAATAATGCCACATAATTATCAACAATTTTTTCATACTCACCAGTCATTATATTTACCCGAAGTAAATTAAAATGAGGCGATATTATGCCATCTAGCGTAATATCGTATGTTCCGTCATATGCAAGAAAATAAATATATCCATCAAGATAAGCAAAACTTTTTAGAAAAGTATATCGATCAACATTAAAAATCGTTCTTTTGTTATCTCCGTTGATATCAGTACAGAATAATATTTTATTATTACTACAAAAGACTAATTTGTCATTTACGACAAAATTCAGCATATCAGTACTCTCAATATAGCAAAGAAATTTTTCTTTACCGCCTTCAAGAGGTTGGCGGAATACCGCCGGAATATAATCATCGGGATTATTTTTGTCACCTTTTTCTTTCAATTTGTTGTATGTATAATAAATATATGTTCCGTCTGTTTTCGGTGAACCGCCAAATGTTTCATATGGAGAACATTCTTTTATTATATTCAGTGTCCCATCCAGCAGATTGTATGAACCATAATAATAATTATCATTGTCTTTACCGGGATACATAAAATACATACAGTTGTTATTAAAAAATAAGATTGCTCCAATATCATACATAATACATCTGGATGCATATGTGTGATCGCAAGTAGGGTCGAGACAAGCGGATGAAAAAACTCCAGTCTGCACATTATATCTAAACACTATTCCAGCTATATTATAATAAATATAATTACCATACATAACTGAATTGTAGCAGAGTTCTACAACCTCAGATTCATCATTTATATAGTTATCATTATTAAAACAACCCGTAAACTGAAGCATTATTATAGACAATAATAATATAATAGCAAAGATTTTTTTCATGATAACCCTTTCAACTGTTTACTTACAGGAGGTGTGACAGAAATTTGTTTCTGTCACACCATAGATTTGCTTTTTAAACTAATTTTACTATATGAAATAATAATTTAGATAAGCTTAACGGCAAAATCCCATCCCAGAGCTGATGAATACCATACACCGCGATATTTGCACTGTTGAATTACAGTTCCATATGAATTATATACTTTGTGATGAATATCTCCGTACGAACCGGATACGAGTAATGTGAGGTCTGTATATGTTATTCTGTTTGTAATGAGAGGACTGCTAACATCTCCGGTGGTAATATAATCCGAAGCTAAAGGATTACCTGCTCCACTTGTTTGAGTATATAAAAGCATGCTTAAGCTTCCTGTGTATGTTGGATAATTAACTACCCTAGTTTCAGCATACATAATGCAATTTATATTCGCATTATAAGCATAATTGCTTTCAAAATAGCCGTTTGAACCGCCTAGTGTATAAGTGTCAAAGTTGTAGTCACATCCAACCGCAGCTGATAATGAAAAAGTCAATGTGTTAAACAAACATATAAAAGAAATCATCATTACAGCGATTCTGAACCCGAGTTTTTTCATGTATTCTATCCTTTCTTTTATTTACCGGAAATTCAGAACTCTGATGCTATCCGGCATATCACATCAGTGTTGTTTGTAAATCAGAACATTTTCAAGTTGCTTTGCGCATCGGATTTATCTCATCGGACTCCCCTCCCATACATTACCCTAAGCTGCTACTGACGTCTTTCGCTAGCCTAGGATTTATTTTACCTAAATAAAGCTGTAACCAGCAGCCTTATAGTTTAATATTGAACCACTTCGGTTCCGTTCTACCCTATACAACAAAAAATATCGGCAAACAAGTTACAACTTTTTAAATATATTTTTATGTTCGTGTATTCGCCAAAGCCTTAACTTCTTTGATCCTAAAAAAGATGGTCAGGTAACATAACTTCAGGTTGTGTAATAATTCCTTATATGATTTGATCTATTACGAAATCCTCTACTACATTTTTTAAGTGTAGTGGAGAGCATTTTTCTGTTTCGAGTTTTTTCAGTAAATTTATCACGATATCTTTTCTTGATGAAATATCTTTAATTCTTTCCATAGTATCACCGTGTCCGACTTCTATTCCGTATACCTTTATTCTGCCGATTTCATCAAAACATTTCGTTGTGGAGTTAAACTGTATAAATTAACCTCTTGAGTTTTCTGAAATACTACAATTTCTGGCATTTCTTTGGTCAGTAACATATGTTTCCATGTATGCTGACCAAGACATGCGATATAACGGTTCAGGCATGGGAGGAATGTTTTTCTTTTATCCGCTATCCGAATGATGTCGTTGAAGACGGCTTGTATAGCTTACAACGCCTTCTTGGTTGCAAGCAGTATTATGAAATGGCGAAAACCTGCCTTGCTATCTGTTATTTTAGAGATAAAATGATTGGCAAAAACGAAGAAATGCCCTCGTATTTGTCCCGAATGAAAGAATCATACAAGCCGCATCATAACACTGAATCATCTTCTGTTCTTGCTGGCAGCATTCGAAAAACTTTCGCTCAGATCAAAAAAAATTACAAGATAAGGACGCTTGTACGGCTTCCGAAATAAAAGAGCAGAACTGCAAAGTGTTGACTTTGGCACTGGATTGTCTGCGATACTGCGGTGCAGTGGAACGAGAATATGAACAAGCACAGAAAAAAGAACTTGCATGTTAGAAAACAATGATCTGCTCATTGCTCATGTGATTCGCGAAAAAGGCGGCGCGGCAACCTGCCTGCATATGGCAGAAAAGCTTGAAAAACCGGTGCGCGCATATAAAAAAGCCGCCCCGAAGGACGGCTGAAAAAGTGGGAAGTGTGTAATGAAGTACAGAAATTCATTTCCGCTTGTTCGGTATAGATGTAGTATCAAGGATTTCGGAATTTTACACGCCATATTTCTGACCACGAATTTTCCCATCAAACAGGGCTTCCATCTGCTTTCGCTTTTGTTCGATCGACGGATACACATAGCATCGCAATGTGGTGGTAACATCCGAATGCCCGAGAATTTCCGAAAGCGATTTGGCATCAAACCCTGATTCAATACCGCGTGTGGCAAAGGAGTGACGGAGCACGTGAAAGGTATAACCCTCAAAGCCGTTCCGCTTGAGAAATCGCTCATACCGCATGTATAGCGTGTGCGGTTCTGAGGGCTTGTCCGTGCCGGTAAACAAATATGTCTCCGGCGACCTACGCTTTATTTTCAGATAATCGCATAAGGTTTTCGGCAATGGATCTCGCGTTTGGAGGTGTCGGTTTTCGGCTCGCTGATCATCAGCTTTGTTTTGGACATCCTGCTCGGATCCAGATTGGCGATCCGCTCCACCGTTCGGTTGATTTGTACCGTCTTATTGTAAAAGCTGAAATCGTCCCACTGAAGACCGCAAAGTTCTCCATTCCGGATGCCCGTATGCAGCGTCAGAAGAATTCCCAACGAAATCGCGTCCTCAGATGTCAGCAGGATTTCTTCGAGGCGGTTGATGATATCCGGCGGGATCACGCTGATGTCCTTCTTTTTTTCGGAGCGGATACTTGATCAAGGATGCGTTCATTACGGGATATCCCTCGCCGGCGGCATAAAACAGAATCATTTTGAAAACCGAACGAATGTCCGACACCGTTTTTTCGGACAGTCCGTTGCCGCGCTTGCCGCCATGCAACAGAAGCTCTTCTTTCAGCTGGTTGACTATAGTACTGTCCAGCCGTCAAACCGAATATTTGCTTAAGGCAGGCACAAGATAACTGTACACATTCCTGTAATACCTCGTGTAGGTGGACTCCTTCACCGTCCCCCTGACAGAAAAGCCAACTACTCACCTGCAAGCCAAGAAAATGCAGCCAACTTTTTTGCAGATTGTGCGGATTCAAAGCGGTTTATGCCGTAATACTCTTCTTTTTTGCTTTTGCCTCGGTGTAGGTTTTCTCGTAAAGGGAGCGGTACACCCGTTTCCCGTTACTGCGGCATTTGATGGCTCGCGCCTCACATCTGCCGTCCTTGCGCTTGAAAATGTTTTCACCTCGTCTTGCCATGTTTTTTCCTCCGTTTTATGACAACAATTTGACAACGAATGATTTTACATTTCGGACTTTTTCGCCAAAATCCGCAAAGGCATGAAGCCCGAAAATCCTTATTTATTCATTCAAAGCCAAAAGAACTGGAATATTTTTTCATATATTTCTTGAAACAAACTGATTTTAGCTGTCTTTGCTACTTGACAAAATTGCCTTTTCATGATATTATACAAGTATACTTTTGAAAAGCGTGCTTTTGAGCAAATATTTTTATATCATGAAGTTCTTTACTTCATTACACACTTGCTCTTTATTTTTGGTCGGAGGTAGGCTGTGAAAGACGGTTCGCGCATCTACGAACATACAGACGGACGCTGGGAGGCAAGATATCGGAAAGGAAGAAAACCGGACGGCTCGATCATTTACGGCTCTGTATACGGCAGAACGTATGAAGAAGCCGAGAAGAGACGGGCTGAGATTTTGCGCGCCCTTGCTGTGAAGGTGGAAAACGGTGAATCCGAGGATGCTGTTAAGCTGTTCGAGGAAAATCGTAATATTCGCTCCTATTACGCAGTCTCGCATAGAAATAAAACCGTGTATCCCGATGCACTCAGCGAAGAAGAGGTAAAAGAACTGATCCCATACATCAAAATGTGTCACATCGGACTGCGGCTTGCAATCTGCTTTGCCCTATATATGGGGATATCGGGAGACGAAATTGCCGCATTGCTTTTTTCGGATATTGATGCTCAAGCCGGTAAACTGACCATATCCCGCGTCATGATGGACGCCAAGCATATGCCGGGAATGATCGTTCCCTGCGAAGAAAGAACCGTTCCTATCCCCAAAGTGGTTTTGGAATATGTCAATCTGACATACGAGGTGAAAACCGGAGAAGATCGGTATCTTCTCACCGAAAAGGGCATGCAGATCAAAAGTATGAGAACGGCAAGGATTTTTTGGGCAAGGGCGTTCTCCGCATTTGGCTATAAAAAGAAAATAACCCCCGAAGTCCTCCGGGCAACATTCATACGACGCTGTCTTGAAAACGGGATAAATTTTGAAACGGTTTCCCTGATGACCGGGTTGAGCGTACCGGCTATCCGAAGCAAATACGGTCATTTCGCAGAGGCAAATCCCGCGCTGATTGATGCGCTGAATGTTCCTGCAAGCGAACCGAACACAAATGCAAAGCAAATGAATCTGCTGATCCTCGGTGCGGGCAGTCATGGTCATGCTGTATATGAAATTGCAGATAAGCTCGGGATTTTTCAGAAAATTCGGTTTCTTGATGATATCGTTACCGATAGTAGTGTTGTCGGAAGAATCAATGATTATGCGAATTTCGTAGATGAATATCCGATGTGCTTCATTGCCATCGGCAACAACGAGCTACGCAAACAGCTTGCTGAACAGGTCACCGAGGTGGGCTATATTACGCCACACATGATCAGTAATGAAACTTCAATTGCACGAGGCGTGAGCATCGGCCGCGGGACCATCGTCATGCCGCAGGCAACCATCAATACCGGCGCGGAGATCGGTGATTTCTGCATTATCGCAAGCAACTCGATGATCGGGTTTAATGCGACCGTTAAAAACTATGCGCACTGCGACTGCGCGTCTGTCGTGATGAAGGACTGCACGGTACCGGAACTAACCACGGTGGAATCAGGAGAGATCGTCAAGGATACACAGAAAATATCCCGACACACAAAAAAATGAAAGGGGGAATGCGGCATGATCGAACTGTTTGAGCACAACAAAACAGCATACGATTCTGCCGTATCCATGCTCTCTGACACCGGCAAAGCGGCGATCATTCACCCCACCGGAACTGGGAAATCCTTTATCGGTTTCAAGCTCTGCGAGGTTCATCCCGACAAAACCGTTTGCTGGCTTTCCCCGTCTGAATATATCTTCAAAACACAACTTGAGAACCTGGCAAAAGTATCAAACGGCTATGTTCCCGAAAATGTCAGGTTCTTTACTTATGCCAAGTTGATATTTCTGTCCGACGCGGAAATTTCGGAAATAACCCCCGATTTCATCATACTCGACGAATTTCACCGTTGCGGTGCGCAGGAGTGGGGCAAGGGTGTTGAGAATCTGTTGAGAGTCTATCCCGGTGTACCGATCCTTGGCTTGTCAGCTACCAATATCCGCTATCTTGACAATCAGCGCGATATGGCGGATGGACTCTTTGACGGCAACATCGCTTTCGAGATGACGCTTGGCGAAGCGATCGTCCGTGGGATTCTTGCCGCACCAAAGTATGTACTGTCGGTATTCTCCTGTCAGAAGGATCTTGAAAAGTACCAATCCCGCGTCAGACGCGCTAAAAGCAAGCTTGTCCGGGATGAAGCCGAACGGTATCTGGAGGCTTTGCGCCGTTCGCCGGATAAGGCGGACGGACTGGATACCGTCTTTGATAAGCACATGACCGACCGGATGGGAAAGCACATCGTTTTCTGTGCAAATTATGAGCATATGCAGGAGATGATCGGCAAAGCCCCAGCATGGTTTGGAAAGGTTGACCCCGCCCCGCATATTTATACTGTCTATTCCGATGGCCCTTCGGCAAGCAGGTCATTCAAAGATTTCAAATCGGACAATGATACCGATCACCTGCGCCTGCTCTACTGCATTGACGCGCTCAACGAGGGCGTTCATGTGGACGATGTGGCGGGCGTGATCCTTCTCCGCCCGACGGTGTCAACGATCATTTATAAACAGCAGATCGGTCGTGCCCTCACCGCTGGGAAGAAAGACCATCCGGTCATCTTTGACATTGTGCTGAACATTGAGAATCTGTACAGTATCGGCGCAGTTGATGAAGAAATGCAGATTGCCATGACCTACTACCGCTCGCTCGGTATGGAGGATGCCATTGTCAATGAGCATTTTCAGGTGATCGATGAGGTGCGTGACTGTCTTGCGCTCTTTGATAAGCTGAACAACACGCTGACCGCATCGTGGGATCTGATGTATGAAGAGCAAAGAACTATTATAACCAGCACGGGACCCTTGAAATTCCCTATAAATACAAAACGCCGGACGGCTACTCGCTCGGACATTTGTTTTTCAATCCGGAAGAATGGATAAAAAAATTAAATAAGATAAAAGGAAACACTCATCCTTATACTCCTATCGCTATTGATAGGCAAACATATAACTTTGATGATGTGATGTAATTAAAAAAGCAGGATGGAAATTGCGATGTCACTAAAATTAATATACATTACCAATATTCCTGAGGTGGCATTGATTGCCGAAAAGAACGGTGTTGACCGTATAATGGTAGACCTCGAAACTCTCG